>NZ_SEWE01000053.1 GCF_004167665.1 Hymenobacter persicinus | reverse complement strand
CAACCCCGACAGCCGCCTCGACGACGGGGAGTTCGAAGTCTGCATCATCGAGCCCTTTCCCGGCACGGCGGCCCTGGGCATCCTCTACCAGCTCTACACCCGCGACTTCGACGCCTCGCTCTACACCCGGCGCCTGCGCTGCCGCTGGGTGGAAATCGAGGTGCCGGGCCAGCAGCAAGTGCTCGGGCAGGTCGACGGGGAACCGCTGGAACTACCAACGCCGATTCGGGCCGAGGTTATTCCGCGGAGCCTGCGGGTGCTGACCCCGCCCACGCCGGCTGCCTGACCACCGCTGGCGCCGTAGCCGCGGGCAGCAGCCGCGCCCGGAACACCTCGGGCGCTGGCTCTCCGGCCGCGGCGCCCGGTTCAAGGGTGCGCAGCCACACTTCCCCGTTCTGGTAGAAGTCGAGGCTGAAAAAGCCCTTGTGCTCGTGAATAAAGGTGGCCTTGCCGCCCGGCTGCACGAAGGCCGTTTTGCTGCCCGCCCCGCTCACCAGGTAGTGGCCCTGGCGGTAATGGAAATACTGCAGGTTGTGGTCGTGGCCCGCCGCGTAGATGACATTGGGAAACTGGTGCAGCACCCGCAGCAGGCGTCGGCGCATCTTGCGGTACTTGGGGTGGGCCATGTCCTCCTCAGCCCCGACGAGTTTGCGGTAGAGTGGGAAGAAGGAGCCCAGCACCGGCAGGGGCACGTAGGCCATCTTATGCACGGCTGTGAGCGGAAAAACGTGCTGCTTGGCCGTGAAATTTCCCCCGTGCAGGGCATTTGAGTACAGCGGGTGGTGGCCGGCCACCACAATCTGCTGGTGGCGGTTCTGGTCCAGAATCCGGTATAGGTCCTGAAAAGGGGCCTTGGCATCAATGGCCGTGCAGCCGGCGGCTTTTCCCAAGGGGCGGAGGCCGTTCTGCACCCACCACTGGGTATTGAGCACGACCAGCAGCAGGTTGTCGGCCAGCTGCACGGTTATGGGCCCCGGGCAGCCCTGGGCGGGCAGGTAATGGGCCGTCGGCAGATGCTCTTGCACGTAGGCTTCTTGGCGCAGCAAATACGCGTAGCCATCGGGCCGGCCTTTGTTCCAGTCGTGGTTGCCGCTCAAAAACACCACCCGGCCCGGATAGGCACGCAGGGCGTCGAGCTGGGCATCGAGGCGGCGCACGGCCGTAGCCCGGCCCGGGTGCTCGGGGGCGGGTAGCCCGGTGGGGTACACGTTGTCGCCGAGCACGACCACCGTGCTGGCGGGCCCGGACTGTTGCATCCAGCTTTGCAGCAGGTTCAGCACCGGGTCGGTGCCGTCGGTGGCTACCGCGCCCAGGTCGCCGACGAGGGCCACGCGGTGGCGCAGGGGCAGGTCGGGGGCCGGCTGCCGGGCTTCCCAGCCGCGCTGGGAGGGCGCCACGTGGGGCTGCCGCCGGTAGCGCCGCTCCTGGTAGTAGCGGTACAGCAGCCACACCGCCAGCAGGGCCGTAATGGCGGTGGCAACGTAAAACAGCAGCAGAAACGAGGACGGTAGCACAGGCAGCAGGGTAGCGAAGGAGTATAGGCTATACGTAACTCATCGGCATACTGCTAACTACTCGCCTCGGCCACCCTTGCCGCGTCACCCGGCCGGGTCTAGAAATTTGGGGGCGTCAGGTTTTTGAAGTGCCCGTTGAGCCGGGCCCGGTCCTTGAGCCGCTCGGTTTCGAGCACAATGGGCAGAATGTGCTCGAGGTGCTCCACCACGATTTCCTGGCGCTCCTGCTCACTGGTGGCTTCCAGAAGCTGGTATTCCTGCTCGGGTGTGAAGCCCAGGTGGTGGGCCACGTCGTAGATGCGGTAGTCGGGGGCCAGGTCCAGAAATAGTTTGCGCAGCCCCAGCGCGTCGTAGAGCTGGCGCACGTAGCCGGTGATGCGCTCCTTGAGCACGGCGTCGGCCTGCGGGTCGTCACGGATATCCTCGATTTGGCCGGCAGCGTAGAGCTTGCCCGGGGCCTGCCGGTGAAAGTCGCGGATGCGGAACACGCCCAGGGCTTTGGTTTTGATGTCCAGCTCCCCGCTGTCGTAGCTTTTCTCCACGCTCAGCAGCTTCATTTCGGTGCCCAGCACGCTTACTCCGTCGTTGAGGTAGGGGGGAATGCCAAAGGTGATGTCCGACTCGATACAGTCGCGCACCAGCTGGCGGTAGCGGGGCTCAAAGATGTGCAGGTTCAGCTTTTCGCCGGGAAATACGACTAGGTTGAGCGGAAATAAGGCGAGCAGACGGGACATACAGGCACAACAGCTAAAACGGAGAAAAGTCCGGGCGCGGGGCCCGAAGAATACGGCGGCGCGGGCACATTTACGCTACTTTTGCGCCCGGGGCCACCTGGGCTCCCCAATTCAACGACGAAGCTTCAGCAAATCAGTGACGGATTACAAAAAATACGCTCGGCCGGCGGCGCGCATCCTGCTGCAGGTGCTGGCCGCCCTCTTTCTGACGTCAGTGGCCTGGGTGCTGGTCTACCGCTGGGTTTCGCCGCCGGCCACCTGGCTGATGCTGGACCGCCGCGCCCACGCCCCGGTGGGCAAGGGCTACTACGGTATCCGGGAGGAAGGGCGCCGCATCAGCTACGATTTCAAGGGCCTGGATGAGGTATCGGCGCACGTGCCGCTGGCCCTGATTGCGGCCGAGGACCAGCTGTTTTTGCAGCACCACGGCTTCGATTTCAACGCCCTGCAGCACGCCGTGAAAGTGAACTGGAACGGCAAGAAGCTCGTCGGGGGCAGCACGATTTCGCAGCAGGTGGCCAAAAACGTGTTTCTCTGGCACGGCCGCAGCTACGTGCGCAAGGCCGCCGAAGCCTACTTTACGGTGCTCATCGAGCTACTCTGGAGCAAGCGCCGCATTATGGAAATGTATCTGAACGTGGCCGAAATGGGGGACTGTATCTTCGGGGTGGAAGCCGCCGCGGAACGGTATTTCCACAAACCCGCCGACCGGCTTTCCCCCGCCGAGGCGGCCCTGCTGGCCGGGGTGTTGCCCAATCCGCTGCGGTTTCGGGCCAGCAACCCCGGGCCCGCGGCCCGCGCCAAGCAGCAGCGGGTGATGCGCAACATGCGGCGGCTGGGCGGCACGCGCTATATTCAGGCTATCTTGGAAGACTAACCCCGCTGCGCATGAAACGACTTTTTACCTCTGTGGTGGGTTGCCTGCTGGTGAGCCTGGCCTTAGCCCAGAAACCGACTACGACCCCGCGCCAGCGCATTCTGCAGGTGATGCAGGCGCAGACCGCCGCCTGGAACCGCGGCGACGTGGCGGCCTACATGCAGGGCTACTGGCAGTCCGACTCACTCGTGTTTATCGGCAAGCGGGGCCTGACTTACGGCTGGCAGCCCACGCTCGACAACTACAAGCGCAGCTACCCCGATGCCGCCGCCATGGGCCAGCTCGACTTTGCCAACCTGCGCATCACGCCCCTGGGCCCCGATGTGGCGCAGGTCGTGGGCAAGTGGCACCTGCGCCGCCCCGCCGCCGGCGACCTGGAAGGTCACTTCCTGCTGGTTTTTCGCCGCCTCAAAGGCCAGTGGGTGATTGTCGCTGACCACTCCAGTTAAGCGTAAAGCAGCGCAGTATTGCCCACCAGAAAGCCCCGTCGGATGTTTCCAATGGGGCTTTTTAGTAACCGGAGGAGCCGATGCTAGTCTTCCCTGGCGGTTTCGTCTTTGTGCTTTTCGTTTTCGACGGCGGGACTGGCTTCGGTGAAGATCAGGCCGGACTTGGCCGCGTGCTCGGCAGCCTGCACCGTGTCCTGGACCAGCAGCATTTCCACTTTATCGTTGCGCAGTTCCTCCGATACTTTTTCCACTAGCGTGGCCCGGTCGGGGCGGAGCACGTCGCGGATGTAAATAGCCAGGATGCGGCCCGGGTGGCGGCGCACTACCTCGCGGTAGATGTTGGCGTCTTCCTGCCCCGAATCGCCGATGAGCACGAAGGGCAGCCGCGGGTAGGTTAGCAGCAGGTTGTCAATTTCGCGCAGCTTATGGTCGTGGTGACTCGACGGGGAGCTGGACTTGCGGGCCCCGATGCCAAAGTCGCGGAGCAGGAGCGGGCCGGGCGGAATCTGGTTGAGCTCCAGGAAGTCGTCGAGCAAATCGTACAGGTTCCAGGGCGAGGAGCTGACGTAGAAAAACGGGTTGTTGCGCTTGCCGTTGCGGCCCAACTGCAGGGCCCGGTAAAATTCGGCCACGCCCTTGAACGGGAGGCGGGAGCGGGCATTGCGCAGCAGCACCGTCCGGGCCATGCGCAGCAAATCGGTGGCCGAGGTCTGAATCACGGTGTCGTCCAGGTCGCTGATAATGCCGTACTCGGCGTCGGCGGGCGGAATGAGCACGGGCGCCGTGGCCTTGAGCCCGACCGGCGTGGGTAGGGGCGCGGGCACCTGCTGCAGCCGCACTTCCACCGGGTACCAGAGAAAGTCGACGGGCGCGGGCAGCGAGGCAGGCTCCAGGTTCAGGGTAAAATAGCCTTCCTCGTCCGTGACGATGGAGTGCTCGGATCCGTCGGAAGGGCATACCAGCAGCTGGGCCCCGGAAATTTCGTTGCTCTCGAACCGGCGGTACATGTCCACCAGGTTGTGCCAGCGCGAGTCGTCGGCCGAGGGTTGCCCCAGACCTTTGTCGGTGAGCAGGCGGCCCTTGACGTAGAGCCGGGTGGGCGTGCCGTAGCTGCGGTAGGTTACAATCTGCAGGGGCTGCAGCAGGCCCAGGCGGTTGCGAACCCGCAGGATCAGGTCGTCGGCGCGCTCGGTCAAATCCCCAAGTTTGTTGAGAATGGAATTCATAGTGGGCGTAAAGAAAGCAAAGCTGGCCCCAGTGCTTACGCGCAAGACCCGGCCAACTGTTGCCCGCACGGCCAAGAATGCGCCGCAAACCGAATCCGATACTCATCAAAAAGGCCCGCTGCCGGAGCCGCGGGCCTTTCGTAGGAAGCTGGGAGTCAGCCAGGTTTAGAGCAGGTTTTTCAGCCCGGCCAGGTTGGTGTCGTTCTGGGTTTTGCCCTGGCATTTAAGCTCGCTGGCCTTGCCCTGGATGGCTTGGATGCGGTTGTCGGGGTTGGGGTGAGTGCTCAGGAACACGGGCTGGCTGGCCTCGCCCAGGCTCTGCGACTTGATAAAGAAGCCCGCTGCGCCGTCGCAGGCGTAATCCGTGCCGCTGAGGTAAACGACCGAGTACATATCGGCCTCGCTTTCAAAGTCGCGGCTGAACTTGAGCTGCCCCAAGCCGGCGGCAATCTGGGCCAGCTGGTTGGGGTTGTCGCCGCCCAGTAGGCTCAGCAGCAGGCTGATGCCATACTGCTGCTGGAGCTGGCGGGAGGTGTGGCGACGGTCAGCGTGCGCAATTTCGTGGGCCAGTACGCCGGCCAGCTGGTCTTCGTGGTCCAGAAACTTGATCAGGCCCGAGTACACGTAAATGTGGCCGCCGGGCGAGGCAAAGGCGTTCAGCGTGGCGTCGTCCTTGATGATTTTCACGTCCCAGACGAAGTCGTTGCGGTGCTGGAGCTGGCCCGAGGAGTTGTTGAGCACTTTGTTGACCACGTTGCCCAGGTAGGCATACGCCTGGTTGTTGCGCGAATCCTTGGGGTCGAGCAGCTGGCCCTTGGCCCGGTAAGTGGAGTCGGTCTGGGCGGCCACCTTGTCGCCGAGGGCAATATCGTCCTGTACCGAAAACAGCAGGACGCCGTCACCGTCGCCGCTGGAGCAGGCGGTCATGGCGGCCGAGCCTGCGGCCAGGGAAAGGAAAAGCAAGGATTTGAAGAGTAGCTGACGCATAGGTAGGTGGAAAGAAAAAGGGAAAAGAAAGGGTGGTACGGGGCAAGCGGCAATGAAAAAACGGTGCCAAAAGTCTCCGGCCCCGATACGGGCCCGGCGCCGCGACTGTTACTGCCAGGCCAAAATTGGGCCACCAACCGCGGCTAGGACCGCCTAGCCGCGGCGGGTCGGCCGCTGGCCGCATTGTGCCGACCAGCGCCCCGCTTTTCCCGACCACGACCGTTCCTGAGCCGGCAGTTCCGGGGCGCGCTTCGCCGTTTGGGCCGCTTTTGCGTACAGAAAGGCTCGTGGCCCAACTCCGGCTGCCGCGCTTTGTTCTTCCCCATGCCCACCACTACTGCTCAGCCGCGGCTGAAAATCAAAAAGAAAAAGCTTCCGCCCCTGGAAGAAGCCCACGAACTCTACAAGGACCCCGCCCGCCAGGCCGAGCTGGCCGGGCTGCGCTACGTCACCGACACCAAGCCCGGTCTGACCCGGCAGGCCGGTCCCGACGGTAGCTTCGCCTTTCTTGATGCCAAGGGCCACCGGGTGACGGACGAGAAAACCCTGGCCCGCATCAGCGGCTTCGTGATTCCGCCGGCCTGGACCGACGTCTGGATTTCGCCCACGGCCAATGCCCACCTGCAGGTGACGGGCCGCGACGCGAAAGGCCGCAAGCAGTACATCTATCATCCCACCTGGGACCAGACCCGGAGCCTGACCAAGTTCAGCCGCCTGCGGGCCTTCGGCGAGAAGCTGCCCGAGTTGCGCCAGCAGATGCAAAAAGACCTCAAGCGCCCCCAGCTCGACAAGGCGAAGGTGGTGGCCCTGGTGCTTACGCTCATGGACCAGTCCTTTATTCGGGTCGGCAATAAGGAATATGCCAAGAAAAACAAGAGCTACGGTCTGACCACCCTGCGCGACCGGCACGTGCAGGTGGCCGGCGACGAAGTGCGCTTCACTTTCGTGGGCAAGAAAGGTGTACCCCACGATGTGACCCTGCACGACCGGAAACTGGCCCGCATGGTGCAGAAGTGCAAGGAAATTCCCGGCCAGCACCTGTTTCAGTACTACGCCCCCGACGGACACCGGGCCGAGCTGGAGTCCGGCGACGTGAACAGCTACTTGCACGAGACGACCGGGCTAAGCCTCTCGGCCAAGGACTTTCGCACTTGGGGCGGCACGGTGAAGATGGTAGACTGCCTCGAGGCCATTCTGCGCGAGGAGCCCGAGCTTCCCAAAGCCAAGGTGCTCAAAAAGGCTGTCAAAGACGTGGCCGCGGGCCTGGGCAACACGCCCACGGTATGCTCCAAGTATTACATTCACCCCCAGGTTGTCGAGCTGTTTGAGTCCGGCAAGCTCATCGACTACCTGCGCAAGCACGACGTGGACCCCACCGAAAAAGACGTGCTGACGCCCACCGAGCACATGGTGCTCGACATGCTGGCGGAAGTGTAGGTTCCGGCAGTTTTTTGCTTTTTGCGGGGAAAGTTCTTCGCCACGCTGCCTGCCATGCATCCTTTACGCACTTATATCCAGCGCTTCGTGCCCCTGACCGATGCGGAGTGGGCCGCGCTGGAAACGTCCCTGCAACCCCGAAAATTAGCCCGCAAGGCCCACTTTGCGCGGATTGGCGAACCAGCCTCCGACATTGCCCTGGTCGTGTCGGGGGCCTGCCGGCTCTACTACGTGCGCCCCGATGGCGAGGAAATAACCACGTATTTCTTCTTCGAAAATCACCTGATGGCTTCCTACAGCAGTTGCCTGAGTGGGCAGCCCAGCCGCCTGGCCCTTGAGCCCACCGAGCTGCTGGTATTCCCGTACGCCCGGCTGCGGCAGCTCTACGACGAGTTTCCCGTCTACGAGCGGTTTGGGCGTCTGCTGGCCGAGTACCACCTGCTGGGCACCGACGAGCGAATGACGGAGCTGCTGCTGCTCAGCCCCGAGCAACGCTACCAAACTCTGCTGGCCAGTACCAAAACCAAGATTATGGCCCGGATTCCGCAGCGCTATGTGGCGTCTTACCTGGGCATCACGCCCGTGTCGCTGAGCCGCATCCGGGCCCGGATGGCGACTGAGAGCAGCTGAACTTCTTAGCGTTTGTTAACGATTCCGGCCCGGTCGGGCGCCGACCTTTGAAGCATATTCTCACCCAAGCTTCACGGCGTCATGAAAAATCTCCTCAAATTCGAAGAACTGGCCCAACTGCTGGCCGCCGGTTACGTTTTTGCCCACCTTCCCTACGCTTGGTGGGTGTTTCCGGCCACCCTGTTTTTGCCGGACCTGAGCATGCTGGGCTACTTGGCTGGGCCTCGCCTGGGGGCTGCCAGCTACAACCTGGGCCACCACAAAGCGCTGGCTCTGGCCGTGGGGCTGCTGGGCCTGGTGCTGGCTGTGCCCGCCCTGCAGCTGGCGGGCACCATGCTCTTTGCCCACGCCGCCTTCGACCGGACTATGGGCTACGGGCTCAAGTATGCCACGGGATTCAAGTTCACTCACCTGGGCGCCATTGGCCAACCCGAATTGGCTTAGCCGGCTAATATCCTTCCCGGTCGTAGGCGTGCATGCGCACACCCTTTTCAGTTTTGTCGCGCAGGTCGGGGCTGTCGGCGAATATGTTGCCGCGCTTGGTGTCGAAGTACACGGCTTTCTTGCCCCCGTGCCGCACCAACGACGAGTCGAGGACCTTGTCCTCATCGGGGCCGCCGAAAATGTCGATTCGGATGCCCCGGCCCACTTCCCCGCGGATGTCGAACACATCTTCGCCGTCGAGGCCGTGCAGGGTGATGCGCCGGGTTTCGGCCGTGCGAAACAGGCGCTGGTAGAGCAGGGAGTCAGCCCGGGGCTTCTCGTCCTTGCCCGGCAGGTGATACACGCTCACCAGCGTAGTCGAATCGGTGAGGCGCTGGACCACGAAGTGCTCGGCTTCGTCGGTGCCCGCCACCGTGACCCGGCTGGCCAGCTGTTGGTAAAACGTGCGGGCCGCCGCGGGCAGCGCCGCCCGGCGGGCCTGCAGGGCAGCCACGGTGCGCGGGCCTTCCTGGGCATACACCGGCGCGGGCAGCCGGCGAATGGCCCGCTGAATCACGTCGTCAGTCAGGCGCTGCTGCAAGTCGAGGGCCAGCTGCTGAAACTGGGCAGCCGTCACCTCGGGCAGGGCTCGCTCATCAATAAAGCGGGCATTCTTGACCAGTCCTCCGATATCCTCGTAGCGGGGCTTAAAGGTGCGGAACTTGCGCACGGCCCACCGTCGGCTGGCCAACCACGGAATCAGCCCGTCGTCGAAGCGGTAGAATACCTGGTCCCGGTCCTTGGGAATGGGGTGGTAGAGGGTGCGCCCCGCTTTTTCGTATACTGCCCATTGCCACTGCCCCTCGTGCCGGTCCCAGTCGCCGAGCCAGAGGTCGAGCAGGCGGGCGCGGGCAAAAGCGAGCTGGTCGATCTGGTGGCTGGGCTGGGCGTAGCGGGCGCGCAGGATCTGGTCGCTGTCCTGCAGATCCTGGGCTTTGCCAAAGGCGGGCGTCAGGTTGGCTTTGCCATCAAACTTTTCCTCCAGCATCACCACCTTGCCCTGAAATGAGGCCGAGGAGGCGCCCAGGCCCTGCTCGTCGAGGCGCACGTAGTAGGGGCGGGGGGTGGTGTGAAAGACGCCGGCGGCCTCCGCCAGGGAGGGCACGGTAAAGGCCGCGAATGGGTTGGCGGCGCTGGTGGCGTCGCGCACGATGTTGAGCAGAAACGTCTTCTGCATCACCTTGGGCAGGGTCTTATAAGGGTCTTTGTCGAGGGTGCGCAGGGCGTACG
Organism: Hymenobacter persicinus; assembly: GCF_004167665.1. GTDB lineage: Bacteria > Bacteroidota > Bacteroidia > Cytophagales > Hymenobacteraceae > Hymenobacter > Hymenobacter persicinus. Next base: position 22,630 of record NZ_SEWE01000053.1, on the reverse strand, counting down.
TGTGGCCGTCGGCGCCTAGTACGGTCATGCTGGTGCTCTGGAAGCCCCCGCCCATCTTACCCGGTTTCAGTCCGCCCGGCACCACGGTGCTCAAGTTCAGCACCGGCAGCGTCACCGGGGTGGCCCAGACCCGCCGGTAGTGGGGCCCGAAAAACAGATTGTGCACGCCCCCGCGTTGGTAATGCCGGCCTACCGTCACCCGGGCGCTGTCGGCCGCGGGCTCCTGGCCGGCCGGGGCGGGCAGGCGGGCATCAGACTGAAAATAATGCTGCCGGGCGCAGCCGCAGCTGCCCAGCAGCAGCAGAATGAGGGGTACACGAAGGGTCATCGGGGGCGGAAAAGCGCGTCTTGCATCCTTCAACGCAGGTGGCGAGGAAAAGTGGACAGTAGGGCGGGGCGGAGGCCAAGCACAACCGCTGGGCGCGGGTTTGCGCTATAAGGCAACGTCGGCGCTGCCGCCGGCCGTCTTCCGCCGCCTTTTTTCCGCCGCCGTGCCTTCCTCTTCACTTTCGTTGCCTCCCGTCGTTGCGGCTAATCTGCTAGCTGGTTGTCTGTTGCTGGTTTCCTGCTCGGCCCCGGCCGCGCCCCGGCTCGCGCTACCCGCCATTGGCCCCGACTCCACCGTGCAAGTAGCGGCCGGACCCCAGTACATGCGCGGGGCGGTGCACCAGTTTTTTTGGGGCAAACATTACCGCAAGCTCTGGGCCGTGCCCGTGCGGGCCCGGGTGCTCAACCTGCGCACAGCCGTACCCGGCGGCCTGACGCCCACCGTGGCCGGGGGCAGCTTCCAGACCAAAAACCTACGCCTCGTTGATAAGCAGGGGGTGGAATACGTGCTGCGCTCCGTGGACAAGGACGCCACTAAAGCCCTGCCCGAGGGCCTGCGCGAAGGACCCGTGGGCAAGCTCATGAAGGACCAGACCAGCGTCATCAATCCCTACGGGGCCTACATCGTACCCCGGCTGGCCGAGGCGGCCGGCGTCTACCACACCACCCCGCGGCTGGTGTACGTGGCCGACGACCCGGCCCTGGGCCCGTTTCGGCAGAGCTACGCCAACGCGTTGTATTTACTGGAGGAGCGGCCCGAGGGCGACCAGAGCACCGTGCGCAGCTTCGGCCGCTCGGCCCGGGTGGAAAGCTCCCGCAAGGTGTTCACCAACTTGGTGACAACCGCCCGGGGCCGCGTCGATGCCCGGCAGTATTTGCGGGCCCGTCTGTTTGATATGTGGGTTGGCGACTGGAGTCGCCGGGAAGACCAATGGCGCTGGGCCAGCTTTCCGGGCCGGGGGGGCGCTACCGTCTACCGCGCCATTCCCCGCGACCGGGACCACGCCTTTTTCAAGTTCGACGACGGGCTGCTGACCCATATTATCAGCTGGGTGAAGTCCAACTACCAGAGCTTCCACGCCACCATTCGCCTCAGCGACGTGGAAGGCCTGAACCGGGCCGCCCGCCCGCTCGACAAGTCCCTGCTTGTGTACCTGACGGCCGCCGACTTCCGCCAGGTAGCCGACTCCATGCGCTTGAGCTTGTCGGATCAGGTGATAGAGCAGGCCCTGGTCGTGTGGCCGCCGGAGGTGTATGCCCTGGCCGGGGCCGAGTTCAACCACAATCTGCGCAGCCGCCGTGACCAGCTGCCCGCCGTGGCGGCCAAGTTCTATGAGCTCTTGGCCCGGGAAGTGGAAATTCCCGGGACCGACGAGGCGGAGCGGTTTGTGCTCGAACCCATGGGGCCGGGCCAACTGCGGGTGCAGGTGCTGAGCCTGCGCGCCGGCCGTCCCGACAGCCTGCTCAACCAGCGCACCTTCACCTACCCCGACACCCGCTCCATCAAGCTGTTCGGTCTTGGTGGCAACGACGTGTTCGACCTCCGCGGCCTGCCCGACCACCGGTTTGCCGTCGGCATCTACGACGGGGCGGGGCAGGATTCCGTCACCTGGAAAACCCCGGCTTCCCCGTCTAAGCAGCCCACCAACGTGATGGTGTATGACAGCGGCGACGGCAACACCATCAACGTGGCCAAGCCTATCAAAACCGAGGGGTATGTGCCTGCGGCCACCGAATTTGACGCCGCTGGCTGGCTGCTGCGGCACCGGCTGTTCTAAGGCTGGGGCCGGTAGCTGGGCTACTTTAATTGGATTCTAAGCTCAGCGGTGACAACCCTAGTGCGGGGCCGGCGCGTTAGCCTCTTTATGCGACTCGCCAAACACACGGACCTACGGGACGGCAGCTCCTGCGAGCTGCTCTTCGATGAGAACAACAACTGGCTCCGGGCCAATTGGCTGGGTTACGTCGATCCGCAGGAGGCTTACAACGGGGCCCGCATGTTTTTGCAGTCCCAGCAGGAGCTGCGCTGCGCGTACCTGCTCAACGACAACAGCCGCCTGCAAGGGCCCTGGTTTGATTCCGTAGAGTGGCTGCGCACGGTGTGGGCGCCGCGGGTGCAGGAACTGGGCCTGCGTTACATTGCCCACGTAACCCAGCCCCGGGAATTGCTGGATGAAGCCACACTTACTCCGTTTTTCTTCGTGGCCGGCCTCCAGCTCCAGCTCTTCGACGACGTGGCGTCGGCCGAAGACTGGCTGCGCGGGCAGCAGACGCCCGTAGCTTAGTCGTGTGCGTACGAGCTCAGGCGCAGCGCAGCCACTCGGCCGCCCGCCGGTCGTCTTCGAAGTAGCGCACCGTCAGCGGCATTCCGCCCAGCTGCTGCACCACCTGCACAATGCTGGTGCGGCTGGCTAGGTCGTGGGCCTCCACGACGGCCCCGTGCCGGTAACCGGCCTCGGCAATGGCGCGGGGCACCCAATTTTCGCTTAGCCAGGCCTGGTCGGCGGGCTGTAGCGGGGGCATCAGCTGGTGGTCGGATAGAATCTTGGTGAAGCCGCTGACCCGCAGCAACTGCAATACTTGCTCGTAGATGGTGCGCAGCACGCTGCTTTGAATGGGTACCGGGTTCCAGTCGATGCGGGCGTAGCCGTCGGCGTGTTCAAGTACGCTAGCCAGCTCGTTGTGAAAATACAGCGAGGCGTTGGTCGGATACAGTAAGTGGGCCATGGGTGGCAGCAGGGTAGAGCGTCATAAGAAGAAAAACCAACTGCAATAGGATAGGTAGGGCGGACCCTAGTATACGGCTTATTGCGCAGCTTCGCTACTGCCCAGCCGGTGTTAATGCTTTTTTTGTTGTGCCAATTGTTTCGCTCTCCTCATTGAGCGGCAAGAAAACGCCCCGGTCAGCCGGGCTGACCGGGGCGGCACCGGGAGTGGCCGGGCACTATTTAAACACCTTCACTTTGTCTTTGTGCTTGGTGCGCAGGTAGCCGCGGATAATCTGCTGCACGTCCTTGTTGTCGTTGTAGCGGGTAATGACCTCGACAAAGTCCTTGAACCGGCGGGCCGAGAAGGTCTCATCGACGTAGCCAAAACCCAGGTAGCGCCCATTTTCAACCACGACCACTGTTTTCTCGTCGGCGCGCCGGCCCTGCCCGATGATGACGAAGGAGCCGTGCTCGTAGGTGAAGCTCTCAATGGCTTCCTCCACGCGCTTGTTGTATTCCTCGGCGGGCTCCAGGCCCAGGCAGGCGCCCTTGCAGCGGTGCACCTGGTAGTCGAAGCAGGAGCCCTGGGTTTTGTACAGGTCGCAGAGCTTCTGGCAGAGGTTGAACTTGGACACCTTGTGAAACAGAAAGCCCTTGGCCTTGAACTGATTGCCCAGCGCAATCAGCGGGTGAGACTCGGCGTGGTCGTCGGCCTTGCCGTAGTAGAGGCGCTTGTAGCCGTTTTCGTCGGTGCGCAGGAAAATGCCGGCCGGAAACACCGACCGGCGCTGAGCCCGGTTGTAGAGCGGCTTCATGCGCTTGATTTCGTGCGACTCGTAGAGCAGGGCCACCAGCTCCGAGCCGGTCAGCTCCCAGGTGATATCCGAAATCGAGTTCTTGAACTCCAGGCTCTTGCGCGACTTATAGTCGACGGCGAAGTGCTGCTGAATCCGCTTGTAGATGTTGATGCTCTTGCCGACGTAGATAACCTCGCCGGCCTCGTTGTGAAAGTAATACACCCCGGCTTCCTGGGGCAGGGAAGCCACTTTTTCGGGGGTGATGTTGGGTGGGAGCAGGGCCGTTTTGATGGCCTGTTGCACGGCTGCCACCCGTTTGGGGCTGGGCTGCTTGGCCGCGGCGGGGCGGCGCCCGGCGGGGGCCACCGCATCCACGGCCGCCAGCGTGTCGGCGGCGGAAACGGCGGGGTTGGTCAGCGCCTCTTCCTGCTGGGTGATTTTGAGCAGCCGGTCGAACAGGATGGCCGTGGCGGCGGCGTCGCCGGCGGCCCGGTGCCGGCCTTCGAGCGGAATGCCGATGTTCTGGCAGAGCTTGCCGAGGCTGTAGCTCGGCTGGCCCGGAATCAGGGACCGGCTCAGGCGCACCGTGCACAGGGTTTTGCGCGAGTAGTTGTAGCCTAAGTCGGCAAACTCCTTTTTCAGAAAAGAGTAGTCGAACCGCACGTTGTGGGCCACGAACACGCAGCCCTCGGTCATTTCCACAATTTTGCGGGCCACCTCGTGAAACTTGGGCGCGTCGCGCACCATGTCGTTGGTGATGCCCGTGAGCTGGCTGATAAACGTCGGAATCGGGCGGCCCGGATTGAGCAGCGTATCAAACTGGTCCACGACTTTCTCGCCGTCGTGAATAAAGATGGCAACTTCCGTGATGCGGTCCTGGGTGGGCTGTCCGCCGGTAGTTTCAAGGTCAATGATGGCGTACAAAGGCGGGTCGGAAACGGGTCGGGGAATATTAAGATAGGTAGTAACAAAGATACACCCCTGGAAAGTTGTGAAATGGTGAAGTGGTGAGCTGGTGCAATGGTAAGTTGCCGTTCTGGCGGGCCTGGCCCTGACAGCGCATTTCGCGCCTCCAAAATGTCAAACTCACCAACTCACCATTTCACTAGTTCACCACTCCGCCTCTCACATCGTGCGCCGGGCGGCAAAACGGTTTTTGATGAGCTGGATTTCGCCCTGCTGGCGCCGTAGCAGCTCCCGGGCCTCGTCCACGAGCTCCTCCGATTCCAGGGCCAGGTCGTAGCTGGCCAGGGCCGCCGCGTCACCGGTTTCGCACTCGCCCAGGATGGCCCGGTCGTCGGGGTCCACCAGGGCCGACTTCAGGTTGATCCAGCTGCGGTGAAAGGCGGCCACGGCGTCCGTTACGGCGCCTTCCACAGTACTTTCCTCGCTGGGCGGCTCCACGCCAAATCGGATGGCCTGCTCCTCCAGCTCCACCGCAAACTGAGTGCGCTGCTCGCTGTAGCGCCGCAGCTCGGCCTTCAGGTCGGGGTTGTCGACGGCCTCGGCCGCCTCCAGGTAGCCTTTGATGGCCGCCTTATTAATAACGACCAGGTCGTTGTAGATGCGGGCAGTTTCACCGGTAATCAGAGCCATGGTGCAGAAGGGTGGAGGTGAGAAAAAATCAGGCCGCACGGCCGGGCGCCTGCTGACTTATACCAGGGCCGGGGGAGTAGGGTTGTGCCCGGCCCCGGCCCCCTGACGGCCAACGAAAAGCCCCGCCAAACGAATCCGGCGGGGCTTTGTGGCTATTAAGGGCCGGGCGGGTCAGGCCTTGCCCAGGGCTCGAAGCCATAATCGTCGCATGAAGCCGGGGTGACGGGTTTCGGGCTTCTTGGTGGAGTCTTCGCCCTCGGCCGTGTCGCCGAGCAGGAAGCCCCAGGGCTCGGTGGTTTTGCTGGCATCGAGCACCACCTTGAGCACGGCCACCAGCGGAATGCTCAGGATCATGCCCGGCGTGCCCCAGAGCTCGGCGCCCAGCACCAGCGCCATAATGGCGGCCATCGGGTTGATGCTGACCTGGGAGCCCGTAATCATGGGCGTGATGAAGTTGCCCTCCAGAAACTGCACAAACATAAACACCCCGATTACGGCCGCCGCCCGCAGCGGGGAGCCGGTTTCGACCAGCGTGATGATGGCCGGGATGGTGGCCCCGATCATAATGCCGATGTAGGGAATCACGGCCAGCACGGAGGCGAAAATGGCGAAGAACACGGCAAACTTCACGCCCAGGGCCAGCAGGCCCACCGCGTTGAGCACGGCCACAATCACAATCACCTTCAGCAGGCCCGAAATGTAGGCCTGCACCACGGTCTGAATGTTATCGACGGTGTGCAGCACGGTGGTGCGCTTGTCGGGGCTCACGAAGCGGAACATGAACTGGCGCAGGTGGTCGCGGTAGAGCAGCAGACAGAAGATGTAAATCGGCACCTGAATCAGGTTGCTGACTACGGCCGAGGTGGTGTTGAGCGTGGTGCCCAGGTAGGTGCTGCCCGACTTTTTGAGCGACTTAATCGTGGTGTCCTTGAGCTCTTCCTCGCTCATGGGCTCGATGCCGAAGCGGCGGGCGGCCCATTCCTGGCCGTCGTGGAAAAACTGCAGCAGCTTGTCCTGCAGCTTGGGTAGCTCGCTCTTGAACTGGCCCAGCTGCGACCCGAAGCCGACGATAATGCCGGCGAAGAGCAGGGCCAGCAGCAGCAAACACAGAATAATGGCCCAGACCCGACCCAGCCCGCGCCGCTCAAACCAGCGGCAGAGCGGCAGCAGCAGCAGGGCAAACAGGATGGAAAACAGCAGCGGCAGCAGGATACTGTCGAGCTTGTGCAGCACGAACACCAGCAGCGACAGTCCCACGAGCATAAACGTGTAGTGGATGACCGGCGACTGCCGCACCTGCGCGGGCGGGGTGGCGTGGTGCGGCTGGTTGATGGGGTTCGGTCTGGGTAGCATAGGCTAAAAAAATTGGGAAAGTGCGAGGGCGGGAAACTGAAAAGAAGGCGGTATATTTGACGTACGGCAGTGAACCAGCCTTTTCGAAGACTGGTTATGCTAATTACATTCGCCAAGAGTGCGGGATGGGGGACCCCTGCGTTGCGGCAGGCGGCCCCGTGCTTTCGCCTTACGGTGGAGTTCGGGAAATAGCCGAATTTCTGCGTTATTTTACCTCAAATTTAGATTCCGGTTTCCATGTCCGAACAAGAACAACCCGCCGCGCCCCACGCCTACACCGAAGACAGTATCCGCTCCCTCGACTGGCGGGAGCACATCCGCCTGCGGCCGGGCATGTACATCGGCAAGCTCGGCGATGGCTCGGCCTACGACGACGGCATCTACGTGCTGGTCAAGGAAGTTATCGACAACTCCATTGATGAGCACGTGATGGGCTACGGCCGCACCATCGACATCAAGATTTCCGACTCCCGGGTGCAGGTGCGCGACTACGGCCGCGGCATCCCGCTGGGCAAGGTCGTGGACGTGGTCAGCAAGATCAACACCGGCGGCAAGTACGACTCCAAGGTGTTCCAGAAGTCGGTGGGCCTCAACGGCGTGGGTACCAAGGCCGTCAATGCCCTGAGCAACTACTTCCTGGTGCAGAGCGTGCGCGAAGGCCAGATGAAGGCCGCCGAGTTCACCCAGGGCAAGCTCGTGCAGGACCCCAAGCCCCAGAAAACCTCCCAGCGCAACGGCACGCTGATGGTGTTCCAGCCCGACGAGACGATTTTCAAGAACTACCGCTTCATTCCGGAGTACCTCGAAAACCAGATCTGGAACTACGTCTACCTCAACGCGGGGCTGACCATCAACTTCAACGGGCAGAAGTACTACTCCGAAAACGGCCTGCTCGACCTGCTCGCCCGCAAGGCCGACGCCGAAACGGTGCGCTACCCCATCATCCACCTCAAGGGCCCCGACATCGAGGTGGCCATGACCCACGGCAACGACTACGGGGAGGAATACTACTCGTTCGTCAACGGGCAGTACACCACTCAGGGCGGCACCCACCTGGCGGCCTTCCGCGAGGCGGTGGTGAAAACCGTGCGCGAGTTCTTTGCCAAAACCAACAAGAGCAAGGAGTACGACGCGGCCGACATTCGCGCCTCCATCATTGCCGCCATTTCGGTGCGGGTGCAGGAGCCGGTATTCGAAAGCCAGACCAAAACCAAGCTCGGTTCCATCAATATGGGCGAGGACGGCCCCACGGTGCGTGGTTTCATCCTGGACTTCCTCAAGGAGCACCTCGACAACTACCTGCACAAAAACCCCGTGGTGGCCGAGCAGCTCAAAAAGCGCATTGAGCAGAGCGAGCGGGAGCGCAAGGACATGGCCGGGGTGAAGAAGCTGGCCAACCAGCGCGCCAAAAAAGCCAACCTGCACAACCGCAAGCTCCGGGACTGCCGCTTTCACCTCGGTGAGGGCAAGCAGGAAGCCGAGGCCCTGACCACGCTCTTCATCACCGAGGGCGACTCCGCTTCGGGCTCCATCACCAAGAGCCGCAACGTGGAGACGGAAGCCGTATTCAGCCTGCGCGGCAAGCCCCTGAACTGCTTCGGGCTGAAAAAGAAAATCGTCTACGAAAACGAGGAGCTCAACCTGCTCCAGCACGCCCTGAACATCGAGGAAGGCATTGAAGGGCTGCGTTACAACCGCGTCGTCATTGCCACCGACGCCGACGTGGACGGCATGCACATCCGCCTGCTGCTGCTGACCTTCTTTCTGCAGTTCTTCCCCGATTTGGTTCGCAACGGGCACGTGTTTATCCTCGAAACCCCGCTGTTTCGGGTGCGCAACAAGAAAACGACCATCTACTGCTACAATGAGCAGGAAAAGCAAGCTGCCATGCGCCAGCTCGGCCGCAACCCTGAAGTCACCCGCTTCAAGGGCCTGGGCGAAATCAGCCCCGACGAGTTCGGCAAGTTCATCGGCGACAACATCAAGCTCGAACCGGTGATTCTGCAGTCGGACCGCTCCATCCAGCAGGTGCTGACCTACTACATGGGCAAGAACACCCCCGCCCGCCAGGAGTTTATCATCGACAACCTGCGGCAGGAAAAGGATTTGGTGACGTCCGACGTGCTGCCCGTGAGTGAGGTACCCGAGGAAGACATGGCCTTCGCCTAGCCTTCACGCAGGCGAGTAACTAACCGCACCGCCCCATTTGGCTGCAGCTGGGTGGGGCGGCCTGGCTACTGCGGCACCGCCCGCAGTGTTGGTCTGCTCAAGTAGGCGGGCTCTGCGGCGGAGCGAAAAGCTCAACTGTAGTCAAACCGCCGGGCGGCTAAATCCGTTGTATTTTGACCATATGAAACACGTAGTATACCTGAGCCGCGCCGTACGCCCGCTCACCGACCAAGACCTGCAGCACTTGCTCGACCAAAGCCGCCACGACAATGCCCGCAACGGCATCACCGGCGTATTGTTCTATAGCCACGGCAACATTGCCCAGCTTTTCGAGGGCGAAGACGCCATTGCTGATACCTTATTCGCGCGCATTGCTCAGGATGGGCGCCATTCCCACGTGCGCAAGCTCATCGACAAGCCCATCACAACCCGCAGCTTCTCCGACTGGTCGATGGCCTTTCACCCGCTGGCAACCGAGGGCTTCGAGGCGCTGCAGGGCTTTTTGCTGCCCCACCACATTCCGCCGGCTCCTTCCTCCTTGCCCATTGCCGATGCCCTGCTGGTGGAGCTGGTGCGGTTGGCCGTCTTCGGCCCCGATCCGGCTCAGCCCTATCAGCACACGTTGCCCTCGGCTCCCTAATCCCGCCGTATCCTATTAGCTTATCGTGGGCCGTTAGTGCCGCCGCTTGGTTTGTTTCCCCACCTGCACTAGCCCGCGCGCTGGTGTGGCCCGTTGCTATCTATCCTTGATACCTCCTTCTCCATTTGAGCAGATGCTGCGCCAGCTTCAGGCTGGGGTAGCCACCCTGGTAGGCCCCGACCTGCGCTACGGCTTTATCAATGAGCAGATGCGCGAGTTGGTGGGCCCGGCTGAGCCCGGGCAGTTGGTCAACGAAGCCCCCGGCCGGCTGCCCCCGGTGCTGCTGGAAATGCTGCCCCGCATCCACGCCACCGGTACGGCCCACACGGCCAAGGCCTGCCCCTGCGGCCCGGAGCACTGTTACGACCTCTCGGTGCAGCCCTACCACGACGAGCAGGGGCGGGTGGCGGGCCTGCTGCTGATGGCCGTGGACGTGCGGGAGCAGGAGCAGGCTCGGCAGCGGGCCCACGAGCTGGCCCTCACCACCCGCCACCTCGACGCCCGTCTGCGCGTGCTCACTGAAACGGCCCCGCTGATGACCTTCACCACCGATGCGGCCGGCCAGGTCACTTACGTCAGCCCGCAGTGGTACCGCTTCACGGGCCAGCCGCCCACCGCCGACCTGACCGCCATCTGGCCCCTGCTGGTGCACCCCGATGACCGGCTGCGGGTGCTCTTCGAGGCCGAAGCCGCCCGCCGCACCGGCACGGGCTGGAGCTTCGAATACCGTTTGCGCCGCTACGATGGGGTGTACCGCTGGCTGCTCAGCCGCGCCCTGCCCGAGGTGCACCCGCCCGATGCGCCCGTGTTCTGGCACGGCGCCCTAACGGAGGTGCACCTGGAACGCGAGCTGAGCGAGGCCCGCCGCCGCGGCGAGGCCGAGCTGCGCTTCCTGGCCGACAGCATTCCCGAACTGGTCTGGACGGCCTCGGCCGAAGGACTGGTCGAGTACTACAACCAGTTTACCATCGACTACACCGGCCTGACCAAGGAAGAGCTGGGTCCCACCGGGTGGGTAGGGTTGCTGTACCAGCACGAGCAGGCCGCCGCCGCCCGCCGCTGGGTGCAGAGTGTGGCCAGCGGCGAGGACTTTGAGGGCGAGTACCGCCTCCGCCGCCACGATGGAGTTTACCGCTGGCACACCATCCGGGCCCGGCAGCTCAGCGACGGCAGCGGCCCGCGCTGGTTTGGCACCTGCTCCGACGTGGAGGAGCAGTACCGCCTGCGTCAGGTGCTGCAAACCCAGTACGACGAGCTTTCCCGGGCCCACCACAACCTCGACACGTTCGTGTACGCGGCCTCCCACGACTTGCGCCAGCCCACCAATAACCTGCGCGGGCTGTTCGAGGAGCTGCGCCGCTCGGTCACCTTCGCCGACCCCGAACAAACCCAGATGCTGGAGATGGTGGACACGGCTCTCACTGAGCTCGACAGCACCCTCATCGACCTGGCCACCACCGTGCGCACCCAGCGCCAGCAGCAGGAGCCCGTTGAAGTCCTGGATATGACCCTGATGCTGGAAGAAATTCTGCTGGGCCTGCGACCCGAAATCATGCAGCGCGGGGCCCGCATCGATGTGCAAGTAGGGGAGGCTCCCGGCTTGCGTTACAGCCGCGCCAACCTGCGCTCCGTGGTGCATAACTTGGTCAGCAACTCCCTTAAGTTTAGTCACCCCAGCCGTCCCCCGCACATCGTCCTGCGCAGCTACCTCACCCCTGAAGGGGAGCCCGTGCTGGAAGTGCGCGACAACGGCCTGGGCATGCACCTCGATGATCCGGCCCACCCCACGTTCCAGCTCTTCGCCCGTCAGCACACCCACGTCGACGGCACGGGGGTGGGGCTGTACTTGGTGCAGCGCATCGTGAGCAGCCAGGGCGGCCATCTGGCCGTGACCAGCGTCATCGGCGAGGGCACCACCTTTACCATTCACTGGACTACTACCGACAGTCCCGCCTAGCCCGGGCGCGGGAATTATCGTGCGGCGCGTGTCGTGGCTTTTCGGCTGCGCCAGTAGACGCTTCAGGTTTAGGCGGTAAAGCCGCTGTGCTCAGCCGGCGGGAAAGCAGTTTTACGCAATTGTTCACCGCGGTGCAGGGCTGAATTAGAAAAATATTCCTGGGTTGCGCGTGCATGGCGCAGAATAAATTACTGCGTCAATTTCAGGGTGTATCTTATTTGCAGGATAATAGGATAGGCAGTAGGGTTGGAGAAATTCCTCTGGATGAAGAAATAACGCGGCAGAAAATAGGCTAATAAAAAGCGGAAAATATCCTGAAATCAAGTGGCGTTGCCCGTGATAATTTCTACCTTGCCGGCTCAAATTAACAGCCTGGTATGAGCGAATTGGTACACACGATTTCGGAGTTGGAATTCACCCGCGCGGCGGCCATCTGGGCCGAACAAGCCAGCAGTGAAAAAATAATTGACTTCTTTAAAAAAGGATCCTCCCTGCAGGTGGGCGTACTGCTGAATTACGACAGTGCTAATCTGCTGTTTTCCACCATGGGCATCAGCACGATTAAAATTCGTTTCGGGGGCCAGCAGGACGAGCAGGGTACCTACCGCTTCGCCCTAATCCTGTTCGGGGAGGATGCCTACGGCCAGCGGGTTACGCCGTATTACAATCCCCAGCAGGGCAACTACAAGGACGTGAGCCTGATTCAGGGAGAGCCGGGTAACCTGCCCACCGAGCTGGCCAAGCAGTGGATGCAGCATTGGGAGGGCAAAGGCGCCAAGGACGACCTGAACGCGGGCATGTTCGGCACCATCTACGGCTTTTTGCAGGGCTATAATTACCCCGTCAAGGAGTTTATGAGCGCCATGCAGGGCTTCGAAGCAGCCCCCGATATCCTCATTTCCTTCGGCCTGCACCGCTACCTGGGCGTGCCGAAAGAGGCTTCTTCCGCCGCCGAGGAAGTTGTTTACACCTTCGGCCTGCTCTTCAACGCCGTGCAGGCTGCGGGGCCCGTGGCCGGTCTGGCGGCTCCCGTGGAGGAAAGCGGTTACTTCGATCTGACCGCGCCCTGCCCGCGCACCTGCTAACCCCGCACCCGCCCGGGCCATGGCCTACACCAGTGAGCAGCTCGTTATTCTGGCGGCCATAGCCCCGGTCGGGGCGGCCAGCGCGGTGGCGGGCTACCGGTTTCGGCACCTGCCCGTGGCGGGGCGCCTGTTGGCCGCGCTGGTCTGGTGCGCCCTGGCCACCGAAATTGTGTCGAGAATATTTTGGGTCTACAAAATTAATAACCTGTTTTTGTGGCCAATCTACATGACGCTCGAACTCGGGCTGCTGGTTCGCTTGTACACGCTGGAAGCAAATAAAACAATTCGCCGCGCCGCCGCTGGTGGGATTGTTTTATTTGCTGCCGGCGCCGTGTTGGAGCTGCTCTGGCGGGCTCACCAGCCCCTGGCCATCGACAACGTAGCCCGGGTACTGGAAAGCGTGGTGATTATTCTGCTGGCGCTAACCTATTGCTATAGGCAGTTTCGGGAGCCAGCCACGGCTTCGCTGCTGCGCCTGCCCTTGTTTTGGGCCTCCGTTGGGCTGCTGGTGTTCTTTTCGGCTACTTTCTTTATTTACCTGTTTATTAATTTTGCGCTGAATTATTCCCAGGGCCTGAATTATCAGATCTGGATTATTCACGCCGGGGTAAATTCCCTGCTTTACGCCGCCTACGCCTACGCTCTATGGATAAGCCCAGCGAAGTAGAGTTTGCCCGCCTGCTGTTCGGCGGCATCGCCATGATGCTGCTGCTGGCCGTCGTGATTGTGCTGATCATGATTACGGCCCAGCGCAAGGCCTACCAGCAGCAGATGCGGCTGCAGCAGGTGCTGTTGGCCCACCAAAAGGAAATGACCAAGTCCGTCATCGGCTCCCAGGAAAGTGAGCGGGAGCGGATTACGCGCGACCTGCACGATGAAATTGGGGCGTCGCTGTCGGTGGTCAAGCTCTTTATCAACCAGATCAAGTACGACACCGCCGAAGCCGACGTGGCCAAGCTGGCTGAGCAGGCCAGCGACGTCGTGGCCGAAACGGTGAAAAGCATCCGCGACATTGTGCAGAACCTCTCGCCGGCCAACATCAACCGCCTCGGCCTGCTCAAGGCCGTGCAGATTCTGCTGGCCCGGCTCGAAGCCACCGGCATTCGGGTGCAGGCCGCCCTCGACCCGGTAGAAGAACTGGGCGAAGCCCGGCAGCTGGCCCTGTACCGCATTGTGCAGGAAATTCTGGGCAACATCGTCAAGCACGCCGGGGCCACGGCGGTGGAAGTAAACCTGGAGCGCCATGCCGCGACGCTGCTGTTGAGCGTCCGCGACAATGGCCGCGGCTTCGACCTGACTGCCGACGGGCCGACCGAGGGCTCGGGCATGGGGCTGGGCGGCATGAAAGCCCGCGCTGGCCTGCTCAACGGCCAGCTCACCGTGGAGTCGGCCTCGGGGCTGGGCACCCACGTTACCCTGCATCTTCCCCTGTAAATTCCGCCCGCCATGAGTGTCATCAAGCTCGCCATCGTCGACGACCACAAGCTGTTTCGGCAGGGGCTGCGGCATATTCTGAGCCGCAGCGGGCAGTATGAGGTCAGCATTGAGGCCGCCTCGGGCCAGGAGTTTCTCACCGCCCTGGAAGCCGGGCAGCCCGACGTGGTGCTGCTCGACCTGCACCTGCCCGACCTGGACGGCCGCGCCGTCAGCCGGGCCGTGCTCGACCGGTATCCGGCCGTCCGGATTATCATCCTGTCGATGAACTACTCCGACGAGTTTATCCTGGAGATGATGCGCTTGGGTGTGCACGGCTATTTGCCCAAAGACATCGACCAGAAAATCCTGGTTGAAGCCATTACCCAGGTTCAGACCCAGGGCTACTACCTGGACGCCACCACAGCCCAGGTGATGCGGGCGGGCTTGCAGGCTCCGGCTCCCAAGGCGCCGGCCCGCCGCAAGGTGAGCAGCGTGGCTTTGCTCGTGCCCCTGACCGAGCGGGAGCGGGAGGTGCTGACCCTGATCTGCAAAGGCCTGAGCTCCCAGCAGATTGCCGACCAGCTTTTCATCAGCTTCCGGACGGTGGAAGGCCACCGCAAAAACCTGCTCGACAAGACCGGCATGAGCAACGCGGTGAGTCTGGCGCTGTTTGCCGTACGCCACCAACTGGTGGAAAGCGTGGATTAACCAAGCCCAGCCGCAGTCGAGTGGTTGAAGGGGCGCAGGTTTTCGGTGGGTGGCCGGCCCGCCGGCCCGGGGCGGGCAAGGCCATAATCGTATCTTTCGCCGCCCAACGCCAGTCGTATGCTCCCGACCTTTCCACCCGCCGCCCTGGCGCAGACGCTGTTCAACGTCTCGCTCACCGGCATCATCCTGTTCCGGCCAGTGTACGAGTCCCGCGGGGAGACCCGGGAAATTATCGACCTGGCTTACGTGCAGCTCAACCCCGCTGCCCAGCGGATGCTGCAGCTGCCCGAGCAGCCGACCGACTCGTTTCTCACGCTGTATCCCCACGCCGCCAACATGGGAGTATTCGCCTTTTACCGCGATACTTACTTGTCCGGCGCCCCGGGTCGCTACAACGTCAACTACCAGTACGACGGCCTCGACAACTACTTTCACCTGGCCGCCGAGCCCAGCGGGGACCTGCTGGTAGTCAGCTTCACGGATACGTCTGACCACGACCGCACGGCCGCCGAGCTGGCCCTGCGCGAAAGCCAGCGTCGGGAGCAGGCGGCCCGGGCCGCGGCTGAGCAGGAGCGCAACCTGTTGCAGGCCATCCTGACCCAGGCCCCCGTGGCCATGGCCTTGTTTGAGGGCGACGAGCAGGTGGTGGTGCTGGCCAATCCGCAGATCTGCGCCATGTGGGATTACGCCCCGGCTGAGATACTCGGACGCCCCCTGCTGCAAAGCGTGCCCGAACTGCGGGGCCAGGGCTTCACGGAGAAAATTGCCGACGTGGCGCATACGGGCGTGCCCTTCGTGGGAACGGAGGTGGCCGCCAACCTGCGTCAGGGCGGGCGGGTGCAAACCTGCTACTTCAACTTCGTCTACCAGCCCCTCTACGACCCGGCGGGCCGCCTGCTGGGCGTGCTCGACATTGCTATCGACGTAACGGCCCAGGTGCTCAGCCGGCAGCGGGTGCAGGAGCTCAACGGGGAGCTGCGCGCCGCCAACGACGAACTGGTGGCCAGCAATGCCGAACTCAGCCGCACCCAGCGTCAGCTCCAGCAGCTCAACCAGGAGCTCGAGGACCGCGTGCGGGAACGCACCCGGCAGCTGGAGCTGGCGCTAAACGAAGCCCAGCAGCACCGCGAGCAGCTGCGGGAGCAGCAGGGCCGGCTCCAGCAGATCCTGGGGCAGGTGCCGGCCTCCATTGCCACGCTGCACGGGCCCGACCACCACTACAGCTTTTTCAACGACAGCTACCTGGCCCTGACCGGGCACCGCGCCCGCCTGGGGCAGACCGTGGCTGAAGTGCTGCCCGAAGTGCGGGAGCAGGGCTTTGTCGACCTGCTCGACCAGGTGTACGCCACCGGTGAGCCCTTCGCGGGCACCGAACGGCTGTTGCAGCTTCACAACCCGCGCACCGGCCAGACGGAAGCCCGCTACGTGGACTTTATCTACCAGCCCCTGCCCGGTAACGCGGGCCAGAACCAGGGCATTCTGGCCTTTATCGTGGACGTAACCGAGAAGGTGCGCGCCCACCAGGCCCTGGAGGAGCTCCGGCTTCAGGTGCTGGCCGCGGCCGAGCAAAAAGTCCAGGAGCGGGAGGCCTTTTACCAGATTTTTGCCCACACTCCGGCGGCCATCTGCATTCAGCGCGGCCCCGAGCACCGCTACGAGTACCTGAATGCAGCCTACCAGGCGCTTTTTTCCGGCCGCCAGCTGCTGGGCCGGCCCGTGGCTGAGGCCCTGCCCGACGCGGTGCAGACCGGCCTCGCTGCCCGCCTCGACGAGGTGTACCGCACTGGCAACACGTATTTCGGCCACGAAGAGCGGCTGTGGCTGCTGCAGGCGGCCGGGCAAGCCCCGCAGGAGCGTTATTTCACGTTTACCTACCAGGCTTACCGCGAAAATGAGCAGGTGGTGGGCGTCTCCACCTTCGCCTTCGACGTGACCGAGCAGGTAGCCGCGCAGCGGGCCACCGAGGCCAGTGCCCGCCAGCTCAAGCTCATCACCGACGCCCTGCCGGTGCTCATCAGCTACCTCGACCAGAGCCAGACCTACCGCTTTGCCAACGAAGCTTACCAGCACTGGTTTCATCAGAGCCCGGCCGAGCTGCTGGGCCGAACCGCGCGCGAGGTGGTGGGCGAATCGGCTTACCAGAACGTGCAGCCCTACATCGAGCGGGCCTTGGCCGGGGAGCGAATCGACTTCGAGGCCCGCATGCCGTACCGGGAAAACTTCGTCAAGCACATCCGCACCAGCTACATTCCCGACGTCCGCGAGGGCCGGGTGCTGGGCTTTTACTCGATGGCGGCCGACGTGACGGAGCAGGTGGAAGCCCAGCGCGAGGCCGACCGCCAGCGCCAGCTGCTGCACACGCTGTTTATGCAGGCGCCGGCGCCCATCGTGATTCTCGACGGCCCCGAGCTGACCTACCAGCTCGTCAATCCGGCCTACCAGCAGATTTTCCCCGGCCGCGAGCTGCTGGGCAAACCCCTGCTCACGGCGCTGCCCGAGCTGGAGGGAACCCTGATTCCGACCCTGCTGCGGGAAGTCTACGAAACCGGCGAAACCCGCGTGGCGCAGGAGCTGCCGCTGCTCATGGCCCGCTACGAAGGGCAGGCGCTGGAGGAAATCCACTGGACCTTCACCATTCAACCCCGCTACGGGGCCCACGGGGCCGTGGATGGGGTGCTGACCTTCGCCCACGAGGTAACCGACCAGGTGCGGGCCCGGCGGGCGGTGGAAGAAAGTGAGCAGCACTTCCGGCGCCTGGCCGACAGCGTGCCGGCCATGCTCTGGGTAACCGACGCGCAGGGACAGTGTACCTACCTCAACGCCCAGTGGTACGCCTATACCGAGCAGCAGCAGGCCGAGGCCCTGGGCATCGGCTGGGTCGATGCCGTGCACCCGGACGATGCGCCGGCCGCCGCCCAGGCCTTTTTCGACGCCAACGCCCGGCAGACTCCCTTCTACAGCCTCTACCGCCTGCGCCGCCAGGACGGGGTCTACCGCTGGACTATCGACAGCGGCCTGCCGCTATTTACCGCCACGGGCGAGTTTGAGGGCTTCGTGGGGACCGTAATCGACGTGCACGAGCAGCGGCTGGCCGAGCAGGCCCTGCAGCGCCTGACCCGCAAGCTGCGCAATGCCCGCGACGCGGCCCAGACCCTGAACACCGAGCTGCAGGACACCAACCGCCAGCTCACCCGCACCAACGTAGACCTGGACAACTTCATCTACACCGCTTCCCACGATCTGAAGGCGCCCATCACCAATATCGAAGGGCTCTTGCACGTGCTGCGTGAGCAAATCGGCTCGGCCGCGGCGCCCGCGGCCGAGCCGGTGCTGGCCATGATGTACGAGGCGGTGAGCCGCTTTCAGCGCACCATTACCCAACTCAGCGACGTGACCAAGCTGCAGAAGGAACAGGGCCAGCCTACCACGGCCGTTGCCCTGGCCCCGGTGCTCAACGACGTGCGCCTGGACTTGCTGCCCCTGCTGCTCGAAACCGGAGCCCGGCTCGACGTCGACGTGGAAGCGTGCCCCACCGTGCTTTTTTCGGTGAAAAACCTGCGCTCCGTCCTCTACAACCTGCTCAGCAACGCCATCAAGTACCGCCACCCCGCCCGCGTGCCCCACGTGCAGGTGCGCTGCCGTGCGGAAACCGGCTACTCGGTGCTGAGCGTGCAGGACAATGGCCTGGGCCTGCTGCCCGAGCAGCTGACCGAACTCTTCGAGATGTTTCGCCGCCTGCACAGCCACGTCGAAGGCTCCGGCCTGGGACTCTACATGGTGAAGCGCAGCGTGGAAAATGCCGGAGGTAAGGTCGTTGTTAGCAGCGAGATAGGGGTAGGGTCCACGTTTTCCGTCTACTTTCTACGCTAGGTACCGTATGGGAGAGTTAGCCAATTCGCCGACGCTCCGCTCAGTCCGCCGTCCTGTTCCCGCTTCATGACTCCTTTGCCGTGCATCCTGCTGGTCGATGATGATCAGACGAACAACTTTCTCAACAAAACCCTGCTCACCCGCCTCGGCGTGGCCGAGCGGCAGCTCGTGGCCCTCGACGGCCAGCAGGCGCTGAGTCAGCTGCAGGAGCACTGCGTGCCGCCCACGGCGGATTGCCCGGCCCTGATTCTGCTCGACGTGAATATGCCCGGCATGAACGGGGTCCAGTTTCTGGAAGCCTACCAGCACCTGCCCCAGGCCCGGCAGCGCGCGGCCGTCATCGTGATGCTGACCACCTCGCTGCACCCGCGCGACGTGGAGCGGGTGCAGAAGCTCAACATCGTGGACGGGTTTCTGAACAAGCCCCTGACGGTGGAGAAAATCAACGGGGTGCTGCGCCAGCACTTCGACCGGACGCTCCCAGTGGAATAGAAGTGTCTTGAAGACCGTCTAATAGCTCAGCACTGCCGGGGCCAGCATCGGCCGTGCAGGTAACTTTCTACTCGACACTTAATGTTCGAACCGTCGTCATGCGGCTGCCGCAGTACTGTGCCCTGACGGCTGCCTTAAAGCAGGGTTTTGTTGACTTGGTTTGCTAATGAAAGTGGCAGGAATTGATTGGGTAAAGGGCTGGTTTAGTGAAATTGGTTGGGGTTTGGAGAGGGTCAATGTCAGAGGGAAGCTTGTCTTTGACTAATAAAATTGGGAACTTTATGCTCGCGCTTCGCCTTAGAAATATTGCGTTCTGCGCAGCTAACGGTACTTTTGATGAACACCCGCATTCCCTCTGCCGACCAACCCCCTGCACTTATGGTCAACTCTGACGCTCCCCAGGACGAAACGCCGACGCCCGACCTGTTTGCCGCCGGCGACACGCTCAGCTTCGACGACGCTGCCGCCACGCCCGGCCCGGCTACCGGCGAAGGGGAGGACCATCCCGAAGCCGACCCCGGCGAGCTGACCCTGGCCGAATCGTCGGATGACGTGGAGGCCCACACCGAAGCCGAGCCCGTGACGGAGGAGGAAACCGAGGAGGAGCCCAAGTTTGCCCCCGGCGAAACCATTCACGACGTGGCCACCGTGGCCGGCATGTACCAGAACTGGTTTCTGGACTACGCTTCCTACGTAATTCTGGAGCGCGCCGTACCCGCCATCGAGGACGGTCTTAAGCCCGTGCAGCGCCGCATCCTGCACGCCATGAAGGAAATGGACGACGGCCGCTTCAACAAGGTGGCCAACGTCATCGGGCAGACCATGCAGTACCACCCCCACGGCGACGCCTCGATTGGGGACGCCATGGTGAACCTGGGCCAGAAGGACCTGCTGATTGAAACCCAGGGCAACTGGGGCGACATCCGCACCGGCGACGGCGCGGCCGCCCCGCGCTATATTGAGGCCCGGCTCTCGAAGTTCGCCCTCGACGTGGTGTTCAACCCCGACATCACCGACTGGCAGATGAGCTACGACGGCCGCAAGCGCGAGCCGACCACGCTGCCCGTCAAGTTTCCGCTGCTGCTGGCCCAGGGGGTGGAAGGCATTGCCGTGGGCCTGAGCACCAAGATCATGCCCCACAACTTCCGCGAGTTGTGCAAGGCCAGCATCGACGTGCTGCGAGGCCGCGAGATTCAGCTGTTTCCGGACTTCCCGACCGGCGGCCTCTGCGACGTGACCAACTACAACGGCGGTTTGCGCGGGGCCAAAATCCGCCTGCGCGCCACCATCGAGAAGGCCGACAAGACCATGCTCGTCATTCGCGACATTCCCTACGGCACCACCACCACGGCGCTGATGGAAAGCATCGTGAAGGCCTCGGAAGCGAATAAAATCAAGATCAAGAAGGTCGTCGACAACACGGCCGCCGACGTGGAAATCCAGGTGCACCTGCCGACTGGGGTTTCTCCGGACCTGACCATGGACGCGCTCTACGCCTTCACGGACTGCGAAATCAGCATCTCGCCCAACACCTGCGTCATTATCGAGGAGAAGCCCCGGTTCGTGGGCGTGGAGGACATGCTGCGGCTGAGCACCCAGAAAACGGTGCGCCTGCTGGAGCGGGAGCTGGAAATCCGCCAGGATGAGCTCTGGGAAAAGTGGCACAACGCCTCACTGGAGAAGATTTTCATTGAAAACCGCATCTACCGCAAAATCGAGGAGTGCGAAACCTGGCAGGACATCCTCGACACCATCGACAGGGGCCTGAGCAAGTTTGTGCGCATCGAGGGGCAGAAGGCCAAGGCCGACGACCAGCGCATTGTGCTGCGCCGCCCCATCACCGAGGACGACCTCACGCGCCTGACCGAAATCCGCATCAAGCGCATCAGCAAGTATGACGGCTTCAAGGCCGACGAGTACATCCAGCGCCTGGAGGCCGAGCTGGCCGAGGTGGCCGACAACCTGGCTCACCTGACCCGCTACGCCATTGCCTACTTCGAAAATCTGCTCAAGAAGTACGGCGCGGGCCGGGAGCGCAAAACCCAGCTGCGCACCTTCGACGTGGTGACGGCCCAGAAAGTGGCCGTAGCCAACCAGAAGCTCTACGTCAACTACCAGGACGGCTTCGTGGGCTACGGCCTCAAAAAGGACGAAAGCGCCGTCACGGTCTGCGACTGCTCCGACCTCGACGACATCATCGCCATCCGCCGCGACGGCACGTTTACCGTGTTCAAGATTGCCGAGAAAACCTTCGTGGGCAAGGATATTCTGCACGTGGGCGTCTATAATAAGAACGACGACCGGCTGGTCTACAACATGGTGTACCAGGACGGCCCCTCGGGCGTGGCCTACGCCAAGCGCTTCCTGGTCACGGGCATCACCCGCGACAAGGTGTACGACCTGACCAAGGGCGGCAAAAACTCGAAAGTGCTGTACCTGACCGCCAACCCCAACTCCGAATCGGAGCTGGTGGGCGTGCAGCTCACCGACAAGGCCCCGGCCCGGGTCAAGCAGTTCGACTTCGATTTTGCCGAGCTGGCCATCAAGGGCAAGGGCTCCATGGGCAACATCGTGACCAAGCAGCCCATCAAGAAAATAACCCAGAAAAGCCTCGGCGACTCCACGCTGGGCGGGCGGGAGGTCTTCTTCGACGCCGTGGTGGGCCGCCTCAACACCGCCGGCCACGGCCGCTACCTGGGCACCTTCGACACCGACAACACCGTGCTGGTCGTCTACAAGGATGGCTCCTACGAGCTCAAGGCCCCGGACCCGTCCCTGCACTTCGACGTGCCCAACATCGTGCTGCTACGCAAGCTCGAGCCCGATACGGTGCTCAGCGCCGTGTACGTGGAGGGCGACACGAAAGTGCACTACGTGAAGCGCTTCAAAATCGAAACCAGCACCCTGGAAAAGCGCTTTATCTTCATTTCCGAAACCAAGGGCTCCAAGCTGCTGGCCGCCACGGCCTTCCCCGAGCCCCAGGTGGAAGTCAAGCTCCAGCGCGACAAAAAGGCCGACAAGGAAACCGAGAAAATTGGGCTCCACGAGTTTATCGACGTGAAGGGCTGGAAGGCCATGGGCAACAAGCTCAACTACTTCAAAATCCACTCCGTGGCCCTGCTTACCGACGAAGGTCCCGAGCCGGAGCGCCGGCAGGTAGCCAAAAAGAAGGGCCCGGCCACCATTCCCCGCCCCGTGGCGCCCGAAGCGCCGGCACCCTTGCCCGAGCTGACCGGCCCGGTGGAAGTGACCAGCGAGGACGTGGAGCGGGCCCAGGCCGTGCTGCGCCGCCCCAAAGCCCAGCTGGGGTTGTTCTAGGCAAACTCTGAGTGAAATAGAAAAGCCCTGGTGGAGTCGCCAGGGCTTTTTTTGTGTTATTGCAGCCAAAGCGCCGGTTTCGGGTTCCGAAGGCCGGTGGGCTCCGCTGTTTTCTGCTGATGGTTTTGGTTTCGTTGCGCTTCGTCTGGAAAATCCTGGTGCCCTGCGCCCTGCTCGGGTTGCTGCCCGCCCCG
>NZ_SEWE01000052.1 GCF_004167665.1 Hymenobacter persicinus | reverse complement strand
TCGCAACCAGCCCGTGCTGGCCTACGAGAAGGGGGACGTTTTTCAGCCCTTGGACCTAAATCTGCGGGGCATGGTCTGCAAGGTGATTTATCCGGGGCTGCACATCAGCACGGCCGAGGCCTACAGTCGGGTGCAGGCCCGGCCCCCGCGCCACGATTTGCGCCAGAGCCTGGCCCAACCGATGGAAACCTGGCGCGAAACCGTCAGCAACGACTTCGAGGATGCCCTGACCCCGCACTACCCGGTGCTGGGCGAGCTTAAGCAGGCTCTGTACGCGGCCGGCGCCACGTACGCCAGTCTGTCGGGCTCGGGCTCGGCGGTGTACGGGCTGTTTGCGGGCCGGGAGCTGCCGCCCGCGCTGCCACTCAGCGCCGAATACCGGGTCTGGGACGGAGTGCTGTAGAGCTGGGCGCTATACCACCGCTTCCGCCGGCTCGGGCTTGCGGCGGCGCTGCATCCACTGGTCGAGGACGGGGTGGATGAGCACGCTGAACAGGATAACCACCGTGCCCAGGTAGAAGCCGCCGGAGAGCTTTTCCCGGTCGAAGCCGGGCACGTGGAGCCAGTACAGCAGCACGGCCATAACGATGCCATAGACCGGCTCCAGGTTGATGGTCAGGTTGATAACAAAGGCCGACAGCCGCTTCATCAGTTCCACCGACGACGAAAACGCGTACACCGTGCACACCCCGGCCAAAATCAGCAGCCAGAGCCAGTCGTAGCCGTGCCATGCCAGCTGCAGGCCCGCGCCGTTGGTGAAGTAGCGGGAGTACACGGGGAAAAACAGCGCAATGCTCAGGCAGGCGCCCAGCATTTCGTAGAGCGTCAGGCGCAGGGGCGGGTGCTGCTTGACCAGGCGGGAGTTGAGCACGCTGAACAGCGCCGACAGCCCCGCCGACAAAATAGCCACGCCCAGCCCCAGCAGTTGCCCCAGCTCGGCTTGCGAAACGAGGTAGAGTCCTACCATCGTCAGCAGGCCCAGAAAAACCTCGTAGGCCCGCACCCGCCGCCACAGCAGCAGGGGCTCGAGCAGGGACGTCCAGAGGGCCAGCGTGGCCATGCCGGCCAGGCACACGCTCACTGAGGAGAGGCGGGCGGCCAGGAAAAACGTAATCCAGTGGGTGGCCACCAGCGCGCCCACGCCCAGCAGCCGCAGCGCCTGGCCCACCGGAATGCGCCAGCTTTGCCGGCGCAGGGTCAGCAGCCCGGCCAGCCCCGCCGAAGCCAGCAGCGTGCGCCAGAACACCAGCTCCACCGGCGGCACCGAAATCAGCTTGCCCAAAATGGCCGTGAAGCCCCAGAGCAGGACAATAAAGTGCAACCGCAGGTAGTCTTTGAGCATGTTGTGAAGTCGTGAGATAGTGAAATGGTGAGATAGTGAGTTTGATGTTCAGGCGGCGCCACTGGCGCCAGCGGTGCAGAACCGCGCCGTCCGAACGACAACTCACCATTTCACCACCTCACGGTTTCACCTTATTGAGGGACGAAACGATACAGGGCGGCGCCGATGGTGGTAAAGACGATGCTGGGCACCCAGGCGGCCAGCATCGGCGACATTTCCCCGACCTGGGCCAGGTTGCGGCTCAGAATCACGAAAATGATGAACACGAAGGCCAGCACGAAGCCCAGCGCAATCTGCCCACCCACCCCGGCCCGCGACTTGCGCGCGCTCAGAATCACGCCGATGGTGGTCAGGATAAAGATGGCGTAGGGGTAGGCGTACCGCTCGTGCTTTTCGCTCAGATAGACTTGGGTATCGTCGGCGCCGCGGTCAATTTTCTGCTGAATAAAGCGGTTCAGCTCGGGCAGGGTCAGGGTTTCGGACAGGCGGTAGGTGCTGCCAAAGTCCTTGGGGAACAGGTTGAGGGTGGTGTCGCGCGGGGCCACCGTTTGCAGGGTTTCCAGCGGCCCCTTAAAGGTGCGAATCAGCTGGGGCGACAGGTGCCAGGCCCGCTTCGTGGAGTCCCAGCTGATGGCGTCGGCGGTCAGGCGGCGCTTGAGAATGGTGCCCTCAATGGTTTCCAGCGCGAATTTGTAGCCGATATTGCTGCTGTTGTCATAGCTTTCCATGTACACGTAGCTCTTCGGCCCGATCTTGATGTGGATGTTGCGCGCATCGTACCGGAACGGGTTTTTGATGTACTTCTTCTCAAACTCTACCCGCGTCTTGTTGGCCTTCGGAATGCCCCAGCCGGTGAGCCCGAACGTGACCGTGCTGATAACGGCGGCCCCCATCCAGTAGGGCAGCAACAGGCGCTTGAAGCTCACGCCGCTGGCCAGAATAGCCACGATTTCGGTGCGCGCCGCCAGTCGGGCCGTGACGAAAACCACCGAAATGAACACCGTAATGGGCGAGAGCAGGTTGGCGAAGTACGGGAACAGGTTCACGTAGTACTCCGACATAATCTGCCAGGCCCCCAGATTGTGCTGGATGAAGTCGTCGTTTTTCTCCGTGAAGTCAATCACGCAGATAACCGACACCAGCACCACCACCGTGAAAAAGAACGAGGTGAGGAATTTCTGGATGATGTATTTATCGAGCAGCTTCACTTGGGTGGTTAGTTGTTAGTTGTTGGTTGCTAGTTGTTAGGTCGTTGTTGCTAACAACTGACAACCAACAACTAATGCCTACAGTCGGGTCATCACCTGCTTGACCATCTTCTCCTTCCACTCGCGGAAGGTGCCGGCCACAATCTGCTCCCGGGCCTGCTTGACCAGCCACAGGTAAAACGACAGGTTGTGAATCGAGGCAATCTGCGGGCCCAGCATTTCCTGGCTCTGAAACAGGTGGCGCACGTAGGAGCGGGAGTAGAACGTGCTGACGTAGCCGCCCAGGGTGGCGTCAATCGGCTCGAAATTCAGCTGCCACTTCTTGTTGGTGATGTTCATAATACCCTGGGTCGTGAACAGCATCCCGTTGCGGGCGTTGCGGGTCGGCATCACGCAGTCGAACATGTCCACGCCCAGCGCAATGTTTTCCAGGATATTGGCCGGCGTGCCCACGCCCATCAGGTAGCGGGGCTTGTCCGCGGGCAGAATGTCGCAGACCAGCTCGGTCATCTCGTACATCTGCTCGGCCGGCTCGCCCACGCTCAGGCCCCCGATGGCGTTGCCCTCGCGGCCCTGCTCGGCAATAAACTCGGCCGACTTGATGCGCAGATCCTTGAACGTGGAGCCCTGCACAATCGGAAACAAGGTCTGGTCGTAGCCGTAGTGGCCCTCGGTGCTGTCGAAACGCTGGATGCAGCGCTTCAGCCAGCGGTGAGTCATGTCCAAGGAGCGGCTGGCGTAGTCGTACTCGCAGGGCCAGGGCGTGCACTCGTCGAAGGCCATCATGATGTCGGCCCCGATGGTGCGCTGAATGTCCATCACGCCCTCGGGCGAAAACAAATGCTGCGAGCCGTCGATGTGGGAGCGGAACTTGACGCCCTCCTCCTTGATCTTGCGGGTGCCGCTGAGCGAGTACACCTGGTAGCCGCCCGAGTCGGTGAGAATGGGCCGGTCCCAGCCGTTAAACTTGTGCAGGCCGCCGGCGGCGCGCAGCACGTCGAGGCCCGGGCGCAGGTAGAGGTGGTAGGTGTTGCCGAGGATAATCTGCGCCTGCACGTCGTGGGTCAGGTCGCGCTGCTGCACGGCCTTCACGGTGCCGGCCGTGCCCACGGGCATAAAAATCGGCGTTTCAATGGCGCCGTGCGCGGTGTGCACCACGCCCGCGCGGGCTTTGGTCTGGGGGTCGTGGGCGACGAGGTCGAAGGTCATAAGCAGTTGCCAGTTGTCAGTTGCCAGTTGCGCGTTGGCAGTTGTTTGTCGTTCAGCAAGAACGTTCTGGCAACTGGTAACTGGCAACTGGCAACTGATATGACTGCAAAGGTAACCCGCGCCCCCGGTTCAATGCGTACTTTTGCGGGCCCAATCCTTGCCCCGCCGTTTTGCCGATTCCATTTTCTCCCGTTCTGTGGCTGCTCGCGCTGTGCGTGCTGATTCAGCTGTGCTACGTGGGCTACTATTTCCTGCCGTTTGCCGCCCGCTCCGCGGCCGCCGGGGCCGAGCCGGCCGACGCGGCGGGCGGCCCCGTGTCGGTGCTGGTGTGCGCCCACAACGAGCTGGAAAACCTGCGCCGCCTGCTGCCCCTGCTGCTTCAGCAAGACTACCCGCCGGGCTTCGAGCTGATTCTCATCGACGACCGGTCCGGCGACGACACCTACCTCTACGTTCAGCAGCTCACCCAGTACTACCCCAACGTGCGCCTGGTGTCCGTCGACCGCACGCCCGACGGCCTTTCACCCAAAAAATACGCCCTCACCCTGGGCATCAAAACGGCCCGCCACGAGCAGCTGCTCTTCACCGACGCCGACTGCATTCCGGCCACCGATCAGTGGATCAGTCAGATGCAGCGCGGCTTCGCGCGGCCCGCCGACGTGGTGCTCGGCTACTCGGCCTACGCGCCCGAACCGGGGTTTTTAAATAAGCTTATCCGCTTTGAAACCTTGCTGACCGGGGCGCAGTATTTGTCGTTCGCGTGGCGGGGCAAACCCTACATGGGCGTGGGGCGCAACCTGGCCTACACCCGGGCGTCCTTTCGCCAAACCAAGGGCTTTGCTTCCCACATCCGCAGCCTCGGCGGCGACGACGACCTGTTTGTGCAGGATGCCGTCCGCTGCGGACTTAGGGTGACGGTGCAGGCCGAGCCCGCGGCGCACACCATAAGTGAAGCCGCCACCACCTGGGGCGCCTGGTGGCGGCAGAAGCGGCGGCATTTGTCGGCCGGCCGGAGCTACGGACTGGCCGACCGGCTGCGGATTGGAAACTTTATTGGTGCTAATCTGCTTTTTTATTTCACTGCGGTGGGCCTGCTGTTTTCCCAACCCGATTGGGTACCTTTGGCCGTCTTGTGGGGTGTGCGTACCGTGGCTATTTGGGTTGCCTACGCAAGACTGGGCCGTAGGCTCGACGACCAGTTGCCGGTAGCGTGGATACCCCTGCTCGACGTTGTTTATTTTTTTTACTATCTCGCTTTGGGAATTTCGCTGTTCCTTTACCGCAACCTCCGATGGAAGTAAACAATCAGGAAATTCAGAAACAGTTTTCGGCCAAGGCCAAGCACGACTTCAAGCTCATCCGGGCCGCCGTCGAGCATGGCGACGAGAAAGCCTACGCTGAGCTGATGCAGATCTACAAAAAGCCGGTGTATCACGTGGTGCTCAAAATGGTGCGCAACCCCGACGACGCCGAGGATCTGACCATCGAAGCCTTCGCCAAAGCCTTCCGGAACCTGCACAAGTTCAACCCGGAATACGCCTTCAGCACCTGGCTGTTCCGCATTGCCACCAACAACTGCATCGACTTTATTCGCAAGAATAAAATCAAGACGATGTCCATCGACTCGGCCATCAAGATTGACAACGGCGACGAAATCACCATCGACTTCCGCGACCAGAACCTGAACCCCCAGGAGACGGCCATCAAAAACCAGAAGATCGAAATCATGCAGCACGTGGTGGCCCGCCTCCCCGACAAGTACCAGCGCCTCGTGACGCTGCGTTACTTCGACGAGCTGAGCTACGAGGAAATTGCCACCGAGCTCAAAGCCCCCCTCGGCACCGTGAAAGCCCAGCTGCACCGCGCTCGGGAGCTGCTCTATGACATGGTCAAAAACAAGAAGCACATCATCTAGTGCCACAAAAAAGCCCCGCCGCAAGTCGGGGCTTTTTTGTGGCCGGCGCGCCCGGCAGGTCTAAGGGGCCATACTGCATTCCGGTCGGCATCATCACTATCTTTGCCCCAATGGATATCCTCAACCGCTACTTCCCCGACCTCACCGACCAGCAGCAACGCCATTTCGCCCAACTCGATACCGAGTTTCGTGGCTGGAATGAGCGCCTGAACCTGGTCGCCCGCACCGACGTGGACAACCTCGCCGAGCGGCACTTCCTGCACTCGCTGGGCATTGCCAAGGTCGTGCAGTTTCCCGCCGGCTCCTCCGTGCTCGATGTGGGCACCGGCGGCGGGCTGCCGGGGTTGCCGCTGGCTATCCTGTTTCCCGAAACCAAGTTTCACCTCGTCGACAGCATCGGCAAGAAAATCCACGCCGTGCAGGAAATGGCCGCCGCGCTGGGGCTGCACAACGTGACGGCCGAGCAGATCCGGGCCGAGCAGCTGCGCACCAAGTACGACTACGTGGTGAGTCGCGCCGTGGCCCGCCTGGCCACTTTCCACACCTGGATTGCCCACCGCTACAAGCCCCAAGGCGACGCCACCAGCGGCCTGTACTACCTCAAGGGGGGCGACCTGACCGAGGAAATCGAGGAGTCCGGCCTCAAAGCCCGCCTGTTTGATCTGAGCGACTTTTACGCCGAGGAGTTCTTCGAAACCAAGAAGGTGGTGTTCGTGCCGGTTACCAATAAGTAGCTGCACGAAAAGCTTCGCATCAAATAAGCAGAAAGCCCCCGCGTAGGAGTACGCGGGGGCATTTTGCTATTTAGCGCCTCAGTGTAAAAAAGAGGTAAGCACCAGGTTAGGCCGGGGTTTCGGCCGTCAGAAACTCCACGGCCCGGCGCTCGGAGTAGTACTCGCCATCGGGCGTGCCTTCGGCAAAGCCCACGTGGCCGCCTTCGGGTGGGGTTTCCAGAAACACGAACCGGCTCTCGGCGGCCAAGTCGCGCGGGAAGCAGGATGGAGCCAGAAACGGGTCATTCTCGGCATTCACCAGCAGGGTCGGGATGCGGATGTTGGCCAGGTAACGGCCCGAGCTGGAGTGCTCGTAGTAGTCATCGGCCGACTTAAAGCCGTGCATGGGCGCCGTAAACCGGTTGTCGAACTGGGGAAAGTCGCTGAGCTGGTCCAGGTCGGCCACGTCGACTTGCCCGGGCAGTAGCTCGGCTTTTTGCCGCATCTTGGCCCGCAGCGACTTCAGAAACCGGTACAGGTAAATGCGGTTTTCGGGCTTGGAAATCTGGTAGGAGCTCGATTTCAGATCCGTGGGCACCGAAAACACGGCCGCCCGCTTCACCTGCGCCGGCACCCGCTCGGGCTTTTCGCCCAGGTACTTGAGCGTCACGTTGCCGCCCGCGCTGAAACCCGTCAGATACACGTGCTGGTAGGGGCCCGTACCCAGGGCGTGGCGCACTACAAAATCAAGGTCGTCGGTGTCGCCGAGGTGGTAGGAGCGGAGCAGGCGGTTCATTTCGCCGCTGCAGCTGCGGTAATTCCAGGCCAGGGCATCGAAGCCGACTTTATTTAGGGCCCGAACCATGCCGCGCACGTAGGGCCGGCCGGCGTCACCTTCCAAGCCGTGAGATACGATAACCAACGATTCGGCCCGCCCCTGGGGCAGGCGCGACCAATCCAGGTCGAGGAAGTCGCCGTCCTCGGTTTCGACCCGCTCGCGCTGGTACTGCACGTCGGGCACGGAGCGCCACAGGCTGGGTACGATGGTCTGCACGTGCCCATTGAACATGTAAAAAGGTGGCTGATAGGGCGATTGAGCAACAAGTGGCATGATGCGTCAAACTGAAAGTGTGGGAGCTTGGAAGGGAAATATACGCACAAAAAAGGTATGCATGCATACAGTTGCAGCGCACCTTACCCGATGAGCAGCACTCGGTACAACCAGTGCCAGCCGCAGAAAGTTGCGGCCTGAATTGATACAGATAAGTTACGCAAAAGCGCCACACGATGGCATTAATTATAATTTTATTTAAAAAATTTATAATTAATAAATGATATATCCTCTGAGCCAATAGCCTTATGCAGGGAGGTGCACAGTATCTGAACGATGGAGGAGCCGAAACGAAGTGGGTACCTGAACCGCAACACGTCGCCAAGCCGTCCGGCTAAGCAGCGGACTAGACTGAAGAAGATTGCGGAGGCCGGGAAACTACCAGGAACACAGCCACTGCGGCAGCTATCAGCGCCGAAAGCGCAAAAGCGGGCGCGGGGCCCAGCAGTTGCCAAGCCAAGCCAGTGAGAGTGCTGGCCACCAAAGCCGCCAGGCTGCTGAGCCCGGCAAAGGTGCCCAGCGCGGCCCCGGTGTCCGCGGGGGCGCACAAGTTGCTGAGCCAGGCCTTGCTGACACCCTCAGTGGCCGCGGCGTACAGGCCGTAGAGCCCGAAGAGCAACCCGAATACCCACAGTCCGTGGGCCAGGGCAGCGCCGGCGTACACTGCGCCAAACAGCAGCAGCCCACCCACGAGCATTCGGCGCGGCCCCACCCGGTCGGATAAATGACCCGCCGGGAAAGCGGACAGCGCGTATACCAGGTTGTAGAAGATGTAAAGCCCGATAACGGTGGCGTCGGGCAGGCCGCGCTGCCGGGCCAGCAGGAGCAGGAACGCGTCGGAGGAGTTGAACAAGGCAAAAACCAGCAGCGCCCCCGCCACCTGCCGGTAGGCGGCGGGAGCCTGCCGCCAGTACCCAAACGAGGCCCAGAACGGCTGCACCGGGCGCGGGGAAGGGGCGCGGCGCTTTTCGCGCACCAGCAGCGTAACAACAATAGCCGCCAGCCCGGGCAGAAAAGCCAGCAAAAACAGCTGGCGGTAGTCGCCGGGGCGCCGGGCCAGCCAGATCAGGGCTACGGCCGGCCCCAGCACGGCCCCCAGCGTATCGAGGGAGCGGTGGAAACCAAACACGCGGCCTTTGGTAGCGGGCGTAGTTTCGTCGGAGAGCAGCGCGTCGCGGGCCCCGGTGCGCAGGCCCTTGCCGAGCCGGTCGAGGGTGCGGGCCAGAAACACCCACCAGGGCGCGGCCAGCACCGCCAGCATGGGCTTGGAAAGGGCGCTGAGTCCGTAGCCCCACTGCACGAAGGGCAGGCGCCGGCCCAGGCGGTCGGACCACTGCCCAAAGTAGCCTTTGCTCAGCCCGGCGGTAGCTTCGGCCACGCCCTCGAGCACCCCGATCAGGGCCACCGAAAAACCGATACTGCGCAGGTAGAGCGGCATAACCGGGTAGAGCATTTCACTGGCCAAATCAGTGAACAGGCTAACCAGGGAAAGCAGCCAGATGGTCCGGGTGAGGTATTTCATGGCGTAAATGACGCCTAAAATTCTGCTTCTTAGCAGGAAGTCCCGCGTTAATTTGGAGCCGAGGGTTTGCTATTTCCGGGCAAAGCCTTACCTTTGCCACCCCAACTGAATACAAAACCGAGCAGAACGTCAATTTTTCCATCCTCATGGCAAATCATAAGTCGGCCCTCAAGCGCATCCGTTCCAACGAAGCTAAGCGCGTGTTGAACCGTTACCAGGCTAAATCCACCCGCACCGCTATCAAGAAGCTGCGTGCTACCACCGATGCTACCGCTGCTCAAGAGCTGCTGAAGAAAGTATCGTCGATGCTGGACCGTCTGGCCAAGAAGAACATCATTCACAAGAACAAAGCCGCCAACAACAAATCGAAGCTGGCTAAGTTCGTGACGTCGCTGGCTGCTTAAGCAACCTTCTGACCGATCTGCTCTTTTATAGAAAGGCTCCGTGCGCAAGCGCGGAGCCTTTTCGCGTTTGACTGCCACTCGTTATTTTATCCTATCTTTTCGGCGTCTTATCCTTCAATTCTTTTTGTGAACAGTATGAACCACCGCTACCTTTTGCTGCTGCTGGGCGTCTGCCTGAGCTATTTACCCATCCAGGCCCAGAACTGGCGCCCGTTTCGGCCCAACGGCGACGTGCACGCCTTCCGCGGAGCCTCTGCCGACACGGTGCTGACCCTCCGGCTGGATTCGGCCGCCGTGTCCGGCTCCGACTCAGTGTATTATTTCAACCGCATCATGCGGCCCGCCAGCAGTTCGACCTGGAAGAAGTCGGTCAACAACCAGTTTGGGCAGCAACTGCGCTACAACGTGGCTACGCGCACTTATGCCCTCTACTGGAATGGCGGCCCGACGCCTGTTCTGACTCTGGACAAGTTTTTAGTGCTGAAGCCATTTGTGCCGGTGGGTACCACCTGGGCGAGCATCGATACCGATGTGGGCAGGCAAACCACGCTGCTGTCGCGCGGCACCATGCTCCTCGACGGCGTAACGGATTCCATTGTGACGTTTCGCGTCGACAACGCGCAAAACGTGGTACTCAGCAAGAACTACGGCTTGGTTTCGGGTCCGAAAGACATGATTCTTGGCTTCTCCACGGCCAGGATGCTCACTCTGGCCCGCCGTCCCGCTCCCGCGGCCCGCACCTATTACAACCCGCTTACCCTGCTCGATTTGCAGGTCGGTGACGAGCTGGGCTATCAGCAGCAGCCGTATTCGGCCGGCCCCTTTCCGTGCTACACTGGGATGCACCTGAGCCGGGTGCTGAGCCGCCAGGTAACCGCCGACAGCCTGATCTACACCTTCCAGCAGCAAAGTCGCACCACCTACAGCAGCGCGCCGGGCTGCTCGGGTGGCAGTCCGGTCACGACGCCCGTAGCCACCGTCCGGCTGGCTGCGTCGTTGCGCACGGGGGTGTGGCGGGGCCGGGGCGCGTCGTTTATGACGCCTCTGAATGCCGACCTGCTTACCTACGCCTACAGAGCCAGTCCTTTCCTAAACGCCTTCGACGTTGCCCTGCCGATTGTGCTGACCCAGCCGCTTGGGTCCTGCCTGCCCGTGCCGTTGCGCCAGCGGCGCCTGTACCGGCTTTCCGGCACCTCCAGCGAGTTCCGGTCCGGGCTCGACGCGCTGGCCTGGGAGCAGCAGGTGTCGCAGGGCGCGGGCGTAACCGGGCAGAACGAACATTGGCTGGTGTATTCGCGCCGCACGGTCAACAACACCCCGGTTGTCTGTGGCAGCCGCGCCGACTTTGCCACGCTGCTGCCCACCAAAGCCGCCCAGGGCCTGACCCCGCTGCAGGTGTACCCTAACCCGGCCACGAGCACGGCTACGCTGCTGCTACCGGCCCCAGCCCGCGCCGCTACGCCCGTGCGCCTGCTCGACGCACTGGGGCGGGTGGTGCGCACCCAACTGCTGCCGGTAGGCCAGACTACTGCGGCGCTGCCGCTGGCTGGCCTGGCCCCGGGCCTGTACCTGGTCGAAGTGCAGATGGCCGGCCAGCTGCCCCAGCATATCCAGTTGCAGTATCAGCCGTAACTTGACAGTCATAGGCAAACAAAAAGCCCGTCTAAATCATCAGACGGGCTTTTTGTTTGGACTGCGGCTGCTGGAGCTTACGCCACACTTACCTTCACCATGTTGGCGAGGCCCTTGTCCAGAATCGGCATGGAGCCGGTGTTGATGAACACGTCGCCGGGGGAGAGGTGGCCGGTGGTGGTGAGGATGTACTTGATGTCCGACACGGTGTTGTCGGTGCTCACCAGCCGGTCGTAGTAGAAGCCACGCACCCCCCACACCAGGCTCAGCGCCGTGAGCAGGGCGCGGTTGTCGGTGAAGATAAAGATGTTGGCCTTAGGGCGGTACTTGGCAATCTGGAAGGCCGTGTAGCCGCGGTGGGTGGTGCCGGTAATAGCTTTGGCGCCGGTATTCTTGGCCAGGTGGCAGGCGGCCGAGAGCAGGCTGTCGACCATGAAATTGGGGCCGGCCGGGTCAATCGGGAACCAGTGGTGAAACAGGCTGCTGGTACGGGTTTCCACGCTCAGAATCGTGCCCACCATCGAGCGGATAACCTCGGCGGGGTAGGCGCCCACGGCCGTTTCGGCCGAGAGCATCAGCGCGTCGGCGCCGTCCATCACGGCGTTGGCCACGTCGGAGGTTTCGGCCCGGGTGGGGCGGGGGGCCGTAATCATGCTTTCCATCATCTGAGTGGCCACAATGACGGGCTTGCCCACCTTGTTGCACTTCTCGATGATGAGCTTCTGGGCCATGGGCACCTCTTCCATCTTCACTTCCACGCCCAGGTCGCCGCGGGCTACCATCACGGCGTCGGTGATGGCAATGATTTCGTCAAGGTTTTTGAGGCCCTCGGGCGTCTCAATCTTGGCAATGACGCGGGTGGTTTTGCCGGCTTCGGCAATCAGCTTCTTGATAAAGCGAATGTCCTCGGCGCGGCGGGCAAACGACAGCGCCACCCAGTCCACGTCGTGCTCGAGGCCAAACTTGAGGTCCTCGATGTCCTTCTCGGTCATGGCCGGGGCCGACACTTCCGAGTCGGGCAGGTTGATGCCCTTGCGGGGCTTCACCAGCCCGCCGTACACCACTTCCACGTCCACTTCCGATTCCCGGTCGGTGGCCAAGACTTTGAGCTCAATTTTGCCGTCGTCGATGAGAATCATGTCGCCGGGCTTCACGTCCCGGGCCAGGCCCATGTAAATCGTGCTCAGGCGGGTGGCGGTGCTGATTTCCTTTTCGCCGCAGACCAGCTTGATTTTGTCGCCGCGGCTGATTTCCACGCCGCCGCCCTCGACCTCACCGAGCCGAATCTTGGGGCCCTGCAAATCCTGGAGCAAACCCACGTTGGTGCGCAGGTCCTTGTTCAGCCGGCGCACGGTATTGATAACCGAGAGGTGGTCTTCGTAGGAGCCGTGGGAGAAGTTGAGGCGAAATACGTCCACGCCTTCGCGGATCAGCACCCCGAGCTTGTCGTAAGTGTTGGAGGCGGGGCCGACGGTGGCCACGATTTTGGTTTTGTTGAAGTGCGGACGAGGTTCCATAGGCAGGTAGCCGCGGGGACTACAGCAAGGTCAAAAGGTGAGAAAAACAAAGCGGAAATGCCGGGTTGTGCAAACGTTTCGCCTGCGCCCACCTCGACGTTCCATTCCTCAAAAGAGCAAGTTTTCTTTGAATTTCAACGAATTTGGGTCGAATTGGCAGGCGTACTGCACCTCCGGCAGCCGGGTCAATTGCTCTAAAAGCTCCTCCGGGGCCAGCGCGCCCGAGCCGTTGCTGACCTGGATCAGGTAGTCGTACTCCTTGATGTCGGGAGCCAGAAACGGCTTCTTCAGCGGCGAGGGGTCCACCGACCGGTTACGGAACAGCCGTAGCGAGAGGTTTTCGGTGGCGTGCAGGTAGTTGCTGATAACCAGCCGCCCCTGGGCCAGCAGGTCGTAGATCAGGTCTTGCTGCTTGACCAAGCGCAGGCGCAGGGTGCTGTTGAGGGTCCAGGCCAGCTTGTGCTCCCGGCTCGACGAAACAATGCCAAACAGGTCGAAGTCACAGTCGTAGTCTACGTCGAGGGTCAGCGTTTTCATAGGGGGCAGCCAGAGCGGGAGAAAGCAAAATTACGCACGCCAGGGGCCGATTGAAACTCGGCCGGCCATAATCTTGTACCCGCAAGAATCGGGGGGCTCGGTTTGACAATGTTAGGGAAGTTAGTGTTATTTGTGCCTAGTTTTCTCCAAACCCCCACGGAAATGTCTGAAATTGCAGAAAAAGTAAAAGCTATTATCATTGATAAGCTTGGTGTTGAGGCCTCGGAAGTAACGCCAGAAGCTTCGTTCACGAACGATCTGGGCGCTGATTCCCTGGATACCGTTGAGCTGATCATGGACTTCGAAAAAGAATTCAACGTATCGATTCCAGACGACCAGGCCGAGAACATCGCCACCGTGGGTCAGGCCATCAGCTACCTGGAAGAGCACGCTAAGTAAGCTTTTGCGTCTTTCTCCCCCGATTTAGTGCTTACCGGCCGGCTCGCCGCCGGCCGTTTTGCTTTTTTATCCAGTCTCCCAATCGCCTATGTCTCTTCGGAGAGTTGTTGTGACCGGCCTAGGTGCCATCACCCCGCTGGGCAAGACCGTCGCCGAATACTGGGACGGCTTGGCCGCCGGGTTGAGTGGTGCCGCGCCCATCACTCGTTTCGACGCCAGCAAGTTCAAAACCCGCTTTGCCTGCGAGGTCAAAAACTACAATCCGGACGATTACTTCCCCACTAAGGAAGGCCGGAAGATGGACCTGTTCACGCAGTTTGCCGTCATTGCCTCCGACGAAGCCATCAAGGACGCCGGCCTGCTGGAAGGCGTCAACAAGGACCGCGTGGGCGTGATCTGGGGCTCGGGTATTGGTGGGCTCAAAACCTTCCAGGAAGAGTGCTTCAACTTCGCCAAAGGCGACGGCACTCCCCGCTACAACCCGTTCTTTATTCCGAAGATGATTGCCGACTCCTCGTCGGGCAACATTTCGATTAAAAACGGCTTCCGCGGCCCCAACTTCGTGACCACCTCGGCCTGCGCCTCTTCCTCCGACGCCATCGTGGCGGCCTACAACTACATCCGGTTGGGTATGGCCGACGTGGCCGTAACCGGCGGCTCGGAAGCGGCCATCACGGAGGCAGGTGTCGGCGGCTTCAACTCGCTCAAAGCCATGAGCGAGCGGAACGACGACGCGCCCTCGGCCTCCCGCCCCTACGACAAGGACCGGGACGGCTTCGTGCTCGGCGAAGGTGCCGGTGCCCTCATTCTCGAAGAGTATGAGCACGCCAAAGCCCGCGGGGCCAAGATCTACGCCGAAATCATCGGTGGCGGCCTTTCCTCGGATGCTTACCACATCACCGCTCCCGACCCCACGGGCGAAGGCGTGGTGCTGGTAATGCAGAACGCGTTGCGTGATGCCGGCATCAGCCCCGAAGACGTGGACTACATCAACACCCACGGCACGAGCACCCCGCTCGGCGACGGGGCCGAAATCAAGGCCATCCAGAAAGTGTTCGGGGAGCACGCCTACGGCCTCAATATCAGCTCGACCAAAAGCATGACCGGGCACCTGCTCGGCGGCGCGGGCGGCATTGAGGCGGTAGCCAGCATCCTGGCCATTCAGCACGGCATCGTGCCCCCGACCATCAACCACGTGACGGACGACCCGGAGCTGGACGCCAAGCTCAACTTCACGTTCAACCAGGCGCAGAAGCGCGAGGTGAACGTGGCTATGAGCAATACGTTCGGGTTCGGTGGCCACAACACGTCGGTGGTATTCCGCAAGCTCCAAGACTAATGATTCGGCCCGGACAGCCGTTGCCGCTCTTCGGCTTTTTTCGGCGGCTCCTGGGTCAGGATCGGGCATTCCGGCAAGCAATTGCTACGGTAACCGGCCGCACGCCTGACAACGTGCGGCTTTACCATTTGGCCTTTACCCACTCGTCCATCGTGCGGCAGCAGGGCGACACGGGCCGGCACCAGAGCAACGAGCGGCTGGAATTCCTCGGCGACGCCGTGCTAGGCGCGGTGGTGGCCGAATACCTGTTTCGCAAGTTTCCCTACGAGCAGGAGGGCTTCCTGACCGAGCTGCGCTCCCGCATTGTGAATCGGGAAAGCCTGAATGGGCTGGCTTTGAAAATCGGGCTCGACAAGCTCGTGCAGCTCGACCCCGCCCAGGGCCGGGCCGCCCGCTCCCGCTCCGTGAACGGCAACGCGCTGGAGGCGCTGGTGGGCGCCGTGTACCTCGACCAGGGCTACAAGGCTGCCCGCAAATTCGTGCTGGGCCGGCTCATCAAGCCCTTCGTGGACGTGAAGTCCCTGACCGAAACCACCACCAACTTCAAGAGCAAACTCATCGAGTGGGCCCAGCGCAACGGCAAGGCCATTCGCTACGACCTGACCGGGGAGGCGCGCTCGGGTGGGGTGATGGAGTTTTCGGCTACCGTAGTGCTCGATGACGAAGCTATTGCCACCGGCATGGGCCTGAGTAAAAAGCAGGCCGAGCAGTTGGCCGCCGAGCGGGCTCTGACGGCGCTGGGCGTGTAAGCATCTTACAAATGGCGCTTTTGCTTGAATTCCTAGCGGTGCTGATTTTTGTACAGCTGGTAATCTGGTATCAAAACGACGATAGTCCGAGTCGTAGAGAGCAGTACAAGAGCCAGGAGCCATTGCGTAGTTTGCCCCAGTTTGGTTTTAAAGCGAATAGCCCGACAGATCTTCCAGCTACCTCCGTCAGCTATGAAGGCTGGATAGAAGGGTATCGTATAGAAGTTGTATTCGATTGGCGAACAGGCTGGTGGAGCACTCACCCGCATTATTTGATTCGGGCTTATTCTCCTTCTAGCCTAGTAATAGCAGGCGGTAGTAAATCCGTTCGTATCGATGATAGCTGGAGGATTACTGAAAGATTTGTGGAAAGGCGGGTGTATTGTGGTCGGTTTGGTCAAATAGCTGCCCTAAGGCTACTGGATTGTGCAAACGAGGGTGCCCAAGCAGTAAGAAAGCTAACAAACGGACAGCCGGCCTAACGCTTTAGCCGCCGTTAAGTAACCCAATTCGTGGAAATGGAGTTGTTTTACAGCAGCAATCCTTATCCATTCTACCATGCGAATAGCCGGCGCCGCCCTCAACCAGATTCCTTTCGACTGGCAACATAACCTGCGCACCATCCGCGAGGCCATCGAGCAGGCCCGGGCCGCGGGCGTGGAGCTGCTCTGCTTGCCCGAGCTCTGCCTGACCGGCTACGGCTGCGAGGATTTGTTTCTGAGCGACTGGCTGCCCGAGGCAGCCCTGGCTCATTTGCAGCAAATCCGACCCTGGACCCAGGGCATGGTGGTGTGCGTGGGTTTGCCGATTCGACTGCAGGGCCGCACCTACAACACGGCCGCCGTGCTGCGCGACGGGGACATATTGGGCTTCGCGGCCAAGCAGTTTCTGGCCAACGACGGCGTGCATTACGAGCCCCGTTGGTTTACCTCGTGGCGGGCCGGCGAAACTGGCTCCGTGGCCTGGGAAGGGGAGCAGTGGCCCCTGGGCGACCTAGTGTTTGAGCATAAGGGCGTGCGGTTTGGCTTCGAAATCTGCGAGGATGCCTGGCGACCCGACACCGAGCGGCCCGCCTGCCGCCTCATGGGCCGGGTGGATTTGATTGTGAACCCGTCGGCCAGCCACTTTGCCATGAGCAAAACCGACGTGCGCTACAACCTGGTGCTGAATGCCTCGCGCAACTTCAACTGCACTTACCTCTACGCCAACCTGCTCGGCAACGAAGCCGGCCGCATGATCTACGACGGCGAAATCCTGGTGGCCCGCCACGGCCACCTGCTGCTGCGCAATCAGCTGCTGAGCTTCAAGGAAGTGGACATGGAATCGGTGGACGTGGACTTCAGCGCTGAGCTGGCCCCGGCCGAAACCATCACGCCCTTGCCCGTGCCCGACGAGTACCGGGAACTGAACCAGGCCCTGAGTCTGGCCTTGTTCGACTACCTGCGCAAGGCCCGCAGCAAAGGCTTCGTGCTGAGTCTGAGCGGGGGCGCCGACTCCTGCATGTGCGCCGTGGGGGTGGCCGAAATGGTGCGTCTGGGCGTGGAGGAACTGGGCGTGGAAGAGTTCAAGCGCCGCAGCGGCTGCTTTACAACGGGAGAAGTAGTCGAGCAAACCGGCGCCGGTGGCCCGGCCGCGCAGGTAGTTGAGAACCCGGAGTCGGCTAAAAATCAGGTTCCAAAAACCATCTACCAAGAGCTCACCGGCCACCTGCTCACCTGCGCCTATCAGGGCACCGTCAACTCCTCCGACGACACCTACAACTCGGCCAAGGATCTGGCCGACTCGCTGGGCGCGGTATTTTTCAACTGGGGCATCGACGAAGAAGTGAGCGGCTACGTGGGCAAAATTGAGCACGCCCTGGGCCGCCCGCTCACCTGGCAGACCGATGATTTGGCCCTGCAGAACATTCAGGCCCGGGTGCGCGCCCCCGGCATCTGGATGCTGGCTAACGTGCTCAACTGCCTGCTGATGACAACTTCCAACCGCTCGGAAGCCTCAGTGGGCTACTGCACTATGGACGGTGACACGGCCGGCTCCATCTCGCCCATTGCTGGCGTCGATAAGGATTTCGTGAAAAAGTGGCTGCGCTGGGCCGAAACTGAGCTGGGCTACCCGGGGTTGCGCCACGTGAATGCCCTGCAGCCCACGGCCGAACTGCGCCCCCTGGCCGATAAGCAGACTGACGAGCGGGACCTGATGCCCTACGTGCTGCTCAACCGCATCGAGCGGCTGGCGTTCTACAACCGCTTGAGTCCGGCCCAGGTGCTGGCCACGCTGGTGCAGGAAGACCCGCAGGCTGACCGGGAACAGCTTAAAACGTACGTGACGCGCTTTTACACCCTCTGGAGCCGCAATCAGTGGAAGCGGGAGCGGTACGCCCCGGCCTTCCACCTCGACGACTACAACGTGGACCCGCGCTCCTGGCTGCGCTTCCCAATTCTGAGTGGGGGCTTCGGCGAAGAGCTGCGCGCACTGTAGCTGAAGCGCAGTAGCATTGAGTGGGAAATGTAAGTGCCTGACGGGTAGTTAGGTGTGAAAAAGTTGGGGAAGTGGGCGCAAGTTTTTCGGCCAAAGCAGGCCTAAGCAGACGTCATCCCGGTATTCGCGGCCCGGGCCGGAAGTTACACCAGCCGCCGTTTCGCCGTTCACCTTTAGCCCGCCTAGTGTATTCACTGCCGCTGTCCGTCGTTCACGGCTCTTCGCCTGCTGCCTTGGGAAGTGCTGCCGCCGCCGATGCCGAGTTGGTGGCGCACTTGCAGCAGGGCAGTGAGGTAGCGTTTCGCACGTTGGTGGAACGCTACCAAGACCGAATTTACCGCACCGTCCTGGCCCTGCTGCCCTCCCCGGAAGAAGCGGAAGACGTGGCTCAGGAGGTATTTGTAGAGGTCTATCAGACCATTGGCCGGTTTCGGGGGGAGGCTGCGCTGAGCACTTGGCTCTACCGGCTGGCTACCTCGCGGGCCCTGAAAAACCGCCGCCGGGCCCGGGCCCGCAAGCGCTTCGCCTACTTCACCAGCCTGCTGGGCTTCGACAACGAGGTGCTGCACGAGCCCGCCGACCTAGTGCACCCGCAGGCCCAACTCGAAGGGCAGCAGCAGCTGGCGCTCCTGCTGGCTTACATTGCCCGCCTGCCCGACCAGCAGCAGGTGGCTTTCACCCTGCGCCACGAGCAGGAGCTGAGCTACGAGGAAATTGCGGCCGTGCTCAACACAACCGTGCCGGCGGTGGAATCCTTACTGTTTCGGGCCCGCAAAACCCTGCGTCATCACCTTACTTCCGCCCTGCGTCATGTCTGAGCCTACCCCGCGCCCCACTGCCGACGAAGAATGGGAAAGCCTGCTGGGCCAGTGGCAGGCCCGCCCCCCGGCCCAGCCCCGGCCGTTTTTTTACAGCCGGGTCCGGGCCCGCCTGGCCGGCGAAGCGGCCCGCCCGCCCGTGCCTGTCTGGCTGCGCTGGCCCAGCTACGCGGCCATGCTGGGTATCGTCTTGCTACTCAGCGGCGACGGCACGGTGCTGCCTTCCGCCAGCCCGGCCCACCAAAACCAGCCCTATCTTGGCAAGGAGCCGGCCGAAATGCCCCCGCGCTGAGCGGCCCGCAAGTTGATTGTCTGACTACCTTTGCCTCCTTCCCAATTTTTGTAACCCCACTCCCTATGCTTGCTTTCATCACCTGGGCGGCTGACCCGGTTATTGCCCACCTTGGCCCGCTGACCCTGCGCTGGTACGGGTTGCTGTTTATGTCGGGCTTCGTGATTGGCACCTTCGTGCTGTCTCACATCTACAAGGCGGAGCGGGTGTCGCCGCGCTGGGTCGACGTCATTACCATCTACATGCTCATTGGCACGGTGGTGGGCGCCCGGCTTGGCCACTGCCTGTTCTACGACCCGCAGTATTACCTGGCTCACCCGCTCGATATTCTCAAGATCTGGGAGGGCGGCCTGGCCAGCCACGGCGCCACCATCGGCATCCTGCTGGCCTGCTGGTATTTCGCCCGCAACAACAAGTTCGACTACCTCTGGGTGCTCGACCGCATTGTGATTGTGGTGGCCATCGGCGGAGCCCTGATCCGGACCGGTAACCTGTTCAACTCCGAGATTATCGGCAAGGTGACCGACGTGCCGTGGGCCTTCAAGTTTGCCCGCTACAACGAGATTCACCACGAAATGACCAACATCCCGAACGAGCTGCGCCACCCCACTCAGGTGTACGAGGCCCTATTCTGCGTGTTTCTGGTAATCGTGCTCTACTCGCTCTGGAACCGGACCAAGGACCGCACGCCCCGGGGCCTGCTCTTCGGCCTGTTTGTGGTGCTGCTCTTCACCCAGCGTTTTTTGGGCGAATACCTGAAGGAAGACCAGGGCGAGTGGGACCGGAAAATGCTGGCCCTGACGCACATGAATCTGGGCCAGCTGCTGAGTGTGCCGTTGATTCTGGTCGGTATCTGGGTACTGCTGCGGGCCGGCAAAGACCCCGACAACCCCTACGGCTACGCCCCGCGCGACCTAGACCAGGAAGCGCTGCCGAATGGCACGGCCGTCAAGGTAAAATGAGAAAAGGCCCGCTGCGCAGCGGGCCTTTTTCGTGCTTCAGGAAAATGAAACGTACCTTATTCCGGCAGCTGATAACGGTACAAAAAGCCCTCCTCAGTGCTAATCATTACCGTGTTGTCGTCGATAAAAACCAGGCCCTCGGTTTGGCCGGCACCCTTCAGCGGAATCTGTTTGGGGGTAGCTTTCAACGCCGAGGCTAGGTCGCTGCCTTCGAGAAGAAACAGCTCTTCCCGGCCCAGCAGCGCCAAGCGCTTACCGTTGGGGCTCAGGTTGGCATCCGTGACTTCCCCAGGAATCCGCAGGCTGGTCAGCAGGCGCGCAGTTTGCTCGCCCGGCTGATCCGACAGGGTGTAGACTTTGCTGGTCGTGCGCTGGGCGCGGTCTTTGGTGAACAGGTAAAGCTTACCGTCGTGCCAGAGGGAAGCTTCGCAGTCGAAGTTACGCTGCTTTTTGGGCGGGGGAAATTCCTTCTGGTCGGAGTAGGTGAACTTGATTTTCGTCGTTTCCGACGTGCCCGGGTTCAGACGGTACACGGCCAAGTCGCGGCGGCTGCTGTTGTTGTTGCCGGCGTCGGCAATGAACAGCGTGCCTTTGTCGTCCTGGGCAATGCTTTCCCAGTCCACGTTGGGAAAGGGCAGCTGGGACCGTTCGAGCAGGCGGCCGGTCATGTCCACTTTGTAGAGAATCGGCTCGTTGCCGGCGTCGGCGAAGGTGTAGAACGTGCCGGCCGTGTTGGCCCGGGCCAGCCCTGAGCTTTCCGACACCTTGCTCATGGTGCCTACTTTCTGCAGGCCGGGCACCAGCTCGGAGGTAATGTCGCTGCTTTCCTCCTTGCCCTTTTTCTTTTTGCCTTTCGAGACTTTGTCGTCGCTTTGGGCTTCGGAGCAGCTACTCCCGACCAGGGTGCTGAGCAGGGTGGCAAACAAAAAAAATCTGCGCATGATATACGGGGCTAATAAAAAACTGCCCTGGCCACGGGGCGAAGGCAGCAGAATGAGCTCGGTATACGCAGAAGCAGCTCATCAGGGTACAGGGTCGTAGCCGTGCCCGCCCCAGGGGTGGCAGCGGCTGATGCGGCGCAAGGCCAGCCAGCCCCCGCGCCAGGGCCCGTATTTCTGCACGGCCTGGGCCGCGTAGGCCGAGCAGGTGGGCTGAAACCGGCAGCTCGGTGGCGTGAGCGGGGAAATCAGCTTCTGGTAGACCCAGATCAGGCCCAGAAAAAAATAGCGGAATACGGCGGACATAGGCGCAAAAGTAGCAGAAGCAACCCGGCAATGCAGTGACCCCGGTGGGCAAAAACCATCCGCCGGGCCGCGGGGTAGGGGGCAACTGGCGGGCAGTTCGTAAATTTGGTCTTTGAATCAGACAACAGCCGCTGGCTGTAAATCCTTTCCCCTTACCCCAAATTCCCATGCTGAAACTGAACTGGGTGAAACTGCTGCTGCTGGCGTTGCTGCTGCCCGTAGCCGCCCGCGCCGACGAAGGAATGTGGCTGCCGCTCTACGTGAAGCGCCTCAACTACGCCGACATGCAGAAAAAAGGCCTTAAGCTCACGGCCGAAGAAATCTACGACGTCAACAACGCCTCCCTCAAGGACGCCATTGTGCAGCTTGGCGGCTTCTGCACCGGCGAGTTTGTC
This sequence comes from Hymenobacter persicinus, assembly GCF_004167665.1. Taxonomy (GTDB): domain Bacteria; phylum Bacteroidota; class Bacteroidia; order Cytophagales; family Hymenobacteraceae; genus Hymenobacter; species Hymenobacter persicinus. Next base: position 5,709 of record NZ_SEWE01000052.1, on the reverse strand, counting down.
AGCAACCGCGGCCTGATGCTGAGCAACCACCACTGCGGCTACGACGCGCTGCAAAGCCACAGCACGCCCGAGAAAAACATTCTGCAGGACGGCTTCTTCGCCACTACGCCCGCCGAGGAGAAAACCAACCCCGGCCTGTTCGTGGATATCCTGGTGCGTATGGAAGACGTGGGCAGCAAGGTGCTCGACGGTGTGACGCCCCAGATGACGGAGCAGGAGCGCACGGCTCTGGTGCAGAAGCATCAGAAGGAAATTGCCGACGCGGCCAAGGAAAACGGCCAGTACGTGGCCTACGTGCGCGACTTTTTCGGCGGCAACGAGTACTACCTGTTCGTGTACCAGCGCTTCGGCGACGTGCGCCTGGTGGGCGCTCCGCCGGAAGCCGTGGGCAAGTTCGGCGGCGACACCGACAACTGGGAGTGGCCCCGCCACACCGGCGACTTCTCCATGTTCCGCGTCTACGCTTCCAAGGACAACAAGCCCACCGCCGGCCCCCTGGCCGACAACGTGCCCTACCAGCCCAAGAAGCACCTGCCCGTGAGTTTGCAGGGCGTCAGTGAGGGCGACTTCGCCATGGTGTTTGGCTTTCCCGGCCGCACCCAGCGCTTTCTGCCCGCCGCCGGCCTGCAGCTGACCCTGGACCAGAGCAACCCGGCCCGCATCAAGCTGCGCGATACCCGCCTCAAGCTGTGGAAAGAGGACATGGACCAGAGCCCCGACATCCGCCTGAAGTACGCCTCCAAGTACGCGGGCATTGCCAACTACTGGAAATACTTCATCGGCCAGAACGAGGGTATGAAGCGCCTCAAAACCGTGGACGCCAAGAAAGCCGAGGAAGCTTCCCTGGCCCAGTGGGTGTCGGCCGACCCGGCCCGCAGCCAGCAGTACGGCTTTGCTCTCAACGACATCAACACGGCCTACGCCGGCCTGCGCGAGTACAACCTGAGCAGCGTCTACATGAACGAGGCCGTCCTGGGCACCGAGGTCAGCGCCTTTGCCGCCCGGATGCTGCCGCTCTACAACCTGCTCAAGGACCCCAAGGCCGACCCCGCCGCGGTGAAAAAGGCCACGGCTGACCTACAGGAGCCGATGGAAGAGTTCTTCAAGGACTACAACGTGGCCACCGACAAGAAGGTGTACGCGGCCCTGCTGCAGCTCTACTACAACGACGTGCCCAAAGCCCAGCAGCCCGACATCTTCCGCACCGTGGAAAAGCAGTACGGCGGCTCGATGAAGAAATACGCCGACTACGTGTTTGCCAACACGTTCCTGACCTCGAAGAGCAAGGTGCAGGCCTTCCTGGCCAAGCCCACGCTGGCCCAGCTGGAAAAGGACCCCGCGTTTGCCACTCTAAACTCGGCCTACACCAACTACACCCAGAACATCTTGCCCAAGATGCAGGCCCTGCAAAGCCCGCTCACCCGCGCTAACCGCGCCTACGTGGCCGCCCTGCGCGCCAAGAACACCGACAAGGTGTACTCGCCCGACGCTAACTCCACGCTGCGCCTGAGCTACGGCACCGTGCGCGCCTACACCGGCCGCGACGCCGTGCACTTCGACTACAAAACCACCGCCCAGGGCATTCTGGAGAAGGAAGACCCCACCAACCCCGAGTTCGTGGTGCCCGCCAAGGAGCTGGCCCTGCTCAAGGCCAAGGACTACGGCCGCTTCGCCGACAAGAACGGCCAGCTGCCCGTGGCCTTCATCACCGACAACGACATCACTGGCGGCAACTCCGGTTCCCCGGTCATCAACGGCCGCGGGGAACTCATCGGCATTGCCTTCGATGGCAACTGGGAAGCCATGACCGGCGACCTGGCTTACGACCCGAACCTGAAGCGCTGCATCAACGTGGATATTCGCTACGTGCTCTGGTGCATTGAGAAGCTCGGCGGCGCCAAGAGCCTCGTGGACGAGATGACCGTGGTCAACAACGGGCCCAACCCCGGCGTGGGCCCCACGGCCGGCGGCGTCAGCGCCAACCTGTTTGACGTGGAAAAGATGAAGGTGAAAACCGAGGACGGCGGCAAAACCAAAGTCAAGAAGAAGAAAGAGAAAGACGCGGCCGGCGCCGGGATGTAATTTCGCCCGCCACCTGTTTAAAAGCCCCTTCGCCCCGTGCGGAGGGGCTTTTTTTGTGCACCAGCGCCCAAAAATTTCCCCGGGGCAATTCGATGATTCCGCCGGGAAAGACTAGCATTTTATTGCGGGGAAAAGCGTAGAATTGTACCTGGGCCATTAAGGCCGTTATCCTAGGTAATTGCTTATGCTAAAACGTTATACTCTATTCGTAGGCCTGCTTGCGTTTTCCGGTATTGCCCGCGCCCAGGGCAATGGTCCCGGCATCCGGGGCGCCCGGGCCGCCGCGCTGGGCAATGCCTCAGTGGCCCTGACCGACGGCTGGGCCATGGGCAACAACGTGGCCGGGCTGGGCCAGCTTACCGAAGCCTCGGTGGGCGTATACGCCGAAAACCGCTACCTGATCCGGGCCCTAAGCACCGCCGTACTGACGGCCGCCACGCCGCTGGGCGACCTGCGCGAGGGCAGGGCCCGCAACGGCGTGGTGGGCGTGGAGGTGCAGCGCTTCGGCGACAAGCTCTACTCCGAGCAGCGCGTTGGGTTTGGCTACGGCTACCACAGCGGGCTGTTCAGCCTCGGCGCGCGCCTGGACGTGCTCCAAGTCAGCATTGAGGGTCTCGGCAGCCGCCGCGCCTTGGCCGCTTCCATCGGCGGGCAGGCCGAAATCGTACCCAAGCGCCTGTACTTCGGGGCCTACCTCTACAATCTGAACCAGGCTAGGCTGGCCAAGTACGACGACGAGCGGGTGCCCACCGTGCTCAAGGCCGGTCTGTCGTATCAGCCGGCCGAGAAAGTGCTGCTCAACGTTGAAACCGAGAAGGACGTGGACCAGCCCGCCGACTTCAAGGCGGGGCTCGAATACCAGGCCGTGGCGGCGCTGGCCGTGCGGGCCGGGTTTTCGTCGTTGTCCCAGCAAACCACCGGGGGCGTCGGGCTGCGGGCCGGCAACTACCGCCTCGACTACGCTGCCGCCTGGCAGGCCCGGCTGGGGTTGAGCCAACACCTGAGTTTGAGTTTACAATGGCCCCGCACTGCCCCATGATGCGCCGCTGTCTGCTGGCTGTGCCGCTGCTGGTGCTGCTGGCCGCGCCCCGCGCCCGGGCCCAGGAGTACGTGCGCCCCGCCGCCGACCTCGACCGGCTAGTGCAGGAGCTGTTTGCCGAAATTCAGAGCGACCAAGTGCCCTACGAGGACCTCTACGAAACGCTGCTCCAGTATTACCAGACCCCGCTAAACCTGAATACGGCGAGCCGGGAAGAGCTGCGGGGGCTGCTGCTGCTCTCGGAAGCCCAGATTTCGGGACTGCTCGACCACCGTCAGCGCCGCGGCAGCCTGCTCAGCCTCTACGAGCTGCAAAGTGTGGTTGGCTTCGACGTGCGCACCATTTACCGGGTGGCGCCTTTCGTGACGGTGCAGGCCAATGCCAACGGCAGCCGTGGCCCGCTCTGGCAGCGTATTGCCCGCGAAGACAACAACGCCCTGTTTGTGCGCTACGAGCGGGTGCTCCAGCAGCGTAAGGGCTACTCCCCGGCCGATACCACCAGCACCGGCAGCATCCCGAGCCGCTACCTGGGCTCCCCCGACAAGCTCATGGTGCGCTACCGCGTCAGCCACGCCCGCGACTTCAGCCTAGGCGTCACGGCGGAAAAGGACGCCGGGGAGTCCCTGACCTGGAACCCCGGCCGCCGCCGCTACGGGGCCGACTTCTACTCGGCCCACTTCCTGCTCCAGGAAAGGGGCCGGCTCAAAACCCTGGCCCTGGGCGACTATCAGCTCCAATTCGGCCAGGGCCTGCTGCTGTCGTCGGGGCTGCAGGTGGGCAAGGGGGCCGAAACCATTACCACCATCCGGCGCAGCAGCCTGGGCGTGCGGGCGTATTCGTCGTTGCTGGAAAGCACGTTTTTCCGCGGGGCCGCCGCCACGGTCGGGCTCACACCCACCGTGCGGGCTACAGCCTTTGTGTCGCGCAAGCGGGTGGATGCCAGCGTGCAGTCGGCTGCCGATACGCTGGCGCAGTTCGACGAGTTTTCCTCTGGCCTGCTGCTGACCGGCTTCCACCGCACGGCCGCCGAGCTGGCCAACCGCCAGGCGTTGCGCGAAACCATCGGGGGCGGCAACGTGGGCTATACCAGCCGCAGCGGCCACTTCAGCGCGGGCCTCACCGCCGTCGGCACCCACTTCGACAAGGCCATTCAGCGCAGCGCGGAGGCCTACAATCAGTTTGAGTTCCGGGGCAAGGACAACCTGGCCGTGGGCGCGCACTACAGCTACGTAGTGCGCAACCTGCTGCTGTTCGGCGAAACGGCCCGCTCCTCCAGCGGTGGTATCGGCACCGTGAACGGGCTGCTGGCCAGCCTGGCTCCGAGCGTGGACGCGTCCTTGCTCTACCGGCACTACGACCGAAACTTTCACACGCTTTACGGCAATGCCCTGAGCGAAAACACCCGGAACATCAACGAAAGCGGCCTCTACGCGGGGCTGAAAGTACGGCCCGTGGCGCGCTGGGAAATATCGGCCTATTACGACCAGTTCTGGTTTCCGTGGCTGAAATACCAGGTGTCGGCGCCCTCGCTGGGGCACGACTGGCTGGTGCGCCTGTCCTTTACCCCATCCAAAACCAGCCTGCTCTACGCCCAGCTGCGCACCCGGGTAAAGGAGTACGATGCCACCGACGCGGCGGCCGGCCGCCTGATTCCGGTACCCGTGCCCACGGTGCGCCACAGCTTGCTGCTGTTTTACGACACCAGCCCGACGCTGGCCCTGAGTTTGCGCACCCGCCTGCAGGGCACCCGCTACCGCGAAGACGGTGGGCCGCTGCGCACAGGCTACGTGCTGGCCCAGGACGCTTCTGTAACCGTGGGCCGCTACCTGCGCCTGAGTGGCCGCTACGCCCTCTTCGACACCGACGACTACGATACCCGCCAATACGTGTTTGAGCAGGACGTGCTCTACGCTTTTTCCATTCCGGCCCTCTCGGGCCAGGGCACGCGCATGTATGCCATTGCCGAAGTGAAATGCACCCGCCACCTCACGTTGTGGCTGCGCTACGCCGAAACCCATTACCGCCACCAGCAAACCGTCGGCTCCGGGCTGGAAGAAATCCAGGGCCCGCGCCGGGGCGAAGTGAAAGTACAAGCCCGCTACAAATTCTAAGTCCTTACCTACACTGCCCCAACTGCCCGCGTGGGCTACAGTCTACCAGGGCGGCAGACCAGTTGCTCGGCTTGGCCAACGACCACAAAAAAAGGGCGACTCCCGCGGGAGCCGCCCTTTTTTAGGCGTAAGCAAACAAGTTGCTTATTGCTTCATCAGGCGCGTTACGGCCGTGCCGTTGGGCAGGTCGAGGTGGAGCTGATAAACGCCGGTGCTGAGCTTGCTCAGGTCAAGCTGGTGCTGCAGGGCGGCGGCACCCTTCACCAGGGTTTCGGTAGCCACTACGCGGCCCAGGGCGTCGGTTACGCGCAGGGTGATGTTGCCCTGCTGCCCGTTGTCAACGTTGACCTTGAAGATACCCGAGCTCGGGTTTGGATACACGGCAATGCCTTTCAGCAGCTGCTCGTTGCGGTTGCCCAGTACGGTAGCTTCGGTGGTGTAGGCCGAGCAGCCGATGCTGTTGCAGGCCCGCACGCG
>NZ_SEWE01000051.1 GCF_004167665.1 Hymenobacter persicinus | reverse complement strand
GGTAAGCAGCGTTTCGCTATCTGCAAGAAAAATCGTTTCTTTTTTTCTTGCTCTGGCTCCTGGTGCGGCCGCCTCGTTCAAGCGGGGTGCAAAGGTAACCAGCAGTTCGCTTTTTCCAAGAACCCAAGCGAAAAAAGTTTTTCGCCTTTCGGCCTTTTCACCGTGCGGTGCCCTCTTCCGGTTGAAGCGGGCTGCAAAGGTAACAACTCTTTTTCTTGTCATCCAAACTTCAAAAAACTTTGTTTTTGAGGTCTAGAGCCCGTTCGGTTAGTAGCAGGAGGACAAAGGTAAAGCTTTTTGATTCGTCTTTCCAACTCCGCTTAGCTACTTTATTTTCGATTCGTGGGGTCGAAAGGCAAGTGGCTTCGCTAGGAGTATTCCGTTGTACGAAAGCTTTAGTCCCTACCGCGTTTCGGATTGGGAGTGCAAAAGTAGTAGGTTGGATCGAGGATAGCAACCCTGGTGCCGTCATTTCGTCTTGGGTTTTGGTTGTCGCTCTTGCGGAATCGGGCTACGGCGTTACCTATCACGCACTTAAGATTCGCTACGGCAGCAAAAAAATCAACGCAGTGGCTTCCTTCTATTCTCTTTACCCTTCCTACTCCCGGACCTGAACGCACAAAGGCCGGGGCAGCTTAAGCTACCCCGGCCTTTGTCTGACTGCTGCGGACCTAATCTATATGCAGCGTGCTAACCCGGTCGGGGCCGACGCTGACAATCTTAACGGGTACTTCCAACTGCTGCTCGAGGTATTGAACGTAGGCTTTCAACTCGGCTGGTAGGGCGGCCGCCGAACCAATGCTTTGCAGATTTATCTTCCAGCCGGGCAACGTGGTGTAGACGGGTTCCATCGTTTGCAAGGCACCTAGGTCGGGAAGCTGGTTGGTTTCCTCGCCCTGGGGGTTGCGGTAATGAGTACAGACGCGGATTTCATCGAACTCATCGAGGACGTCGGCCTTCATCAGGTGGAGCTCGGTGACGCCATTGAGCATAATAGTGTAGCGCAGGGCGGGCAAGTCGATCCAGCCGCAGCGGCGAGGACGGCCGGTGGTGGCCCCGAACTCCCGGCCGGCGGCGCGAATCTGCTCCCCTACTTCGTCGTGCAACTCGGTGGGAAACGGGCCGCTGCCTACGCGGGTACAATAGGCTTTGGTGATGCCGAACACTTTATCAATGTGGCGGGGAGCAATACCGAGGCCGGTGCAGGCGCCGGCGACAATAGTGCTGGACGAGGTGACGAACGGATACGTGCCGAAGTCAATGTCGAGCAAAGAGCCTTGGGCGCCTTCAGCCAGAATCCGTTTGCCCTGGCGGAGCAGGTCGTTGAGCAGATATTCGGTATCGGTCAGGTTGAGCGTGCGCAGGTAGTCGATGGCGGAAAAGAAGTCGGCTTCGAAAGCCTCAATTTCCAACTCCTTATTATGGAAAGCGGCCAGCGTGGCGTGCCGGGCCACGGCTTCATCGTACCGTTCCCGGAAATCAGGCAGCAGCACGTCGCCGATGCGCAGGCCGGTGCGGCCAATTTTATCCTGGTACGTCGGGCCGATACCTTTTAGGGTAGAACCGATTTTGCCGCCGCCCCGGGCCTCTTCCAGAATTCGGTCGAGGGCGCGGTGCGACGGCAAAATAAGTTGAGCCTTTTTGGAGATGAACAGGTTGCGGGTCCCATCTACTCCCCTATCGGTAAGCTTCTGCAGCTCTTGTCGGAAAACAACCGGGTCGAAGACGACTCCGTTGCCGACCACATTAATAATGTGGGGGTGAAAGATACCGGACGGCACCTGGTGCAGCACGTGCTTGGTGCCATCGAAAGTGAGGGTGTGGCCGGCATTGGGGCCGCCCTGGAAGCGGGCTACTACGTCGTAGGTGGGAGCCAGGACATCGACAATCTTGCCTTTGCCTTCATCGCCCCATTGGAGGCCTACTAGTACGTCTACGGGCATTAGTGCGGGGTTTTGAGTAACTCAGTGGCGGCCGATTCGCTTTCGGCAACCGTGAAAATGGCGTTGAGCTTGGTCAGGGCCAGCATTTTGCGGGGGTGGTCGGCGGGGTTGATAAGCACCAGCTCGCCGCCGCGGCTGCGGAACTTGGTGAGCAGCGACACCAGCACGCCGATGCCGGTGCTGTTGATGTAGCGGACGCCCGACAGGTCGATGGCGCAGAGCATGACGGATTCGCCGAGGTGCTCGTCCACGGACTGGAGCAGTTGCTGGGTGTCGGGGCTGCCGATCAGGTCGCCGGACAGGGCGACGTGCAGGATACCGTTGCTTACGGTAGATTCAGTTTTCATGCGGTTGCGGCGTGCGCGGCGGCCTTGGCGCGACAGTCGCCACAGACCCCGTACAGGTTTAAAGAGTGGTGCAAGATATGGAAATTCAAAAGCTCCCCGACCATGGTCTGGATGCCGTGAATGCGCGGGTCGCAGAATTCCACGACTTTGTGGCACTCGGTGCAGATGACGTGGTCGTGCTGGCGGTAGCCGTAGCTTTTCTCGTACTGGGCCAGGTTGCGGCCAAACTGGTGCTTGCTGACTAGGCCGTGCTCGACCAGCAGATCCAGGGTGTTGTAGACCGTAGCACGGCTGACCTGTAGGCCCTGGGTTTTCATACCGGCAAACAGCTCCTCGACGTCGAAATGGCCGGTGCGGGAGTATATTTCCTCCAGAATGGCGTAGCGCTCCGAGGTCTTGCGCAGACCTTTGTTTTCGAGGTAGGCGGTGAAAATTTTCTTGACCTCCTCAAACTTCTCTTTATCCAACATTTTGCAACCTTATATATAAGGAGTAACAAAGATAGGCAGAAACCCCGGGAGGAAGCGCGCAAAACGCCCTCCTATCTGCTGCCCGGCGCGTCCTACTCTACCCAATGCCACCTCTACAACAAGTGACCGGGCTGATTTCTTTTCAAGCCGCCCGGTCAAACCCACGGGTTTTTATACTACCTAAGACTTTATAAACTCTTTAGGACTTAGTTATCAAACCGCTCGACCAGCAGCACGCCGTTGACCTTGCTCAGGCGTTGAATGAGCTTGGTCAGGTGGCTCGTGTCGTTGACGTAAACGATGATCTGGCCCTCGAACATCCCGTCATTGGAGTCGATGGTGATGGAGCGCATGTTCACTTTCAGGCTGTTGCTGATGATTTTGGTCACGTCGTTGACGAGGCCCACCCGGTCGGAGCCCTGAATGCGGATGCCAGCTAGGAAGGCCAGCTCCAGCTGGTCAGTCCACTTGGCGCGCACGATGCGGTTGCCGTAGTTCGACATCATGCTCACCGCCTTCGGGCAGGACGTGCGGTGGATGACAATGCCCTCGTCGGTTTCGAAGCCGAACACATCGTCGCCGGGAATCGGGTTGCAGCAGGGCGCGATGGTGTAGTCGAACTTGTCGGTGTGCTCGCCGATAACCAGCATGTCGGCCCGCACCCCGCGGATTTTCTGCACTTCCTTGTCAAAGGTCTTGGGCTCGAGAATCGAGGGCAGGCGGGGCGCTTCGGTGGTGGGGTCGAAGAGGCTTTCCTTGATTTCGCGGCCGTCGATCTGGCCGATGGCCAGGCGGTAGAAGAAATCCTGGGGATTGAAGACGTTGAAGTGGGCAAAGAGGCGGTTGAGGTTGTCGGGCGTGTTTTCGACGCCGAGCAGTTCCAGGCGCTTTTCCACTAGGTAGCGGCCGTCCTCGGCCTTGTTGCGCTTGTCGTCGCGCAAGAACTCCCGGATTTTGTTGCGGGCCTTGGCCGTGCTCACGTACTGCAGCCACTCCTCGGTAGGCCTCTGCTTGTGCGAGGTCAGAATTTCGATCTGGTCCCCGTTGTGGAGCTGGTAGCTCAGGGGCTGGAGCTTCTGGTTCACCTTCGCCCCCAGGCACTGCAGACCGATATGGGTGTGGATTTCGAAGGCGAAGTCCAGAGCCGTCGACTTCTCGGGCAGGATGATAAGCTTGCCCTTGGGCGTAAAGGCATAGACTTCCTTCACGAACAGGTTCTGGCGGAACTCGTCCATGAATTCGAGGGCGCTGGACTTGTTGGTTTCCAGCATCTCGCGCACTTTGGCAATCCAGGCTTCCAGCGTCGATTCGGGCTGGGGCGTGCCGGTGTCCTTGTATTTCCAGTGGGCGGCGTAGCCTTTCTCGGCAATGTCGTCCATGCGGCGGCTGCGGATCTGCACCTCCACCCACTGCCCGGTGCGCGACATGACGGTGGTGTGCAAACTCTCGTAGCCGTTGGCTTTAGGCGTGCTCACCCAGTCGCGCAGGCGGTCGGGGTTGGGCTGGTAGAAGTCCGTGACGATGCTATAGACCTGCCAGCAGGCGGCCTTTTCCTGCTCCGGCGGCACGTCCAGAATCACGCGGATGGCGAACAGGTCGTAGACCTCGTCGAAGGTCACGTTCTGCTTGCGCATCTTCTTTAGGATGGAGTAGATGCTCTTGGGCCGACCCTTGATTTCGAAGCTGAAGCCCTGGGCCTTGAGCTCCTCATCCACGGGGGCCACGAAGTCTTTGATAAAGCGGTTGCGGGCCCCCCGGCTCTGACGGACCTTGTTGGTCAGCTCGTTAAAGACTTCCGTGTCGGTGTACTTTAGGTAGAGGTCCTCCAGCTCGCTCTTGATGGCGTAGAGGCCCAGGCGGTGGGCCAGCGGGGCGTAGAGGTAGATGGTTTCGGAGGCAATCTTGAGCTGCTTGTGCCGGGGCATCGAGTCCAGGGTCCGCATGTTGTGCAGGCGGTCGGCGAGCTTGATCAGAATCACGCGCACGTCCTCCGACAGCGTAAGCAGCATCTTGCGGAAGTTCTCGGCCTGCTCACTGGTGCCGTACTCAAACACGCCCGAAATCTTGGTCAGCCCGTCCACAATGCGGGCGACCTTGGCCCCGAACTCCCGCTCGACGTCGGCAATTTCCCAGGGCGTGTCCTCCACTACGTCGTGCAGCAAAGCCGCCACGATGCTGGTGGTGCCGAGCCCGATTTCCTCCACCACAATCTGGGCCACGGCCAGCGGGTGCAGAATGTAGGGCTCCCCGGACTTGCGGCGCATTTCCTTGTGGGCCTCCAGGGAGGTATTGAAGGCCTTTTTGATCAGCTTGGCGTCGTTGCCGGACAGGTAGGGCTTGGCGGTGCGGAGCAGCTTGCGGTAGTGGCGCAGAATCTCGTTGCGCTCTACTTCGGGGTCGATGAGGGTTGCCATAATGCGGGGCGGGGCGGAAAAAGCCCCGGGACTGGATGATCTGTACGAAAGTACTACGGACGGGTCAGGGTTTCGGGCGCCCCGTCATTTTTATAACACCCGAACCGAAAAAATAGCGCTCCGCCTGAGAGAGCCACCGGCCAGAGTGGGCTTCTTTGCGGCCGGGTTTGAATTTCAACATTGCCTGCGTAGCTTTGCGCCCCCGAGGCAGACGGCCTCTTCTGCGGATGTGGCGAAATTGGTAGACGTGCCAGACTTAGGATCTGGTGTCGCAAGACGTGTGGGTTCGAGTCCCTCCATCCGCACTTTAAAGTTCATTTTTCCAGCATCAGGCGCCCTCAACCCACCCGTTGGGGGTTTCTTTTTCCCGGCTCCGGCCGGCTGCTTTCCTCTGTTACCCTTAACCGACGACCCGTTTTGAATATCACCCTCGACAAGAACGACGACCAGCTGAGTGCCATCCTGACAGTACACCTGACGGAGGCTGACTACGCGGCTACCGTGGAAAACAAGCTGAAAGACTACAGCAAGAAGGCGCAAATCAAAGGGTTCCGGCCGGGTAAAGTGCCCGTGGCACTCGTGCGCAAGATGTACGGCAAAGGCATCCTGGTGGAAGAAATCAACGGCCTGCTCGGCAAATCCGTGGATGGCTACATCAAGGACAACAACATCAAAATCCTCGGTGAGCCCCTGCCCGTGCAGGTAAAGGACATCGATTTCGACACCGAAAAGGAGTTCGACTTCCAGTTTGAGCTGGGCCTGCTGCCCGACTTCGAGCTGCCCGCCGACCAGAGCCTGAACGTGGACCGCCACCAGGTGAGCATCGACGACAACACGCTGACCGAAACCTACGACCAGATCCACCGCCAGTTTGGCGAAAGCACCAACCCCGAGGTGTCGGAAGCCGGTGACTTCATCTACGGCAAGCTGAAAAAGGGCGACGACGAGGCCACCGAACGGCCCGTGCTGTTCCCGATTTCGAAAGTGAAAAACGGCGCCGAGAAGTTTGTGGGCGTGAAGTCCGGCGACGCGGTGACGTTTGATCTGAGCGACGCCTTCGCCGGCGACGCGTCGGTTATTGCCTCGGTAGCAGGCCTTTCGAAGGAAGAAGCCGGCAACGTGAGCGGCGACTACACCCTGACGGTGGAGAAAATTAACCGCACCACCAAGGCTGAGCTGAACCAGGAGCTGTTCGACAAAGTGTTTGGCAAGGACATCGTGACCTCGCAGGAAGAGTTTGACTCGAAAGTGCGCGAAACCATCCAGGAGAACTACGACCGGGAGGCCGAAGGCTTCGTGAACCGTCAGCTCATCGACAAGATGGTGGAGGGCACGACCATCCAGATTCCGAAGGAGTTCTTCAAGAAGTGGCTCTTGCGCGCCAACGAAGGCAAGCTGACTGCCGAGCAGATTGAGGAGCACTACAACGACTACGAGAAGGAGCTGAAGTGGTCCATGATCCGCAATAAGGTGGTGGAAGAGCAGGGCCTGAAAGTGTCGAATGACGAAATCGTGGAGCGCACCATGCAGAAGATTATGGGCCAGTTCAACCTGCCCGAAATCAGCGCGGAGCTCGAGGAGTCGGTCCGCGGCTTCGCCGACAACTTCCTGCGTCAGGAAAACGGCAAGAACTACGTGAACGAGTATGAAGCCATTCTGGCAGAGAAAGTCATCGAAAACCTGCGCGGCAAAGTTGTTGTTAAAGACAACCCGATTTCGGCCGAGGACTTCCGGACTCAGAACGCTGGCTAAGCCCTGGCGTTTCGGTTTTCAAACCAACAAAAAAGCCCTTACTTGCCGTGAGGGCTTTTTTGTTGCCCGCCGGTTTTGCCTTACACTTCTCCTCCCACTACTTTTTCATCATGCTGAATAAACAAGAATTCCGCAAGTTTGCCGTCAAGGGCCAGGGCCTCAGCGGCCTGGGCGTCGACCAATACCTGAACCACGTGGAAGGCCAGGTTCGCAGTGGCCTGATTCTGCCCACGGGCATGACCCGCTCCGTGATTGAGGAGCGCCCCACGCGCTTCGCCGAAATCGACGTGTTTTCGCGCCTGATCATGGACCGTATCGTGTTTCTGGGCACGGCCGTCGACGACTACATTGCCAACATTATCACGGCTCAGCTGCTCTTCCTGGAGTCGGCGGACGCCAAGAAGGACATCCTGCTCTACATCAACTCGCCCGGTGGCTCCGTGTACGCTGGTCTGGGTATCTACGACACCATGCAGTACGTGGGCCCCGACGTGGCGACCATCTGCACTGGCCTGGCCGCCTCGATGGGCGCCGTGCTGCTGGCCGGGGGTGCCAAGGACAAACGCTCGGCCCTGCCCCACGCCCGGGTTATGATTCACCAGCCTTCGGGCGGTGCTCAGGGCCAGTCGACGGACATCGAAATTACGGCCCGGGAGATTCTCAAGCTCAAGAAAGAGCTCTACGACATCCTGGCCAAGCACACCGGCAAAACCTACCAGGAAATCTACGACAACTCGGAGCGTGACTACTGGATGCGCGCCGACGAGGCCAAGGAGTACGGCCTGATCGACGAGGTGCTGGAGAAAAAGACGGCCTAAGCCCGCTTGTTTCCGCTTACTAGAAGCCCGCTTTCGGAGTGCAACCCGGGGGCGGGCTTTTGGTTCTCTAAGAGTAGAGCCCCCCGGAAAAGCAACTTTTTTCCCTGCGCACCGCGTTGGCCTTTTCGTACCTTTGAGTTGCCGTAGCTACATTCGGCTTCCCCTACCCTGTTTCTGAGAGTCCTAGCAATGGCAGATATAACGTGCTCCTTCTGCGGTAAGAGCAAAAAAGACGTCTCGGTCATGATTTCCGGCATCAATGCCCACATCTGTGAGCGGTGCGTGGGTCAGGCCCAGCAAATCCTGAACGAGGAGAATAAGATTCGCTCGAACTCGAAGACGCCGAAATTCAACCTCGTGAAGCCCCGCGAGATGAAGGACTACCTCGACCAGTACGTGGTGGGCCAGGAGGAAGCCAAGAAGGTGATGTCGGTGGCCGTGTACAACCACTACAAGCGCCTGATGCAGCAGAAGCCGTCCAGCAAGGACGACGTGGTAATCGAGAAGTCCAACATCCTGATGGTGGGCGAAACCGGCACGGGCAAGACCTTTCTGGCCAAGATGCTGGCTAATATCCTGCAGGTGCCCTTCTGCATCGCCGACGCCACGGTGCTCACCGAGGCCGGCTACGTGGGCGAGGACGTGGAAAGCATCCTGACCCGCCTGCTCCAGGCCGCCGACTACAACGTGGAAGCCGCCGAGCGGGGCATTGTCTACATCGATGAGGTCGACAAGATTGCTCGCAAGAGCGACAACCCCAGCATCACCCGCGACGTGAGCGGGGAGGGCGTGCAGCAGGCTATGCTCAAGCTCCTCGAAGGCACCACCGTGAACGTGCCGCCCCACGGCGGGCGCAAGCACCCCGAGCAGAAGATGATTACGGTGAACACCGAGAACATCCTGTTTATCTGCGGGGGCGCCTTTGTCGGCATCGACCGGATTATCAAGAGCCGGCTCAACACCAAGCCCATGGGCTTCGCCAAGACCAGCCTCGACGAGAAGGTGGACACCAACAATTTCCTGCGCTACGTGACGGCCATGGACATGAAGGCTTTCGGTCTGATTCCGGAGCTCATTGGTCGCCTGCCGGTGCTCACCCACCTCAACCCGCTCGACCACGCCACGCTGCGCAAGATCCTGACCGAGCCCAAAAACTCGATTGTGAAGCAGTATAACCGCCTCTTCGAGATGGAAGGCATCGACTTGACTTTCACCGAGGAAGCCCTAGAGTACATCGTGGTGAAAGCCGACGAGTACCGCCTCGGTGCCCGCGGCCTGCGTAGCATCTGCGAGAGCATCATGACCGACGCCATGTTCGACATGCCTTCGGAAGCCGACGTCAAAGAGCTGGTTATCGACCTCGACTACGCCCAGAGCAAGTTTGAGAAGTCGCCGCTGAAGCAGTTGCGCGCCGCGTAGTCAATTCCTCGCCTCATTTACAGCAAAGCCCCCGGAACCACGATTCCGGGGGCTTTGCCGTTTTCTACCGGGCTAGCCACCTTGCTATTTTGGTCCTTCTGCAGCTCTACTCTGCGAAGCGGCGTGGAACAGCCAAAAGTCAGGAGCATTTGCAAACTGGACTTTCTGACTGGGCCCCATTTCTCTTATCGTTCTCTAATATCTCTTTAATAAACTTCTAATAACCTTATAATCTAGCTTTAATTCTGCCTGTCCGGCTGGGCTTTACCTTTGTTGTAGAACCTTGAACCCCGTGCCGCCGGTCCTCTTGTAGTCCCGCGTGGCCCTTGCAGGAGCCCTTTCCCACTGCGCCCGTTGGCGCCGCCGCCCCGTCGGCGCGGGTTCCTTTTCCCGCCTGCCTTCCTGCTGATTCGCGGCCGAAAAGCCGCGCCGGAACCCTCATGCCTATTCTCCGAGCCTATGACTCCTGCCCCCGCTAAATCCAGCTTTCTGGACTTCTCCTACTTCAAAAGTGACTTCCAGGGCGGCCTAGTTTCGTTTTTGGTGGCCGTGCCGCTGTGTCTGGGCATTGCCCTGGCCTCGGGCGCCCCGCTGTTCGCGGGCATCATTGCCGGCATCGTCGGGGGCTTGGTGGTGGGGGCACTGAGCAAGTCGGCCGTGAGCATCTCGGGCCCCGAGGCGGGTCTGATTATGGTCGTGCTCAGCGGCATGGAAGCCCTCGGCTCATTTAAAGTACTCCAACTGGCCATCTGCGTGGCGGGCCTGATGCAGGTGGTGCTGGGCTTGCTGCGGGCCGGCATGATCAGCAACTTCTTTCCCTCGTCCGTCATCAAGGGCATGCTGGCCGCCATCGGTATCATTCTGATCCTGAAGCAGATTCCCCACGTGCTGGGCTACGACGCCGACGCCGTGGAGTCCCTGGCGCTGTTTCCCTGGGACGGCGGCAACATCGGCGGACTGCTCCGCCACGCCGTGTCGCAGTTTGTGCCCACGGCCATCATCATTGCCCTGGCCAGCCTGACGGTGCTGCTCACCTGGGAGCGGCCGACGGTGAAAAACCACGCCCTGTTGGGCAAGATTCCAGCTGCTCTGGTGGTTATCGTGCTGAGCGTGGGTATTAATGCCCTGGCTTTCGCCCTGAACCCGGCCTACGCCCTGGGCGGCTCCCACCTCGTGCAACTGCCCGTACCTAGGAGCGCGGCCGAATTTGCCGGCCTGTTTACCCTGCCTGATTTCTCGCAGCTGCTCAACCCCAAAGTTTATACCACTGCCTTCGCCATTGCCCTGGTAGCCAGCCTGGAGGCCCTGCTGGCCGTGGAGGCCACCGACGAACTGGACCCGCTCAAGCGAAAGACGCCCACCAACCGGGAACTCAAGGCCCAGGGCGTCGGCAACGTGGTGAGCGGCCTGCTCGGCGGCCTGCCCCTGACGTCGGTGATTGTGCGCAGCTCGGTGAGCATCAACGCCGGCGGCCGTACCAAGGTAGCGGCTCTGCTCCACGGCTCGTTTCTGCTCCTGAGCGTGGTGCTGTTTCCGAGTCTGCTCAACCAGGTGCCCTGGGCGGCGCTGGCGGCCATCCTGCTCGTGACGGGTTACAAGCTGGCCCGCATCAGCATCTTCAAGCAGCACTTCCAGGCCGGTCTGACCGAGTTTCTGCCCTTTATTATCACCATCGTCGCCATTCTGCTCACCGACCTGCTCATCGGCATTGGGGTGGGCGCCATGGTCGGGCTGCTCTTTATTCTGCGCGAAACCTACAAGAATGCCCATTTCTTCCACAGCTACTCGGTGCAGGGCCAGGACCATCTGCGCATCAGCCTGGGCGAGCATGTCTCGTTTCTGAACAAGGCCAGCATCATGACCGTGCTCAAGGACATTCCGGCCGATACGACCGTGGAAATTGATGGCACCAACTCCGCCTTCATCGACCGGGACGTACTCAGCGCCATCGAGAACTTCCGCGAAACGGCCCGGCAGCGCAACATCCAGCTCGTATTCCTGCGCCAGGGCGACGAGTACGCCCAGAACCTGGCCGCCCAGCCCCACGTCACGACCAAGGAAGCTGACTTCGAGGCCTACTACAAGCTGTTTCAGAACAACCGCAACTGGGTGGCCGAAAAGCTGCGCCGCAACCCGCGCTTTTTCGAGGCCGCGGCTCAGCAGACCCCGAAGTTTTTATTTATCGGCTGCTCCGACAACCACGTGTCGGTCAGTGAGCTGACGGGCACCGCGCCCGGGGAAGTATTTGTGCACCGCAACGTGGCCAACCTCGTGGTGAGCACCGATTTGAATTTGATGTCGGTGCTGCAGTACGCGGTAGAGGTGCTCGGCATTCAGCACATCATTGTCTGCGGACACTACGGCTGCCGGGGCGTGAAGGCGGCCATGCAGAACGCGGAGGCCGGGGTAATCAGCAGCTGGCTGGGCACCGTGCGCGACGTAATGCACCAGCACCAGCACGAGCTGGGTGCCCTCGAAACTGAGGACGAGCAGTACCGCCGCCTCGTGGAGCTCAACGTCATCGAGCAGGTCTACAACCTGCACCAGACCCGCACCGTGCAGCAGGCCGACCAGAAGTTGGCGCCCATTCACCTGCACGGCTGGGTCTACGACAGCCACGGCGGCCTCATCCGGGACCTGGAAGTGGACGTGCGCCGCGATTTTGCCGAGTACGACATCATTTTCCGCTACCAGGTGGCCCCCGACGGTCTGCGCAAGCTACCCGGCTCGCTCTACCAAGCCCCGTCGATTTACTCGCTCACCCCGGCCGAGGCCGGCGGCCCCATCATTGCCATTCCTCCCTTCGACTCCGATAACCCGCTGGGCGTGCCGTAGCCCCGGCGCCGGGCTCTGCAGTGGCCCGGCACTTTCCGGGCGAAAACCGCCCGTTAACCTCGGCTGTTGCGTACTACCTTCCGGTGGCCGCCAGCCCGTAATCCAACCCCTGCCGCAATGAAAATACTGATTGTTGAAGATGAGTTGAAAGTGGCGACTTTCCTGAAAGGCGGGCTGGAGGATTATGGGCTGAGTGCCGCCGTGGCCCTGGATGCCGCGGCGGCACTGCGCCAACTGGCCGCCGCTGAGTTCACGGCCCTCATTCTGGACGTGAACCTGCCCGAGATGAGCGGCCTGGAACTGTGCCGCACCATTCGGCAGCGCTTTCCCCAGCTGCCCGTGCTGATGCTCACGGCCATGAGCTCCACCGACGATAAGCTGCTGGGCTTCGACGCCGGCGCCGACGACTACTTAGTCAAGCCCTTCGAATTCAACGAGCTGCTGGCCCGGCTGCGGGCCCTGCACCGCCGCTACCTGCCCGTGCCCGAGGAAAACGTGCTGAAAGTGGCCGACCTGGAACTGCACGGCCAGAGCAAGGTGGTCAAGCGCGGCAACCAGCGCATCGACCTCACGGTGCGCGAACTGGCTTTGCTCGAATACCTGATGCACAACCAGGGCCGGGCTCTTACCCGCCAGGAAATCGTGGGCGAAGTCTGGGACCTGTCCTTCGACACCGGCACCAACGTGGTGGACGTGTACGTGAACTACCTGCGCAAAAAGATTGACAAGGACTTCTCGCCCAAGCTGATTCACACCCTGAATGGCATCGGCTACATTCTGGAAGAACGCCGGGCCTGACGCATGCTGCTTTCCCTGCTCCTGGGCTTTGTGACGGGCGCGGCCCTGCTGGGCGGCCTGGGCTGGTGGCAGCACCGCCGCACCCGCCGGGCCCTGGCCCAGCTCGCCGAGCAGGTTCGTCGCCTTAGTCTCGCTGCGCCTAGCCTGCGCCTGCCCAGCACCTCAGCCCCCGCAGAAACCGGGCAGCTTATCGGCAGCCTCAACGAGCTGTTAGCGCGGCACCAAGCCGCCACCGACGACCAGCGCCGCCTGTTGGTGCAGGCCGCCCATAAGCTGCGCACGCCCCTGACCAGCATCACCGGCCAGATCGAAGTGACTCTGATCAAGGCCCGCAGCGTGGAGCAGCACGAACAGACCTGGCGCTCCGTGCTCCAAGACGTTACCCGCTTCAATCAGCTGGCCGACGACCTGCTCCTGCTGGCCCAACTGCCCGGCAGCCGCTTGGTTGCGCAGCCCGTGGCCCTGGATGAGGTCATCTACCAGGCTATATCGGTGCTCAAGGCCCGCCGGCCGGCTTATGAAATGCAGCTTGACTTTGCGTCCCCGCTTGCCGAGCTGCCCGGCCCGCTCACCGTGCCCGGCGACGCCGACCTGCTAACCCGGGCTCTGGTGCACCTGCTCGACAACGCCGGCAAGTTTTCCCCCGACCAGCGCGGGCTCGTCACGCTAAGCACCGACGGCGCGGCGGCCCTGCTACTGATTCAGGACTACGGCCTGGGTATTCCGCCCGCGGAGCTGCCGCGGGTGTCCGAGCTGTTTTTTCAGGGCGAAAATGCCCGCCAGCGCCCCGGCCACGGCCTGGGCCTGACCGTAGCCCAGCGAATTGTGGAGCTGCACGGCGGCCACCTCAGAATCGAGTCCGATGATGCCGGCACCGTGGTCACGGTGCGGCTGCCGCTTCGGTAAAGCCCAGGCAGCTCGGTTTCCGACTTACTTTTTCAAATAGCCCACCATCAACTCCGCGGCTTTCTTGGCGGCATTGTTGCGACCCAGCTTTTCCTGAAGCTCAGCATAGCCGGCTTTCTGCTCGGCAATAAAGGCGTCGTCCTGGAGCACTTTCTTGAGCTCCTGCACAAGGTTGCGGGAGTTGAATTCGCCCTGGATCAGCTCTTTTACCACTTCCCGGCCCGCAATCAGGTTGACCAGGGAAATGTAGGGCACCTTGATGACAGCCTTGCCAATGGCGTACGACACGGCGCTGGTGCGGTAGCACACCACCTGCGGCACGTTGAACAGGGCCGTTTCCAGGGTAGCGGTGCCGCTCGTGACCAGGGCCGCCTGGGCGTGCCCGAGCAGGTCGTAGGTCTGGTCGAAGAGGATGCGTACGTTGTTGCGCTCGAAGTTGGCGTAGTAGTTCCGATCCAGGTTCGTGACGCCGGCCACGATGAACTGGTAGTCGAGGAAGGGCGGCAGGATGGCCAGCATCTCGTAGAGCATTTCCTCGATTTCCTGCTTGCGCGAGCCGGGCAGCACGGCAATAATCTTTTTCTGCGGGTCGAGGTGATTCCGCTCGTAGAAGTCGGGGCTGACCGAGTGCTCGGCAATGGCATCCACAGTGGGGTTGCCGATGTAGTCCACGTCGTAGCCGAAGCGCTGGTAAAACTCCTTTTCGAAGGGCAGAATCACGAACATCTTGTCCACGAGGGCTTTCACCGTGTGCACCCGCCCCTGGTTCCAGGCCCAGATCTTGGGCGAAATATAGTAGAACACCTTCAGCCCGGCGGCCTTGGCAAACTTGGCCACCCGCAGGTTGAAGCCGGCGTAGTCCACCAGAATCACCACGTCGGGCTGGTAGGCCTGAATGTCGCGCTGGCACTCCTTGAGGTAGCCGCGAAACTTCAGAATGCTGGTAGCCGCCTCCCAGAAGCCCATGATGGCCATTTCCTGGTAGTGGTGCACGAGCGTACCGCCTTCGGCCTGCATCATGTCGCCGCCCCAGCCCCGGAACTCAGCTTCGGGGTCTTGCTGGCGCAGTTCGCGCATGAGGTGCGAGGCGTGAAAGTCGCCGGAACGCTCCCCGGCTATCAGGTAATACTTCATGTAGGTAATTCCGAATTCAGAATTGATTATTCGCCGTAGTACTCCACGAAGTTGCGGGGCGTTTCGTAGAGCTTGATGCAGTGGAGCTGGGCGCCGGAGATTTTCGGAATTTCGGGGGCCAGAATCCGCCAGAAAGCCACCACTAGGTTTTCGGTGCTGGCCAGCTGGTCTTTCATGAACGGCACGTCCAGGTTGAGATTTTTATGGTCGACCTGGTCCACAATGTGGGTGCGGATCAGCACGCTGAGCGCCTTGAGGTCGACCACGAAACCAGTTTCCGGGTCGGGGTGGCCTTTCACGGTCACAATCAGGTCGTAGTTGTGCCCGTGCCAGTTGGTATTGGCGCAGGGGCCGAATACTTCCTGGTTGCGCTCCTGGCTCCAGGCGGGGTTGTACAGCTTGTGAGCGGCGTTGAAATGCTCCTGCCGGCTTACGTAAATCATTCGCGGGGATTCTTAGGTTAGAACTTAGGGCTTAAGCCCTTAGGAGGCAATGGCTGGGCTGGCCACGCTGGCGCCCGCCGTCGATGCTCCCAAAACCTAAGCCCTAAGTCCTCTATTTCGCAGCAAATATACGAAGAACGGTACGCCGAACAGGGCCGTAATCAGGCCGACGGGCAAACCGGCCGGCGGGTAGAGCAGCCGGGCCAGCAGGTCGCAGCCGAGCAGGAAGTCGGCGCCGAGCAGGGCGCAGAACAGCAGATTGGCCCGGCCCGTGACGCCCAGCAGCCAGCGCGTGAGGTGGGGAATCATCAGGCCCACGAAGCCCACCGGCCCGCACAGCGCCACAATGCAGCCCGTCAGGCCCGAAGCCAGCAGCACGAGCAGCCAGCGGGTGCGGGCCACGGGCACGCCCAGGGCCTGAGCCCGCTCTTCGCCGAGCAGCAGCACGTTGAGGTTTTTCTGCAGAAATGTCAGCGCCAGCAGGGCCAGCACCAGCGCCCCGGCCGGGTAGGGCAGCACGTCCCAGCCGGCGCGCTCGAAGCTGCCCATGGCCCAGAACACCACCGTGCGCAGCTTGCCCTCGGAAGTCGACAAAAACGTGAGCAGCCCGCCGATAGCCGTGGTCAGGGAGCTCAGCGCCACCCCCGCCAGCAGCAGCTGGGTCGGAATCAGCTTGCCGCGCTGGGAGCCCAGCGCCACCACCACCAGCGTGGTGCCCAAGGCCCCGGCCAGGGCCGCCAGCGGGGGCAAATACAGGCCGTGGAGCAGTACGTCGGGCAGCAGGGCAAAGCACAGAATGGCACCCAGCGAAGCGCCCGAGGCTGTGCCGAGCAGGTAGGGGTCGGCCAGGGCGTTGTTGACCATGGCCTGCATCAGGTAGCCACTCACGGCCAGCCCCGCCCCGGCCAGCAGGGCCAGCAGAATCCGCGGCAGCCGCAGCTGCACCAGCACGAGCTGGGCGGGGTCGGTGGGGTCGTAGTGCAGCAGGGTGCGGCCGATAAAAGCGTAGTCCAGCGCAAAGCTGCCCACCCGCAGGCCCGCCACGACCAGCACTGTTAGCAGCAGCAGGGCCGCCAGAATCCAGGGGGCCGGGCGACGCCTCATGGGGCGGGCGGGGCCCCGATCAGGCGTTGCAGCTCCCGCACCGACTCCATAACCCGCGGGCCGGGGCGCTCCATCAAATCCCCGGTAATGGCAAATACGCGGCGGGTCTGGTAGGCTTTGATGCGCTTGAGCTCGGGGTACTTGCTGAAAAACGTGCTGTCGAGCTGCCCGAAGCGGCCACCGATGAGCACGTCGGGATTGAGTTGGAGAATGTACTCCCGAGTCAGGGCCGGGTACGGTTGGGCAAACTTTTCCGTCACCACGTTCCGCCCCCCAGCCAGCCGGATCTTGTCCGTGAACAGCGTATTCTGGCCGTACACGTAAATCGGGTCCTGCCAGGTGATGGCCAGCACCGCCGGGGGCTGGTTTGGGCGGGGCAACTGCTCAATGGCTTTCAACTCCGTGGCCAGCGAGTCGGTCAGCTTCTGGGCCGCGGCCGGGCGGCCCAGAATGCGGCCCAGGTCGGTGAGACCGCGCAGCACGTCGGCCACCTGGTCATATTTCTGGTAGTACACCGGAATGCCGAGCTGCTGCAGCCGGGCCGCGTCGTCCAAAGACGTGATACCGTCGGTGGTAAAGACCACGTCGGGGTGCAGGCGTACCAGGGCCTCCAGGTCGAGCGGGTAGCTGTTCACGACGGGCTTGCGCAGGGCCGCCCGCGGAAAGTCGCACACCTGGGTGCGGCCCACGATGGTGGCGGTGTCGGCCACGGCGTAAAGCATTTCGGTCATCGACGCGGCCAGGGCCAGAATGCGGCGCGGCCGGGCGGGCACGGTGAGCTTGCGGCCGAGGTCGTCGGTGAGCTGCTGGGGCGCCAGGGGCGCGGCCGGGGCTTGGCGCGGCTGGCGGTCGGGCTGGCAGGCGCTGAGCAGCAGCCCGAGCAGAAGCGGCTGCGAAAGCCGGAGCAGAAAACGCATCATGGCTCAAAGGTAGCGCCGCTAGGTTGGAGCGCCGCACCCCGTCAGTTCAATCGTTGGCGCCAAAGCCAAAAACCGGCTTCCTTCACCCGCATTGCCCGCCGCTTCGTTCAACGCCCAGGCGCCCGGTGGCGGCGCAGTGCCTAACCTAGATACCCAACCCGGCTGTTTTCCCTACTTTTGAGTAAAATCTCTGCCTTATGATAGTTGTCACCGGAGCGGCCGGCTTTATTGCCAGCTGCCTAGTTACCCGCCTGAACGCCGCCAATTTCAACGACATCGTGGTGGTCGATAATTTCGCCGTGGAGCGCAAGCTCGCCAACCTCAAAGGCAAGCGCCTGCGCGAGTACGTGGACCGCAACGAGTTCTTTGAGTGGCTCGACACCAACCACGAGCAGGTCGAGTTCATCTTCCACCTCGGCGCCCGCACCGACACGACCGAGCAGGACAAGGCTATTTTTGACTTGCTTAACCTGGAGTATTCGCAGAAGATGTGGCGGGCCTGCTGCCAGTACCAGTTGCCGCTGGTGTACGCCTCGTCGGCCGCTACCTACGGCTCGGGCACGCTAGGCTACTCCGACGACGACGCGCTGCTGCCCCTGCTCCGGCCCCTGAATCCCTACGGCGACTCTAAGAACGACTTCGACAACTGGGCCGTGCAGCAGGCGGAAAAGCCCTTTTTCTGGGCCGGACTGAAGTTCTTTAACGTCTACGGGCCCAACGAGTACCACAAGGGCCGCATGGCTTCGGTGATTTTCCACGCCTTCGAGCAGATCCGCCAGCACGGCTCCATGACGTTGTTCCGCTCCCACAACCCTGATTACGCCGACGGGGAGCAGCAGCGTGACTTCGTCTACGTCAAGGACGTGGTGGAAGTGTGCTTCTTTCTGATGAACCACCGCCAGCACTCGGGCATCTACAACCTGGGCACCGGCGAGGCCCGCACCTTCCTGGACCTGACCCTGAACACGTTCCAGGCCCTGGACCGCACGGCCGACATCCGCTTCCGCGACACGCCCGAGGACATCCGCGACACGTACCAGTACTACACCCAGGCCGATATGAGCAAGCTGCGCAGCATCGGCTACGACCGGCCCTTCACCCGCCTCGAAGACGGCATCGATGACTACGTGCGCAACTACCTGGTGCCGGGCGCCTACCTCTAGGCCGCCGATGCCATAATTTTAATGCGCCCAGCAAGGCCCTGACCGCGCGGCGTTTCTCGGTAAAAGCCCTTATTTGCAGCCCGCCCCACCTAAACCTGGGGCGGGCTGCTTCGTTTTGTGCCAAATACGCGCACGAGGCTGCCGGCGGGGTTTCGGGTTTCCGCCGCTTTCGAGTGCCGCTCATCTTCTCATTCTCACGAATCAAGCCGGGTGCAACGACACGTCATCACCATTCTGGGCGGAGGATTTTCGGGCTCCATGCTGCTCGTGCAGCTGGCCCGCCTGCCCGGTGGGCCCTACGCCTGCGACGTGCACGTGGTGGAGCCGCGCCCTGCCCCCGGTCCGGGGCTGGCGTACTCGGCCCGGCGCCCGGAGTACCTGCTCAACGTGCGCACCCCGTTTCTGAGCGCCTTTCCCGACGAGCCTGACCACTTTACCAACTGGCTGCACCAAACCGGTTTGCCGGCCTGCGACGAACAGTTCTGCTCCCGCCAAACCTACGGCCGCTACCTGCAGGAGCTCGTGGCCGGCACCCTGGTCGCCCCGGCCAGCAACGGGCTGCGGTTTTTCTGCCACCCCGATGCTGCCATTTCCGCCGACCTGGCCGCGGACGGCCGCTCGGCTACCGTACGGCTGGCCGGCGGCGGAGAGCTCCTAAGCCAGCACGTGGTGCTCGCGCTGGGTAATTTTCCGCCCCTGCCGCCCACCGGCCCCGACCACCGCTACCTGACGCATCCTACTTACCACGGCAACCCCTGGGCTCCGGGGGCCCTGCGCGGCATTGCTCCCGAGGATTCGGTGCTGCTCATCGGCTCGGGCCTCACGGCCGTCGACGTACTGCTGGGCCTGCACGCCGACGGGCACACGGGCCCGGTCACGGTGGTGTCGCGCAATGGGCGCTGGCCGGCCGGGCACGGCCCGATGGGCCTTTCCTACCCCAACTTCTACGCCACGGACCTAGGCGGGCTGACCACCGTGGGCGCCGTACTGGGCGCCGTGCGCCGCCGCATCCGCGAAGCCGCCCGGCAGGGCATCGACTGGCGGCCCGTGCTGGATTCGCTACGGCCGGATTTGGGCCGAATCTGGGCGGCATGGCCGCTGGCGGAGCAGGCGCGGTTTCTGCGGCACGTGGCCTCCATCTGGTCGGTGCAGCGCCACCGCAGCCCGCCCCAGAACGTGGCGGCCGTTCAGGCCCTTATCGACGCCGGCGTTGTCGGGACGGCGCTGGGTAAGGTGCGGCAGATTGTCCCCCAGGGCGACGAGCTGGCCGTGCAGGTGCACAAAAACGGCCGGGACCGGTGGCTCACGGCCCGGCACGTTATCAGCTGCACGGGCCCCTTGCTCGACTACACCCGCATTGACGCGCCGCTGGTGGTGAGCTTGCGCGAGGCGGGCCATCTGGTGCCCGACCCGTTGCGCCTGGGCATCCAAACCGATGGGCACGGGGCGCTGCGCACCTCTCAGGGTGATATATCGGCAGTGTTCTACACGCTCGGACCGGCCCGGCGCCCGGCTTACTTTGAGTCGACGGCAGTGCCGGAGCTGCGTCAGCAGGCAGCGGCCCTGGCGGCCACGCTGGGCCAGCAGCTACCCGTCGGGCCTGTCGAAAGTCTGGGTTAACTGCAACGGCCAGCTTTCCGGGTGGAAAGCTGGCCGTTGCAGTTACGCATGCAAGGAGTTCTTAAGCAGCCCGCTCCTGTTGCGGCTCGGGGTACAATGGCAAAATAGTCAGCTCCTCAGCAGGAGCAGCGGACGGAATCAAGGCCGCCATATCGTCGGCGTGGCGGCGCAGGGCGCGCATGAGCAGATACTTGTACTTTTCCGCATCCGCCAAAGCCTGCTCAACGGCGCGCACGGCATCGTTGTAGGCGACTACCGCCTGGAGCTCCTTGCGTGGGCGGCGGGCTTCAAAAACGTGGTCATCGAGGTATTCAGCGGGATTTTTCATCGGGTCAAGTCAGCTTAAAATCGTAGCATTCTTCGCTGTATTACTAACAGAAAAGCCCGCGCCAACATTCCCCGGCGCGGGCTTTTCGAGTAGAAACTTTACGTGATTTTCAGGCTTTAATTTGGAGCACAATTTTACCAAACTGCTGCCCTTCGTCCAGGCGGCGCATGGCGGCTTCGCCTTCGGCCAGCGGAAAAACCTGGTCGACTACTGGCACCAGCGCGTGCCGGGTCACGAAGTCGACCATGGCGGCAAAATCGGCTTCAGTGCCCATGGTGGAGCCCAGAATGGAAAGCTGCTTCCAGAAGATCTTGGCCGGGGGCAGGTCCGAAATAGCGCCCAGGGTGCCCCCGTAAAACACGATACGGCCGCCCGGCGCGGCTGCATCGAGCAAGGCGCCGAAGCCCGGCCCGGCCGCGCTGTCCACGATGACGTCGAACGGCCCGCCGGCCTGCTTCACTAGGTCCGCAGCCCAGTTATCCTGGTGGTAGCTGATGCCGCCCCGGGCCCCGAGGGCCGTAGCGCGGGCCAGCTTATCCCCTGAGCCCGACGTCACCCAGACCTGGGCGCCGGCGGCCACGGCCAGTTGCAAAGCCAGCAGGGCCACGCCGCCCCCCACGCCGGTGATGAGCACCCGCTCCCCGGCCTGGAGTCCGGCCCGGGTAAACACCGACCGGTAGGCCGTGACGCCACCCACGGGCAGAGCGGCCGCCTGTTCGAAGGACAGGTGGGCGGGCAGGGCGTAGACTTTCTCGGCCGGTACGCTCACACATTCGGCGAACGTGCCCTGCTGGGGCAGCCCCAGAATCGTGAA
Organism: Hymenobacter persicinus; assembly: GCF_004167665.1. Lineage (GTDB taxonomy): Bacteria > Bacteroidota > Bacteroidia > Cytophagales > Hymenobacteraceae > Hymenobacter > Hymenobacter persicinus. Next base: position 11,490 of record NZ_SEWE01000051.1, on the reverse strand, counting down.
GCTGCGGGCCTGAGCGCGCGGATTGTCGCCCCAGTTCTGCCCGGGGTTGATGAGCACGCGCTGGCCCAGCAGGCTGGCATCGGCGCCCTCGCCCAGGGCCGTCACCACCCCGGCCCCGTCGGAGCCCAGGATGCAGGGAAACCTCAGGCCGGCGTACTGCCCTTTCTGAATCCAGACGTCGCGGTGGTTGAGGGCCGCGGCGCGCAGCTCAACTAGTACCTCCCCCGGACCGGGCGCGGGCGTGGGAACTTCGGTGAGGTGAAGCGGCTGGCCGATGCCATTGAGCTGAAGAGCGTGCATAAACGGTGGTTGGGAAGAGTTAGAAACAAACAAGCCGGCTCTGGTGCAGTGGCAGGCCGCGCCGGGGCCGGCAAAAGTCGGCAGCAAAACCGAAACGGACCACCCTACAGAAACCGCTGGGCCAGCTCCGGCGAAGGCAGCAGGCAGGCATCCTGGCGCCCAAACCACTGGTAGCGGTGCCGGGCCACGAACCGGTAGAGGGCGTCGCGCCAGCGGCGGGGCAGCAGCCGAGCCACCGTCAGTAGCCGCCACATGCCGCCCAGCCGCCGGGCAATCTGGAGTACGGCCGTGGAATGGGAATACACCTGCCCGTCGGCAACCAGCAGCACTGATTCGGGGTCGGCAGCCGGCAGTTGCGCGCCCTGGGCCTCCAGCACAGCCCGCCCGGCCGCCGACTGCAGGGAGGCAAAGCGGAAGCGCCCGGCCGGGTCGTGGCGGATGATAAACTGCACGAAGCCGTTGCAGAGGTTGCAGACGCCGTCGAAGAGGATAGTGGCAGGTTCAGGGGAAGACATGGCCGAAGCGAAGCTGGATACGGTAAAGCAACCGGAAACCCGGCGAAAAGTAACGCCCTTCTGCTAAAGTAACGCCCTTCTGCTTACGCAGCCCCGGGCCGGCAGTTTGCCCGGCGCACCGGGCAGAAGCGTTGGCGCGGCGGGGCGGCAGGCGAAAACTCAACGCTACCGGCTTTCCGGCAAAATCCCGCGTAAGAAACAACGGCCGCCCATCCACCGCCGGAAAAAGCCGCCCTGCCCGCCGCGCTGCCGCCTATGCTCCGACTGCTCCGCCTGCTTCGTCGCCCCTTCACTCTCGACCTGCGGGCCCTGGCGCTGCTGCGCATCGGGGTGGCGGCCGTCGTGCTGCTCGATTTGGCCATTCGCAGCACTGATTTGGAGGCTCACTACTCGAATATGGGCGTGCTGCCCCTGCACGTGCTGCAACAGTACTGCTGGAATCCCTACCAGTTTTCCTTGCACGCTGCCAGCGGCCTGTGGGTGGTGCAGGCCGGGCTGTTTGGGCTGGCCGTAGTGGTGGCCGGGGCCTTGCTGGTGGGCTATCAGACCCGCACGGCCACGGTGTTGTCCTGGATTCTGCTCGTGTCGGTGCAGAACCGCAACCCGCTTATCGGGCAGGGCGGCGACGACCTGCTGCGGATGCTGCTGTTCTGGGCCATCTTTCTGCCCTGGGGCCGATTCTACTCCCTGGACTCGCGCCGCCGGCCCCAGCCCGCGGCCGAGGAGTATTTCAGCGCCGCCACGGTGGCCTACGTGCTGCAGATTGCGCTGGTCTACTGGTGTACGGCTCTGCTGAAAAGCGGCCCCGAGTGGAACCGCGACGGAACCGCCATCTACTACGCCCTCAGCCTCGACCAGGTGCTGATGCCCGGCGGCCGCCTGCTCTACGCCTACCCGGGGCTGATGCGGGTGCTCACGTTTGCTACCTACTACACCGAGCTGCTGTTGCCTTTCGTGCTGCTGCTGCCGTTTGGGGTGCGCTGGTGGCGGCTGCTGTTTGTGGGCGTGATGTTCGGCTTTCACCTGGGCATCAGCCTGACGCTGTTTGTGGGGCTGTTTTTCCTGATCAACCTAGTTTCGGTGCTGGGGCTGCTGCCGCCCGTGGCCCTCGACTGGCTGGAAAGGTTCGGGCGCCCCCGGGCCTGGCAGTTGGCCCCGTACCTGACCCGGCCGCTGTCCACTTTTCGGCCCCGACTGGCTCGCCTGCGCAGCCCGGTGCGGATTCGGGTGGAATCCACGGTGCAGCTTTCCGACCGGGGCCGGTGGCTGGCCCGCGCCCTGCGCGACACGCTGGTGGCCGTGCTGCTGGGCTACGTGGTGTGGTGGAACCTGGACAGCGTGCAGGGCCAACCCGCGCTGCATATGTCGGCACCGCTGCGGTGGTTTGGCTACCTGTTCCGCGTCGACCAGCACTGGGGCATGTTTGCGCCCACCGTGTTCAAGGACGACGGCTGGTACATTCTGGAGGGCACCACCACCACGGGCCAGCGCCTCGACCTGAACCGGGGCGGGGCGCCGGTGCGCTACGGCAAGCCAGCCTCGGTGATGGCGCTGTTCAAGAATGACCGGTGGCGCAAGTATTCGGAGAACTACCTGTTCGTCGACAATGCCTACATGCGGCCCTACTACTGCAACTATCTGCTGCGCCTCTGGCACGAAAACCCGGCCCATCCGCCCCTGCGTCAGCTCGAAGTTATCTACATGAAGGAAGTGTCCTTGCCCGACTACCGAGTGGCCGCGCCCGTGCGGGAAGTGCTTTGCGGATGCGCCCCAGAAACGCCGACAGACCCAAACCAGCAGTAGCTTATCTGTTTATAAATCAACACAAACCACTGTTGCAAGCTTAGCCGTAACCATCCCGGCGGCGGCGGTTTCGTAGGAAGAATACCCGTCCACCTCACCGCTACGATTATGCCCAACCATGCCACCCGCGCCACCACTCCCGACTTGCAGGCCGTCGTGCCCGGAGTCTGGGGGCTGCGCAACGTGTTTGTCAACCTGTATTTCCTGCGCGACACCTCCTCCCCGCTCGAGCCCTGGGTGCTGGTTGACGCCGGCCTCTACGGCTCGGCCGACAAAATTCGCCGCCAGGCCGAGGCCATTTTCGGACCCAACAACCCACCGGCGGCCATCATCCTCACCCACGGCCACTTCGACCACGTGGGCGCGCTGAAAACCCTGGCCGAAACCTGGAACGTGCCCGTGTACGCTCACCCCCTGGAGCTGCCTTACCTCACCGGCCGGTCCTCGTATCCGCCCCCGGACCCCTCGGTGGGCGGGGGCGCCATGGCGGCCCTGTCGTTTCTCTACCCCCGCAAGCCCATCGACCTGGGTTCCCGGGTGCAGGCCCTACCCGTCAATGGCACGGTCCCGTTTCTGGCCGAGTGGCGCTGGCTGCACACTCCTGGCCACTCCCCCGGCCACGTTTCCTTTTTTCGGGAATCCGACCGTACCCTGCTGGCCGGCGACGCTTTCGTGACCGTGCAGCAGGAATCGGGGCTGGCGGTACTCGAGCAGCAGCAGGAAGTGCACGGCCCGCCCGCCTACTTCACCATCGACTGGGCTCAGGCGCGCGAATCGGTGGCGAAGCTGGCGGCCCTGGAGCCCCAGGTGGCGGCCACCGGCCACGGCATTCCGATGCACGGCGAGGAGCTCCGCCGCCAGCTCCACGAGCTATCCGCCCACTTCGACCAAGTGGCCGTGCCCGCCCAGGGCCGCTACGTGGGTCACCCGGCCGTCACCGACGAGACCGGGGTCGTGGCGGTGCCGCCGCGGCCGGAGGCGCCCCTGCCCAAGTGGATCATCGGGGCGGCGCTGGTTGGTGGGCTAGGCTACCTGCTGCTGCGCGACAGAAACGGCCAGCCTAACAGCCGCGCGGGCCACCGGGAGCCGCGGGGTCGCTACGCCCGGCGCCACCGCGACGAATACGAGTTTTAGCGCCGTACGAACTCCGATTGAAAGCTGCCGCCGAAAAGCCCGCTCGGGTTCTTGGCGGCAGCTTTCCACTTACTCGGCCGCGGGCAGCAGGTCGCAGTACCAGAACGCGGCCTCCCCGGCCCCGGCCGGGGCCGGATAGGTGCGGCGCACGATTTCACCGCGCGCAAAGGCTATGGGTGCCGAAAAGTACGGAGCGTTGAAGACGAAGCTGTGGTACTCCCCATTTTCGCCGCAGGGGTCCACGCCGTCGGGCAGGTCGCGCAGAAAGCTCTCGTCGAGCAGACGGCCGCAGAAGCTTTGGTCGAGATACTGCTCATTGACGCACACCACCACGGCTTGGAAGCCCAGGGCCAGAAAGTCGCGCAGAATCTCGACGCCGGGGCGCTGCCAGAGCGGGAAAAGGGCCGTTATGCCCATACCGGCCAGCTGCTGTTCCCGGTAAGCGCGCAGGTCGGCCAGGAAAATGTCGCCGAAGGCCGCGTGCCGGATACCCTGGGCCACCAGCGGCGCCAGCGCGGCCTGCATCCGGTGCTCATACTCGGCCATGTCGGGCGCGGCGGGCAGCTCCAGCTGGGTCAGGGGCAAGCCAATGCGCCGGGCCTGGGCTTCGAGCAGGGCCACGCGCACGCCGTGCATCGACACCCGTTGGTAGTGGGCATTGACGCTCGTCAGCAGGTGCACTACCTCGTAGCGGGCATCGTGCAGCAGCGCATACAGAGCCAGGGCCGAGTCTTTGCCCCCGCTCCAATTCATAAAAACCGGAACCGCCATGCCGCAAAGCTAGCAGTTCGGGCCCGCTGACCTAGCTGCCACCCGGCCAAACCGCGTATACCCTTCTCCAGTCTTACCTTACTACCAAACCTCAACCCTATGAAACTCACCCAGCGTGTGCTGCTGGCCGGGGCCCTGGCCGCCTCCGCCACTTTCGCCGCCTGCGACCGGGCCCGTACGCCCGGCACCGACCAGCAAACCACCAACGACTTTTCGGACGCCCCACCCGCCCGGACCATTGAAACCAACATGGACAGCGTCAACAACCAGCAGACCGTGACGCCTCCTTCGGGCACGGGCTCGGCCAACGACCAGCAGCAGGCCACCAACCAGGGCACGGCTACCCCGCCCGGGGGCGTGAATCAGTCGACGCCGGTGGAAGGCGCCGCCGGTGGCCCCCCACCCGCCGGGTCGGCTTCTTACAACAACACCAAGAGCGGTACCAACTCCTCGACCACAACCACGCCCGGGCAGAAATAAGCTGCCGGCCGTTCAACCAAAATGCCCCGCAGCTGATGCTGCGGGGCTTTTTTGCGTTCTATTTACGCAAGCGGATCAGCTGCCCACGCCGCGACGGAGCTGGGGTCCGGCGTAGCGCCGCACCTGCAGGGGCTTGGGGGCCCGGGCCACGGCCAGGCTGCTGCTGACGGTGGCGGCGTCTTCGGCCAGGGCCCAAGCCGGATCGGGCACCTGAGTTTGTTCACCCAGTCCTTTGCGCAGGTGGAAGCTGGCAAACGTAGCCGCCACCGCCGCTACGCTGCCCAGGAGTGCCCCCACGGCCACCTGCCGGTTTTTGCCCGCCTTGTAGAGCGTGGCCCCGATCAGGGCGCCGGACAGGGCCCGGCCCAGCAGGGCGGTGGGGTCGGTGCGGTTGGGCATGCCGGGTGCCTTGTCGGCTACCATTTCGGCGCCGGCCAGCACCTTAAGGCCGGTTGCCGCCAGGTTTGATTGCAGGAACCGCAGCGGGGAAGCGGCCAGAAACGGGGACTTGTGCCGGGCCAGGGAGCCGCTGAGCGTGGCCAGGGGCGTCATGCTGCGCAACCCAGCGAGGGCGCCGGCCCCGAGGGCCTGCCAGAATATTTTTGCCATCAGAATCGGGGGTTAGAGGAAAAGCTACCCGCTTAAACGCACAACCGGGCCGGGCGTTGGTGCTGAATTCGGGTCGGCAGCCTTAGCGCTCCAGCTTGAAATCCGGGTCGGGTACGGGGCGAGCCGGGCGGTTGGCCACGGCCCAGCCCGTGAGGTAGGCCCAGCGCGTGACAGCGGCCAGCTTGGCAATATTGATGGTGGCCGGCTCGTCCCGGGGCGTGTGGTAGTCAGGGTGCAGCAGGGTGGTAAACATGACCGCCGGAATGCCCAGGCGGGCGTACGGCAGGTGGTCGGAGCGGAAATACCAGCCCTCGGGATGAGTGGGCTGGTCCCAGAGCGTGTCGAGCTTGAACTTTGGCCCCGCCGCATTGGCCGCCCAGGCCGTGCGCACCAGGTCGAGGGAGTTGCGGTGGGGTCGCTGGGCACCGAGCAGCGCGGCGCTGTCGGGAGCATTGCGGCCAATCATTTCCAGGTTGAGCACGGCGGCAATGGCCTGGCGCGGCACCGTGGGGTGGGCCGAGTAGTAGCGCGAGCCCAGCAAGCCCCGTTCCTCGGCCCCGTGAAACACAAACAGCGCCGAGCGGCGCGCCGGCTGCTGCCGGAAGGCCCGCATCAGCGCCAGCGTGGCCGCGCAGCCGGTGGCGTTGTCGTCGGCGCCGTTGCGGATGGAGTCGCCGGCCACGGGCTTGCGCACCCCGTCGTGGTCTTGGTGGGTGCTGAAAAGCACGTATTCGTTGCGCAGCTGAGCGTCGGTGCCGGGCAGCTTGGCCACGATGTTCACCGACGGATACAGAAAGCTTTCCACCTCCAGGCGGGCTGTAAACGGCTGGCCGACCGCCGCCTGCACCGCGGGCAGGGCGCTGGCGGGCAGCCACACGGTAGGCGCTTGGGTCGTGACCAGCGCGTTAGGTCCGCCGGGCAGGTCGTAGCGGCCCCGCTCGTAGCCCGAGCCCCAGTGGTCGTAGATGTCCTGGGCGCGGGCATCCGACACGACCACCACCGCCACGGCCCCGGCCTTGACCAGCTCCGCCGCCCGGTCGCGGATGGTGGCCGTCAGGTAACGGCGGTAGCTGATGCCGTTGGTGGGCTGACCCGAAACCACGAAAGCCACGGCCTTGCCCTTCAGGTCGGCTTTGCTGAGCTCTGCCGGCGTGGCCGTGCCCGCGTACACCAGCGGGGCCGTAACGGCCGCATTCACTGGGGCCACCACCATGGCATCCTGGTTGAGCACGAGCGCACGTGAACCGATGCTGACCCGGCTGGCGGCCGTGAGGCGGGTCCGCTGAATCTGAAAGAATTGAAAGAAGGTGCCGTCGTCGCCGGCGGGCTCCAACCCGATGGCGCGGGCTTGCTCGGCAATCCACACGGACGCGCGCAGTTCGTCGAGGGTACCAGCCTCCCGACCCCGGAAATGGTCGTCGGATAAGGCAAATAGGTCGCGGCGCAGGTCGGCTTCGCGGATGGCCCCCAGCCCCGCGCGGCCGTCGGCCGCCTTAGCCTGGGTCTTGGCCGTCGCCGAGGTTTTCTGCGCTTCAGCCGGGCTGCCGAGCAACAGGGCGGCGCCGAGCAGCCCCAACCGGCCGGCGTGCAAAAGAAAAGATGAGTTCATGGCAAGCAATTAGTGGGCAGAAAGAGGCCCGTCGTCCCGGAGCGGACAACGGGCCTCGGTAGTGAAGCAACGTACGGCAGCCGTTTATTTCTGGTCGGCGGCCCAGTCGTCCATCTTGCGCTCCAGCACCGACAGCGGCATCACGCCGTCCTTGAGCAGCTCGTCGTGGAAGGCGCTGAGGCTGAAATGCTCACCATTTTGGCGCGGGTACTTTTCGCGCAGCTTGCCCGAGGCCCCGGCCCCGAGCTGCTTGGCGTACTTGGCCCGCAGCTCCCGAATCTTGAGCTGCCCGATTTTGTAGCTCAGCGCCTGCCCCGGAATGGCCATGTAGCGCTCAATGGCCGAGGTAGCATCTTCCTTGCTGATGGCCAGGTTGTCGAGCATGTAGGCAATGGCTTGCTCCCGGGTCATCTGCCCGGTGTGCATCCCGGTATCGACAACTAAGCGCACGGCCCGCAGCATTTCGTCGCCGAGGGCGCCCATGTACTGGTAGGGGTCGGTGTAGAGGCCCAGTTCCTTGCCCAGGCTTTCCGTGTACAAGGCCCAGCCTTCGCCCATGGCCCCGTACCAAGCGAAGCGGCGGAATTTGGGCAGGGCCTCGTTTTCCTGCTGCAGCGAAACCTGGTAGTGGTGGCCCGGAATGGCCTCGTGCAGAAACAACGATTCCATGCCGCCGGTGGTAATGAACTTGGTGGCGTCCAGAATCGGGACGTAGAAAATGCCGGGGCGGGAGCCGTCAGGGGTGCCGGGGTTGTACTCGGCCGAGGCGGAAGCTTCGCGAAACTTCTCGGTTTCCCGGATTTCAAACCCCGACTTCGGCGTGCGCCCAAACATCTTCTTCAGGTTGGGCGTGATGCGGGCCTGAATGGTGCGAAACGCGCCCAACACCTCTTCCGGCGTCTTATAGGGCATGAATTTCTTGTCCGTGGTCAGGTAGGTGAAGAAGGAACGCAGGTCGCCCTGGTAGCCCACCTGGTTTTTGGTTTTCTCCATCTCGGCCCGGATGCGCTGCACCTCGTTGAGACCGGTCTGGTGAATCTGGGCCGGGGTCAGGTCGGTGGTGGTCCAGTACTTCACCAGGTACTTGTAGTCCTGGGCGCCGTGGGGCAGGGCGTTGATGCCGGTGCTGGGCCGCGACTTGGGCAGGTACTCCTTTTCCAAAAAGTCGCCGAGCTTCCGGTACGAGGGCACCAAATCGGTCAGGATGGCCTGCTGGTAGGCCGTGGTCAGGCGCCGTTTGTCGGCCGCCGCCATATCCTGGGGCAGGGCGGTGATGGGGCCGTAGAACAGGCTTTTGGTGGCATCACTCACCACCAGGTCGCGCATCTGCGGAATCATTTTCTCGACCAAAGCCCGGGGCAGCACCACGCCGGCCTTCATGCCCGCGCGGAAGTTTTCGATGGCCGAATCGGTCCAGGCGGGGAAGCCATGCACGCGGCCCAGCCAATTGTCGTAGTCCTTGGCCGTTTTAAACGGCTGGGCGCCCGCCCCCGACCCGTACTGCCCCAACGACAGCGGCAGCCCGCCAAACTGGTTGAAGGGAATCATCCACTGGTTGGGGTAGTCGCCGCCAACCAGAATGCCCTGCTTGAGGCCGTCGAGGCGCATTTGCAGGTCGTACTGGAAGATGTCGAAGCTGACCTTGTCGTTCGGACTCAGCTCATCGCGCTTGAACTTGCCGAGCTGGGTGAGGTAGCGCTGGTAAAACGAGACGAGTCCGTCGCGGAAGGCCGGGGTCTGGTCGTTGGGCAGCTGGTCGTTGTAGCGGTTGTCGCCCTGGGCCGTGGCCGCCAGCGGAAACAGCTTGGCCTGCTCTTCCCAGTAGTTGGCAAACAGCGTGTTCAGGTCTTTCACGTCGGCGGCAGCTTCGGTATCGGTGGTGGTGCCGTCGGCGGTTTTCTGCTGATTGCAGCCGGCCAGCAGCGCACCGGCCAGCAGGCCGGTGAGGGCAAGTTTTTTCATGCAACAAGAAAGCGTGTGGTTGGGAGCCGGAATGTAACAAGATTCGGCGCATTGCGCGGGTGTGGCCGCCCGGCGCCGCCCGACAGCCCGCGCCGCCACTGCGCCCGGGCTGTTCTGGCCGCCCTATCTTTACCCCGACAGCCCCAGGCAACCCGGCCCGCAAAATCGGGTTATTTTCGTATCTTCTGGAGCCTTTCCCCGGCGGCTGGGCCCGGTCCTGCCCTTCCGCTGCTGCCTGTATCATTCATGCCCGCCCCGAATCCGTCGTCTTCTCCCGACCTTCCTTTTCTCGTCGCCGCCCTGCCTGGTCAGATTAGCGCCGATGCCTGTACCCTGCTGCATACGATGCCCTGGGGCGTGCTGGGCCTGGCCGCCGACGGCACCGTGACCGTGCTCAACCCCGCGGCCAGCGCCCTGTGGGGAGTTGAAGCGGCCGAAGTGCTGGGGCAGCTCCCGGGCCGGGTGGTGCCCGCCGTGCTGCCCCCGCAGCTAGTGCTCGACCTGGCCCAGGCCGCGCCCACCCCCGCTACGTACTGGCTGCCCCACACCCAGCAGTGGATCTGCATGCGCACGGCTCCGGCGGGGGAAGGAGGCCGCTGGGTGTACTGGGACAATGTGACGAGCGGGCAGCAGGCCCGCCACCACCGCCGCAAGCGCCGCCACACCCTCGACCGGCTGGCGGCCCTGGAGCAAGCCTCCAGCTCGGGCAGCTACCAGGTGGAACTAGACACGATGACCTTTCATTTGTCGGCGGGCATGTACCGGCTCTTTGGCGAAACTCCGGCTACGTTCAAGGTCACTCCGGCCGAGGTTGAGGCCCGCTCTCACCCCGACGATGTGGTTTCAGTTCGGGAGATTCTGGCCCAGGCCATTCTCCGCAAGCAGCCCTTTCGCTACCTGCGCCGCATTTTCCGCCCCGACGGACAGCTGCGCACGCTCGAAACCCACGGCAGCATTATCTGCGACGCGGCCGGCCACCCGGTACAGATGCTGGGGCTGGTGCAGGACATTACCGAGCGCCAGCAGGCCGAAGCCACCATGCTGGGGGTGCAGCAGAAGCTGGCCCAGCAGGCCACCGACCAGTACCGCACCCTGTTTCGGGCGCTTGACGAAGGCTACCTGCTGGCCCAGGTCGAGTTCGACGAGCAGCACCAGACCGTCGACATTCTTTACCTCGACGCCAACCCGGCCGCCACGCGCATGATGGGCCAGGACTACACCGGCAAGCACCTGCGCGACATTACCCCGCCCTCCGAGCCGTACTGGTACGAGCTCTTCGGGCGCGTAGCCCGGACCGGCGTCAGTGAGCGGCTCGAGCTGTACGCTCAGACCACCGACGGGTGGTACGACTTCTACATGTTCAGAATCGGCGACGAGGGCAGCGCCCGGGTGGCCGTGGTATTTCGGGACGTGACCGAGCGGCGGCAGCGCGAAGCCCACGCCGCGTTTCTGACCGGCATTCAGGACGATTTTTCCCGGCTGGCCACCCCCGACGAGATTATGCAGGCCAGCAGCGCCAAGATCTGCGCCTACCTGCAGCTCGACACTTGCTGCTTTCTCGACATCGACCAAAACCAGGAGTACGACCTGCAGGTGACCTACTGCTGGCATAGCCCCAGCTCGCCCGACCTGCGCGGCGCCTACCGCAGTCAGGATTTTCTGAGCGCCGAGTTTATCCGGGCCAGCAGGGCCGGGGAGCCCACCATCATCTGCGACACCCAGACCGATGCCCGCGCCCTGGCCAGCGCCGCCACCTACACCCAGCTCGGCATCCGGGCCATGGTAGGCTTCCCTTTTCACCGCGGCGGGGAGTGGCAGTATCTGTTCAGCGTGTCGGCGGCGGCGCCCCGCCACTGGCAGCCCGACGAGGTGGAGCTGCTGGAGGAAGTGGCCCGGCGACTGTTTCCGCGCCTGGAGCGGGCCCGGGCTGAGGAAGCCTTGCGCCGCTCAGAGGCTCGCTACCGCTCCTTATTTGAAACCATGGCCGAAGGCTTTGCCGTGTGCGAATTGGTGCGCGACGCCCAGGGCCGGGCCGTCGACTGGCGCTACATCGAGCTCAACCCGGCCTGGGAGCGGCAAACGGGCCTCTCGCGCGAAGCCGCTTTCCAAACCACGGCCCGTCACTTGTTGCCCGACTTAGAGCAGTGGTGGTACGAGGCCTTTGAGCAGGTGGTCGACTCGGGCGAAGCGTCCCGGTTTGAGAATTACGTCGAGACGCTGGGCCGCTGGTACCAGGTGGTGGTGTTTCCGCAAAAGGAAAACCAGCGCTTTGCCGTGCTCTACGACGATATCACGGACCGCAAGCAG
>NZ_SEWE01000050.1 GCF_004167665.1 Hymenobacter persicinus | reverse complement strand
TTCTGGAAGAAATTGACCGCGCCCTCGTCGCCTTCGATTCTGGCCGGGGCCGCCCGGTGGCCATCGAACTGGGGGAGCACAAATACACCCAACTGGTGCTCGACGTGGCCTACCAACACAGCGCCGGGGGTGAGCTAACCACCAACACGGGTAGGCCCCTGGCTTATAAGGGGCTGGAAATATTGCGCGACGACCGAAACCTGGACCGGGTGCGGGTTATTTAAAACTCAGCATACCTGGAAGGCCGCTACCGCTGCCGGGCCGCCCGGTGGAGCCACTGATTCCGGATTCTGTTTCCTTGCTGCGCGGCCTTGCCGTACCTTTGCGGCATGAATCTGCTTTCCGGAGAGAACCTCTCAAAAAATTACGCGGACCGCTGGCTGTTCCGCGAGCTGAGCTTTGGCCTGAACCAGGGGCAGCGCGTGGCGCTGGTCGGCATCAACGGCACCGGCAAAACTACCCTGCTCAAAATCCTGGCGGGCCTAGAGCAGCCCGACACCGGTTCGGTGAGCGTGCGCAAGGGCATCCGGGTGGCCTTTCTGGGCCAGCAGCCGGTGTTCGACGAAAACCTGACGGTGGAAGCCACCATCTTCGCCTCCCAAAACGACACGCTGGCCGCCATCCGCGACTATGAGCACGTCGTGAATGACCCCAACCACAAGTCGGACGACTTGCAGCGGGTGATGGAGCAGATGGACGCGCTGAACGCCTGGGACTACGAGGCTCAGGTCAAGCAGATTCTGGGCCGCCTGGGCATTTTGGGCGAGCTGCTGGAGCGCAAGGTGAGCATGCTTTCGGGTGGGCAGCGCAAGCGCGTGGCCCTGGCCCGGGTGCTCATTGAAGAGCCCGAAGTGCTGATTCTCGACGAGCCCACCAACCACCTTGACCTCGACACCATCGAGTGGCTCGAAAGCCGGTTGGCCTCCCCTTCCCTCACCCTGCTGATGGTAACCCACGACCGGTACTTCCTGGACAAGGTGGCCAACGAAATTGTGGAGATGGACCAGGGCCGGGTGCACCGCTATCAGGGCAACTACTCGTACTTCGTGGAGAAGAAGGCCGAGCGGGAGCAGATTGAGGTGGCCGAGGTGGAAAAGGCCCGCAATCTGCTCCGTAAAGAGCTGGAGTGGATGCGCCGCCAGCCCCAGGCCCGGGGCACCAAGCAGAAAGCCCGCATCGACGCCTTCTACGAAACCCAGGAAAAGGCCAAAACCAAGATTGGCGGCCCACAGATGGAGCTATCGGTGAAAACCACCCGCCAGGGCGGCAAAATCATTGAGGTCGAGCACCTGCACAAGCAGTTTGGCAACCACGTGGTGCTCGACGATTTCAGCTACGTGTTCAAGAAAAAGGACCGCATCGGCCTGATCGGGGCCAACGGGGCGGGCAAGTCGACGCTGCTGAACATGCTCACCGGCCGCCTCCAGCCCGACTCCGGCACCGTCGATGCGGGGCAGACCACCGTGTTTGGCTACTACACCCAGACCGAGCTGGAATTTGACGAAAGCCAGCGCGTGATTGACATCGTGAAGGAAGTGGCCGAGGTGGTGGAAATGGCCAACGGCGAAGTCGTGACGGCCTCGCAGTTTTTGCAGCACTTCCAGTTTCCGCCGGCCCAGCAGTACACGCTGGTCAGCAAGCTCAGCGGGGGCGAAAAGCGCCGCCTGCAGCTGCTACGGGTGCTCATCAAGAACCCAAACTTTCTGATTCTCGACGAGCCCACCAACGACCTGGACATCATCACGCTCAACATTCTGGAGGAATTCCTGCTGAATTTCGCCGGCTGCCTGCTCATCGTCTCCCACGACCGGTACTTCATGGATGCCCTGGTGGAGCACGTATTCGTGCTGGAGCCCGGCGGGCAGATCCGGCAGTTTCCCGGCAACTACACCGACTACCGCGAGTGGCAGAAGGAGAATAATTCGGCCGAGTACGCCCGCGAGAAGGCCCAGACGGCCAAAGCCGCGGCCGGCGTGGCTCCTTCCGCCGCCCCGGTAGCTCCAACGTCGGCGCCGGCCGCGGCAGCCCCCAAGCGCAAAGCCACGTTTGCCGAGAAGAAGGAGTACGAAACCCTGGAAAAGGAACTTGAGCAGCTCGAAACCCGCAAGCAGCAGCTGATCGACCAGCTCAACGCCGGCACCGGCTCCCACCAGGAACTGGCTGACTGGGCCGCCGAGCTTAAGCGTACCGATGCCGCCCTCGACACCAAGGGCGAACGGTGGCTGGAGTTGGCCGAGTTCGTCTAGCCGCGAAGCTACTCTGCTTTCACAAGCCCCCGCCCCTACCCCGGCGGGGGCTTGTGCTTTTGCTGAGGTTGACAACGCAGCCGGGCCAATCTTTCCCGGGGCCAGCTTCCGTATATGGCCCGTAACTTTCTCCGGCATGAACCTAACTTCCCTCCCGCTGCTGGCGGCCCTGGCGGCGCTTTCCCCGACCTACTCTACGGCCTCCGCTCCCGGCGTTCCAACTACCCTTGCAGCCCCCGCCATTGACCATAGCCTGTTCGACAAGCTGCTCAAAAAGCACGTCAATGCGAGAGGGCTGGTGAATTACAAGGGCTTCCTAGCCGACCAGAAGGCCTTCACCCAGTACCTGGATCTGCTTAGCCGAACTCCGCCCGCCGACTCCTGGAGCCGGGCCGAGCAGATGGCGTACTGGATTAACGCCTATAACGCCTACACCATCCGCCTGATTCTGGACCACTACCCAGTGCAAAGCATCAAGGATATCGGCTCCAAAATCCAGATTCCGTTCGTGACCACGCCTTGGGCGGCCGAGTTTTTCAGCATCGGCGGCAAGAAGATGAGCCTCGACGCCATTGAGCACGGCACTTTGCGCAAAAAGTTCAACGACCCGCGCATTCACTTTGCGTTGGTGTGCGCGTCCATTTCCTGCCCTCGCCTACGCAACGAGGCCTACACTGCCGCCCGGCTCGATGCCCAGCTCGACGACCAGGGACGGGACTTTCTGAACACCCCCGCCAAGAACAAGGTTAGCAAGGATGCAGCACAGCTTTCCAAGTATTTCGACTGGTATAAGGCCGACTGGAACGAGAACGGACAGTCGGTCGTGAAGTGGGTGAACCGGTACTCGAAAACCAAGCTCGACGACAAGGCCAAAATCGGCTTCCAGGACTACAACTGGAATCTGAACGAGCAGTAAACGGCGTTTTTAGTACGGACGCTGCTGCTGCTCAAACTCAAACGAGAAGGGGCGCGGCCCGATGGGGGTGCTGACCCGGAGTTGGGCCGTTTGGTCGAGGACGGGGAAGACGAGGTAGCCGCGCACTTTTTCCCCGGGCGGCAACAGCGCTTTGCGCAACAGGCTAAACTGCCACAGGTCCAATTCCCGGGCGGTACGGTCGGCGGCTTCGGCGTGCTGGGCGCGGCTGTTGTCGTATTCGCGCATGTCTTTTTCGTACTGCAGCTTGCGCTGGTAGGTCTGCTGCTCGGTTTCCTTGCGTTTTTTGGCCGTGGCGTCGGCACTCAGGTTGCCTGCTATCGTGAGCCATTCCCAGCCGCTCATCCCGGTGGCTTTGCGGTCTTCGGTGCTGAGCGTGCCCGCAAGCTGAGTGAGCCGCCCTTCCGGGTCAACGGCCGCCACGCGGGGCTGCAGGACAACGGGAGTGCCAACCGGGGCCGCTGCGGCCGGCGTCAGGGCCGGATAGTAGTAGAACTGCGCCGGGTCGACCAGAATCGGGCGGGTGGAGTTATTGCGCACCTCGGCATCGAAGAGCAGCTCCTGACCCCGCTGGTGAGCGTAGCTGAGAATCATCTCCACGCTGTCGACTTCGGCCAGCAGGCGCTGGTGCCCGTCGTGCCCCTCGTCGGGCGCCTCGCTGGGCCGCACGGTGAGGTAGTACGAGGGGGCGCAGGCCGTAAGCAGCAGGGCCAGCGCCGGACCGGCCCACCGGCCGAGCAGGTAATGGGTTTTCATAACGAGCTATAGATAGTTAAGTATACAGATGGGAGCCGGCCGCCGCTGCCAAGGTTGCAGGCAGCGCGGCAGGGGGCCTAAAGCTGGCTTAGTCTTCCAGCTCCGGGGGCAAGGCGAACTGCTGATCCGGGCCGGCGGCAAACGGCAAAGCCCGCGCCACGGCGGCCAGCGGCACGGGGGCCAGAATGTGGGGAAAGTAGTCGTCGCGGGCCTCGGCGTACTCGCGCTGCACAGGCACGGCGGCCACCCACAGCTCCGCCTCGTCGAGTTCGAGCAGCACGAGGTCCTGACGGCCGGCGTAGTAGCGGTTGGCCGTGCCCAGCACCTGATAGAGCTCGGAAGCGTGAATAAAGCCCTCGGCCGATAGGTCGGCGCTGGCGAAAAAGCCGGTTTGCTGGGCCGCTTCCCAGTCGGCCAGCTCGGCAATGCGGTATATCATAGCTACAGTAAATCAGGAGTAGAACCCGCGTATCACGAGGTGGCCGCTCAACGAATCCGGGCTGGATCATTGAGCGGCCACTTCAGAATGCCGGAGTCGTAGTTACCAGCCGCGGGCTAGGCTTTCCACACTTCCTTGCGCACGGTTTTGCCCACCGACAAAATCAGGCGGGTGGGGTTGGGCACGAGCACGAGGCGGGCTTCCTTGCCGGGAAACTCGTCGGAATCAACCCAGACGCCTTCCTTGTGGGAGGGCACGTAGCCGGTGTCGCCGCCGATGTCGTTGGGCAGGTAGGCCGTGGGCAGCAGCACGTCGGTATCGGGGCAGAGCTTCTCGTGGACTTTCTCCAGCACTTCCTCCAGGTAGGAGCCGTACTCCTCGTTGAAGTCGTCTTCCAGATCGTGGAGTTCTTCCTCCACGTCGTCGTAGCGGGTATCGTCGTAGGATAGCTTATGCAGCTCCTGCTTTTTCTCGATCAGCGAAACGAGGGCGCGGTTCAGGTCCTCTTTATTCATAGCCACGGGGTGCAATTGGTTAAGGCACAAAGGTGCGTAGGATTCTGCAATTGTACGAAATGGCCGCCCGGAATCCAGCTGTAGCGCGAACTTTCGCGGCGCCGACCGGCAGGTGAAGTCTGCGGGGGCCTCGCGCGGTTGGGGTATTGTTCTGGCGCGCAAACTACCAAGTGCGCGCAGCTGGGCTCTGGGCTAATTCAGCTCGACGGGAACGAATTGCCGCAAACCCGTATTTTTACCGGCACAACCGCATTTCCACCCGTCCCTTATTCTTCTTGCCATGCAAACCATGACTTCGCCCGAGGTTCAGGCCCATCCCGCCCACGATTTTCTGCCCCTGAAGGGCACCGACTTCGTGGAGTTCTACGTCGGTAATGCCAAGCAGTCGGCCTACTTCTACCAAGCCGCTTTCGGCTTCGAGCTGGTGGCCTACGCCGGCCCCGAAACCGGCCTGCGCGACCGGGCTTCGTACGTACTGCAGCAGGGCAAAATCCGCTTTGTGCTCACCACCTCCCTGCTGCCCGACTCCGACATCACCCGGCACGTCGCCCAGCACGGCGACGGGGTGAAGGTGATGGCTCTGTGGGTCGACGACGCCCGCAAGTCGTGGGAAGAAACCACCAAGCGCGGGGCCCGCTCGGCTTTCGAGCCGTATACCATCGAGGATGAATTTGGCAGCGTAACGCTGTCGGGCATCTACACCTACGGGGAGAGCGTGCACACCTTCGTGGAGCGCACCAACTACACCGGCGCCTTCATGCCGGGCTTCGTGCCCAAGTCGGGCCTGGTGCCCCAGCAAAACCCGGTCGGTCTGCTGCACGTCGACCACTGCGTGGGCAACGTCGGCTGGGGCGAAATGAACCAGTGGGTGAAGTTCTACGAGGACGTGATGGGCTTCAAGCTCCTGCTCACCTTCGACGACGAGGACATCAGCACTGAGTACTCGGCACTCATGTCGAAGGTGGTATCGAATGGCAACGGCTACGTGAAATTTCCCATCAACGAGCCAGCCGAGGGCAAGAAGAAGTCCCAGATTGAGGAATACCTTGACTACTACCACTCCCCCGGCGTCCAGCACATTGCCATTGCCACCAAGGACATCCGCGCGACCGTGACCGAGCTGCGCCGCCGCGGCGTGGAGTTCCTGACCGTGCCCGGGGCTTACTACGAAGACCTGCTGGAGCGCATCGGCGCCATCGACGAGGACCTGGAGTCGCTCAAGGCCCTGAACCTGCTCGTCGACCGGGACGAGGAAGGCTACCTGCTCCAGATTTTCACCAAGCCCGTGGAGGACCGGCCCACCGTGTTCTTCGAAATTATCCAGCGCAAGGGCGCCAAGAGCTTCGGCAAAGGCAACTTCAAGGCCCTGTTCGAAAGCATCGAGCGGGAGCAGGCCCTGCGCGGCAACCTGTAGCCGCCTGTCATTGCGAGCATTCTGCGCATCAAGCAGAGACGAAGCAAGCTGTCCGCTCCAATGTGCATAGCCCTTTTTTCTCCTAAAAGCCCCGACGTTGGCCCGACGTCGGGGCATTTCCGTTAACGAGGCTTTCGGTACTGTTCCGGACGGATTGCTTCGCTCCGCTCGTAATGCCACGAGTCGTCACCGCGCAACTCAAGCCAAAACCTGTTTTCTTTACGCCCGTTCATACCCCTCTCTTTCCAACACCGCACTTGCGCATGGCCCTCACTCCCGAAATCCAGACCCGCGTCAACTCCTGGCTGACCGGCAACTACGACGCTGATACCAAAGCTTCCATCCAGCAGCTGCTCGACTCCGGCCAGGACGAGGCCCTCAGCGACGCCTTCTACCGCACCCTCGAATTCGGCACCGGCGGCCTGCGCGGCATCATGGGCGCGGGCTCCAACCGCATGAACCGCTACACCCTGGGCATGGCCACCCAGGGGTTGAGCAACTACCTGCTCAAGAGCTTCCCCAATCAGGAAATCAAGGTGGCCCTGGCCCACGACTCGCGCAACAACAGCCGGGAATTCGCCGAAATTGCCGCCGGCATCTTCTCCGCCAACGGCATTACGGCCTACCTGTTTGAGGCCCTGCGGCCCACGCCCGAGCTGTCCTTCGCCATCCGCCACCTGGGCTGCCAGAGCGGCTGCGTGATTACGGCCTCCCACAACCCCAAGGAGTACAATGGCTACAAGGTGTACTGGGCCGACGGCTCCCAGGTCGTGGCCCCCCACGACAAGAACATCATTGCCGAAGTAGAAGCCATCCAGAGTCCCGACGAGGTGAAGTTCACCGCCGACCCTTCGCGCATCCACACCCTGGGCGCGGATATGGATGAGGCGTACCTCAACGAGGTGCACAAGCTTAGCATCAACCCCGCCGCCATCCAGCGCCAGCACGATTTGAAAATCGTGTACACGCCCCTGCACGGCACCGGCATCACGATGGTGCCCAAGGCCCTGGCCAAGTTCGGCTTCACCAACGTGAGCATCGTGGAGGCCCAGGCCACGCCCGACGGCAATTTCCCCACCGTGCTGTCGCCCAACCCCGAGGAGAAAGTAGCCATGCAGATGGCCCTCGACCAGGCCAAAGCCCAGGATGCCGACCTCGTGCTGGCCACCGACCCCGACGCGGACCGCATCGGCATTGGCGTCAAGAACACGGCCGGCGAGTGGGTGCTGCTCAATGGCAACCAGACCGCCGCCCTGCTCACCCAGTACCTGCTTTCGGCCCGCAAGGAAGCCGGCAAGATGACCGACAAGGACTTCATCGTCTACACCATCGTGACCAGCGACGTGCTCAGCGACATTGCCCGTAACTACGGCGTGACGGCCTACCAGACGCTGACCGGCTTCAAGTACATTGCCGGCATCATCCGCGAGCGGGAAGGCCGCGAAACCTACATCGGCGGTGGCGAGGAAAGCTACGGCTACATGATTGGCGACTTCGTGCGCGACAAAGACTCGATTTCGGCCTGCGCCATCATCGCCGAAATGGCGGCCGTGGCCAAGGACCGGGGCCAATCGCTCTACGAGGCCATGGTGCAGATGTACACCGAGTACGGCCTGTACAAGGAAGACCTGATTTCGCTCACCAAGAAGGGCCAGCGCGGGGCCGAGGAAATTCAGGAGATGATGCGCAGCCTGCGCGCCAACCCGCCCAAAACCATTGCCAACCAGCCCGTGGTGGAGCTGCGCGACTACAAGACCGGCGTCATCCGCAACCTGCTCACCGGCGCCGAAACCGGCACCGGCCTGGAAAGCTCCAACGTGCTCCAGTTCATCCTCGCCGACGGCAGCAAGGTCTCGGCCCGCCCCTCTGGCACCGAGCCCAAGATCAAGTTCTACTTCAGCGTGCGAAACCCGCTGGGCTCCGCCGTCGACTTCGACCAGGTCAATGCCAAGCTTGGTGACTACATCAATCTTATCATTGAGGACATGCAGTTGAAGTAAGAGCTGGTAAATTTTGCCGCCTTACCCAGCCCGTTCTGCTTTGCCGGACGGGCTGTTTTTTGCTTGCTTCGCGCCTATGTCGGTTACCCGTTCACTGCATTCGTCGGCGCTGGTTATCCACCGGACGCACTACATCCACTGGCTGTACGCGGCCCTGCTGACCGGCTTGCTGGTCTGGCTCGGCCACTACCCGGCAGCCGCGCTGATTTTCGGGCTCACGGCCGCCGTATCCCTGGGTGTCACCAAGCTTGAGCTGGATGTTCCCGGTCGGCAATTTCGGCTCGGTATCCACGTATTCGGCCTTGCCTTTTGCCGCTGGCAGCCCCTGCCCGCCGCTCAGCGGGTGGTTATCCGCTACTTTTCAAAGCTTACAATAGACAACGAAGACGGCGCCGAACAGCGCAACGTCGAGTACATTGTGCTGCTTTCCGTGCCCAACTCAACTCAGGGGGTCGTGCTGTTTCGTTGCCCAACCTACAAAATGGCCTTACGAATTGCCTGCTACGTGGGCGCCGCCCTGCAGGTAGAGGTAGTAAGCTTCAACCAGTACAAACAGGAAGCAGTGGTGCAGGAAGTGCTGGAGGCTGAGTGAGCGTCTACCCCTCACGGCCTATCTTACGCAAAGCGCCCCAGTCCGGCTAGGAGGCAGTGGCCAGCAGGTATTGCCGGGCCAGCTGGGTGAACTCGGCTACCTGCTGCTGCTCCCAGGCCACGTTGAAGCCCAGCTCCCGGGCCAGCAGCGCGGCTACGGCTGGGGCCACGCGGATGGCAGCGGCGGCATCGAGAAACAGCACCCGGACCCGGCGGGCCAGCACGTCTTCCACGGTGCGGGCCATTTCGTAGCGCGCCGCCCACACTATTTCTGCTTTCAAGAATTCGAGGGCGGTGTCCAGCTTCTCCCCCAACTCCGGCTGCGCGGCTACGAGTTGGAGCAGGGCTGGCTGGTCGGTGCCGTACCCGGAGAGATGGTTGCGCTGGTCGGCAGAGGCTTGAGCGCCGTGGATAGGCAGGTGGGCCGTCTGGCTCGGGGCCGGCGGCAGCTTGCCCAGGGCAATGGCTTTATCAACGGCATCCTCCCCCATCCGCCGGTAGGTGGTCCACTTGCCGCCCGTGATGGTAATCAGCCCCGCCACCGACACCAGGATTTTGTGGCTGCGCGAAATTTCCCTGGTTTTTGCCGAACCCGTCGTCGGTGCGGCCAGGGGCCTCAGGCCGGCAAAAACGCTGCGGACGTCGTGGCGTTGGGGCGCGCGGGTCAGGTAGCGGGCGGCCGTGCGCAGGACAAACTCAATTTCCTTCTCCAGGGCCCGGGGCTCCGCACTAGCTTTTTCGATGGGCGTATCGGTCGTGCCTACCACTACGCGCCCGTGCCAGGGCACGACAAACAACACCCGCCCGTCGTCGGTCTTCGGAATCAGCAAAGCCGCGTTGCCGGGCAGAAATGACCGGTCCAGCACCAGATGCACGCCCTGACTGGGCCGAACCAACGGACGGGCCCCGGGCTGGTCGAGCTGCCGAATCTCATCGACAAACACCCCAGTGGCATTCACCACGGCCTTGGCCCGCAGTTCGTAGACAGTACCCGTTTCCTGGTCGGTAGCCACCACGCCGGTCAGCTGCCCCTGCCCATCCTTGAGCAAACCACCCACGGCGCAATGGTTGAGCAGCGTACCGCCCCGCTCCACGGCCGTCTGGGCCAGGTTGACGGCCAGGCGGGCGTCGTCAAACTGCCCATCGTGGTAGAGCACGCCGCCCCGCAAACCTTGCGCCCGCAGGTTGCCCAGGCGGGCCAGGGTCTCAGCCCGGCTCAGGTGCCGGGACGCGCCCAGACTAAGGCGGCCGGCCAGCAGGTCGTAGAGCTTCAGCCCGATGGTGTAGAAAGACCCGCCCCACCAGGAGTAGTTGGGAATGATAAAATCCTGGTTCCGGACCAGATGGGGCGCATTTTGCAGCAGCAGCCCCCGCTCGTGCAGGGCTTCGCGCACCAGCCCTACGTCGCCCTGGGCCAGGTAGCGCACCCCGCCGTGCACGAGCTTGGTGCTGCGGCTGCTGGTGCCCTTGGCAAAGTCAACCTGCTCCAGCAGCAGGGTCTTGTAGCCCCGGCTGATGCCGTCGAGGGCCACGCCCAGCCCGGTGGCCCCGCCGCCGATAACAAGCAGGTCCCAGACCGGCTGCTCGCGCAGCTGCCGCACCAAAGCGTCGCGACGGAAAAGGCTAACATCCAGTTCGGGCATAGAATTCAGGAGAAGAAACGAGGATTGGGGCGGACGGCCTCTGCACCCAGCCCACCCCGCCGGCCGGACAAACAAGTCGGCTATTTGCGCTCCTTTTTGGTGCCCAGGATCAGCAGGATCAGCAGCAGGAACGACGTGATGCTGAAGCCCCACCACGTAACGGCGGGCATACCGCGGTAGTAGGGCATTGCCGGGGAATAGCGCCCGAGCAAACTCAGGCCCGAAAACAGCAGAAACGCCACTGCCAGCAGGGCAATGATGGTGCGCGAGACGAGCTGGTCGGCCTTGCGCATCAGGGCCTGGTAGCCGCTCAGCTCCACCTTCACCCGCAGCTCGCCCCGGGAAATCTTGCGCATGATCTGGCGCACGTCGGTGGGCAGCGTGGTGAGCAGGGCCAGCAGCTGGGTGCCCGTGTACTGGGCCTCGCTGAGAATGTTGTCGGCCGAATACTGCTCGGCGATGATGCGGGCCCCGTAAGGTCGCACAAACTCAAACGTGTTGAAGTGCGGGTGCAGCACCTTGCCGATGCCTTCCAGAATCACCAAGGCCCGCAGGATCAGAAACACGGCCCCGGGCACCTGGAGCTTGTAGTCGTAGATGATTACCTGGAGCCGGTCGGCTAGGTCGCCCATGCTCATTTCCTTCACGTCCAGGGTCGTAAAGTCCTCGATGAGCTCGTTGAGGTCGGCCTCGAACCGGCGCATGTCCGGGATGTCGGCCGTGAGGGCCAGGCGGCGGAAGTTCAGGGCCATGCTGCGTGCATCCTGCCGGGCCATGCCGATGAAGACGCCCGCAAAGGCGTATTTCTGCTGCTTGGTGAGCTTGCCCACCATCCCGAAGTCGATGAGCACCAGCGTGCCGTCGGGCCGCACCAGCACGTTGCCCGGGTGGGGGTCGGCGTGAAAAATCCCGAACTCGAAGATCTGGGTCAGGTAGATGTCCATGCCCGTTTCGGCCACCGTGGCCGGACTCAGCCCCCAGGCCAGCAGCTGCTCCTTGTCGGAAATCTTGCAGCCGCTGACAAACTCAATGACCAGGATTTTGCTCGTCGACAGCTCCCGGTAGGGCTTGGGAATGTAGAAGGTCTCGTAGGCCTCGTAGAGCTTGCGGAACTGGTCCATGCTGCGGGCCTCGGAGGTGTAGTCGAGCTCCTTCATCATGCTGCGCTCGAAGGCATCCACGATGTCCTGAGGGTTGCCCAGGCCGTGGTTGCGCAGAAAGCCGGCCGTCAGGCGCACCAGCTCGTGAAGCAGGCTCAGGTCGGTGCGCACTTTCTCCTGCACGTCGGGGCGCTGCACCTTCACCACTACCAGCTCGCCGGTCAGCAGGCGCGCTTTGTGCACCTGCCCGATGCTGGCGGAGCCCAGAGGCTTTTCCTCAAACTCGCTGAACACCTCCGTAATCGGCCGGCCCAGCTCCCGCTCGATAATCTGCCGAGCCAGGGCCACGTCGAAGGGCGGCACGTCGCTCTGCAGCTTTTCAAACTCGTCGATGAGCGGCTGCGGGAGCAGGTCGGCGCGGTTGCTCAGGGCCTGGGCCAGCTTGATAAACGTGGGACCGAGCTCCTCAATCACCATCCGGATTCGTTCCCAGCGGGTGGTTTCAAACACGGCTTTATCGGCGTGCTGCCAGGAGCCGCGGCGCTTTTCGGTGATGAGCCGGCGCAGGGCGGTGTTGGTCACCACGTCCTCGAACCCGTAGCGCACCAGCACTTCCACTACCTGCCGGATGCGGCTCAGATTGGAAATTGTGTTTTTAAACATAGCCGGCGCAGAAGCAGAATCAGGGAAGATTGAGGAACGCAAAATAAGCGCTAATCAGCAGCTTGCCGCCGCCGGGGCAGCAAGCTGCTGAGTTAGGCACGATAAAAGCGGCGGAGCCGGGGCTCGCGCACAAAAAAGCCAGTGCCCGCGCATTCGGGGCACTGGCTTTGTTTGGGCACGGTACCAGCAGCCTACGAGGCGCTGCTGCCGCTTTCCGAGGCTTTCGGAGCTTCCTTTTTGACGGCGGGCTTGGCGGCCGACTTGGCAGCCCCAGCCTTCGCAGCCGCCGACTTCTGGGCCGAGCCGGCGGCGCTGCTCACTTTGTCGGCGGCTTTTTTGGTGGCGCCGGCGGCTTTGGTCGTGGCGCTCGAAGCAGGCTTGGCGCTGCTCTTGCTGCCCGCCGCGGAGGCCGACGACTTCGAGCCGCCTTTCACGCTGCGCTTGAGCTCCTCCACGTCGGAGTTGGAGGCTACGCCCACGCTTTTCATCAGCTTGGAGGCAATGCCACTAAACTGCTTTTCGAGCTCCTTACGCTTGGTTTCGGAGTTCTTCTTCAAGTCGTCCATGATCTTCTTCCCTTCCTGCTCCGACAACTTGCTTTCCTTCACCAGGGCGTCGATGGCGGTCTGCACCCGGTCACTGGTCAGCGACGCGAAACCGACGCCGGCATTGATGAATTTCTTAAACAAATCTTCCATGGTGCTGAGGGTTTAAATGGGTTGGAGGGAAACGAAAGACGCGGTTTTAAGGTCAGTGGCCCGCTAAAATAGTATGCAAGCCGAGTAATTTCAGCAAACCTACAAAAACATGGCTATATAGTTGGCAGTGAGACTAGAATTTTTGTCGCGGGCCATTCGCACGGCAGTTTTCGGGAGCTGAAACGAGAAAAAATCATCCTAGGCGCGGCCGAGGAATTGGGTCAGGAATGAGCCCGGAGTCGGGCGGCAGCAGTTTTTGAGCGGCGCGCCTCCCTTACCAGCCGCGCTGCTTCGGCCTGAGCAGCCCAGATGCCGTTGGTGAAGACGGCCACTTGGTCGAGGGCCAGCCGGGCCTCGGGCACGAGGCGCCAGAACAGGTGCCACCAGTGCACCAGCCCCTCAAACGTCTGGAGCGTGACGGGCACCCCGGCCCGGCTGGCCTTGCCGGCAAAGCCCAGTACTTCGTCGCAGAGCACCTCGGCATCCGACACCTGAATCAGCAGCGGGGGCAAATTCCGCAAATCAGCCTGGGTCGGCGACACGAGCGGGTGCGTGAGGGGTACTTCGGCGGCGTACTGCCCGCCCCAGCCCCGGATAGTCAGGGCCTCGAGCAGCTGCAATTCCTCGTGGGCCACGCGCCGGATCAGGGCCGTGGGCAGCACTAGGTCGGTCCAGGGCGAGAGGCAGACGGCGGCGGCGGGCAGCGGCAGTTTCTCGTCGCGCAGGGCAATGAGCAGCGCCAGAGCCAGCCCGCCCCCGGCCGAGTCACCGGCTACGATGATGTTGTGAGGCTGGTAGCCCTGCTCTAAGAGCCAGCGGTAAGCCAGCCGGGCATCGTCAAGGGCGGCCGGAAACGGGTAGTCGGGCGCCTTGCGGTAGTCGACGGCCAAGGCGTGCAGGTTGCAGCGCTGGGCCAGCGTACCTACCAGGCTGCGGTGGGTGTTCAGGGAGCCCAGTACGTAACCGCCCCCGTGCAGATACAGCAACACTCGGCCGGCGGGCGCGTTTTTGGGCCGGATCCACTCGGCGGCCATGCCTTCAATCCGGATGCTTTCGAGATAAACGCCCCAGGGCAGAAACTGAAACAGGCTGCCGATTTCCAGGCCCAGGCGCAGGCTGCCGAGGCTGGGTTGCTGGCGGGCCAGTGGGCCGGTGGCAGCCGTCAGAAATTGTTTGAGAAGCAAATGCTGGTGGGAAGGCATTCGGACGCGGAACTAGAACGTGGGAAGGAAGGCAAGGGCGGGAAGCCAACCGGGCCGGGGACAATGCCGGAAACGAGGTGGCAAAAATGGCGGAAGCAGGCCGGCTACTGCCTTTTACTCCCTGAAACAGAACAGGTTTCGGGGGAGCGCCCGGATTCGCAAGGATAGTCAGGCTAGGAATTCGGCTTACTGCCCAGCTTGTGGCCTTTGTAGCCGCGGATAGCAATGGGAATCCAGCCCAGAAGTGGAATAAAAAAGCTCAGCGTGAACGGGTTGCGCCAGATCATGCGCAGCCAGGCGCCGGGGCTGGTCAGGTTCAGGCTGATGTTGCCTTGGGGGTTTTGGGAGTACTGCCGCTCAAACTCGGTGAACAGCGCGGGCCAGGCAAAGGGCAGGAAAAACGGGAAGTAGCGCCGGTTTTCGCGCATGCGCTGCCACATTTCCTTCCAGCGGTACGGGTGCTGGCCGTGGCGCCGCACGGCGGCGTCCATTTCGGCCTGCATTTGGGCCCGCACCTGGTTGGAAAGCGCCTCGTACTCGGCGCGGGTAAGCTCGTCGTGGCGCTTGTCGGTCAGTTCGTAGGGCTTGATGCGGGTGCCGAGCACGAAGGTAAGCTTGGCCGGGTAGGCCATGTAGAAAAACCAGGGCTGTAGCAGCACCATCAGGATAATGGGCCCGATGGGAATAAAGGGAATCCCGATTTTCTTGCTCAGGTTATTGACCCAGTCCCAGCTGTAGGTGTAGGGGTTGAGGTACTCGCCGTTGATGGTGTAGAACGGCACAATATCGGTGCGGTGCTGGATGCCTAGGCGGATGATGCTGGTAGCCAGGCGCTGAAACTGGTACTTGCGGTTGAACCCCTTGCCGATGCCCGGCACCCCCTCGGGGTAGAGCATCAGGTTGTGGTCGTTGTAGTACATCATCGTCTCGAAGTTCAGCGTGGTGGCATCCACGCAGCCGCAGCGCTTCCAGAAGTTGCGGATCAGAAACGGGTTCATCAGCGCCGACTGCGACAACATGGGTGCCGACAGCGGCCGGGGCAGGTCCCGCAGGTCGGGCAGGGTGCGCCACAGGTGCGACAGGGCCACCATGGCATCCCAGGGAAAGGCCATGCCCGAGTGGTTGGAGGCAAAAATTAGCGGCCGGTCGGGGTTGTTGCGCTGGGGGTAGTCGTCGAAGCCCACCAGTTCGGAGCGGAACCAGACCCGGTCGAGCAGCTGCAGGATGTGCTTGTCGAGCTGCCAGACGAACTGCTCGTCGAAGTAGTCGGAGTAGATGTGCTGGTTGGCCCGGATTTCGGGCGGCGGAGTGGGCAGCGCGGGCGAAGGGGCCGTGGGCATCAGGGGAACAAAGCGCGTGAGGTGGGCTGGTAGGCTCGGCAGTGACAGGCTTGTAATGTAGGGAAATTATAGCCCAACCCTAGGCCTTACGCGCGTTAGCCCCCGCCGGATGCCGCGGGGCGGGCCTAAATCTGGCGCTTCAGCCGCACGGTGGTCGTGTACAGGTCGCCGCTAGCCCGGCGCACCACCAGCAGGATCTGGCGCCCGTTGGCCGAGTGAAAGATGCGGCTGACCTGGGTCAGGGTTAAAGAACTGATGGGCAGCAGGTTCACGTACACAATTTCATCGTCGGGCCGCAGCCCGGCCAGGGCGGCCGGCGAATCGGGCTGCACCCGCAGCACCACGTAGCGGCGGTAGTCAGGCCCGGTGGCCAGCAAATCGAAGCCGCACATGTCGTGCTCGAAGGGCTCCCGAAACAGCTCGTTGGGCCGCAGCAGCAGGTAGTTGTGGGGGTAGTTGATCACCAGGTCAAACCGCTTGAGCAGCTCGAAGCCGATGTTGCCGTTGCGGGGCACCTCAGCCCGGAGCGCCACGTTGTCGGCGTCCGGAAACGAGGTCAGCAGGGTTTTCAGCCGGTAGCGGCCGAGCTGCACGGCCGCCACCCGTCCCAGGTAACCGTTGATAAAGCCGCTCAGGCCGCGGCCGAGCTGGGTGCGCAGGCGCTGAGGCGGAATGGACAGGCGCGGGTCGGAACTGGTTTCCAACGACAGCGCGTGCCCGGCGCCGGTGTCCAGAATCAGCTTGAGCGGCAGCGTGAGCGAGTCGCGCAACGACACGGGCAGGGTAATATAGGCTTTGTTGCCTTCCAGGTCGAGGGGCAGGTTGGCCCAGCGCTTGCCGCGCGGCGGCCGGTAGTGCGCCGGATCGGCAAAGACGATGGACAGCTCGGCCGGGTTAATCGACACGACGAAGCTGCGAAACAGGTCGTAGCCCAGGATGCCGTGAATGGGCGTGCCCACGTAGCCCGACAAGTTCAGTACGTCTTCCGAGAGCACCAGAAACGACACGTGGGCGCCCACGATGCCGGGTAGTTCCACCCGCACGCTGTCGGTTTGGAAAGCTTCCAGGGCCGCTTCATTGCCAGCGCCCAGCACCCGAAACCGCTGGCCGGCGCGCAGGTTCAGGGTTTCGCGCAGGCCGGGGTCGGTCAGGATGGACGTGCCCACCCCGGTGTCGAGCAGAAAGTTGTAGGGCCCGGTGCCGTTGAGCTTGGCCGACAGGATAATCAGGTTGCGCTGAAGCTCGAAATGGCTGCGGACGCGGTGGGCCGACCGGCTTACGAGCCGAAACGGCATGGGCTGCGCCCACCCCAGCGGCCCGAGCAGCAGCAGGCCGAGCAGGCTTCGCGAGCACCAGCTTCGATCCAGCGGGAACATGTTCAGAAACCAGGGCAACAACATACGGGGAGCAGGGCGGGGCTGGGTAAGATAGGAAAAAATCTATCTTGATGGTAGCGCCGCCGCCCCGCTTCAGCCCACGGTTTCCCAGGCTCCCTGCGGGTCGTAATGCAGGGCGCCGCGCCGGATCTGCAGGGGGGCCGCCACGTTGTTGTGGTAGAGCTGCCCCGTACCCAACCCCTGCGGAAAGCCCGGCCGGGCGTAGCGGCCCGCAAACTGGCTGATGGCGTTGAGCCCCACGTTCGATTCCAGTGCCGACGTCAGCCACCAGCCAATGGAGCGGGCCTCTGCTGCCGCAATCCAGTCGAGCGAAGCCTGCAGGCCGCCCACGAGCGTGGGTTTGAGGATAATGTAGGCCGGCTGCACCTGGTCCAGCAGTTGCCGTTGGCGCCCGGCGTCCGTCACCCCGATCAGCTCTTCGTCGAGGGCAATGGGCACGGGTGAGGTCTGGCAGAGCGCGGCCATGGCGTCCCACTGCCCGGCCCGGATGGGCTGTTCGATAGAATGCAACTCGAAGGCCGCCAGCGCCCGCAGCTTGTCCAGCGCCTCGGCGGGCGAAAAAGCGCCATTGGCATCCACGCGCAGCGTGAGCTGGTCGGGGCTGGCCACCGTCCGGATTTCGGCCAGCAGGCGGAGCTCGGTGGCAAAGTCGAGCCCCCCGATTTTAAGCTTGAGACAGGAATAGCCCTCGGTCAGTTTTTTCTGAATCTGCTCCCGCATAAAAGCCGCGTCGCCCATCCAGACCAGACCATTGATGGGAATACCGGCTTCCCCCCGACTGAAAGGCGTGTCGTAGAGCTGAGTCGGCGTCGGGCTTTGCCAACTCAGGGCCGCCGTTTCGAGGCCGAAGCGCAGGGCCGGCCACTCCGCCCCTACCAACTCCCGCGCCTGGGCCGGCGTCAGGTCAGCGAAGCTGCGCTGGTTGAACTCGGCGCAGACGGCGGCCACCCGGGCTTCGAAGTCCGGCCCGAAGTCGGGGCTGAGCCCGGCCAGGGGGGCGGCTTCCCCCAGCCCGCGGCGCCCGGGCTGGGCAGTGTCGGTCAGGTGCAGGTAGTAGGCCACGTGCTCGGTGAGGGCCCCGCGGGAGGTGCGGGCCGGAAAGTTGAAGCGCAGCGCGCGTCGCGACCAGGTTAGCTGAAGCATAAGGCAGGAGTTGAACCCGCAAATAACAGCGTTCCGGCCGTTGCGGCGGCCGGGTTAAACGAAAAAGCCTTCCTGCTGAGCAGAAAGGCTTCTTAACAACCGAAAGAGTGGTCAGAATGGGGGCGAAATCAGAGCAGATTAGCGGGTGGCGCTGGTTCCAGTGCCGCCGGTAGTAGTGCGGGTGCGGCTGGCCTGACCGCCTTTGCGGCCGGCCGCGCGGGCTTCTTCGGAAGTAAACCGGTGGCCGCGGCCGCTTTCGTGCGAAGCCCGGCCGCCTTCGCTGGCAATGCGCCGCTGTTCGGCCGGATCCATGGCCGCGAAGCCGCGCATACTTTTACCGTTGGGGCTGGTGGCCTTGGCTGCGCCGGCAGTGCGGCCAGCTTCGGCAGAGCGCGTTTTCGAGGTTGGGTTGTTGGTGATCATAGCTCGGAAAGTTTGGGGAACGGAAAAGTGAAATAGCAAACCTGTTTCCTTCAACGGGCTGGCAGTGAGCAAGGATAATCATAAGCACTCCTAAAACCCTCTTTAAACCCTAAAATACCAACTTCTACTGACGAGCTCTACGTACTTTCAGGGACTAGGCGCGATAAGTACCGAGAATCAATAGCAACGGAATAGTATAATGTCCGAAATCAGTGCACCGAAGGGCATAAATTCTGATACCGCGCTGCTCAAAACCCGTCCGGCGCTTTTCCAGTTACCTTGGTGCCCACCTCAGACTTCCTGCCCATGCTCTCCTCGCCCCTTCCCGCCGCGCCGCCAGTTCCGTCGGTACTGCCCGCGCTGCTGCGCCGCTACCAGGCCGTGCGCCAGCAAACGGCCGACCTCTGCCGCCCGCTGCTGCCCGAAGACACGGTCGTGCAGCCCGTTATCGACGTGAGCCCGCCGAAGTGGCACTTGGCGCATACCACCTGGTTTTTCGAAACGTTTCTGCTGAAGGAATACGCGGACGACTACCAGGTTTTTCACCCCGACTACGCCTTTTTGTTCAACTCCTACTACAACTCGCTGGGCAGCCGCGTCAACCGTGCCGACCGGGGCACGCTTTCCCGGCCCCCGCTCCACGACGTGTACGCCTACCGCGCTTACGTAGATGAGCGGATGAGCCAGCTTTTGGGCGACCTGCAAGACCGCGAAGCCGAGCTGCCTGCGGCGTTTACTGAGCTGTTTGAGCTAGGCCTGCAGCACGAGCAGCAGCACCAGGAGCTGCTGGTCACCGACATTAAATACATCCTGAGCACCAGCCCCCTGGCCCCGGCCTATCTGCCCGCGGCCGCGGGCGCACCTGCCGCGGAGCCCGCCCCTGCCGCCTGGCTGCCCGTGGCCGGGGGCGTGTACCGCATCGGCTTCGAAGGGCCCGGCTTCTGCTTCGATAATGAGCAGGCCCCTCACGACACCTACGTGGCCGACTTCAGCCTGCAAAACCGCTTGGTGACCAATGCCGAGTACTTGCAGTTTATCGAAGCCGGCGGCTACCGGGACTTCCGCTACTGGCTCGGCGAAGGCTGGGATCTGGCCCAGCAGGAGCAGTGGGAAGCGCCGCTGTACTGGGTGCGCAAAGTCGATGGCTGGTACCGCTTCACCCACCACGGCCTGCTGCCTCTGAACCTGGCCGCTCCCGTGACTCACGTGAGCTTCTACGAGGCCGATGCCTACGCCCACTGGGCCGGGGCCCGGCTGCCCACCGAGCAGGAATGGGAAATTGCGGCCCGGCACTTCAACCCCGTTGCGGCTACCGGCACCTGGCTGGAAAGCCAGCGCTTCGACCCCCAGCCCCTGGCTCCCGACGCCGACCCCACCCAGTGCCACCAGTTGCTCGGCGACGTCTGGGAATGGACGTATTCGGCTTACCATCCCTACCCTGGCTACCAGCGCGCGGCCGGGGCTTTGGGCGAGTACAACGGCAAGTTTATGCTCAACCAGCTCGTG
This sequence comes from Hymenobacter persicinus, assembly GCF_004167665.1. Classification (GTDB taxonomy): domain Bacteria; phylum Bacteroidota; class Bacteroidia; order Cytophagales; family Hymenobacteraceae; genus Hymenobacter; species Hymenobacter persicinus. Next base: position 10,901 of record NZ_SEWE01000050.1, on the reverse strand, counting down.
CTACGGGGCGGCTCCTGCGCCACGCCCGAAAGCCACATCCGCCTGACTTACCGCAATTTCTTCCACGCCGACAAGCGCTGGCAGTTCACCGGCATCCGCCTGGCCCGCTAGCAGCGCTTTTTCCTGGTTCGGGGCGGCTCCTCTCCCGCCTATTCTTTCTCTCTCCGCCTTTCCTATGTCTACTTCCTCGCCCGCGGCCTCCCCAGCCCAGACGGCCAGTCCGACTTCCGCCTTGGCCCAGCACGTAGCTGAAGGCCTGAGCCGCCCGCAGAAAACGCTTTCGTCGATGTACTTCTACGATGACGAGGGCAGCCGTCTGTTTCAGCAGATCATGGCCCTGCCCGAGTATTACCCTACTCGCACCGAGTTTGCCCTGCTCACCACCCCCCGGGCGGCAATTGCGGCCGCCCTGCGGCCCGAGGCGGCCGACGAGCCCTTCTTTTTGCTCGAACTAGGTGCCGGCGACGGCCTCAAAACCAAGATCCTGCTCCGCGAACTGCTGGCCAGCGGGGCCAACTTCACCTACGTGCCCGTCGACATCTCGGCGGCGGCCATCGACGGACTTTCGGCCAGCCTGCGCGTGGAGCTGCCCGAGCTGCGGGTGGAAGGCATGGTGGCCGAGTACACCAAGGCCCTGGCCGTGATGGCCACCCGGCCCGGCCGCAAAGCCATCCTGTTTCTGGGCTCCAACATCGGCAACTTCCTGCCCGCCGACCGGCAGGAGTTTCTGCGCGCCTTGGCCCGCCCACTGACTTCCGACGACCGGCTGCTTATCGGCTTCGACCTGCAGAAGGATCCGCGCCAGATCCGGCGGGCCTATGACGACAGCCAGGGCGTGACGGCGGCCTTCAATCTGAACCTGCTGCGGCGCCTGAACCGGGAACTGGGCGCCGACTTCGACCTCAGCCGCTGGCAGCACTACACCGACTACGACCCCATCAGCGGGGCGGTACGCTCTTTTCTGGTCAGCACGGCTGCGCAAACCGTAACGATGCCAGCGTTGGGCCGCCAGTTTGAGTTTGCGGCCTGGGAAACGATTCACACCGAAAACTCCTACAAGTTCACCCAGCCCATCATCACGGCCATGGCCACCGAGGCGGGCCTGCACCCCGAAACCTTCTTCACCGACGAGCAGCACTACTTCGCCGACGTGGTGCTCAAGCCGGGCGCCTAGCCCAGGCCATCTGGTTTTTGCCGCTGCCGCATGAATTTCCCGGACCTTATCAGCCTGGCCTCCGGCTACGGCGACTTTCCCGTACCCGCCGTGGCGTTGGCTGCGGCCGGGCCCACGCTTACCGCCCAGGGCCAGCTGCCGGTCAGCCCGATTCAGGGCCTGCCGGCGCTGCGCGAGGCTTTGGCGGCCCGCTACCGCGCCCAGGGAGCCCGTGTGACGGCCGAGCAGGTGGTGGTGACGCTGGGGGCCAAGCCGGCTCTGTTTGCCTTGCTCAAGACCCTGCTTCAGCCCGGCGACGAAGTGCTGCTGCCTACGCCCAACTGGTTTGGCTTCCGCGGGCTGGTGGCCAACGCCGGCGGCACGTTGCGCACCCTGCCCCTGTCCGCAGCCGACGACTACGCCCTGACACCCGAGGCTTTACGCGCGGCCCTCACCCCGGCCACCCGGGTGTTGTTGCTGAGCAACCCGAACAACCCCACCGGCCGGCTTTACCAGCGGGCTGAGCTGGCGGCCTTGCTGGCCGTAACCCGCGAATTTGAGCGGCTGGTGGTGATATCCGACGAAATCTACGACCACATCAGCTTCGGCCCCGTCCCCCTGCCGTCCCTGCTCGAATGGCCTGATCCGCTGAGCCAGCACGTGGTGGTGAATGGTTTTTCCAAGTCTCTGGCGTTGGTGGGCTGGGGAGTGGGCTACCTGATTGCCCCGGCCGGGCTGGCCCAGGCCTGCGCTGCCTGGCAATTTGCCACCAGCGCCGCCGTGCCGGTGCTGAGTCAGCAGGCCGCGCTGGCCGCTACCCAGGCCGCGGCCGACATCTCCGCCACGTTGCGTACCCGCTTGGCCCCGGCCCGGGCCTACCTGCTGCAAACCCTGGCGGCGCTGCCCGGCGTGCGGTGCTCGGTGCCGGAAGGCACGTACTACGCCTTTCCCGACTTCACGGCCTACCTCGACCCCGCTCTGCCCCCGGCGGAGGCGTCGGCCCGGCTGTTTACCTACTTGAAAAACGCCGGTGTGGAGCTGGTGGATGGGGCCACCTGCGACGCACCGGGCTTTGCCCGCATTTCCTGCGCCGTACCCGAGCCCCTGCTGCGCGAAGGCCTGCGGCGCCTGTCAGCGGCACTGGCGGCCCTGCCAGTGAACCACGGGTAACTTTCGGGTGGGGGCTGGGGCGGGGTGTCGTACCTTTGCGGGCTCATTTGCCTGCCCGTCATGCCGCTTACCGCCATCCGCCCCCATATTAAACCCACGCTACTGCTGGCCTACCCGGTAGTTTTGAGCCAGTTAGGCCACGTGCTGGTCAACGTCTGCGACAGTGTGATGGTAGGCCAGACCGGCAAGATTCCGCTGGCGGCCGTGTCGTTGGGCGTGAGCGTGAATACGGTCGTCATGGTACTCGGGCTGGGTTTGTCGATGGGCATTACGCCGCTGGTGGCCGCCGCCAACGGCCAGCGCGACGTGGCCGCATTGGGCAGCCTACTCAAAAATGGGGTCTGGCTCAGCGCCCTGGCCGGCCTGGTGCTGGCGGCCGTGGGCTTACTCATTGCCCCGCTGCTGGGCTACCTGAATCAGCCGGCCGAAGTCGTGCGGCTGGCCGCGCCCTGGGTGCGGGTGCTGTTTTTGTCCTTGCTGCCGCTGCTGGTATTTCAGGGCTTCAAGCAGTTTGCCGAAGGCCTGGGCTTGACCCGGCAGGCCATGTTCCTGTCGATTATGGCCAACGTGGTCAACGCTCTGCTCTGCTACACCCTCATCTTCGGGCATTTTGGCGCGCCGGCTATGGGCATGATGGGCTCGGCCTGGGCCACGCTTATTTCCCGCATTCTGATGGCCGTCTTTATGGCGACTTACGTGCTGCGCGCCCAGCGCCTGCAGGCCTACCGGGAAGCGGCCGGCTCCTGGCTGCAACCGGCCCGCGCCACGCTGCGCCGGATTTTTGGCCTCGGCGCCCCCATCGGCGTGCAGATGATGTTTGAAATGGGCGCCTTCAGCTTTTCGGCCATCATGATTGGCTGGCTGGGCGCTACTTCCCTGGCCGCCCACCAGATTGCCATCAACGTGGCTTCTGTGACTTACATGGCCGCCAGCGGCATTGCGGCCGCGGCCACCATTCGGGTGGGCTACTTCCGCGGCACCGGCGACATGCCCGGCGCCCGGCAGGCCGGCTTCACGGCCTACGGCCTCACCTTCGTCTTCATGGGGACCATGGCCCTGCTGCTGATTCTGGGCCGCCACTTCGTGCCGCACTTTTACAACCACGACCCGGAGGTGGTAGCTCAGGCCGCCACGTTGCTGCTCATTGCCGCTCTGTTCCAGGTTTCCGACGGCCTGCAGGTGGTGGGCTTGGGAGCTTTGCGGGGGCTAGAAGACGTGAAAGTACCCTCCGTGGTGGCGCTGCTGGCCTATTGGGCTTTTGCGCTGCCCATCGGCTACTGGCTCGGGTTCGGCCTTGGCCTGGGTGCCATCGGCGTGTGGGTCGGGCTGCTGACTGGCCTTACCCTGGTGGCCGGCGTGCTGCTCTGGCGCTTCCGCCAGCACAGCGCCACGCTGGCCCGGCCTCAGCCCGTCGCCGTCGGCCGCTAGGGCCGGCACCCAAGGCCGCGGTTGGGAACCAAGCTACGCTGGAATAGCTTTGGGAAATCGTAGTGGCGCTTCCGCCTTCAACCTGTTTCTGCCTGACTTCGCCCGATGCTCTTTTTCCCTTTTCTGCTGCCCCTGCTGGGCTTATTTGCCGCTCCTACGCCTCCCCAAGCCGCTCCGTCGGCCGCGTCCGGGGAGAAAATCACCTGGTCGGCAAACCGGCCGCTGACCTGGGCCGACTTCAAGGCCCGCCCCCAGCCCGCCGACCAGCTCGCAGCCCTCACCTCGGCGACTATCGATGCCCAGATCGGCTGCAAGGACTACGTGTTTTCGGGCCAGGTCAATGCCGTATTTGTGCCAGCCGAGTCGTGGGTGCGCGACGCGAAAAAGGCCACGCCCAACCTGCTGCGCCACGAGCAGCTGCACTTCGACATCACGGAGCTGCACGCGCGCATGATGCGCCAGAAGCTGGCCGTGGCCAAGCTTGACTGCGAGCACCTGCAGCCGGCCTTCCGCAACCTGTCGAATGCGGCTTTCTCGGCCTGGAAGCGCGAGGAAGCCCGTTACGACGGCGAAACCAACAACGGCCTGAACGAGGCCAAGCAGAAGTTCTGGGAGGAGCAGGTTCGCCAGCGCCTAGCCCTGCTCGACAAGTTTGCCCTGCCGCAGTAGCGCCGAAACTTCTAATTTGCGGCCATGGACACTTCTGCTCCCATCTCCTGGGCCGACTTTGAGCGCGTTGACCTGCGCGTGGGCACCATCCTCGAAGCCCGCGAATTTCCCCAGGCCCGTAAGCCCGCCTACCAGCTGTTGATTGACTTCGGCCCCGAAATCGGCGTGAAGCGCTCCAGCGCCCAGATTACCCGCCACTATTCCCTGGCCGAGCTGGTGGGCCGCCAGGTGCTGTGCGTAGTCAACTTTCCGGTGAAGCAGATCGGGCCCTTCCGTTCCGAGGTGCTGGTCACGGGCGCCCCCGATGCCCAGGGCGACATTGTGCTGGCCACGCTGGCCGGTCCGGTGCCCAACGGCACTCGGCTGGCTTAGCCGGCTACTTTTCCCACTGGGGCAGCTCCTGCGCCTGCTGGGCGGCCTGCGGATTGGTCAGGCGCAGCTTGCGCGCGGCCAGGCTGTCGATAACGGCGCCGTAGATTTCGTCCAGGTCTTTGTCGTGCACGGAATAGTAGCGGTAGCTGCGCTGAAACAGCGAATCCGTCACTTCCTGGCGCCACAGGATGGACTTGTGCAACTGGATGTACAGGGCCCGGGCCGAATCCGGGGGCAGGCCCGCGCTTTCCACCCGCGACTCGGTCAGGTGCATCTCCGTCAGCAGGCTCGCTACCTTGGCTTTGGGCAGCAGGGGCTGCGGGGGCTGGGCTTCTTCCGGGCGCTGGCACTGAGTCAGCAACCCGGTCAGCAGCAGTAGCAAAGGCACAAATAGACGCGGGGGGAGCTTTTTCACGCTGCAAAGTTAGGAGGAAGCCGTAGTTTAGCTGAAATGAATTCGCCCACCGCCACCCCGTTCCAACAAATTGTCCGCAAGCTGCGGCAGATGGAAATACGCATTTTAAAGGCGGCGGATGCCCAGCTCCAGGGGGATTTCAACTCCGTATTTAAGGGCACGGGCCTCGAATTCGACGACGTGCGCCTCTACCAGTACGGCGACGAGGTGCGCGCCATCGACTGGGCCGTATCGAGCAAGGGCCACGGCACGTTCGTGAAAACCTACAAGGAAGAGCGGGAGCAGTCGGTGCTGCTGCTGCTCGACGTGAGTGCCTCCCAGCAGGTGGGCGCCGCCGGCCGCCGCAAGCTCGACGTGGGCCGCGAAATCTGCGGGATTCTGGCTTTGGCCGCCGCCCGCCAGGATGCCCAGCTCGGCATCATGGCCTTCTCCGACCAGAAAGAGCTGTACCTGGCCCCCGGCAAGGGCATCCGCCACGCCTACACGCTCATCAAGCGCCTGTTTGATTTGGAGCCCAAATCCCGGCACACGGCCGTGGGCGCGGGCATCAAGCAGGCCCTGGGGCTGCTCAAGCGGCGCAGCATCATCCTGCTCATCTCCGACTTCATCGACACCAACTACGAGCGGGAACTGACCATGCTGGCCCGCAAGCACGATTTGGTGGTGATTCAGCTGCTCGACCAGCGGGAGCGGGAGTTTCCGCCCCTGGGCATCATTCCGTTGCTCGACCAGGAATCCGGGCGCACGGTGTGGGTGAACACTTCATCGGAAGCTTTCCGGGCGCGCTACCGGGCCACCTACGAGCAGAACCGGGACCAGATTGGCCAGATTTGCCGCCGCCACCGCACCGAATACCTGTCCATTGCCACCGACGCCGACTTCGTGCCCCAGCTCGTGAAGCTGTTTCGCCAGCGCAACCAGCGGGGAGGCCGCGCCTAACATGAGCACACCGGCAACACAAGGGCGGGGCCGCGCGGGGTGGGTACTGGCAGCAGGGCTGCTACTGGCCGGGATACCAGCCCTGGCGCAGCCGCCCGCCGACGAGCTGACCAGCCGGTTTCGCCGGCCGGCCACCCGCGTGGGCGAAATCATCGACTACGAGCTCAGCTACCGGCATGCTCCCACCCAGGAAATCATCTTCCCCGACTCCACGGCCGACTTCGCGCCCTTCGAGTTTGTAGGCAAAACCTACCTACCCACCCGCACCCGCCAGGGCCGCAGCCTCGACCGCGCCATCTACCACCTGCGCACCTTTGCCCTGGACTCGGTGCAGAACCTGCGTCTGTCGGTGACGGTGCTGCAGGGCCGCGACACGCTGCTGGTGCCCGCGCCCGAGGCCCGGGTGCGGCTGCTGCGCACGGCCCCGTTGCCCACCGCGGCCGAGCCACCCGTGCTGCGCCAAAACACGGCCCTGACGCCCGTACGCCCCGAGTTCAACTACCCGTACTGGCTGGCCGGGGCCGGACTGCTGGCCTTAGTGGCGCTGGGCTTGTTTCTGGGTTTCGGCCGCCGCCTGCGCCGGCGCTACCAGCTCTACAAGCTGCGGAAAAACCACGCCTACTTTCTGGCCCAATACGCCCGCCACATCGAGCGGTTCAGCCTTTCCCGGTCCCTGACCAACATGGAGCGGGCCATTACGCTGTGGAAAAACTACCTCTCGGTGCTCGAAAACAACACCATCAACAGCCTGACCACTAAGGAGGTAGTAGCTCACTACCAGAACGACAAGGACGTGAACATGTCGTTGCGCATTGCCGACCGGGTTATCTACGGCAATCAGTTCACCGACGAGGAAGCCGAAACCGACTTGGCCTTCGTGCTGCTGCGTAACTTTGCCGAACGGCGCTACGAGCTGGTCGTGGCCCGCTTGGCGGAGTAAGCCCCGCCCGCACGACGGCCGGCGGCTTCATCATTTCACTATTTCACCATCTCCCCGTTCATGCAACAGCTCTGGCAACGTCTGCTCGCTCCCCTCGTGGATGGGCTGCGCTATGCCACGCTGAGCAGCTACACCTGGGAACAGCCCCGGCTGCTGCTGCTGATTCCGCTGATTCCGCTGCTGTTTGTGCTGCGCTGGGCTCTGGTGCACCGCCGCCGCTCCCGCCTGGGCGTGGCCTTCGTGGCCGGGCAGGTCCGCCGCGACTGGACCTCAGTTCTGCGGTTTTTGCCCGACCTGGTACTGGCTCTGAGCCTGGCGTTTGGCATCGTGGCCCTGGCCCGCCCCCAGCGCACCGACGAGCGGGTGGTGCAGTCGGGGGAGGGCATCGACATTCTGCTGCTGCTCGACGTGTCGGGCTCCATGGAACTCCAGGATCTGAAGCCCAACCGCCTCGAAGCGGCCAAGCGCGTGGCCCGGGAATTCATCGACGGCCGCGTGGGGGACCGGATCGGGCTGGTCGTGTTTGCCGGCGACGCCTACTCTTTGGCCCCGCTGACCACCGACTACGATTTGCTGCGCGAAAACATTGCGGGCCTCAAGCTGGGCATGATTGCCAACGACGGTACGGCCATTGGCACGGCTCTGGGCGTGGCCACCAACCGCCTGCGGGAGTCGCGGAGCCGCACCAAGGTCTGCATCCTGATTTCGGACGGCGAAAATACCGCCGGTAGCCTCGACCCCATCACGGCGGCCCGGCTGGCCCACGCCTACGGGCTGAAAATCTACACCATCGGGCTGGGCAAGGATGGCTACGTGCCCTACGGCACCGACGCGGCGGGCATCCAGCGCTACGTGGAAACCCGCCTCGACGAAACCACCATGCGGGAACTGGCCCAGGCCGGCGACGGGCAGTTTTTCCGGGCCGCCGACAATGCCGGTCTGCGCCGCGTATTTCAACGCATCGACCAGTACGAGAAGTCCGAAATCAAGCAGACCCGCTTCCGCAACACGAAAGACTATTACCGCATTTACCTGTTGTGGGCCGTGGGGCTGTGGCTGCTCTGGCTGGCGTTGAAAAACACGTTTCTCACCAACGCCCTGGAAGACTAGCTCCGCCGCCTGCGCCCACCGTTTCTTTTCTGCCCGCCCATGTCTATTGCCGACAACCTGCACTTTTTTCAAACCCAGCTCGCCGGCACCGGCTGCCGCCTGGTTACGGTCACCAAAACTCACCCCGTGGACAAGCTGCGGGAAGCCTACGACGCCGGCGCCCGACTGTTTGGCGAAAACAAGGTCCAGGAAATGGTAGCCAAGCAGCCCGAGCTGCCCACTGACATTGAGTGGCACCTGATTGGACACCTGCAAACCAACAAGGTGAAGTACGTGGCACCCTTCGTGCACACCATCCAGAGCATCGACAGCCTGAAGCTGCTCCAGGAAATTGAGAAGCAGGCCGCCAAGCACGACCGGGTAGTGCGCGGGCTCCTCCAGTTTCACATTGCCGACGAGGAAACCAAGTCGGGCCTGAGCTTGGCTGAAGCCCACGAAATACTGCGCTCTGAATCCTACCAGAACCTACGCCACGTGCAGCTGACCGGCGTGATGGGCGTGGCTACCAATACCCCCGACCAAGACCAGCTGCGCCGGGAATTTCGGGAGTTGCGCGGCTTTTTCGAGGAGCTAAAGGCCCAGTATTTTGCCGCCCAGCCCGAGTTCCGGGAAATTTCGATGGGCATGAGCGCCGACTATAAGCTGGCCATCGAGGAAGGCAGCACGCTGATTCGGGTGGGCCGCGCTATTTTTGGGGCCCGCTAAGGCAGGTGGTGAAATGGTGAGTTGATGTTCCATCGGGGCGCACCACTCTTTTCGCCTTCCTGGCGCGGCATCTAACCGTCACCTAGCAACTCTTAACCAGTCTCATTTTCTCCGAATGAATGCACGTTTGATTCTCCAGATTGCGGCCCTGCTCGGGGGCCTGGGCGTGGCCATCGGCGCCTTCGGGGCCCACGGTCTGCGCGCCATGCTGGAAGCTTCCGGCCGCTTCGACACGTTTGAAACCGCCGTCCGCTACCAGTTCTACCACACCCTGGCCCTGCTCGGCATCGGCGTGCTGCTGGCCGTGCGCCCCGAGCTGCGCGCCCTGCACACCACGGCCTGGCTCTGGCTGAGCGGCATCATCATTTTCAGCGGCTCGCTCTACACGCTCTGCTTCACGGGCATCACCAAGCTCGGCGCCGTAGCCCCCCTGGGCGGCCTGCTGCTCATTGCCGGCTGGATCAGCCTGCTGCTGGCCGTACGAGTGGTGAAATAGTGAACTGGTGAAATGGTGAGTTTGATGTTCGGCCGGCGCAGTTTTGCGCCAGTAGCTCCAACAGAACGATAACTCACCACCTCACCGTCTCACAAACTAAAAAAAGGGCGGTCCGCACGATGCGGGCCGCCCTTTTTTGGTGGGGAGAAGAAGGCTTACGACTTCTTCTTAGCTTTCATTTTGCTGTCCCCCATTTTCATTTTCTGCTTGCCATTGGCGTCCATCGGGGTTTCCGACTTCGACTCCACCGTCATGTTGGGCGTGGCGTTGGCGGCCGCGGCATCCTTTACCTCCCCAACCAGTGAGACCATGGCGTTGCCGCCAACCGAGTTCGACTCAATGGTCAGCACTTTGTTCTGCATGCCCATTTTGCCGGCGCTGTTGAATTTGGCCGAGATGGTGCCGGTTTTGCCGGGCATTACCGGGTCTTTGGTCCACTCCGGGGTAGTGCAGCCGCAGCTCACGCCGATGTTGGAAATGACCAGCGGCTGGGTGCCCACGTTCTTGAACTTGAAGGTGTGCTCCACGACATCGCCCTGCTTGATGGCGGGAAACTCGTACTTCATTTCGTCAAACTGGATCTGGGGGCCAACTACCTTTTCCTGGGCGTTGGCGGGCTTTACGGCCGTCGACTGCGCCTGGGCGGCAAAGCCAGCCAGCGAGAGCGACAAAGCCAGAACGAGTGCTTTTTTCATGATTGTGAGTTGTTAGGAGAGGTGAGGGAAACAAATATTAGGTTTTTTGGGCTGGCAGCCAACTATCCTGCCAGTTTTAGCCTGCTGTGGGGGCCGAAGTCCGCCGTTGCGACTACAACCTCCGGGCCGCGGGTGAGGTTCAGGTGAAGACCCGATTCCGGCCGCTTTGTTTCGCCACCTTAGCTCTTGAACTCCTTGGAATACGGAAACTGCCGCGACGCCTTGCGCATGATGGTCGTCACGATGGAGTTCGTGTCGGAGCCCAGGCCGCGCGACAGGGACTTGTCGTATTTCCAGAGCAACTCGCCGGTGGCGCCGTCGTTGATGTTAATCATGAGCTTGCCCGTGTTGGTGGGGCCGCTGGCGCCCACGAGCATGGTCATGGCAATGGCCGCGCCGCCCGACATGGGCTGGGAGCTACTGAACGTGCCGGAGATGATGCCGTCGACCCCCAGGAATTTGGCCAGCTGCTCGGGCGTAAACGTGGCTGCGTTGGCCGCCGTCACGCCGTTCTTGGTCAGCAGGGCGTTGGTGCGGGCAGGGTCCTGCACGTCTACGGTCATGTCCTTATCTTCCTTGCGCTTCAGAAAGTACGAGTGCAGGGCATTCTGCACGTCGAGACCTTCGCGCTGCTCCATCTTGGCCACGCCTTCCGGGCCGCCGTTTTTGGTTACCTCGTTGGGCCGCAGCTGCAGCGTCACGGCAAAGGGCAGAATGGCCAGGGTCTTGTGGTTTTGAGCCAGGGCGCTGAACTTGGGGTTGGTGTAGATTTCGCGGGTTTGGGCCGAGACGCCGCCCAGGGTCAGCAG
>NZ_SEWE01000049.1 GCF_004167665.1 Hymenobacter persicinus | reverse complement strand
CAGCCCGCCGCCCAGCATCCAGCGCTTGTAGTGGCCGTAGCGCGACACCATACGGCCGGCTAGCATCGAGCCCATCACGACGCCCATCGACAGCGGAATCAGACTCACGCCGGCCCGGGTGGCAGTGGTGCCCAGCACGTTGATCATGAACACGGGCTCGAAGATGACGATGCTCAGAAACGAGCCGCCGAGCAGGAAAACGGCTAGGATGGCGGGCCGGAACACCCGGTTGCGAAACAGCGTCAGGTCCAGAATCGGGTTGGGGGAGCGCAGGGAGCGAATTACGAATAGTGTGAGCGAGGCCGCCGCCGTCGCCAGCAGCCCCAGCGTGGGCCCGGACAGCCAGCCGTACTGGGTTTTATTGAGCTGCAGGGCAAGAATAAGCGGCACCAAGCCCGCCATCAGCAGCAGGGCGGCCACGTAGTCGAGGACTTGGCGGGGGCCGCGAGGCTTGAGCTTGGGCATGCGCGAGAGGATAAACCAGAGCGCCAGCAGGCCCAGGGGCAGATTCACGTAGAACACCAGCCGCCAGCCCGCAATGCCCGGGATCAGGCCCGTGCCGTGGTCGGTGAGCAGGCCACCCAGAAAGGGGCCCAGCACCGACGAGGTGCCGAACGTGGCACCCACAAACCCCTGGTAACGACCCCGCTCGGCGGGCGGAAACAGGTCGGCAATGACGATGAAAGCCATGGCAAACAGCCCGGCTCCGCCCAAGCCCTGCACGGCCCGGAAAATAATCAGCTGGCTCATCCCGTCGCCCAGCACCGGCAGGGTGCCAAACTCACCGGCCAGACCGCACAACGCCGAGCCGAACAGAAACACCAGGATGGCGGTGACCTCAATGGCCCGGCGCGAGTACATGTCGGCCAGCTTGCCGTAGACCGGCACCAGCGTGGTGCTGGCCACCAAATAGGCCGTGGCCACCCAGGTCAGGCGGTCGAAGCCGTGCAGGTCGGCCACAATGCGGGGCAGGGCCGTGGCGACAATGGTCTGGTCGAGGGAGCCCAGAAACAGCGCCAGCAGCACCCCAGCCAGGGTCATCAGCTTGGTGCGCTTGGTGAGGCTGGGAGCCGGGCCGGTGAGGGTGGGAGCAGGGGACATGGGGCGGGAAAAGCGGCAAAAGGGCCGCTGCGAAGGTACGCGTCTTTGCCGGAGGTGCTGCCGTCGAGGCGCCTTTTATCCCACTCGGGCGCGGCTCCGGGCTATGCTCCCGCACCGTGTAGCGGCGGCCTCGTCCCTTTTGGCTGCCAAGGCCGCCGCTTTCCGCCGCAGGCTTACACCTTTTCGCTGCGGTAGCGCGGCCCCCGGGCAGGTGGCTGCTATCTTCGCCCCGCTTTTTGAACTGCTTTGCCTATGCTCACCACCACGCTTCTGCTGCTGTGCCTGTTCGCCTTCCTGGCCGGCTTCATCGATTCCATCGTGGGTGGGGGCGGGCTGATTCAGCTGCCGGCCATGCTGCTGCTGCTCAAGGGCGTGCCGGTGCCGACCATTCTGGGTACGGGCAAGGTGTCGTCGTTGGCGGGCACGTCGGCGGCTTTGCGGCGCTACGCCGGACGGGTCCCGATTCGGTGGCGGGCCGTGGGCGCCTCGGCCATTACGGCGGCCCTGTTTTCGTTTTTCGGGGCTCGGGTGGTGAGTTTGCTGCCTGGGGCGCTGCTGCGGCCCATGGTGCTGGGGCTGCTGGTCGTCATTGCTATTTACACCTTCTGGCGCAAGGATTTCGGCGCCCTGCACGCCCCGCGCCTGCCCGCCAACCGGGAGCCACTCTACGGCATGGCCATCGGGGTGGTGCTGGGCTTCTACGACGGATTTTTCGGCCCCGGCACCGGCAGCTTCCTGCTGTTTGCCTTCGTGGGCTTGTTCGGCTACGATTTCTTGACGGCCTCGGCCTCCGCCAAGCTCGTAAACGTGGCCACCAACGTGGCTGGCGTGGCCTACTTCGCCTTCACCCACCAGATTCTCTACCAGGTAGCCCTGCCCATGGCCGCCTGCAACATGGCCGGCTCGGCCCTGGGCGCCAAAGTAGCCCTGCAGCGCGGCACGGGCTTCGTCCGCATCTTGTTCCTGGTCGTCGTCTGCGGCATCATCCTCAAGCTGGGCTACGATACGGTGGGGTGGTGAAGTGGTGAGTTTGACGTTCGGCTGGCGCTTACTCCTAGCTCGTCATTGCGAGGCCAACGCGAAGCAATCCGTCCCGGACAACGAGCCAAGCCTCATAAAGAGAAAAGCCCCGACGTATGCCAACGTCGGGGCTTTTTGCTGATCTGATAAGGAGTGGTTTGCGGAGGACGGATTACTTCGTCTCTGCTTGATGCGCAGAATGCTCGCAATGACAGGCGGGGCGGTACCGCGCCAGCCGAACGACAACTCACCCGTTCACCATCTCCCCGCTACTCCCCCAGGCCCGGGACGGCGTTGCCCTGGCTGGCGGGGGCCGCTTGGATGCCCATTTTTTCTTCGCGCGTGCGCTGGTAGCGGGCAAACTGGTCGGGGGTGAGGACGTCCTTCAGGCCCGCGAGGCGCGACTGGCCGATGTCGTCAATGACGGAGTTGAGCTTGCGCAAGTCGGTGCGGTACTGCAGGCGGGCCGTTTCCACGTTGCGCACGCTGGTCACGTTGATCTGCTGCACTTTCTCGGCCTGGGCAGGCGTCAGGTTCAGAGCCTGGCGCATGTTGGCGGTCAGGGCCGTGGCTTTGGCTTCGACTTTCTCGGTTGGGGGCGTGGGCACGGGCCGGGGCGCGGCGGCTGGCGCGGCCGGAGCTTTGGTTTTGGTTTTCACCGTGGCGGAGGCCGTTTCGGTCTTGGTCTTGGTTTTCACCGGGGTGGTCTGGGCCTGGGCGGCGGTGGCGGCCAGCAGGGAAAAGGCGGCAAGCAGGGTGGTTTTCATAAGTGGCAGCAAAGGAAAAAACGGGGAGAAGCGGCGGCGCCAAAAGGGGCGGGGCGGCCACCGCGGGGTGGTTTGGGTGCGTAAATATGGTGCCAAAATGCACAGCCCGCAGTCTGTAACGCCCGGGGGCCGCTATTTCATTCAGCCGCCCCGAAAAAACTGCCCGCCCCGGGACGTAACCTTTCCGGCCCGGTTTCCTTACATAGGGGCATGAAGCGAGAAACTCGAAACACCTGGCTGGCCGCGGCGGGAGCCGGCGCCCTGCTGGCCGCCGCCACGCTGTTTGCCAACCGCCGCGGCTCCTACGACCTCAACGGCCGCGTGGTGCTCATCACCGGCGGTTCCCGCGGCCTGGGCCTGGTACTGGCCCGGCAGGCCGTGGCCGAAGGCGCCCGGGTGGCCATCTGCGCCCGCGACGCCGACGAACTCGAGCGGGCCCGCCAGGATCTGCTGAGCCTGGGCGCCGCCGATGCCGACGTTATCACGCTCAGCCACGACATCACCAGCGAGTCGGAAGTGCGGGCCATGGTGGCGGAGGTCGAGCGGCGGCTGGGGCCGGTGGACGTGCTGGTCAATAACGCCGGCATCATCCTCGGCGGCCCGCTCGAAAACATGGATCTGCGCGACTACGAGGAATCCATGGCCCTGCACTTCTGGGCCCCGCTGCACGCCATGATGGCCGTGCTGCCCAGCATGCGCCGCCGCGGGGCCGGCCGCATCGTCAACATCTCGTCGTTGGGCGGCAAGGTCGCCTTGCCCCACCTGATGCCCTATAGCGCCAGCAAGTTTGCCCTAGTGGGCTTGTCGGAAGGCTTCCGCGCCGAGCTTGCCCAGTACGATATCAGCGTGACAACCGTCTGCCCCGGTTTGATGCGCACCGGCAGCCCGGGCCACGCTCTGGTGAAGGGTCAGCAGCAGAAGGAATACGCCTGGTTTAGCGTGGCTGACTCCCTGCCGGGCCTGACCATGAGTGCCGAGCAGGCCTCCCGCCAGATCTGGAACGCCTGCCGCCGCGGCGACGGGGAAGTGATTCTGTCGTTGCCGGCCAAGCTGCTGGCAGCCTTCCACGGCCTGCTGCCCGGCACCACCACCGACCTGCTGGCCTGGCTGAACCGCGCCCTGCCCGCCACCGGGGAAAGCGCCGCCGCCAACGTGCGCCGCACCGGCTACGACAGCGAGTCGGAAATCACCCAGTCCCCGCTAACGGCCCTGACTCGCAAAGCGGCCCGCCAGAACAACGAGGAATAGAGTCGTTTTTGGGTAGGTGGTTTCTGGTTTTTAGTCCCGGTAATGAGCCCACCTGCCACTAGCGACCTTGGCGTCTGCTACGGCTAAATTAAGCTAAATAAAGCCCTTTGTCCGGCGCGACGAAGGGCTTTGTGTTTTCTCAAACCTTCCGTACTTGTCGGCTGACTAGCCAAGCGCGCTGACCTAAAACCAGAAACCACCCACTAAAACCCAACGTGACTTACCCCGTCCACCTAGCCTTGGGGCCGCTGGTGCTGCCGGTGCACATGTTGCTGGAAGTGCTGGCCTACTCGTTGGGCTACCGCTATTACCAGCACCTGCGCGCCCGCACCACCGACCGGATTTCCGACGAGCACCGCCTCTGGATTTTTGTGGGTTGCGCGGCCGGGGCGCTGCTGGGCTCCCGGGTGTTGGGCTTGCTGGAGCACCCGGCGCTGCTGGCCCACCCGCCCGGCGGCTGGCTGTACTATTTCACCAACAAAACCATCGTCGGCGGCCTGCTGGGTGGCTTGGTCGGGGTAGAGCTGACCAAGAAACACCTCGGCGTGACGGCCTCCAGCGGCGACCTGATGGTCTTCCCGATTATCGTAGCCATGGTCATCGGTCGGCTGGGCTGCCACTTCGCCGGCCTCGAAGACGGCACCTTCGGCACGACCACTGCGCTACCCTGGGCCATCGACTTCGGCGACGGAGTGCTGCGCCACCCCACCAACCTCTACGAAATCGGCTGGCTGCTCGTGCTGGGCCTGGCGCTGTGGCTTACGGAGCGCCGTCGGCCCCTGCCCGAGGGCTGGCGGTTCCGGCTGTTTATGGCCGGCTACCTGCTGTTCCGGCTTCTGGTGGAGTTTATCAAGCCCACGCCCGCGCCCAGCGGCTGGGGGCTTACGGCCATTCAGTGGGCCTGCGTGGCGGGGCTGGGGTATTATGGGTGGCTGTGGGGGCGGGACTCAACTAAAACTATCTTGCAGAACTAAGCCACAGATATTATCAGTAACATGTCATATCAGGTAATTACTCGTGCCGAACGAATCAACCTATTTCTTAAAGAATACTACTTCGGTAATTCTACATGGACAAACTCGGTGCGAATAGTGGGCGGGCCTCTGGTTATTGGCTGTGGAGTTTACCTGTATCCAAGCTCACTCCATTTTGCGGTGGGCTACGGGGGCTTCTGCCTGGTATATGGTATCTATTATCTTCTGAAGCCAGCCGTAATTATCCTTGTGCGGCCCGCTCTATTCCAGACAGCCGAATTCGACCTGCACCTAGATACCGAAGTCTTGACAGTGCAGGAAAGGGGAGTGAAGGTGACTGTCCGGTATGATTCATTTAAAAGTATTCGGCAGCAGTCCGAGTACTATGCGGTGAAGCTGCCAGAAAAAATGACCATCCACTTCAGGAAAAGCCAGCTAACCGAACAGGAACAAGCTACTTTAAACCAGCATCTCACCGCCTAACTCCCTTCTGCTTCCATGCCCGAACGTCCCTATACCTACTACGACTTCACCCTGAGCTTGTGCCCGCACTGCCTGCGGCGGGTGGAGGCCAAAATCGTCTTTGAGGACGGCGGCGTGTACATGCTCAAGCGCTGCCCCGACCACGGCCGGCAGCGGGTGCTCATTGCCACCGACATCGAGTACTACAAGAGCATCCGCAACTACGTCAAGCCCAGCGAAACCCCGCGCCGCTTCAACACCGCCACCCACTACGGCTGCCCCTACGACTGCGGCCTCTGCGCCGACCACGAGCAGCACTCGTGCCTGACGGTGATTGAAATAACGGACCGCTGCAACCTGACCTGTCCCACCTGCTACGCCGAAAGCAGCCCCCACCACGGCCGGCACCGCACCCTGGCGGAGGTTGAGGCCATGGTGGACGTACTGGTCGAGAACGAGGGTGAGCCCGACGTGGTGCAGATTTCGGGCGGGGAGCCCACCCTGCACCCGCAGTTCTGGGAGATTCTGGATATGTGCAAGCGCAAGCCCATCAAGCACCTGATGGTGAACACCAACGGCGTGCGCCTGGCCAAGGACGAAGCCTTCGTGGCCCGGCTGGCTACCTACGAGGGCGCCTTCGAGGTATACCTGCAGTTCGACTCGTTTAAAAAGGAAGCCCTGGAAAGCCTGCGCGGCCGCGACCTGCGCGACGTGCGCCAGCAGGCCCTAGCGCACCTCAACAAGTACAACCTGAGCACCACGCTGGTCGTGACCCTGCAAAAGGGCCTCAACGACGACGAAATGGGCGCCGTTATCGACTTTGCCCTGCAGCAGCGCTGCGTGCGGGGCGTCACGTTTCAGCCCACCCAGGCCGCCGGCCGCCTCGCCAACTTCGACCCCGCCACCGACCGCCTCACGCTCACCGAAACCCGCCAGCGCATCATCGACCAGAGCCTGTTTACGGCCGCCGACCTGCTGCCCGTGCCCTGCAACCCCGACGCGCTGGTGATGGGCTACGCGCTCAAGCTCGAGGGCCAGGTATTTCCGCTCACCCGCTACGTGCAGCCCGCCGACCTGCTGCAGAGCGGGGGCAACACCATCGTGTACGAGCACGACCCGCGCCTGCGCCAGCACCTGCTCAAGCTGTTCAGCACCGCCAACACCGTCGATACCGTGACGCCGGAGCTCAACCAGCTGTTGTGCTGCCTGCCCAACATTCAGGCCCCTAACCTGCGCTACGAAAACCTGTTCCGGGTTATCATCCTGCAATTCATGGACGCCTGGAACTTCGACGTGCGGGCCGTGAAAAAGTCTTGCGTCCACATCGTTTCGAAGGATCTGAAGATTATTCCCTTCGAGACGATGAACCTGTTTTACCGCGACCCGGAAAAGCTGACCCGGCTGGCCGAGCTGCGGGAAAAATCCGTGCTCTGATGGAAGAGAACCCGAAGCCCCGAAGCTACTTTGGCCGCATTGTGGGGGCAAACCTGGCCGTGGTACTGCTGCTGCACAGTGCCCGGACGCTGCTGCCCCCTGATTCGGGCATTTTCCTGATCCTGTTTGCGCTGGCCTTCATCAATGCGGTTATGGGAATGCTGTTCTCCTCCCAAGGGCAAAGCGACAATGGGTTTGCCTGCCTGGTATCGGCCTTTGTAATCTTTCTAGTGGGTGTCAGCAACTGCGCCCAGTCCTGAGTGTAAAACGCTAACTTTTAGGTGCTATGGAACCTGTCTCGCCCAAACCCACCAACCATATTCTGCGCAACAACCTGCTGGGCGTACTGGCCGCGGCGGTGGTGCTGGGGGCGCTGGTGCCGAGTACGCGGGGCGGCAGTGCCATTCCCTTCGCCATGGTCTACGGGTTGCAGGTAGTAGTCAACCTGGCCTTGGGCGTGTTCCGGCTGGTGAGTTCCAAGCCGGGTGCGAGTGCCGCCCCGTATTTTCTCAGTGCCCTGCTGGTGCTCATTATCGGCTTCGGGGCCTGTAGCGTGATGATACTGGGCGGACTTAGCACAATGAACTAAACCGGCCGGTGTACAACTTCGCGGAAAAACGCAAAAAGGCCTCCCGGCGCCGGGAGGCCTTTTTGATGAATTTGAACGGTGGTAAGGCGGAAACTAGTGCGAGTACACGCTCGAATACGTGGTCGGAGCGGCACCGTTGGCACCGGCTTCGGTGCGGTTCAGGCGCAGCGTGGTGGCCGTGAGTTCGGCGACGGCAAAGCGGCGCACGGTGTTTTCCCGGGTGATGGTCAGCGAATCGCCCTGCTCGCTGAGCTTCCAGGTGCCGGTGAGCAGCTGGGGAGCTTCGGGGCGAACTTTCAGGCCGCCTTCGTTGATGCTGTATTCACCACCGGCGGCGTACGTAAACACGTTGTCGCGGACGGCAGGCTTCAGGCGAGCCAGCAGGCTCACGGTAGCCGTTTCTTTCGAGGCGGCCGAAGCAGCCGTCGTGGTGGTCATGTCGGTCAGGCGCCACGGGCTGGCAGAGAGCAGCTCGCTTTTCGATTGACCCTGGGTTGCGGCGGCATTGGCCTGATCAGCAGGCTTTACTTGCTCCAGCTCTTTCTGGCACGAGGCCAACGACAGGGAGGCTGCGGCAGCAAGGCCGAGCAAAACGGACATTTTCTTCATGGGAACGAATAGGGTGAATGAAACTTGACGCGGAAACGCGTCGGCGCCGTGAGGCATGAGCAATTACTTTTCCAACAACACTGTACTTCCCCGCACCTTGCTTGGTAGTCGAGGTCCTAACTCAAAGGTAAATAACATAGTTCGGAATATCGCGGAAAAAGACAATTATTCAAACATTTTATGGAGAAAGTTACACTTGATAAATCAAACATAAGATTTTGTGCTTCAGGCTAGTTGTAAATGAATAAACCCGCGTAACGATATCGAAACGCGGGTTTTTGATATAGTGAATAGTATTATTCTTCTGCTTTCGGAGATGCCTGGCAGCGTAGGCACGAATAGGTGGCCCGACCACCAACGTAGGTTTTTGCAATCTGCGTCTTCGGGTGGCGGGGGCAATAGAGGTGCTGCTCCGTATCCGGCGTAGCGGAGGTGTCCCATTCACGGGCATGGATTAGAAAGGAGGCCGGGAAATGGCGGTAAGTAGCCTCGTGGGTGATGGCCGTGGTCAGGACCAGCTGCACGGCCGCGTGCAGGGCCTTGAATTCCTTGGTTGAAAGCGTATTGGCGCGGCGCTCCGGATGAATGCGGGCCTGAAACAGTACTTCGTCCACAATCCAGTTGCCGAGCCCGGCCGTGATGCTCTGGTCGAGCAGCAGGGGTTTGATCATCATTTTCTTGGCGCCCAGCACCTGCTGCAGGTGGGCGGCCGTTACATCCAGCGCATCGGGGCCGAGTTTCTTGGCTTTTTGATACTGGGCCACGCTGTCGGCGAGCCGGATGCGGCCAAACTTGCGCGGGTCAATGAATGCCACCCGCAAGCCGTCGGCGAGGTGCAGGGCTACCCGGGTGAAGCGCGGGGCGTCGTGGTCGTCGCGGTAGGCACCCACGTCGCCGGTCATGCCAAAGTGCAGTACCAGCACGGCGCCACTGGTGAGCTCCAGAAAGCAGTTTTTGCCCACGCGGCGGGTGGCCGTCACCTGCTGGCCCACCACGTTTTTGCGCAGGGTTTCTTCGTCGGTGCCCAGCACGTGGGCGTCGCGCACCTCGAAAGCGGTGATGGGCTGGTGCAGAATGATTTCGTCCAGAAAGCGGCGGTAGGTTTCGACTTCGGGTAGTTCGGGCACGGGTAGCGGAAAAGGGTGGAAAAAACGGGCGGCGGGGCGGAAAATACCGGTCGGCGGCGCCCGTCTACCTTAACAGGAAGCTGGGCCGTGGAGTTGCCGCCGACCAAGATTTTGCCGCTGCCCGCGGGCCCTGGCACGCCCGCGGACTTTAGCGCCCACTAGAGCGGCGCAAACGCAGTAACGCCCTTCCCGCGGAGCCGGAAAGGGCGTTGACTGCGCAAAAAAGAAAGCCGCCGGAAGCGGCAGTCGGGCTTACGAGGGGTCCGAAAGCAGCCCCACCTGCTGACCACGGGTGTTGTACACGCCCCCGTTGGCGCTAACGTAGAGCCGGCGCTCCTGCCCATCCACCAGCACGTAGGGGAAGGCGGCGTTGGTGGAGCGAGTCAGGCGACCCACCAGCTCGGTGGTGCCACTGTCGGCGTCCACGCGCATCACGTTCAGGCGGCTGGTGAGCAGGTAAGCCTCGTCCGGATTGCCGCGAAACGTGATTTTACCCACCACCTTCACCGGCTCGGCCGTGGCCCGCTGGGGTTGGCGGCTGGCCAGCAGCACCGGGGCGGCCGACGGGGCCGCGGTGCGGGTGCTGGCCGCAATCTGGTTGTTGGATTGCTGCCAGCCGGTGCTGATGGCCGTCAGACGGTCGGCGCGGCCGGGGTGCGTGGGCGAGGGCGCGTCATCCGACACGAGGGCCATGGCGGCCTGGGCTTCGGCGAGGCTGGCGCCCATCTTGCGGAGCACGAAGCCCGAGAATTCGTCGGCTTCCAGCTCGTCGGCGGGTTTGCTGCCGCCGGCCAGCAGGGTGTGGCCGTTGAGGTGGTGTCCCATTTCGTGGGCCAGAATGCTGATGCCGGCCCAGTCGGTGCGGCCAGCCCGGTTCACGGCAGCCACAAACTGCGGGTTATACAGCAGGTAGCGGTGCCCGCTGTACACCACGGCGGCAGCGTTCTGCACGGCTGTGGTAGCGCGCAGGTCGAAGCGGGGCTTGAGGCCCACCACGTCGGTGATTTCACGTAGCACGTCGCGGGGCGGGGCAGCCTGGGCTACGGCAGCAGTTTGAAAGGAAAGCAACCCGACAAGCAACAGGCCTGCGGAGCGGCGAAAGATGCGGTGGAAGGGCATAGCAATACGCTTGGAGTGAGAACCGGAAAAGTCAGGAACCGTGCCAAATATGGCTGTCTTATCAACGGCAACGGGCGGGTTTTAGTGCCTTATTATCCTAGAGGCACCCGGACCGGCAAGCGTTGCGATGACCTCCAAAAAAAAGCGTGGCGCCCGATTCGGACGCCACGCTGCAAGCGGGTGAAAATGGGCTTTGGGCTAGGCCTTGGCTAAGCGGCGGGGCGCTTCGGCCGGGGCCGGCCGTTCGCCAATCTGCTGCCGCCACATGGCGTAGTAGAGCCCCTTTTGCGCAAGCAACTCCTCGTGCCGGCCCTGCTCGGCAATGTGGCCCCGCTCCAGTACGAAGATCCGGTCGGCGTGCAGAATGGTGCTCAGGCGGTGGGCAATAAGGATGGTAATGTGCTGGCGCGAACCCGACAGCTCCCGCACCGTGCCGCTGATTTCCTCCTCCGTGAGCGAGTCGAGGGAGGACGTGGCCTCGTCGAACACGAGCAGGGTAGGGCGGCGCAGCAGGGCGCGGGCAATGCTGAGGCGCTGCTTTTCGCCGCCCGACACCTTCACGCCGCCTTCGCCAATCACCGTGTCGAGGCCCAGCGGGGCGCGGGCCAGCAGGCCGTCGGCGGCGGCTTGGTGCAGGGCGCGCAGGCACTGCTCGTCGGTGGCCTGGGGCGCTACGAAAAGTAGGTTTTCGCGGATGGTGCCGGCAAACAGCTGAGTGTCCTGGGTCACGAAGCCGATTTGCTCGCGCAGCAGATCCAGGTCGATGGCGGTGCCGGGGATGCCGTTGTAAAGAATCTGGCCAGAAAGGGGCGGGTAGAGGCCCACCAGCAGCTTGACCAGGGTGGTTTTGCCCGAGCCCGAGGGCCCTACGAAGGCAATGGTTTCGCCCAGGCGGGTTTCAAAGGAGATTCCATCAAGCGCGGAGCTGGCTGCCGACAAGTGCTTGAAATGCACGTCGTTGAAGGCCAGGGTGCGAATCTGGTCGATAACCTGCGGGTGGGCGGGCTTGATTTCCTTGGGCGTGTCGAGAATCTGCTGGTAGTTGGCCAGCGAGGCCTCGGTTTCGCGGTACACGTTGATGATGTTGCCCAGCTCCTGCAGGGGGCCAAAAACGGCGAAGGAGTAAAAGAAGAACGAGATAAACTTGCCAGGCAGAATAATGCCCTGCACCACCAGATACACCAGCATCAGCAGAATCACGTTGCGCATCAAGTTGACGAACGTGCCCTGCACGAAAGACAAGGACCGCAGGTAGCGCACCTTCTTGAGCTCCAGCTTCAGGATTTTGCCGGTGGTAGCGTTCAGGCGCAGCGTTTCCTGCTGGGCCAGCCCCAGGCTTTTGATCAGCTCAATGTTGCGCAGGCTCTCGGTGGTGGAACCGGCCAGGGCTGTGGTTTCGCTCACAATGGTTTTTTGAATCACCTTGATGCGCTTGCTCAGCAAGAAGCTCAGGGAGCCCAGCAGCGGAATGGTCAGGAAGTACACCACGGCAATGGGCCAGTAGACGCTGATGGCATACCACGTAACGAACACAATCCCCACCAGCGAGATAAACAGCACGTTCACGAAGCTCTGAATCAGCTTTTCCACGTCGGTGCGCACTTTCTGGAGCTTGCCTAGCGTTTCGCCCGAGCGTTGGTCCTCAAATACTTGGTAGGGCAGCTCCAAAGAGTGGCGCAGGCCGTCGGAGTACAGCTCGGCGCCCAGCCGCTGGGTGATGACGTTGGTGTAGTAGTCCTGAAAGTTCTTGGCGATGCGCGAGACCATGGCCACGCCCAGGGCTTTAAGAACCAACACGCCGGCTCCGCCCAGCAGAAACTCCCAGAACGTGGGGTGGTGGGCGGTTTTCAGGGCCGGCGAAACGTAGCGGTCAATAATTTGCCCCAGAATGTAGGGGTCGAGCAGGGAGAAAACCTGGTTGATGGCGGCCAGCAGCAAAGCCAGGGCCAGCAGCCCCCAGTAGTGGCGCAGGTAGCTGTAAAGAAGTTTCATACCGAAGTAGGGAGAGAAGGAACAGTAGGAAAGCGCCGAAGCCCGGCGGATGTTTTCCGGGGCGGGACGCGGGAGCAAAGCTGCCGAATAAAAAAGAAGCCGCCGAACCCACGTTCGGCGGCTTGCAAGGAAGCTAAAGCGGGCCTCGCTAAGCAGCGTGGGCCAGGGGGGAAGGAGTAGGCTCGAGCTGAAAGGTGTGCTCGAGCCGGAGCAGCCGCAGGCAGCGGCGCAGCAGGTTCGGCACGTTGAGCAGCAGCACCTGGGCGCCGGCCTGGTGCAGCAGCAGCAGCTGCGACACGAAGTGGGCCACGCCGCGGGTGCGCAGGCAGCGCAGGCACTGACAGTCCACAATCAGGCGGGGCCGGCGCAGGGGCTGGTGGGAGAGAATATTGCGCGCCAGCTCGGGGCAGTTCACCGCATCCAGATCCACCCGGATCAGGTAGGGCGTGAAGTTGAGCTGGGTCGGTTGGGGTTGGGGCAGGAGCTTGTTCATGATACAGGGGCATTAGGCGAAACAAACCGGCGCGGGAGCATAACGTCGGCAAGCAAAGCGGACGCCACCCAGTGGCGTATAGTGCCGCATAATGTAAATATAAGAAGTTCTATTTGACCATGCCAGCGTATTTGCACGGATTCGTCCCGGGAAGAATACGGGTCTTTAGGCTGCGTTACTTGTTGTTATGCTGGAAGTTAGCAGTGTCGGTGCGAAAAAGCTACCCGCGTCCGGGAAAATCCCAAGGCACTGGTGGCAACGCACCATCGGGCGGGTTCCGGCCGTTGCTGAGCGGCAACAGCCCCGCCGCCCGGAGTGCCGGCTAACTCACCATCTCACCGCTAGAGCCGCACGCCGATGCCGGGGCCGAGCAGGAAGAAGGGCTTGCCCTTGGAAAGTAGGTAGCCCCCGCCTAGGTACAGCGGAAACGTGAGCTTGGCCTCGCGGCGGGTAGGGTATACCGAGCCCAGAATCACGACGCCCAGGTCGCGGTTGCCGCCATTTTTGCTCAGGTCGAAAGCGTTCAGGGCCACGAAGCCCGCCCCAATCTTGTAGGGCCGCAGGCGGTTGATTTTCTCGGGGTGGTAAAAGCTCAGCTGCCCCAGCATGGCCAGCGAAATACCCCCAAACGAGGTGTAGCTCGGCTCACCCTTGTACTTGGTCAGCAGGCCGCCGGGAAAGCTCACGTCGATGTCGAACTTGATGCGGCGCTTGAGCACGAGCTCCAGCTTCTGGCTGAAGCCAGCCTCCTGGTACTGGTCCTGCTTGTGCTTGACGGTGATGATAATCGTGCTCCAGTCGTCGAGGTCGTAGGTTTTGCGCGAGTTGAGCAGGTTGTTGAGGCTGATGTTGCCCACCTGGCACTGCTTGTCCTGGTAGAAGGCGGCCCGCACGGAGTTGTCGCCGGGGCAGACCACCACGTTGTCGACGGTGCGCATTTCGATGAGCTCCCCTTTGGCGTTCTGGGTGCGGATGTCGAAGCTCAGGTACTGCTTGCCGTAGAGCTGCTGGTCGGTGTCGATGCCGGTGGGGTTGAAGCTGAACACCACGTCGGAAATAACCCGGCTGTAGAGCACCGGCCCGTTCAGCCGGTTGATAACCCGGGGCCCCTCGCCGAAGTTGACGGCCACGAAATCAAGCGGGTGGGGGCGCTGAAACTCCTTGACCGTGAGGGCGTAGCCCGTGGGCTGACCGGCGTTGAAGATGGTGATGCGGCGCTTGTCGATGGTGAGCGGCACCTGCACGCGGTACACCACCTGGGCCTCGGTGCGCACGCTCGAATCGGAGGGAATCACGGCCAGATCCTCGAAGTGAAACCGGGCTTTCTGCAGCGACTCGCCCTCGAGGCGCACGTCCACGGTTTCGCCCGGGTTCACGGCCAGGCTCGAGCTCCAGTCGCCGCCGCGGTGACGCACCTGCACGGTGCTGATGCTGGTTTTGGGCGAGATGTTGAAGTTGGTGATGTACTTGGCCAGGTCGTTTTCCTTGATGTAGAGGTAGCTGTCGGTCTGGCGGTGGGTGTTGTAGACGCGCAGCCAGCACAGCACCCTATCGTTGGTCAGGTACTGGCGGGTAAAGAGCTCGGCAATCAGGGCCCCGCCGGCTTCCTCCTGGTCTTCGATGCGGTAGGTGCGCTTCAAATCGAAGGTGCGGCCGTTGTCGAGGATGATTTCCACGCCCTTGCGCCGGGACACGTCGTCGAGCGTGATTTCCTTCTTGTCCACGCTCAGAAAGCGCAGCCGGCTGGCCTTGACGGTGAAATCCTGACGCAGCGGGGCCAGGGCGTAGCTGATGCGGCGCCCGTTTTCGACCAGAAACGGCCGCTCGGTCTGGGGCCGCACCGTGAGCGTGCGCGCGCCCAGCACGTTGGGCAGCACCCGCAGCCGCAACTGCCCTTTTTCCTGACTGATGCGGTAGTCGATGTCCTGGCCCTTGGTCCATTCCCCGCTCACGCGGATGTTTTTGGGGTTGTTGCTGGTCAGGTCAAACACTTTCTCCTCGCCCACAAACAGCTCCGTATCGTTAGGCTTAAACTCCAGCGTGGTCCGCGTGACGGGCAGCAGGGGCACGGTCTGCACCAGGGGCGGCTGGCCGGCACTGTCGGCGGCCTGGGTGAAGGTGAGCTGCAGAAAGCGCGCCGCCGTGAGGTCCTTGAACCGAATTTTGGTGCGGTAGTACTGGTCGCCGACGGCCGTCAGGGAGTCGAGCAGCACGAAATCGGCGGTGCGGCGCAACCGTAGCGGGGTGCGGGGCCGCCACACCTGGGGGTAGATGAGCAGCTCGGCCGTTTCGTCGTCCTGGCGGTAGTAGAAATACAGGCTGGGCTCGCCCTGCACCAGCACCGTGTGGCGGCTCAGCGCGTAGCGGGTCGTGTCGGTGCGCAGCAGCAGCTCCCGCAGCAGGGGCGGGGTACCGGGGGCAACTCCCGTCTGGGCTTGAGCAGAAACGGTGACGGCCAGCAGCAGCAAAAACGCGGCGGCCAGCTTTCGGAAAAAGCGAAGGCAGAGCAAGTGACGCAAAACAAGAGGGGAGGGCCGGCGGCCCCAAACAACCACTGGCAAAGGTAGGCCCGCCACCCGCTGCCAGGAAAGGAATCGGCAAAATAAGCTGCCCGCCCCGCCCGGCTGGAATTGACCGTGGTCAAGCCGGGCCGTGACGCCGGTCATTTTATGGCCCTAACCAGGCCCCGACCTTTGTCTGCCCAGCGGGTTAAGCCGGGTTTCGCGGCGGCGTGCTACGAGCGGGCCGGGCCTGGCTCAACCGTAGTGGAGTCCCCGACGGTGCGGGGGCCCCGGCGCCGGTACGCGGATAAGGTAACCTGCCAGCAATTTATGGCCTCAGACAAAGCTCCGAAAGCGACGGAGCAGGAACTTGTGCAACGCCTCTACGCCCGCGACGAAACGGCCATGACGCTGTTTTACGACGCGTACGGCAAGGCGCTGCACAACACCATCTGGCGCATTGTGAAGCAGGAGGAAGTAGCCCAGGACGTGCTGCAGGAAAGCATGGTCAAGATCTGGTTTTCCTTCGCCAGCTACAACCCCGAGCGCGGCCGGCTCTTCACCTGGGCCCTGAACGTGTGCCGCAACGTGGCCATCGACCACATCCGCACCAAGCGCTACCAGGCCGCGGCCCGCACCGAGGAGCTCGACAACAGCGGCGCCCGCCAGCAGCCCGCCCTGCCCACGTTTCAGCCCGACCACATCGGCCTGCGCGAGCTGGTGTCCCAGCTTACGCCCAGCGACCAGCAACTTATCGACCTGCTCTACTTCAACGGCTTCACCCAGGTGGAAGCGGCCGAAGAACTGGAAATTCCGTTGGGCACCGTTAAGTCGCGGGTGCGCCGCGCCATCTGGGCCTTGGCCAAAGCCATCCGCTGATCTGCGCCGGCCCGGTTTCGCGGCAGCACTCCTACACCCGAATGCGGCGCAGCTTTTCCAGGTCGGGAATGATGATGCGGCTGCCGCTGATGTCAATCAGGTGGGCGTCGCGCAGCTTGCTGAGCACCCGGCTGATGGTTTCCTTGGAGGCGCCCACCACCCCGGCCAGGTATTCGCGCGAGACGAGCAGCTCGGGGGGCGCCGCCGCTGGGCCGGGGTGGTAGAGCTGCTGGTAATGAATCAGTGCGTCGGCCAGACGCTTGCGCACCGAGTGGTAGGCTAAGCGCAGCAGCTGCTGCTCCCGGGCCGCCAGATTCTGGGAGAGCAGGGCCGCAAACTGCCGGGCCACGCCCGGATGCTGGGCCAGCAGGGTCCGAAACTCCTGGAGCGGGAAAAAGCTGATCACGCAGTCTTCGAGCGTGCTGGCCGAGTTGGCGTAGGGCATGTCTTCGAGAACGTTGAGGTGTCCTACGTAGTCGCCGGCCCCGCTCAGGCTGGTTACGTACTCGTTGCCGCCCTCGTCGGTTTTAAAGGTCTTGACCTTGCCGCTATGAATGAAATAGACGCCGGCCGGGGCATCGCCCTCCTGGAAGAGCACGGTTCTTTTCTTGTAGGCCCGCATGCGGTGCTCGGCCGTGAGCAGGGCGTGCAGCTCGGCCAGGGAGGGCTCGGCGGCGGCCGGCGGCAGGGGCGGGCGGGCCGAGGATTGCTTTTTGAACCGCAGCTCGACGGCCAGCAGCAACGACTGGCCGTCGAAGGGCTTGGTCAGGTAGTCATCGGCCCCGTTGTTCATGCCCTTGCGGAAATCCTCGAGGTTGGACTTGGCGGTCAGAAACACGAAGGGAATGCCGGCCGTGGTCGGGTCCTGTCCCAGAATGTGCAGCACCCCGTAGCCGTCGAGCTCGGGCATCATGATGTCGCACAGGATCAGGTCGGGGCGCTGCTGGCGGGCGGCGGCCACGCCCTGCTTGCCGTTGGCGGCCTGCACCACCGCGTAGCCGGCCAGGGCCAGAATTTCGGCCGTATTCTCGCGGCCCTGCCGGTTGTCTTCGATGAGCAGAATGGTTTTCATAGGGAGGCGTCGTGCAGGGGCAGGCGCACCACAAAGGTAGAACCCTGCTCAAGTTCACTGCTGAATTCCAGCTGCCCGTGCATGAGCTCCACGTAGCGGCGCACCATGTACAGGCCCAGCCCCGTGCCCTGGATGTGGGCGGCGTTGCCGGCCCGGAAAAAATCGTTGAACACATACTCCTGATCCTCGGGCGGAATGCCGATGCCCGCGTCGCGCACCGTCAGGCGCAGGGCTGCGGGGCTGACTTCAGCCAGCAGCCAGATGTCGGCGTTTTCGGGCGAGTACTTACTGGCGTTGGAAAGCAGGTTGACCAGGATGTGCTTGAGCATGTTGCCGTCGAGCATCACCGGGTCCGGGGTGGCGCTGGCCTCGCAGCGGATATGCTGCCCGGGCAGCAGGGCCGGGCTCAGCTCCTCGAGCACTTCTTCCAGGAAGGCGGGCAGGTTGATTTCGGTACGCCCCGCCGGCGTGGGGGCGGCCGTGAGCGTGTGCAAATGCAGAAAGCCGTTGAGGATGCTGGTCAGGTCGCGCACCGAGGCCTGGATGCGCTGCACGTGCTTGTGATGGTTGGGGGCGTCGAGGGTGCTGAAATAGTGCTCCAGCAGCGAGGTCGAGGTCAGGATGGTGTTCAGGGGCGTGCGAAACTCGTGGGAGGCCAGGGTCACGAAGTTGGCCTTCATCTGGTGGAGCTCCCGCTCCCGGTCCTGGGCCTGCTGGGCCAGCTGCTCGGCGGCGGCCACGGCCTGGGCCTGCAGGGCATCCAGGCGCTGCCGGTCCCGGGCCGACTCGGTTACGTCGAGCACAAACACCAGAATGCCGATGATGCGTTGCTGGGCGTTGTGCAGGGGCTGGTAGGTGAAGGTCAGAAAGTGGCTGTCGAGCTGCCCGGTGGTGGGGTTGAGCAGGCGCACCAGGGTTTCGTGGGCCTGGTAGGTCTGCCCGGTCTGGTACACCTGGTCGAGCCAGGCCACAACGCCTTGCTCCACCACTTCAGGCATCAGCTCGGCCACGGTATAACCCAGCTTCACCCGGCCCCCGGCCAGGGTGTTGTAGCCGGGCGTGGCGTATGAAAACCGGTGTTCGGGCCCCACCAGCGTGGCAATGCCGGCCGGCAGCTGACTCAGAATCTGACTCAGCTGCTGGTCGCGGAGCTGGAGCTGCTGCTGGGTTTCGCGCAGCTCGTGCACGTCGAGCAGGTAGCCGTGGTGGAGCAGCAGCCGCCCTTCGGCGTCCCAGGCCGACACAATTTCGGTCTGGAACCAGCGGTAGTGGCCCTCGGCGCCGCGCAGGCGCAGGTCCATGCGCATGGGGCGGGCCTCGGCTAGGCTGGCCAGCAACTCCTGGCCCACCGGGGCTAGGTCGTCGGGGTGGAGCTGACTGCGCCAGGCCGCATCTACTTCCGACCACGGCCCGCCGGCGGGCTGGCCGGTGTAGGCGTACCACTGCGGACTCACGTAGGAGAGCTTGCCCTCGGCACTCACGGTGAAGGTGATAATGGGCAGGGCCTCGCTGAGGCGGCGCAGGCGCGCGTCGGCGGCCTGCACCTCGCGCTGCAGCTCGTCGGCCCGCCGCCGCTCCTGCACCTGGGCTGTCACGTTGATCAGAAAGGCGAGGATGCCCGTCACTAGTCCCTGGGAATCGCGCAGGGCCTGGTGGGTGATGCTCAAATACAGCTCCTGCCGCACGCCGGTGGCGGGGTCGGTCAGGGCAATGAAGGCTTCGGGGTTGGTCCAGGTTTCTCCCGTGCGGTACACCGTATCGAGCACGTCGATAAAGCCCTGGCCCACGGCTTCGGGAAAGCACTCGGCCACGGTGGCTCCGAGCCGGGCCCGGTGGCCGTTGAGCTGGTCGTAGCCGGCATTGGTAAAGGTGTAGCGGTGCTCGGGCCCGCTGAGCGTGGCAATCATGGCCGGGCTCTGCAACAGAATCTGGCGAAGCTGCCGGTTCTGGTCGGTCAGGTGAGACGCGGAGTCGGGAGCGGGAAGGTCGGCGACGGGGCCCATGCGGGAGAAGGAAGTGAAAGCGGAACTGATGCTTACCGCAGAACCGCCGGCAGGGTTCCGCCGGAAGCCGGCCCGGCAACGTTCCCGATAACGTTTGCATAGAAAAAAGAAAAGCCCGGCCGGGTAGCGGGAAATGTTTCCCCTATCATTAGGTACTGAATCGGGCCGTTATGGCCCGGGCCAGCCGCCCTCGGCCGGCCAGTCAGCCGTCCGACGCCGGCGCACTGCCGGCCGCTACCCGCTTGCCCCCGCGGCAGGCCGCTCCATTCCCACCCTATGAAAAACGCTCTGCTTCTGGCCGGCCTGCTGGCCGCCGCGACCCAGGCCCAGGCCCAGGCCCTGCCCGCCGGTATGGCCGCCCTGCCCCGGGTTAAAACCCCGCAGTTCCGCCCCGACACGCTGTCCATTGTTAAGTACGGGGCCGTGGCCGACGGGCTGACCAAGACCACCGCCATTCAGCAGGCCATTGATGCCGCCGCCAAAGCCGGCGGGGGCGTGGTGCTGGTGCCCCGGGGCCACTGGCTGACCGGCCCGCTGGAAATGCGCTCCAACGTGAACCTGCACCTGGCCCCGGGCGCGTTGGTGCAGTTCAGCGCCGTGCACTCCGACTACCATTTGATCAAAACCAGCTGGGAGGGCGTGGCTGCCGTGCGCAACCAGGCCCTGATCTACGGGCAGGGGCTGGAAAACGTGGCCGTCACGGGCCGGGGTACCTTCGACGGGGCCGGCAACACCTGGCGGGCCGTGAAGAAAAGCAAGCTCACCGAAACTCAGTGGAAGCGCCTGGTCGACGGCGGCGGGGTGCTCAACGAGAAAAAGGACACCTGGTACCCGTCGGCTTCCGCGCTGAAGGGCTCCACCATTCCGGAGGCCTTTTACCTGAAGCCGGGCCAGACCACGGCCGACTTCGAGCCCATCCGCGACTTTCTGCGCCCCGATATGCTGGTACTCGACGGCTGCAAGACGATTTTGCTCGAGGGCTGCACGTTCCAGAACTCCCCGGCCTGGTCTCTGCACCCGCTGCTGAGCCAGGATATTACGGTGCGCAACGTGAGCGTGCTCAACCCCGAGTACGGGCAGAACACCGACGCTATTGACCTCGAATCCTGTAAGAACGGCATCGTGGAAGGCTGCACCTTCGATGTGGGCGACGACGGCATCTGCATCAAGAGCGGCCGCGACGAGCAGGGCCGTAAGCGGGGCGTACCGACCGAGAACTTCATCATCCGCGACACGAAGGTCTTCCACGCCCACGGCGGCTTCGTGATTGGCTCGGAAATGTCGGGTGGGGCCCGCAACATCTACGCCTACAACCTGACCTTCATGGGTACCGACATCGGGCTGCGCTTCAAGGCCGCCCGCGGCCGGGGCGGGGTGGTGGAGAACATCTTCATCAACAATGTCGACATGAAGGACATCGTGGCCCAGGCCATCGTGTTCGACCTCTACTACATGGCCAAGGACCCGGTGGTGCTCGTCGGCGAGTCGGCGGTGCCGCCGGTGATTAAGCCCGAGCCGCTGAACGAAGGCACTCCGCAGTTTCGCCACATCAGCATCAAGGACGTGACCTGCAACGGGGCCGACGTGGCGGTGCTGCTGCGGGGGCTGCCCGAGATGCCGCTCAACGATATCAGCATCGAAAATGCCGTCATTCAGAGCCAGAAGGGGCTGAGCTGCATTGAGGCCGAAAACATCCGGCTCAAGAACGTGACCATCCTGAGCAAGGAAACCACGCCCGTGCTCGAGGTGCAGAACAGCAAGAACATCACCTTCGACGGCATCAAGTACACTCCCGGCGCGGCCCTGCTCATGCGCGTGTCCGGCGACCGGGCCAAGGACGTGAAGCTGGTCAACACCGACACCAAGGCCGCCAAAAAGGACTTGGAAATCGGCGACAAGGTGTCGAAGAAGACGGTAACCATTTCTAAGCGCTAAGACCGTGAATAAACCCACCCGCTTGCTGCTCGGGCTCTGGCTGGCCGGCTCGGCCGCCAGCGCCCAGACCACGCCCGCCCCGGCGGCCCGCCCCATGTCGCAGCGCATGGCCGACGCCTTCATTTCCTGGTACCCGGACTCCATCCTGATTGGCTCCCGCAAAACCGCCCGCTGGGACTACGAGCAGGGGCTGATGCTCAAGGCCCTGGAGCGAGTCTGGAACCGCACCGGCGAGGCCAAGTACTTCACCTACATCCAGAAGGACCTCGACCAGTTTGTGCGCGAAGACGGCACCATCCGCACCTACAAGGTTGAAGACTACAACCTCGACAACCTGACCACCGGCCACGCCCTGCTCACGCTGGGCCAAATGTCGGTGCCCAAGGCCGACAAGTACCTCAAAGCCGCCCGCCTGCTGCGCACCCAGCTCGACGGGCAGCCCCGCACCAAAGAAGGCGGCTTCTGGCACAAGAAGATCTATACGAACCAGATGTGGCTCGACGGCCTCTACATGGCCGAGCCCTTCTACGCCGAGTACAGCGCCGTCTTCCACCAGCCCGCGGGCTTCGACGACGTAGCCAAGCAATTTGCCCTGATCGAAAAGCACCTCGTGGACCCCAAAACGGGCCTGCTCTACCACGGCTACGACGAAAGCAAGGAGCAGAAGTGGGCCAACAAAACCACCGGTCAGAGCCCCAACTTCTGGGACCGGGGCATGGGCTGGTACGCCATGGCCCTGGTGGACGTGCTCGACTACTTCCCCCCGAACCACCCTCAGCGCGCCCAGCTCATCAAGGACGTGCAGCGCCTGGCCCCGGTGCTGGCCAAGTACCAGGACGCCCAGACCGGCACCTGGAGTCTGGTCGTGGACCAGGCCGCGCGCAAGGGCAACTACGCCGAGGCCTCGGGCAGCAGCATGTTCGTGTACTTTTTGCAAAAGGGCGCCCGCCTGGGCTACCTCGATAAGAAGTACGCCGAGGTGGCCCGCAAGGGCTACGCCGGCCTGCTCAAGCAGTTTGTGGCCGACGAGAACGGGGCGCTGGCCTACAACGGCACGGTGAGCGTGGGCGGCCTGGGCGGCAACCCCTACCGGGACGGCAGCTTCGAGTATTATCTCTCGGAGCCCCTGCGCAAAAATGATTTGAAAGGGGTAGGGCCGTTTATTCTGGCCAGCCTGGAAATGGAAATTGCCTCCTCCCAGGTCAGCAAACCCAAGACCGTGGGCCTCGATTACTACTTCAACCACGAGCTGCGCAAGAGCACCACGACCGGGGAGCCGGAGCAGTGGCACTACACCTGGGAAGACCGCACCCACGGCGGGTTCTGGCTCTGGGGCAACACCTTCCGGGAGCTGGGCGCCAAAACCGTAGCCGTGCCCACGGCCCCCACGGCCGCCGCCCTCAAGGGCCTCGACGTGTACATCATCGTGGACCCGGATACCAAGAAGGAAACGCTGCAGCCCAACTTCGTGCAGCCCCAAGACACCAAAGCCATTGCCGACTGGGTGAAGGCCGGCGGCACGCTGGTGCTGATGGCCAACGACACGGCCAACTGCGAAATCAAGCACTTCAACGAGCTGGCCGCCACCTTCGGTATCCAGTTCACCAGCCAGAGCATCAACATGGTGCAGGGCAGCCAGTTTGAGCAGGGCCGGGTCGACGTGCCCGCCGGCGCGCCCATCTTCAAGAATACCAAGGCCGTCTACATCAAGGAGCTGGCGGTGCTGGACGTGAAAAGTCCGGCCACCGCGGTGTTCAGCAAAGGGCCGAGTAAAATCATTGCCACTGCCAAGTTTGGCAAAGGAACCGTCTTCGCCGTGGGTGACCCATGGTTGTATAACGAGTACACCGACGGCCGCAAGATTCCGGCCGTGTACGAGAATTTCAACGCCGGCAAAGACCTGGCGACCTGGCTGCTGCAATAGCCGGGTCGTTGTCCAGTAGCGCCTTCATTTGCCGGGTGAGCGGTGGGTGAAGGCGTTTTTTTGGGCCCCGGCCGGACGGTTATTTTCAACGAAAGCACCGCCAGCCGGTATACTTTGCCGCTATGCAACCTCTTCTGGCCGCTCCCGAAACTTCCGCCGCGGCTTCCCGGGCGCGCCTGGCCACCGCCGTATTTTTTCTGGTGTCGGGGTTTGGGTTTTCCACCTGGGCCTCGCGCATTCCCACCATGCAGCACCGCCTGGGCCTGAATGAGGCCGAGTTGGGCGGGGTGCTGCTGGCTCTGCCCACGGGGCTGCTGCTCACGCTGCCCGTAACCGGGCTGCTGCTGCGCCGCTACAGCAGCCGGCGCATTATGCTCATCGGGGCGTTGCTTTACAACGTGGCCCTGGCCCTGCTGGGCTTTGCCGAGCACACCTGGCAGCTGGTAGTGCT
Source organism: Hymenobacter persicinus (assembly GCF_004167665.1). Classification (GTDB taxonomy): domain Bacteria; phylum Bacteroidota; class Bacteroidia; order Cytophagales; family Hymenobacteraceae; genus Hymenobacter; species Hymenobacter persicinus. The sequence goes on along the minus strand of NZ_SEWE01000049.1, from coordinate 7,332 downwards.
GCTGTTCTGCTTCGGCTCCTCGCGCAACCTGCTCAACATTTCCGTCAATGCGCAGTCGGTGGGCGTGCAGGCGCTCTACAGCCGCTCTATTATTGCCACCTTTCACGGGGTCTGGAGCGTGGCGGGCTTCGCGGCGGCGGCCGTGGGCGTGGCCGTTATCGGGGCGGGCATTGCGCCCGGCTACCACTTCCTGGCCGTGGGCGTAGTGCTCAGCGGTCTGGCGCTGGCCTTCTTTCCGGGCACCCTGGCGCTGCCGCCCACGCCCGCCCAGCCCGACCGGCCCGCCTTCGCCCTGCCCGATAAGGTGATGCTCAAGTTTGGCCTGATCTGCTTTGCCTGCATGGCCTGCGAGGGCACGATGTACGACTGGAGCGGGGTGTATTTTGAGAAGGTGGTACACGCGCCACGAGGCTGGGTGGCGGCCGGCTTTGCTACCTACATGATTGCCATGACGCTGGGCCGCTTTGTGGGCGACTGGCTGGCCAACCGTATCGGCATCAAACCGCTGCTGCGGGGCAGCGGGGTACTGATGACGACGGGCCTGCTGCTGGCGGCTGCGCTGCCCACGCCGCTAACCGCCGGGCTGGGATTTGCGCTGGTCGGGCTGGGCGTGTCGTGCGTGGTGCCGATGGTGTTCAGCATGGCCGGCCGCTCGGCCACGCTGGGCTCGGGCGCAGCCATTGCGGCCGTTTCCACGGTGGGCTACCTGGGCTTTCTGATTGTGCCGCCCGTCGTGGGCTTCCTTGCCGCCGCCCTCGACCTGCGCTGGTCCTTCGCCCTGATGGCCCTGCTGGGCGCGGTGGTGGTAGCGCTGGTATCGAAGCTGGAATAGGAGCGCCGGCGCCAGACTTTACTAATATTGGGCTCTATTAAGGCACCCTTGCTTATGAAGAATAATGATATGCTGACAATAAAAGATTCATTAGCAAGGCTTGAAAAGATGCTTTACGGATACAACTATGAGTGTCATTTTCAATTCAAATTACTTGCTAAGTCCGCCGATGTAGCGCTATTGCTGGAAATCATTGCCAGGAGTCCGGATAACGCAGGCTGGAGCAAGCCCGAAATCGTTGACTCAATTTCATTTGAGGATTTCAAAGCCAATGTGATGTATGGTCTTGACTATCGAGGTGACAGCGGATCCGGGCTTGCTTTATCAGTAGTGCAAGAGGAAAAGCTGCAAAAGGAAGTAAAGCATCTATGGGCGCTATTGGAACAGAAGTTTAATCCTGACTCGACAGAAGTTTTTATTCTGCCCGAAAGGTATGCTTGGCTCTTCTGGGGCTTTTGCTTTTTGGTAGTTTCAAAAGAAGCCAGTGAGGCGTACTTTTTTGAGGGCGTCTCGAGCGACTAATCGTAGGGCTGTAGCGGAGAATAGGGTAAAGTGAGCGGCGCGAAAAGTCGATTGCTAACTCAGGTTTCTTCAAAAGGCTCTGTGGTGCCGGAAAGCCATGCTGGATTCCTGACATAGGACAGGGTCGTATACCTTTCTCCTTGCGCCAACACTGAAAAGCGCCGCCGGAATCGATTCCGGCGGCGCTTTTTGCAGACTTTTTATGGCGGTGAAAACGGCCGCTTATTCCGCCTTGGAGGCCACGGGCCCCGTGGATTCGCGGATGATGAGCTCGGTGGGGATGCGCACGGTATCGATGGGCAGGGCGCGGTGCTTGCGCTCAATCAGGTCGATGAGCCGCTCAGCTGCCACGTGTCCGATCTGCTGAGCCGGCTGCACCACGGTGCTCATGGGCGGGGAGAGCAGCTCGGCCACGTTCATATTGGTGAAGCCGATCAGGGCAATGTCGTCGGGGATGGCCACTTTGCGCTGCTGCAAGGCCGCCAGGCAGCCCGCCGCCAGCCGGTCGGAGGCCGTGAAAAAGGCGTCGGGGCGGGGCGTGAGGGCCATGAGCTCGTCGACCATCGGCCCCACCTCGTCGGGCCCGAAGGTGCCGTAGCGGACCAGGTTTTCGTCGTAGGGGATGCCGTGCTTTTCCAGGGCCGCCCGGTAGCCGGCCAGCCGCTCCTGGGTGATGGAAAGCCACGGCGGAATGGTCAGGTGAGCAATGCGCCGCCGCCCGGCCTGGATCAGGTGCTCGGTGGCGTCGAAGGCGCCCTTGAAGTTGTCGGCCACCACTTGGGTGGCTTCCAGGTCGGCCGAAACCCGGTCGAACAGCACGATGGGCATGCCCTGGGCCTGGAGTTCCTTGAGGTGGGTCACGTCGGAGGTTTCGCTCGAAAGCGAAATCAGCAGCCCATCCACCCGGCGCGACACGGCCTGCTGGATGTTGAGCACTTCCCGGTCGTAGGACTCGTGGGTCTGGAAGATTATAACGTGGTAGCCGCGGTTGTAGGCAATGGCCTCGATGCCGTTGATGGCCTGGGAAAAGAAGTAGTTGGCAATCTGGGGCACGATGATGCCGATGGCGCGGCTGGCGCTGCCCTTCAGGCTCAAGGCAATTGGGTTGGGCCGGTAGTTGAGCCGCTCGGCGTACTCCATCACCAGCCGCTTGGTCTCGGGGTTGATTTCGTAGCTGCCCCGCAACGCCCGCGAAACCGTGGAGGTCGACAGGTTCAGGGCCCGGGCAATGTCTTTGATGGTAACGGTATCCAACGGCGGGCTGCTTAAAATGCAAGTGGCGGCCGCAGGAGCGGGGCCGCAGTTCGGTGGCTAAAGTAACGGCCTTCTGATTGATTTTAGCTAATCGGGGGCGGCATAATCCCCGCTGCCCCTGGCTGGCAACGTTCCCGATAACGTTTGCGGGAATAAAGAATTTGATATCGTTCGTTTTCCGGGGCGCTTCCCTAACCTTAGCAGCGGGCCGCCGGTCGGCCCGCGCGCCGCGCATCCCGAAAAAATCTACAAACCCGCCCGCATGAGCTTTCCTTCCTCGTTTGACCTGACCGGCAAAATTGCCCTGGTAACCGGCTGCAACCGCGGCATTGGCAAAGCTATGGCCCTGGGCCTGGCCGAAGCCGGCGCCGACATCATCGGTGTGTCGGCCACGCTGGCCGCCTCGGGCAGTGAAGTCGAGCAGCAGGTGCAGGCCCTGGGCCGGCAGTTTCACGCCTACCAGGCCGATTTCAGCAGCCGGCCCGCCGTGGATGCCTTTATCGAGCAGGTTCAGCAGGATTTTCCCCGCATCGACATTCTGCTCAACAACGCCGGCACCATCAAGCGCGCCCCGGCCGCCGAGCACGCCGACGAGCTCTGGGACGAGGTTCTGACCATCAACCTCGACACGCCCTTCCGCCTGGCCCGGGCCCTGGGCAAGCGGATGCTGGAGCAGGGGAGCGGCAAAATCATCTTCACAGCCTCCCTGCTCACGTTTCAGGGCGGCATCAACGTGCCGGGCTACGCGGCCAGCAAGGGCGCCATCGGCAGCCTCGTCAAGGCCCTGGCCAACGAGTGGGCCGGCCGCGGCGTCAACGTGAATGCCATTGCTCCCGGCTATATTGCCACCGACAACACCGAGGCCCTGCGCCAGGACCCGGACCGCTCCCAGAGCATTCTGGGGCGCATTCCGGCCGGCCGCTGGGGCACCCCCGACGATTTCAAGGGCCCCACCGTCTTCCTGGCTTCTGCCGCCGCCGACTACGTGCACGGCACCATCCTGACCGTCGACGGCGGCTGGATGGGACGTTAGGTGAAGTTGTGAGTTTGTCAAGTTGTGCGTTGTCGTTCGTTCTGCCAGCCCAAACTGCGACGATAACACCACCAGAGCATCAAACTCACCATTTCACCATTTCACAATTTCACCACCTCACCGATGACCCAACGATATGCCATTAGTCCGCGCGAAACGGCCGGACTGAGCACCGCCGAGCTGCGGGAGCACTTCCTGATTGAGAACTTGTTTGTGCCCGGCGACCTGACCCTGACCTACACCCACTACGACCGGATGATTGTGGGCGGGGCCATGCCCACCGGCACCCCGATTGCGCTGCCCAACCCGGGCAACCTGAAGGCCGAGTTTTTCCTGGAACGCCGGGAGCTGGGCGCCCTCAACGTGGGCGGCGCCGGCAGCATCACCGTCGACGGCACGGTGTACGAGCTTGGCAATCAGGACTGCCTCTACGTGGGTAAAGACGCCCGGGAAGTGACGTTTGCCAGCGCCGACGCCGACACCCCGGCCAAGTTCTACCTGCTCTCGGCCCCGGCCCACCACGCCCACCCGACCACGCGGCGCACCCAGGCCGAGGCCACCCCGGTGGAAATGGGCGCGGCCGAAACCGCCAATCAGCGCACCATCTACAAGTACATCTACGCCGAGGGCATCCAAAGCTGCCAGCTGGTAATGGGCCTCACCCAGCTCAAGAGCGGCAACGTGTGGAATACCATGCCCTCGCACACCCACGACCGGCGCATGGAGGCGTATCTGTACTTCAACCTGCCCGAAAACCAGCGGGTGCTGCACCTGATGGGGGAGCCTTCGGAAACCCGCCCGCTGTGGGTGAGCAATGAGCAGGCCATCCTCTCCCCACCGTGGTCGATTCACACCGGCTGCGGCACGGCCAACTACGCCTTTATCTGGGGCATGGCCGGCGAAAACCGCGAGTACACCGACATGGACGCCGTCGGCATTTTCGAGCTGCGCTAAGCGCGGCCCGCGCGGCACAGCAGTGGTAGTGGAGCGTCATGCAGAGCCCTAAGCGAAGCATGACGCTCTTTTTTTAGAAGAGCCTATTTTCAAATGACCTTGGCATGAAACGCCTGCTTTTCGTTCTGCTCAGCGGCCTGAGCCTGGGCGCCGCCCACGCCCAGAAGCCTTACGACGTGCTCGACTGGCGCGCCCCGGTCACGCTCAACACCTACCTGGTCCAGCAGCTGCACGGGCAGTACGACCAGCGCCGCACCGCGCTGGCCGCGGCCTTGCAGTCGGAGCCGGCCATGCGGGCGTATCAGGACAGTGCCCGCCTGCGCTACCGCCGCCTGCTGGGCGCCTTGCCGGCCAAAACGCCGCTCAACGCCCAGGTAACCGGCACGCTGCCCCGCGACGGGTACCGCGTCGAGAAGGTAGTCTACGAGAGCCGGCCCCGCTACCACGTCACGGCCAGCCTCTACGTGCCCGACGGCGCTGCCGGCAAGCGGCCGGGCGTGCTGCTGTTCTGCGGGCATGAGGCCGAATCGAAAGCCACCGAGTCGTACCAGAAAACGGCTATTCTGTTCGCCAAAAACGGGTTTGTGGTACTCGTTGTCGACCCTATTTCCCAAGGCGAGCGGTACCAGCTTGTGGACGCGGCCGGCAAGCCCCTGACCCGGGGCGGCACCACCGAGCACACCCTGCTCAACGAAGAAGCCCACCTGCTGGGCAGCAGCGCCGTGGCCGAGCAGCTCTGGGACAATGAGCGCAGCCTCGACTACCTGCTCACCCGCCCCGAGGTGGATGCCGACCGGATCGGGGCCCTGGGCAACTCCGGCGGCAGCACCCAGACGGCCTATTTGCTGGGCTTCGACGAGCGGATAAAGGTGGCCGCGCTGTGTAGCTACGTGGTCAGCGGCGACCGGACCCTGGAGCTCAGCGGCCCCGCCGACGGCTGCGTGATGCTGCCCGGCGCCGGCGCCGCCCGCCTCGACGGCGCCGACTGGCCCATCATGTTTGCCCCCAAGCCCCTGCTGATTCTGGCCGGCCGCTACGATTTCGTGGATTACCCGACCATTCAGGGCTACCAAGCCGAACTGAACCAGGTGTATGCCCGCCTGGGCCGGCCGGCCCAAACCAGCCTGTTTACCTACGACGACGGCCACGGCATTTCCCGGCCCAAGCGGGAGGCGGCCGTGGCCTGGTTCCGGCAGTGGCTCTACCAGGAAAGCCCCCAGCCGGTGCAGGAAGGGAACCTGGCTACGCTCAGTGAAAATGAGCTGCTCAGCACAACTACGGGGCAGGTAGCTACCGCTTTTGCCCAGGAACAGCTGCTGCCCCAACGTCACCTCGGGCAGGCCCGGGAGCTGGCCGGGCGGCGCAAAAAGCTGCGCGGCCCGGCCCTTACCGCCGCCATAACCCGCCAGTTGCGCCTGCCCGCGTTGGCGGCTCTGGAGGCGCCGGTGCAGGTGGAGCGCCGCGAAACCGTGCAACCGAAAGGCGTGGCCCTGCAAAAGCTGATTTTGCGCCGCGAGGGGCAGGTGCCGCTGCCGGCCTTGCTGGCTTTGCCCGCCGGCTCGGCCCCGGTATCGAAAGTAGTGCTCTGGCTGCCCGACCAAGGCAAGCGCAGCCTAGCCGACAGCGTGGCCCTGCTCAATGGCTACCTGGCCCAGAACTGCGCCGTGCTGCTGGCCGACCTGCGCGGGCTGGGCGAAACCACCGACCCCGAGCAGTTCAACGATAAAAAGTACTTCAACCGCGAGTACCGCAACGCCCTCACGGCCCTGCAGGCCGGCCAGCCCCTGCTCGGGCAGCGGGTAACGGATATTTTCATGGCCCTGCGCTTCGTGCACCAGGAGCCCCGGCTGCGTGCTGCCCCCGTGGAGCTGTACGCCACCGGCCGCGCGGCCCCCGCCGCCCTGCACGCCGCCGTGCTTACTCCCGCCATTGCCCGCGTTTTCCCGTCCCAGACCATTACTTCCTTCGAGCAGATCCTGACCCAGCCCACCGATAAGGATTGGTATTCGGTAGTGGTGCCCGGCGTGCTTGAGTATTACGACCTGCCCGACCTAGCGGCCGCACTGGGGGCCAAACGGTTGCCGGCCGCGCCGGGGGCCGCCGCGAAAAAGTAGCCGCCCTAAGAAGCCCGGCGCCGGGGGGCGGCGCGTGTCAACGTTGCCGGGAACGTTTGCATAACTATTCTGCCCCGCGGCCGGCGCCGGGGCCCGGAATTGGGCTTACTTGCCGGCCCCGGCTGGGGTGTTCAGGTCCCAGCCTCCTGCCATACTCCCACCCGACCGCGCCGCCTGCTTATGACCACTCACCCGCTTAAATTCGTCAGTGCCCTGGGCCTGCTCGTGCTGCTGGCTTTCCGGCCCGCGCCGCCTGCCCGGCTCACGGTGTACCTGGTCGGCGACTCGACCATGGCCGACAAGCAGGAAAAGGCATTTCCCGAAACGGGGTGGGGGATGCCGTTCAAGTACTTTTTCGACGAGACGGTGACCGTGGACAACCGCGCCCAGAACGGCCGTAGCACCAAAACCTTCCTCACCGAAAACCGCTGGCAGCCCGTGGCCGCCGCCCTCCATCCCGGCGACTACGTCCTGATTCAGTTTGGGCACAACGACGAGGTGCCCACCAAGCGTAGCTACACCCCCGAGGCTGATTTCAAAGCCAACCTGCTGCGCTTCGTGGCCGAAACCCGGGCCAAAAAAGCCTGGCCGGTCCTCATCACGCCCGTGGCCCGCCGCAAGTT
>NZ_SEWE01000048.1 GCF_004167665.1 Hymenobacter persicinus | reverse complement strand
TACGGCCGCCAGGACAACACCCATTTCAGCGAGCTGGGGGCCCGCAAGATGGCCCAGCTCGTGTTTGGCCAGGTGATGGCCCAGAAGCTGCCCGGCCTGTCGGAGCACCCGGAGCAGCCCACGGCCAAGAACGCCCTGCCGCCCGTACCCACCGCCAAAGACGCCCAGCCCACCACGCCATGAAGCACCTGCTGATACTGCTGAGCCTGAGTTTGCTGCTGGCCGGCCGGGCCTTTGGCTACGACTTCGTGGTGGCCCAGGACGGCAGCGGGCAGTATCGTACGGTGCAGGAAGCCTTCAACGCCGTGCCCGACTTCCGCAAGAAGGTGACGACCATCTTCATCAAAAAGGGCATTTACAAGGAAAAGCTGATCCTGGCCGGCTCCAAGCAGCTGGTTCACCTCATTGGGGAAGACCGCGAAAAAACGGTGCTCACCTACGACGACTACAACCAGAAGAAAAACATCTTCGGCGAGGACAAAGGCACCTCGGGCTCGGCCAGCATCTACATCTATGGGCCCGACTTCTCGGCCGAAAACCTCACCTTTCAGAACTCCTCCGGGCCGGTGGGGCAGGCCGTGGCCGTCTGGGTGGCCGGCGACAAAGCCCGGTTTAAGAGCTGCCGCTTCCTCGGGTTTCAGGATACGCTCTACACCTACGGCTACGGCAGCCGGCAGTACTACCAGGACTGTTACATCGAGGGCACCGTCGACTTTATCTTCGGCTCCAGCACGGCCTGGTTTGAGCAGTGTACCATTTTCTGCAAAACCGGTGGCTACGTCACGGCCGCTTCCACACCCGACACCACCCGCTACGGCTACGTGTTCAACCGCTGCCGCATCGTCGGCGACGCGCCCGCCGGCTCCTTCGTGCTGGGCCGGCCCTGGCGGCCGTTTGCCAAAACCGTGTTTCTGCACTGCGAGCTGGGCCCCCAAATCCGGGCCGCGGGCTGGGACCACTGGGACAAGGAAAGCAACAAGCAAACCGCCTACTACGCCGAATACCAGAGCACCGGCCCCGGCGCCGCGCCCCGGCAGCGGGTCGGCTGGAGCCACCAGATCAGTGCCGAGCAGGCCCGCGCCTACACCCGCGACGCCGTGCTGCGCCACTGGAATCCCACCCAAGAATAAGCCCTGACCCCATGCACCTTTCGAATCTGCTTCTGGCGGCGGGCCTGCTGCTGAGCGCTCCGTTGGCCGCCCAAACCACGGCCCCGGCCGCAAAACCCGCTACGCCCGTTGCGCCCGCCCCGCCCCAGGTCACGCGCATGACCGTGGCCGCCGACGGCTCCGGCGACTACCGCACGGTACAGGAGGCGGTGAATGCCGTCCGGGATTTGTCGCAGGTGCCGGTGACGATTTTCATCAAAAACGGCACCTACCGCGAGAAGCTGGTCGTGGCCTCGCACAAAACCCAGGTGAAGCTGGTGGGGGAGAGCCGCGACGGAGTCGTTATTACTTACGGCGACTATTCCGGCGACGCGGCCCAGCACAAAACCTACACTTCCTACACCGTGCTGGTGCAGGCCACCGACTTCACGGCCGAGAATATCACGTTCCAGAACTCGGCCGGGCCGGTAGGGCAGGCCGTGGCCTTGCACGTGGAAGGCGACCGGGCCATTTTCCGCAACTGCCGCATGCTGGGCCACCAGGATACGCTGTACATGGCCGTCGAAAACAGCCGCCAGTACTACGTGAACTGCTTTATCGAGGGCACCACCGACTTTCTGTTCGGCACGGCCACGGTCGTGTTTGAGGGCTGCGAGCTGCGCAGTAAGAAGAACTCCTATATCACGGCGGCCAGCACCACCGAGCACCAGCGCTACGGCTACGTGTTTCTGAACTGCAAGCTCACCGCCGACTCGGCCGCCACCAAGGTGTACCTGGGCCGGCCCTGGCGCCCCCACGCCCGCACCGTGTTTATCAACACCGTTATGGGCGCCCACATCACGCCCGCTGGCTGGGACAACTGGCGCAACCCGGAAAATGAGCGGACGGTTTTTTACGCCGAGTATAACTCGACCGGGCCGGGCGCCAGCGTCAAAGACCGGGTGAAATGGTCGCGGCAGCTCACGGCCAAGGAGGCCCGGCAGTACACGCTCAAAAATATCTTCGCCGGGGGAGCAGGGTGGGAGCCCACCGCCCGGTGAGGGCGCCCGGCCACTCGTCATCACCCGTACCCGCCCGCCCAGGCGGGTATTTTTTGCGCTTGCCGCCCGCCCCACTCGGATGCCGAGGCGGCGTTTGAGCCGGGGTAGGAGGGCAGCAGCTACGGGAAAAGCCGGTCGACAACTGATGGGCAGCGGATTTGCTTGGAAAAATTCAATTCCTGGGAAACGTCTGCGGAAGAGCAGCCAAAAGCATGATTTAGGGCGAAATAGTAATCTTGATAGGTATAAATTATACTAAAGCAAGTTGATGGGCCGATTGGTAACGTTCCCGGCAACGTTTGCACAAATAAAAACCTCGGTCGACTTCCCATTCAGCAGGCGGTAAACTAAACTTAAAGACCCGGAAGAGCGAGTTCGAGGCCAAAATGGCCCCTGCACTGCTCCTTCGGGTGCCGCCGCCGGGCACTGGTCTTAGAAAAAAGCAAAAACGATTTTTCCCGACCCGCACCAGCCCCCGGAAGGCTCCCCCGCTGAAATACGAGTACGAGTACCCTTTACAAATTCCCACAGTCACCTTTTCACCATGAAAAAGCATCTACTGTTACTTTGGCTGCTGCTGAACGTAACCTTGCTGGCCTCGGCGCAGCAAGCTCAGCAGCGCCGCATCCAAGGGGTCGTCCGCTCGACCGAAAAAGACGAGGCCCTCCCCGGCGTGACGGTGGTGGTGGTCGGCACGACCAACGGCGCCTCGACCGACGGCGACGGCAAATTTGCCATCAGCCTGCCCGCGGGCACCACCGACGTGACGCTGCGCTTCAGCTACATCGGCTTTCTGGGCAAGGATGTGAAAGTAGGCAGCAGTGACAACGTAACCGTCGCGCTGAGCCCCGACACGAAAACCCTCGACGACGTAGTAGTTATCGGCTACCAGGAAGTGCAGCGCCGGGACGTGACCGGCTCGGTTTCGTCGGTCAACTCCCAGCAGATCAAGGACGTGCCCGTTAACTCGGCCGCCGAAGCCCTGACCGGCCGCCTGGCCGGCGTGCAGCTGACCTCGGCCGAAGGCACCCCCGGCAACGCCAACGTGCAGATCCGGGTGCGCGGCGGGGGCTCCATCACCCAGGACAACTCGCCGCTCTACGTCGTAGACGGCATTCAGGTGGAAAACGCCCTGTCGGTTGTTTCGCCCCAGGACATTGCCTCCGTTGACGTGCTCAAGGACGCCTCGGCCACGGCCATCTACGGGGCCCGCGGCGCCAACGGCGTTGTGATTATCACCACCAAGAAGGGCCGCGAGGGCAAGGTGTCCGTGACGTACACCGGCTTTGCCGGCTTCCGCCGCCTGGCCCGCAAGCTCGACCTGATGAACCCCAAGGAGTACGTGAACTATCAGTACGAGCGCGCCCAGTCCATCGGGACGGCCGCCGGGGGCATCAACACCTTCAAAACCGCCTTCGGCACTAAGAACTTCAACAGCGACACGCTCAACGCCAGCCGCAACGCCCCGAACATTGACTGGCAGGACCAGGTGTTTGGCCGCGACGCTTTCCAGCAGACCCACAACGTATCGGTAGCCGGCGGCGCCGCGGGCACCACCTACTCGCTGAGCCTGACCGACAACCAGGAAGAAGGCATCCAGCGCGGCTCCGACTACGACCGGAAGCTGATCAACTTCCGCTTCGACACCAAGGCCAGCAGCCGCCTCACGCTGGGCCTGAATGCCCGCTTCAACAACCAAAAGATTAACGGCTCGGGCACTTCCAGCGCCCTGTCCACCGTGACCTCGCGCCTGCGCAACGCCGTGCAGTTTCAGCCCCTGGCTGTGCCCCTGGCCGGCGCCGTAGACCCGACGCAGTTCGACGAAGACTTCTTCCAGCAGTCGAGCCTGGTGAACCCGCTGATTGCCATCGACAACGAGTACCGTCTGGACCGCCGCCGCACGACCAACATCAGCGCCAACGCTGCGCTGACCATCATTCCCAAGCTCGTGTTCCGCTCCACGGCCGGCTTCGACATCACCGACTCCAAGCTCGAGACTTTCAACGGCCGCTACTCGCCCACCATCCGCCAGCAGGCCGGCAACTACGCCACCCTGCCGTTTGCCTCGGTGAGCACGGGCGTGCTGACGACCATCAACAACTCAAACGTGCTGAGCTACTCCTTCGAGAAGGGCAAGCACGTCGTTGACGCCCTCGTGGGTCAGGAAATCTACGAGCAGCAGAGCAACACCCAGTACATCCAGACCAACTTCCTGCCCCTGGACATCACCGCCAAGCAGGCGCTGGCCAACATCAACCAGGGCGTACTGCCCGCCGGCACCGTGGCCCAGCCGATTCTGCCTACCACCGGGGAGCCCATCAAGGCCCACCTGCTCTCGGGCTTTGGCCGCCTCAACTACACCTTCGCCGACAAGTACCTGCTGACGGCCACCTTCCGCGCCGACGGCTCGTCGAAGTACGCCGTGGGTAAGCGCGTGGGGTACTTCCCCGCCGCCTCCCTGGCCTGGCGCGTGTCGCAGGAAGACTTCCTGAAGCCGATTACGGCCATTTCTGACCTGAAGCTGCGCCTGAGCTTCGGTCTGGCCGGCAACAACCGCATCAACGACTTCTCCTACCTGCGCCTGTTCTCGGGCGGGGGCGGCGAGTACTGGCTCAACCACATCCGCGTGGGCGGTGCTGCGGTGCCCTTCCTCGAAAACCCCGACCTGAAGTGGGAAACCACCGTGTCGCGCAACGTGGGCATGGACCTGGCGTTGTTCAGCAACCGCGTGCAGTTCACCGCTGACGTGTACTACAACACGACCCGCGACCTGCTCGTGAGCCGTCCGATTCCGGTGGTGACGGGCTACGCCGCCCAGCTGCAGAACATCGGCTCGACCTCGAACCGCGGCGTGGAACTCCAGCTCAGCGGCACGGTGCTCGAAACGCCGGACTTCACCTGGAGCGCCAACTTCAACACCTCCTTCAACCGCGGCCGCATCGAGAGCCTCGGTGGCGCCCCCGAAATTCCGGGCGTATACTCGGGCTGGGCCAGCACGGCCATTTCCCAGGACTTCGTGGCCCGCGTGGGTCAGCCCATCGGCCAGATGTACGGCTACGTCACCGACGGCTTCTACACGGCTGACGACTTCGAGTCGTACAACCCCACCACCCGCACCGGCGTGCTCAAGGCCGGCATCCCGTCCGACGCCAGCGTGCAGGGTCAGCCCGTGGCTCCCGGCATCATCAAGCTCAAGGACCTCAACGGCGACGGCGTGGTGAACGACCTCGACCGGACCGTTATCGGTAACGCCAACCCCAAGTTCACGGGCGGCTTCAACCAGCAGTTTGCCTACAAGGGCTTCGACGCCAGCGTGTTCCTGAACTTCGTCTACGGCAACGACGTCTACAACGCCAACAAGATTGAGTTCACCTCGGCCATCAACCCGCTCAGCAACATGCTGGACCTGATGACGGACCGCTACCGCACCATCGACAACAACGGCAACGCCATTACCACCCTCGACGGCTTCCGCGACGCCAACCAGAACGCCAAGATCTGGCAGCCCACGCGGCAGCTCTTCACCCACTCCTGGGCCATTGAGGACGGTTCGTTCCTGCGCGTCAACAACGTCACGCTGGGCTACTCGCTGCCCAAGGCCCTCATCAGCCGGGCCAAGCTCAACCAGGTGCGCTTCTACGTGACCACCAACAACCTCTACACCTTCACCAAATACACCGGCTACGACCCCGAAGCCAACACGCGCCGCGCCACTGGCCTGACCCCCGGCGTCGACTACGCCGCTTACCCCCGCAGCCGCGCCTTCCTGTTCGGCATCAACCTGGGCCTGTAAGCCAACTTGGTGATTTTGTAACCGGCGGCAACGCCTCAACTCCAACTCTCATGAAACGCAATAAATTTCGTCTTACCCTGAGCACCGCCGCGCTGGGCCTGTTGGCCGGCCTGGGCGCCTGCAAGGATTACCTCGACGTCGAGCCCAACGCCTACTACACCACCGACCAGCTCTTCAGCACGGTCAGCGGGGCCACCACGGCCGTCATTGCCGCCTACGACATGCTCTCCGGCGACCGGACCTACGGCACCCGCCTCAACCTGTACTACCCCTACGACACCGACGAGCTGATCGGGGCCCCTGGCGCGGCCAACTCCGGCAACCGCGGCATCTCGCGCTACAAGGCCTTCCCGACCAACGCCGAAATCATCAACCCCTGGAACGACCTGTACCAGGGCGTGGAGAAGTCCAACATCTGCATCAAGAACATCCCGCAGATGGACCTCTACCGCAGCGGCAGCGCCGCCGACACGGCCGCTCTGCACCGCCTCTACGGCGAGGCCCTCACCCTGCGCGCCCAGTACCTCTACGAGCTGATCCGCAACTGGGGCGACGTGCCCGCGCCGCTGACGCCCACCGAGGCCACGGCCAGCTTCCTGCTGCCCCAGGTGAGCCGCAACCAAACCCTGGACACGCTGATTGCCAACCTGGGCAAGGCCCAGAAGCTGGTGCCGTGGCGCACCAACATCGGGGCGGCTAATGAGCGGATCACCAAGGGCGCCATCAAGGCCCTGCGGGCCCGGCTGGCTTTGCAGCGCGGCGGCTACTCGGCCAACGCCACCACCGGCCAGATCGAGCGGCCCAGCGACTATCTGAATTACTACCGCATTGCCCAGCAGGAGTGCGCCGAACTGATGCGCCACCGCGAGCAGCACACGCTCAACCCGAGCTTCTACGACTTGTTCAAGAGCTTCAACGAGCTGCGCCGCGAAAGCGCCAGCGAGGTGATTTTTGAAGTGGCCATGGGCGGCGCCAGCGCCACGGCCGACAGCAAGCTGGGCTACTACGACGGCCCCCGCCTGAACGCCTCGCCCCTCTACGGCTCGTCCCAGGGTACCATCGTGGCCGTGCCCACCTACTTCTACGCCTTCGACTCGACTGACGTGCGCCGCGACGTGACGCTGACGCCCTACACCATCGGTACCAACAACAACCAGGCGGGCACCACGCTGGTGGCCATCACCACCGGCAAGTTCCGCCGCGACTGGCGCGTGCCCCTGCAGAACGGGGCCGGCAACTACCTGGGCTACAACTGGCCGCTGATCCGCTTTGCCGACGTGCTGCTGATGTTTGCCGAGGCTGAAAACGAGCTCAACGGCCCGAGCACGGCCGCCAAGAATGCCCTGCTGGAAGTGCGCACCCGCGCCTACGCCGGCAACGCCACCCGCGCCGCGGCCGGCCTCGACTTGTCGTCGAAAGACAACTTCTTCACGGCCCTGAAAAAGGAGCGCCTGCTGGAGTTCGGCGGCGAAGGCATCCGCAAGTACGACCTGCTGCGCTGGGGCCAACTGGCCACCCAGCTGGCGGCCACCAAGGCTGAGCTGGCCAAGATGCAGGCTGGCACCGCGCCCTACAACACTGTGCCCGTCAACCAGTACTTCAGAGTCGTGAACGGCCAGGTGCAGTGGGCCCGCTCGTTCTACCGGCCTGCTCCGGCTGCTACGCCCACCGGCACCACCGCGGTGGCGTGGCGCTCCACGGTCAACGCGGCCTACATCACCAACACCAAGCCCGGCGGTACGGGTCTGGCCGCCGACTTCGAAGCCGGCAAGGGCAAAGAGCTGCTCCCGATTCCGCAGAGCACGCTCGATACCGACCCGAATGTGAAGCAGAACTTCGGCTACGGCAACTAACTCATCCCGCTATGTTGCCCGCCTCGAGTCCGCCATTTCTGGAAGATGCTGCCCAGCCCTGGGAAAACCTCGGCGCCGGCGTGCGCCGCAAGGTGCTCGTCTACGGCCCGCAGCTGATGCTGGTGAAAGTGGAGTTTGAGGCGGGCAGCATCGGCGCCGAGCACCAGCACCCGCACCAGCAGATCAGCTACGTGGAGCGCGGCGTGTTCGAGTACACCATTGCCGGCCAGGTGCGCACCCTGCGCCCCGGCGACAGTTGCCTCGTGCCCGGCAATACGCGGCACGGGGTGCGCTGCCGCGAGGCCGGCACGCTGCTGGACGCCTTCACGCCCCTGCGGGAGGATTTCCTGGCCTGACCCGCCGTTCACGCTGCTTGATACCTACTGCCGATGAAACGGTTTTTGATACTACTGCTCCTGGTTTTGGGAATTGGGAAAATGGGGATTTTAACACTCCAGGCCGAGCAGGTGACGGTGGCCGCGGATGGTTCGGGGAAATTCCGGACCATTCAGGCCGCCGTCAATAGTCTTTCCGATGGGGCCACCCGGCAACGGGTGGTCTTCATCAAAAATGGCACTTACCGCGAGAAGGTTTTCGTCGACGGCAAGAGCCACATCACCTTCCGGGGGCAAAGCGAAAAGGGCGTGATTCTGACCTACGCCCAGGCCCGCGACGCCTGGCGCTGCGACCCCGCCGGCGGCCCCGACGACTGGGGCGTGGCCACGCTCAACCTGCGCAACGCCCCC
The DNA here is from genome assembly GCF_004167665.1 of Hymenobacter persicinus. GTDB lineage: Bacteria > Bacteroidota > Bacteroidia > Cytophagales > Hymenobacteraceae > Hymenobacter > Hymenobacter persicinus. Next base: position 24,818 of record NZ_SEWE01000048.1, on the reverse strand, counting down.
GACATCACCCTCGAAAAGCTGACCATCATCAACAGCTACGGCTTCGACGCGGCCGGCGACGTGACTATCGACTGCGCCGTGGAGGCCACCGGTAAAAAGCTGATCAGCAAGACCGGCCACCAGATGGCCCTGCGCACCATGCCCGGCACCACCCGCCTCACCGTGAAGCACTGCACGCTGCGCGCCCTGGGTGGCGACACGGTCAGCCCCTGGGACGTGGACGCCGGCCTCTACTACTTCAAGGACTGCACCATGGAGGGCGGCGTGGATTTCTACTGCCCTCGCGGCTGGGCCTACGCCGAAAACTGCCGCTTCATCTGCCACAGCCCCAACGCCGCCATCTGGCACGACGGCTCGGGCAGCCAGGAGGAAAAGACGGTGCTCAAAAACTGCGTCTTCGAGGGCGACCCGGGCTTCAAGCTGGGCCGCTTTCACCGGGAGGCGCAATTCTATCTGATCAACTGCCGCTTCGCCCAGAACATGGCCGATGCCGACATCTACTACGCCACCTCCGGGCCCGGGGCCAAGCGCTGGGGCCGCCGCGTGTACTACGCCGGCTGCCACCGCCGGGGCGGCGACTACGCCTGGCACCAGGACAACCTGGCTTCGGCCGCGGGTGCGCCCAAGGCCTCGCGCATCACCGCCGACTGGACGTTCGGGGGCCGCTGGTACCCGGTTTCGGGCCAGGCCGCCACGGTAGCATTACCGCCGTCCAATCTGCAAAACACCAACTCCACCATGCCTGTAACGGCCATTGCGCTGGCCGAAGCCGCGGCCCAGGCCAAAGCCGGCGGCGCGGCGGCCGTGGACTCGGTGGCCGAGCGGATGCTGGTGTATCAGCGCAGCGTGGGCGGGTGGCCCAAGGCCGTGGGCAATGAGAAAGTGAAGTACGACCACGCCCTGAGCGCCGCGCTGGTCAAGCAAACCCGCGCCGACGCCGGCCATCCCGATGCCACCATCGACAACGACGCCACGACCCGGGAAATCCGCTACCTGGCCAAAGCCTACGCCACAACCGGTAACCCGGCCTACAAAGCCGCCGCCGAAAAGGGCATCGAGTACCTGCTGAGAATGCAGTACGCCAACGGGGGCTTCCCGCAGTATTACCCCGACCGGAGCCTGTACCGCCACCAGATTACCTACAACGACAACGCCATGATCCGGGCCTTGCTGGTGCTGCGCGACGTGGCCCAGCGCAAGGGCGACCTGGCCGCGGTAGATGCGGCCCTGGTGCTGCGGGCGCAGAAAGCGGTGGACCTGGGCGTGAGCTGCATTCTTAAAACCCAGTACGTGCAGCGGGGCACGCTCACGGTGTGGTGCGCCCAGCACGACGAGAAAACCCTGCTGCCCGCCAAGGCCCGGGCCTTCGAGCTGGCCTCGCTCAGCGGGGCCGAGTCGGTGGGCATCGTGGAGTTTCTGATGGGCATCGAGAATCCGTCGGCGGAGGTGAGGAAAGCCATTACCAGCGCCGTGGCCTGGTTTGAGGCCGTGAAGATTCCCAACGTGGCCGTGAAAGAAATTGTCGATTCGAGCCAGCCTACAGGACGGGACAGGATAGTTGTGCCGCAGCCGGGCTCCACCTTGTGGGCACGTTTCTACGACCTGAACACCAACCAGCCGATTTACGTGGGGCGCGACTCCCAGCCGCACGCCGCGCTGGCCGACATCGAGAATGAACGCCGGGCCGGCTACGTGTACGTCAGCACCTGGCCCGAAAAGCTACTCACCAAGGAATATCCGAAGTGGAAGCAGCAGTGGGAGAGTAGCAGCAAATTGTAAATACCAAGACCATGAGTCAGTTATCGAAAAACCTGGGCGCCTCACTGACTGCCCCAACGGTGGAACTGCCGTCGGCGGCGCTGCTGAACCTGCCCGAGAAAGTGTTGCAGTTCGGCACCGGCGTCCTGCTGCGCGGCCTGCCCGACTACCTCATCGACAAAGCCAACCGCCAGGGCATCTTCAACGGCCGCATCGTGGTGGTGAAGTCCACCGACGGCGGCGACATTGACGCCTTCGAGCGCCAGGATAACCTCTACACGCTTTGTATTCGTGGGGTGGAAGATGGCCAGACCATCGAGGAAAACGTGGTCTGCTCGGCCATCAGCCGGGTCTTGTCGGCCAAAAGCCAGTGGGCCGAGGTGCTCCAGTGCGCCGCCAACCCCGACCTGCAAGTCGTTGTTTCCAACACCACCGAGGTCGGCATCCAGCTCGTGCCCGACGAGATTCTGCGCAAGTCGGCCCCGACCTCGTTTCCCGGCAAGCTGCTGGCCTTCCTCTACGCCCGCTTCCAGGCCTTTAACGGCGACAAAAGCAAGGGCCTGATTATCGTGCCCACCGAGCTCATTGCCGACAACGGCACCAAGCTCGAGGGCATTCTGCTCGAGCTGGCCCACCGCAACGGCCTCGACGGGGAGTTTCTCGACTGGCTCGAATCGGCCAACACCTGCTGCAACTCCCTGGTGGACCGCATCGTGCCGGGCCGCCCCGACGTGGCCACGCTCGGCAGCCTGAGCGAGCAGCTCGGCTACGAAGACGAACTGCTGACCATGTCGGAAGCGTACTGCCTGTGGGCCATCGAGGGCGACGCGCGGGTGAAGGACATTCTCGCCTTTGAGCAGGCCGACAAGGGCGTTATCATCCAGCCCGACATCAACCAGTTCCGGGAGCTGAAGCTGCGCCTGCTCAACGGCACCCACACGCTCAGCTGCGGGCTGGCCTACCTGGCCGGCTTCAACACCGTGCGCGAAGCCATGGACGACGAGGTGCTGGCCGCCTACATTCACAACCTGATGCTGGCCGATATTCTGCCCGGCATCCCGTTCGCCGTGGATGAGAAAATCGGGCAGCGCTTCGGCCTGCAGGTGCTGGACCGGTTCCGCAACCCCTACGTGGAGCACCGCTGGCTGTCCATCACGCTCAACTACACCATGAAGATGCAGATGCGCAACGTGGCCACGCTGCTGCATAGCTACAAGCGCCTGGGCGTGGTGCCGCACTACATGGCCCTGGGCTTTGCCGCCTACCTGCTGTTTATGCGGGGCGTGCAGGAGCAGGAGGGTACATGGTACGGCGAGGCCCACGGCCAGCTCTACCCGATTCAGGACGACAAGGCCGCCTACTTCGCCGACCTCTGGGCCCGCCTGAACCCCGCCGAGCTGACCACCGCCGCCCTGCAAAACCAGAGCCTGTGGGGCCACGACCTGAGCCAGCTGCCCGGCTTTGCCAAGCGCGTGAGCGAGTACCTGGCGCAGATGCTCGATCAGGGCGTATTTGCCACGGTAGCGGCCCAACTCAACAAGAAAGTTCTTGCCAAATGAAGCATTTAGTAGCCAAGATTCACCCCGCCGACAACGTGCTGGTGGCCCTGCAGGATTTGCCCGCCGGCACCCCCGTCACCCACGACGGCGTGACGGTGACCACCACCGAGAAGATTCCCGCCAAGCACAAGCTGGCTTTGCAGGCCCTGCAGCCCGGCGACCAGGTGCACATGTACGGCGTGCTCGTGGGTAAAGCCAAGTCCGCCATCGGCGTGGGCGGCCTGCTCACCACGGCCAACATGCAGCACGCCACCGATTCCTACGAAACCACGCAGCACCGCGCCGCCTGGACCCCGCCACCCGTGGAGAAGTGGCAGGAGCGCACCTTCCTGGGCTTCCACCGCGCCGACGGCCGCGTGGGCACGGCCAACTACTGGCTCGTGATTCCGCTGGTGTTCTGCGAAAACCGCAACATCCAGGTGCTCGAGGAAGCCTTGGTCAATGACTTGGGCTACGCCCGCCGCAAGTCGTACCAGCCCCAGACCCAGGAGCTGATTTCGCTCATGCAGGCGGGCAAGTCGGTGGAGGAAATCCTGGCTACCGACCTGCACAGCGCCGAAAACGGCCAGCACAGCAAGCCCAAGCTGTTTCCGAACGTGGACGGCATCCGCTTCCTGAGCCACGAGGGCGGCTGCGGCGGTATCCGCCAGGATGCCCAGTCGCTCTGCGGCCTGCTGGCCGGCTACATCACTCACCCCAACGTGGCCGGGGCCACCGTGCTCAGCCTGGGCTGCCAGAACGCCCAGGTGAGCATGCTCCAGGACGAAATCAACAAGCGCAGCCCCCACTTCGACAAGCCGCTCTACATCCTGGAGCAGCAGAAAATCGGGACCGAGGAAGCCTTGGTCAGCACGGCCCTGCGCCAGACCTTTGCCGGCCTGATGCTGGCCAACCAGAACGTGCGCCGGCCCGCCCCGCTCAGCAAGCTCACCATCGGCCTGGAGTGCGGCGGCTCCGACGGCTTCTCGGGCATCTCGGCCAACCCCGCCCTGGGGCACGTGTCGGACCTGCTCGTGGCCCTCGGCGGCTCGGTGATTCTGGCCGAGTTTCCCGAGCTCTGCGGCGTGGAGCAGGAACTGATTGACCGTTCCGTGGACTCCGAGACGGCCCAGCGTTTTTCCAGCTTGATGAAGGCCTACGGGGACTCGGCCATTGCCGTCGGCTCGGGCTTCGACATGAACCCCTCGCCAGGCAACATCCGGGACGGCCTGATTACCGACGCCATGAAGTCGGCTGGGGCGGCCCGCAAGGGCGGTTCCTCGCCCGTGGTAGCCGTGCTCGACTACCCCGAGCTGGTGACCAAGCCCGGCCTGAACCTGCTCTGCACCCCCGGCAACGACGTGGAATCGACCACGGCCGAAGTAGGGTCGGGGGCCAACATCGTGCTCTTCACCACCGGCCTGGGCACGCCCACCGGCAACCCGATTGCGCCCGTGGTCAAGATTTCGAGCAACACGGCCCTGGCCCAGCGCATGCCCGACATCATCGACCTGAACACCGGCTCGGTCATCGACGGCGAGGAAACCATCGAGCAGGCCGGGGAGCGGATTCTGGATTACGTCATCCGCGCCGCCAGCGGGGAAGAGGTGGCCGCCGTCCGCCACGGCCAGACCGACTTTATTCCCTGGAAACGCGGCGTGTCGCTGTAGGGGCGGGGCGGCCACCGGAAACGTTTCCGTGAATAAATCCGCCGCCCCGCCTCCCGCACCCCGCCCGGGCCGATACCTTTACCCACCCACCTTGCCACTCCGGCACTCACTCGCTTTCATTGCCACTGCTATGAAAAAGCCCTTTTTGAACGAAGATTTCCTGCTCCAGACCGAGACGGCCCGGCAGCTCTACCACGAGTTTGCCAAGTCGATGCCCATCATCGACTACCACAACCACCTGCTGCCCGACCAGATTGCCCAGGACAAGCAGTTCGACAACCTGACCCAGATCTGGCTCTACGGCGACCATTACAAGTGGCGGGCCATGCGGGCCCACGGCGTGCCCGAACGCTATATCACCGGCGACGCCTCCGACTGGGAGAAGTTCGAGAAGTGGGCCGAGACGGTGCCCTTCACGGTCCGCAATCCGCTCTACCACTGGACCCACCTGGAGCTGCAGCGCTACTTCGACGTGCACGAACTGCTCAATAAGGACAGCGCCCGCCGCATCTACGACGAGTGCTCGGCCAAGCTGCGCACGCCCGAGTACTCGGTGCGCAACCTGCTGCGCAAGATGAACGTGGAAACGCTCTGCACCACCGACGACCCGGCTGATTCGCTCGAACACCACCAAGCCATTGCCGCCGACCCGTTCGGCGTGCGGGTGCTGCCTACGTTCCGGCCCGACAAGGCCATGGCCGTGGAAGACGTGGCCGCCTACAACGCCTACCTCGACAAGCTGGCCGCCGCCGCCGGCCTCGACATTCAGACCTACGACGACCTGCTCGCGGCCCTGCAAAGCCGCCACGACTTCTTCCACGAGCTGGGCAGCCGCCTGTCGGACCACGGTTTGGAGCGCCTGTACGCCGCCGAGTTTACGCCCGAGCAGGTGGCCGCCGCCTTTTTGAAAGTACGCGGGGGCAAAGCCCTGAACCAGGCCGATTCGGAAGCCTTCAAGTCCAGCATCCTGCTCGACCTGGCCCGCATGGACCACGCCCGCGGCTGGACCCAGCAGTTTCACCTCGGGGCGTTGCGCAACAACAACTCCCGCATGCTGCGCGAGCTGGGCCCCGACACCGGCTGGGACTCCATCGGCGACTTCGCCCAGGGACGGCGCCTGTCCACCTTCCTCGACCGCCTCGACGGCGAGAATAAGCTGGCCAAGACCATCCTCTACAACCTCAATCCCGGCGACAATGAGCTGATGGCCACCATGGTCGGCAACTTCAACGACGGCTCGGTGGCGGGCAAGGTGCAGTTTGGCTCCGGCTGGTGGTTCCTGGATCAGAAGGACGGCATGGAAAAGCAGATCAACGCGCTGTCCAACATGGGGCTGCTGAGCCAGTTCGTGGGCATGCTCACCGACTCGCGCAGCTTCCTCTCGTACCCGCGCCACGAGTACTTCCGCCGCGTGCTCTGCAACCTGCTGGGCACCGACGTGGAAAACGGCGAGCTGCCCGACGACATGGCCCTGCTCGGCCTCATCGTGCAGAACATCTGCTACGGCAACGCCAAAAAGTACTTCGGCTTCGGCGCCGTGCCCAAAGCCGTGGCCCAGCCGGAGCTGGCGTAATCCCAAATCAAGCGCCCAAGACCCAAAAAATGAAGCAAGTCGTCACGTTCGGGGAAATCATGATGCGGCTTTCGCCCCCGCTGAACTACCGCTTTGCCCAGGCCGCCACGCTGGAAGTCAACTACGGCGGCGGCGACGCCAACGTGGCCGCCGCCCTGGCCGGCCTCGGCGTGCCCGCCGCCCACGTCACCTGTTTTCCCGACAACGACCTGGGCCGGGCCGCCGCCTCCCAGTTTCGCCGCTTCGGCGTCGATATGGACCACTGCGTGTACCAGGGGCAGCGCCTGGGCCTCTACTTCCTCGAAGTGGGCGCCTCGCTGCGGGCCAGCAAGGTGGTGTACGACCGCGCCGACTCGGCCTTTGCCAACCTCAACCCGGACTCGTTTGACTGGGAGGAAATCCTGAAAGACGCCCAGTGGCTGCACTGGACCGGTATCACACCCGCTATTTCGGCCAGCGCCGCCCAGGCTACCGCCGACGCCATTCGCGCGGCCCGCAAGCTCGGCATCACTGTGTCGGCCGACGTGAACTACCGCCGCAACCTGTGGCAGTATGGGCAAACGGCCCAGAGCGTGATGCCCGCGCTGGTAGCCGGCTGCGACGTGGCCGTGTGCTCCGAAAACGACGCCGACGACTTGTTCGGCATTCAGGCCGCGGCCGGGGCCGACAACAAGTTTGCTTCCATGGCCGAGCAGCTCATGGCCCGCTTCCCGCAGATCAAGCAGGTGGTTTCGACCAAGCGCAAAACCCAGAGCGCCTCCCACGAGCGAATCAAGGGCATGCTCTTCGACGGCACCTACTCCGAAACGCCCTACTACGACATCACCCCTGTGGTGGACCGCATCGGCGGCGGCGACGCCTTTCTGAGCGGCTTCATCTACGGCTCGTTGCACTACGCCACCACCCAGGAGGCCCTGACTTTCGCCGTGGTGGCCTCGGCCCTCAAGCACACCATCCCCGGCGACGTGAACCTGATTACGCCCGCCGAAGTCGAGCACATCATGCAGGGCAACACCACCGGCCGCCTCGTGCGCTAGTTGGGTTTTGGTTGTTTGTTTTTGGTTTTTGGTCGAGACACTAAAACCGAAGTCAGAACGACAGCCAAAAGCCAAAAACCACCCACCAAAAACCAAGAAATGTCCCGATTTACTTCCGCTCAGGCTTTCGATACCGTGCTGCGCCACCCCGTGGTACCGGTGTTCTACCACGCCGACGCGGCCTACGCCCAGCGCATTCTGCGGGCCTGCTACGCGGCCGGCCTGCGGGTGTTTGAGTTTACCAACCGCGGCGAGAATGCCTTCGACGTCTTTATCACCCTCGTCGAGTTCGTGAAAACGGAGTGCCCCGACATGCTGCTGGGCATCGGCACGATTTACACGGCCGAGGACGCCGAGCGGTTTATTGCCGCCGGCGCCGACTTCGTGGTCCAGCCCTGCCTGACGACCGAGGTGGCCGACGTCTGCCATCAGCACGGCATTCCCTGGCTGCCCGGCACGATGACCGTTTCCGAAGTGTACCAGGCCACCCGCCTGGGCGCGGCCATCGTCAAGATCTTCCCCGGCAACGTGGTGGGCCCGGGCTTCGTGAAAAGCCTGCGCGGGCCCATGCCCACCGTGCCGCTGATGGTCACGGGCGGGGTAGAGCCCACCGAGGACAGCCTGCGCGAGTGGTTCGGGGCCGGCGTCGACGTGGTCGGCATGGGTTCCCAGCTCTTCAAGAATGCCGACGACATTCCAGCCCTCACCACCCAGATTGCCGGCCTGCTGGCCTTCGTGGGTACGCTGAAAAAGTAACGCTTCGAGTACCGGCCCGCGCCCATTGGCCCGGCCGTAATTCCGCCCTTTGATTTGCCTTCCCATGATTCAAACTCCCGCCGCCGCCCCGCCGCCCGCCGCCACGGTCAATGCCACCATCGGCAAGTACCGCTGGACCATCTGCGGCCTGGTGTTCTTTGCCACCACGATTAACTACCTCGACCGGGCCGTTATTTCCCTGCTCAAGCCCTACTTGGAGGCCGAGTTCAAGTGGAATTCCGGCGACTACGCCAACATCGAGCTGGCCTTCAAGGTGGCCTACGCGGTGGGCATGATGGGCGTGGGCCGCATCATCGACCGGCTGGGCACTAAGATGGGCTACGCCCTGTCCACGCTGCTGTGGAGCCTGGCGGCCATGGGCCACGCGCTGGTCAGCAGCACGCTGGGCTTCAGCGTGGCCCGGGGCTTTCTGGGCGTATTTGAGGCCGGCAACTTCCCGGCGGCCATCAAAACCACGGCCGAGTGGTTTCCGCAGAAGGAGCGGGCCCTGGCCACGGGCATCTTCAACTCCGGCTCCAACGTGGGCGCCATTGCCGCCCCGCTGGCCGTGCCGCTGATTGCCGAAACCATCGGCTGGAAGTGGGCTTTCATCATCACCGGGGCCCTGGGTTTCGTGTGGCTGCTGCTGTGGTTTATCTACTACGAAGTGCCCGCCCGCCACGCCAAGCTCACCAAGGCCGAGTTCGACTACATCCACACCGACGTGGACGATATGGCCGCCGTGGCCGTGGAAAACGAGTCCAAGATTTCCTGGGGTCAATTGCTGAAGGTGCGCCAGACCTACGCCTTTATCTTCGGCAAGTTCCTGACCGACCCGATCTGGTGGTTTTACCTGTTCTGGCTGCCCGACTTTTTGAACAAACAGTACGGCCTGAAAGGCACCGAAGTCTCGTTGCCGGTGGCTATTGTCTACATCCTGTCGAGCATCGGCAGCATCGGCGGCGGCTGGCTGCCCATGGGCCTGATCAAGCGCGGCATGCCCGCCTTCCAGGCCCGCAAAACGGCCATGCTCCTCATTGCCTTCTGCGTGCTGCCCATCGTGGCCGTACAGTACCTGGGCCGCATCGACATGTGGCTGGCGGTGCTCGTTATCGGCATTGCCGCCGCGGCCCACCAGGCCTGGAGCGCCAACATCTTCTCCACGGCTTCCGACATGTTCCCCAAGCGCGCCGTGGCCTCGGTGACGGGCCTGGGCGGCATGGCCGGCGGGCTGGGCGGCATCCTGCTCACGGCGTTGGTGCAGAAACGCATGTTCGTCTACTACGAAAGCATCGGCCAGCTCGACCACGCCTACTTTATCATGTTCCTGATCTGCGGCGGGGCTTACCTCACCGCTTGGCTCTTGATGCAATTCTTCGCGCCCCGCATGAAGATGGTCAACTTCGACGCCGACGGCAAAGCCTATTAATAACTGGTTTTTGGTGGGTGGTTTTTGGTTTATGGTCGCAACGTGTCGCCCTTACTCTTGCGGGCGAGTCTAGCTGCCAAAAACCAACAACTATAAACTAAAAACTAAAAACGAATAACCAATGAAAAAACTGCCCTTCCTGCTGGTGTTGCTGCTGGCCTTGCCCGTGCTCACGTTTGCCCAATCCAAGAAAAACCTGGCCGCCGTAAAGGAAGTGGAAGCCCTGGAGCGGCAGCGCTTCGCCGCCCAGGTCAGCAAGGACTACGCCTACCTCGACAAGGTGTTTGCCGACGACTTGATTTACACCCACTCCAACGGCAAGCAAAACAACAAGACCGAGTACGTGCAGTCCATCAAGGACGGCAAGAGCGTCTACGACAAGATTGACGTGGAGGCCCTGAACGTGCGCGTGTATGCGGGGGAGAAAACGGCCGTTGTCAACGGCACCATCACCATTTACCAGCCCAACAAGCCCGACGGCTCGCCCAACGTGGCCCACCTCAAATACGTGGTGGTGCAGGTCAAAGACCCGAAGAAAGGCTGGCAGGTCGTACTTTGGCAGTCCCAGAAGCAGCCCGAAGCCAAAAGCTAAGCCCCCGGTTTCGTGCAAAAAGGCCCGGTTTCTCTCCTCTTTTCGGGGGTGAGCCGGGCTTGTAGTACCGTTCCTTTCCGTATCCCTCTCTCGTTGCCTTATGCTTACTCCCCACGAAAACACGCTGGCCCTGCCCGTCGGCACCACCCTCGACCGGTTTATCATGCGCAAGCAGGAAGACTTTCCCTACGCCACCGGGGAGCTCAGCCAGCTGCTGCGCGACATTGCCCTGGCCGCCAAAATCGTGAACCGCGAGGTGAACCGCGCGGGCCTGACCACCATCATCGGCAGCATGGGCCAGGAAAACGTGCAGGGCGAGCAGCAGCAGAAGCTCGACGTGGAAGCCAACATCCGCTTTATCCGGGCCCTGACCAACGGGCAGGAGGCCTGCGCCGTGCTCAGCGAGGAAGAAGATGATATCATCCACACCGGCAACTGCCAGGGCCGCTACGTGGTGGCCATCGACCCGCTCGACGGCTCCTCCAACATCGACGTGAACGTGAGCATCGGCACCATCTTCAGCATCTACCGCCGCGTGACGCCGGTAGGAGTTGAGGCCACGCGCGAAGACTTCCTGCAGGGTGGCCGCGCCCAGGTGGCCGCCGGCTACATTCTCTACGGCTCCAGCACTATGATGGTGTACTCGACCGGCGCGGGCGTGGTGGGCTTCACCTATGAAAACTCCCTCGGCGAGTTCTTCCTGTCCCACCCCAGCATCAGCATTCCGCGGGCCGGTCAGGTGTTCAGCTGCAACGAAGGCTACTGGTTCGACTACCCCGAGTACGTGCGGGAATACCTCACCCAGTGCAAGCGCGACCAGTTCAGCGGCCGCTACGTGGGCTCCTTGGTGGCCGACTACCACCGCAACCTGCTCAAGGGCGGCATTTACCTGTATCCGCCTACCAAAAAGGCGCCCGACGGCAAGCTGCGCCTGCTCTACGAAGGCTTCCCGCTGGCTTTCCTCATCGAGCAGGCCGGGGGGCAGGCCTACGCCGGTACCACGCCCGTGCTCGACATTGTGCCCACCGACTTTCACCAGCGCAGCCCGTTGTTCATCGGCTCGGCCGACCAGGTGGAAAGCCTGCTCAGCTACGCCGCCGAAACCGCCTCGGCGTAAGCATGAACGACTGGAGAGACGCGTATTCGCGCCTCGTCGTCCGCTCCCCAAACCTAATCCACACTAACCTACTTTTAGGAGCACCCCAATCAGTCACCGACCCCGCTGCTCCTTTCTTTCGCCATGCCCAAAATCATTTCGCCCCAGGTTGAGTTCGGCTCCCTGCTGAATCAGATGAAGTCTATTACCCCGGAGGTATTCACCGCCGACGGAAAGTTTCTGAACCTGCTGGAAGGCCGCTGGCAGGAGCCGGGCAAGCCCCGCGAGTTCACCTCGCCCATCGACGGCAGCCAGCTCGGCGCCCTGCCCATGCTCGACCACGACACGGCCCTGCGCGCCGTGCGCTTTGCCAAGAGCGAAGCTGCCGCCTGGGCCGCCACTGACCTCGACGAGCGCAAAGCCAAAGTCCAGGACTGCCTCAACCAGCTGCGCGAACATGTGGAGCTGATTGGCAAGCTGGTGATGTGGGAAATCGGCAAAACCTACAAGCTCGGCTTCACCGACATTGACCGCTGCATCGACGGCGCCCAGTGGTACGTCGACAACATCGAGGGCATGCTGGGCAAGCGTACCCCGCTGGGCTTGGTGAGCAACATTGCCTCCTGGAACTACCCGTTTTCGGTGCTCCTGCACGCCGTGCTGGTGCAGGTGCTCTGCGGCAACTCGGTCATTGCCAAGACGCCCACCGACGGCGGCTTCATTTCCCTGAGTTTGTCCTTCGCCATTGCCCGCCGCTGCGGCCTGCCCGTTACGCTCGTGAGCGGCTCGGGCGGGGAGCTGAGCGATGTGCTGGTGAAGAACGACGCCGTCGACTGCCTGTCCTTCGTGGGTGGGCGCTACAACGGCCGCAACATTGCCGATGCGCTGGCTTCCCAACACAAGCGCTACATGCTCGAAATGGAAGGCGTGAACACCTACGGCATCTGGGACTACTCCGACTGGGACGGCCTGGCCGACCAACTCAAGAAGGGCTACGACTACGGCAAGCAGCGCTGCACGGCCTACGTGCGCTTCGTGGTGGAGCGCCGCCTGTTCCCGCAGTTCGTCGAAACCTACTGGAATACCATCAAGAGCCTGAAAGTAGGCAACCCCACGCTGGTGGATAACCCGGACGACAAGCTGCCCGAGCTGGCGTTTGGCCCGGTCATCAACAAGGCCCAGGCCGAAGACCTTGACCGCCTCTACGCCGACGCGCTGAAAACCGGGGCCACGCCCATCTACGAAGGCAAGCTCGACGACAGCCTCTTTTTGCCCGGCCAGGACCGCTCGGCCTACCGCGCCCCGCGGGCCCTGGTGAACCTGCCCCGCCAGAGCGAGCTGTACTTCAAGGAGCCCTTCGGCCCCATCGACTCCATCGTGCTGGTCGACCGGGTCGAGGAGCTGGTGGGCGAGATGAACATCTCCAACGGCGCCCTGGTCTCGGCCGTGGCCTCCGACGACGTGAAGTGGGCCGAGCGTACGGCCAAGGAAGTGCGCGCCTTTAAAGTCGGTGTCAACAAGCTCCGCTCCCGCGGCGACCGGGAAGAAGTGTTCGGCGGCCTGGGCGAGTCCTGGAAAGGTGCGTTCGTGGGCGGTGCCCTGCTGGTGGAAGCCGTGACGGAAGGCGAGAAAGTCGTGCTCGGCAACTTCGAAGACGCCTTGCTGCTGCCCGAGAAAATCTAAAGACTGATTATGTTGAAAAGGCCCGACTGTTCTAGCAGTCGGGCCTTTTTATTTTGCGTCCTACGGGATGTCGCCAAGTCATAAGAATTTAATAGCCCCGACTCAGTTCCACCAGATTTTCCAGCTTTTCCCCGGCCTGAAACCGGCGCAGGTTGGCTAAAAACAGATCCACTTTGCCCGCGTCCTCGTCGGGCTGGCCGCCGCCGGTGTGCTGGGTCAGAATCACGTTGGACATGGTCCAGAGCGGGTTGTCGGGGGGCAAAGGCTCCTGGGCGGTTACGTCGAGCACGGCGCCGCCAAGCTGTCCGCTTTGCAAAGCCCGGATCAGAGCTGGCTCGTCGGTGGTGTTGCCCCGCCCGATGCTGGCGTACACGCTGCCGGGGCGCATGGCGGCCACCAGGTCGGCCGAGAAAAAGCCCGGCACCGTGCCCGGCAGGCAGTTAATGACCAACTCCGCCTCGGGCAGCGCCGCTTGCAGCTCTTCGGGCGTGTGCAGCGTGGCCTCGGGGTGGGTGCGGGCCAGCAGCTGCACCTGGCAGCTAAAGCCGCTGAGTTGCTCGCGCACGGCCAGCCCGATGGCACCCGCGCCCAGAATAATAACCTTTTTGCCGCGCAGCAGCTGGAGCCGGGGCCGGATGGGGGCACCCACCCATTCGCGGCGGCTTTGCAGCACGGCCAACTCGTGAATGTGTCGGTACAACCCCAGAATGCCCGCCACAATGGTTTCGGCGCACGGCCAGGCGAAATAGTCGCCCACGTTGGCCACTGGGAAAGCGGGGCGCAGGGCGGCGTACCGCTCAAAGCCGGCCGAGTCGAGCTGCCAGAAGTGCAGGGCGGGGGCCGGATCGGTGAGCCAGGCCGGGGGCGGGTTGCCCAGCAGCAGGTCGGCGGCCTGCAGGGCGGCGCGCTGCTCGGCGGCGGGCAGCTCGTTGGCTACCACGGCCTCCAGGCCGGCGGGCAGCTGTTGGCGCAGGTAGGCGCGGCCAGCGGAGTTGAGGTCGGTATAGACAAAAAGCTTCATGCGAAAAACGAAAACAATAGCAAAACGATAGAGCTGCAGGCCGGAGCCGTCGGGCTGACTTACGCAAAGCCCCGGCCCCGGATGCCTCGGTGTACGGTTTTTACCCCGGCTTGGGGTGGGAGCTCGGGGCCAGCGGCGAAAATTGTCCGCCGGATGTTAGGCCCCAACGTTTCTTTCCTGAACTTTGGACTTTCCCCAAAGCTGACGCTTATGAACCCACTTGTTGCCATCCGCGACTTCGACCAAAGCCTGTGGCTCGACTTTATCAGCCGCCCCATCCTCATCGACGGTAAGCTCCAGCGCCGCATCACCGACGAAGCCCTGCGCGGGGTGACTTCGAATCCGGCCATCTTCGCTAAAGCCATCGGCGACAGCACCGACTACGATTCGGCCATCAAGGCCCTGGCCCTGCAGGGTAAAACTACCGACGAAATCTACACCAGCCTGGCCGTAGCCGACGTGCAGGCCGCCTGCGACCTGTTTCGCCCGCTCTACGACGGCCCCGGCCACGGCTCCGACGGCTACGTGAGCCTGGAAGTGTCGCCCGAGCTGGTCAACGACACCGAGGGGACCATTGCCGAAGGCTTGGCCCTGTGGAAAGCCGTGAACCGCCCCAACGTGATGATTAAGGTGCCGGCCACGCTCGAAGGTCTGCCCGCCATCCGCCGCCTCATTGCCGAGGGCGTGAACGTGAACGTGACCCTGATTTTTGGCCTGGAGCGCTACCAGCGCGTGGCCGAAGCCTTTATCCAGGGCCTCGAAGACCGCGCCGCCGCCGGCCTGCCCCTGGCCCGCATCGACTCGGTAGCCAGCTTCTTTCTCTCCCGCATCGACGTGCTGCTCGACCCGCTGCTGGAGAAAATTGCTGCCGAAGGCGGTGAGAAAGGCGAGCTGGCCCAAAGCCTGGTGGGCGAAGTGGCCCTGGCCAGCGCCAAGCAAGCCTATCAGCTCTACAAGCAGATTTTTGCCGGCCCCCGCTGGGAAGCATTAAAGGCTAAAGGTGCCGAAACTCAGCGTCTGCTCTGGGCCAGCACCGGCAACAAGAACCCCAAGTACGACAACCTGCGCTACGTCGACGGCCTCATTGGCCCGCACACCGTGAACACCGTGCCCGTGGAAACCCTGGACCTGTTCCGCACCCACGGCAAGGTGGCCGTCACGCTCGAAGACAACCTCGACCACGCCCGGCAGGTGCTGGCCCGCCTGCCCGAGCTGGGCATCGACCTGGCCGAGCACACCCAGTTTCTGGAAGACGACGGCGCCACCAAGTTCAAGGAGCCCTTCGCCAAGCTGATGCAGTCCATTGAGCAGAAGCGCGCCCTGGCCTCGGAAGCCACCGTGGCCGAGCAAACCCTGCAGTTGGGCCAGTACCAGGCCGCCGTCGACGCCAAAGTGCAGGAGCTCAGCGCCAAGAATTTTACGGCCGGTTTCTGGGACAAGAAAGCCGACCTCTGGGTGCAGGATGAGGCCGGGCAGCAGAGCATCCGCGCCTTTATGGGCTGGCTGCGCGTGGCCGAAACGATGGTGGGCGCCGTGCCCGAAATCGAGCAGTTCGTGCACGAGGTCAACGCCGCGGGCTTCAAGCACGTGGTGGTGATGGGTATGGGCGGCAGCACCATGGCGCCCATCGTGTTCAAGTCCTCGTTCCCGATGGGCCCCAACGGCCTGCCCATGTCGGTGCTCGACACCACTGACCCCGGCACCGTGCGCCAGATTGAGGAGTCCGTGCCGCTGGCCGATACGCTGTTTATCGTGGCCAGCAAGTCGGGCACGACGGCCGAGCCGCTGGCCTTCGGCGACTATTTCTACGACCGGCTCAAGCAGATCAAAGGCGACAAGGCCGGCGAGAACTTCGTGGCCATTACCGACCCGGGCTCCAAGTTCGTGACGGCGGCTACCGAGCAGGGTTACCGCCGCATCTTCCTCAACTTTGCCGAGGTGGGCGGCCGGTTCTCGGCGCTGTCGTATTTCGGCCTGGTGCCGGCGGCGTTGTACGGTCTCAATATCGGCGAAATCCTGGAGCGGGCTGTGCGCATGATGCGCGCCAGCGGGGCTTACGGCAGCGTGGAGCACAACCCCGGCCTGGAGCTGGGCGTGGCCCTGGGCGTGCTGGCCCAGCAGGGCCGCGACAAGCTCACGCTCATCGTGCCCGACTCCCTGAGTGATTTGGGCCTGTGGCTCGAGCAGCTCATTGCCGAAAGCACCGGCAAGGAAGGTAAGGGGATTCTGCCCATTGCCGGTGAGCCCGCCCACGAGCCCCAGTTCTACGGCGCGGACCGCGTATTTGTGTACGTAGGTTACAAGACCGACGCCGACGTGGACAACCGCACCAAGCTGCTAGCCCTGGAAGCCGCCGGCCACCCCATCATCCGCATCCTGATGGACGAGCCGCTGGACCTGGGCGCCGAGTTTTTCCGCTGGGAAGTCGCTACGGCCGTGGCCAGCGCCATGCTCGAAATCAACCCCTTCGACCAGCCCAACGTGCAGGCCGCCAAAACTGCTACCGACAGCCTGATGAAGGTGGTGCAGGAGAAAGGCAGCCTACCCGAGGGGGAAGCGCCGAAAGTGCGGGAAAACGGCGTGGCCTATTACACCGCCGTGACCGGGAAAGACGCGGCGGAAGTGGTACACAACTTCTTCGCCCAGGCCCGCCCCGGCGACTTTCTCAACATCCAGGCTTACCTGACCGAGTCGGAGGCCCTGAACGAGAGCCTGCTCCAGCTGCGCACTCAGGTGCAGGAGCAGCTCCACCTGGCCACAACTTCCGGCTACGGCCCGCGCTTCCTGCATTCCACCGGCCAGTACCACAAAGGCGGCCCCGACAAGGGCTTGTTCGTGCAGTTCACCCAAGACCACGCCGCGGGCGTCGACCTAGCCCTGCCCGGCCGCTCGTACTCGTTTGGTACGTTTAAAAACGCCCAGGCCGCCGGCGACCTGCAGGCCCTGCACGACTACAGCCGCCGCACCCTGCGCATTCATCTCGGCCCCGACGCCGAGCAGGGCCTGCGCACCGTGCTGGCTGCCCTGCAAGCCCAGCCCCTGACGGCCAGCCAGGCGTAAGTCAGAAACGCGGCAATCTTGCCAACTAAAAAAAGCCGGAGCAGCTGCTCCGGCTTTTTTCGTTTTTACGGTTACGAAGTATCGTCTGCCCGGGCTGCCGGAGCCGCCCGGTTTGGTGCTTAATGCGCCACTACCAGGCGGTGAACCGAGGTGCTTTTGCCGGCCTGCACCTGCACGAAATACGTGCCGTTGGCCCAGGCGCTGGTGTTCAGCGTGAGCGTCCGGCCCGGCATAGCCGCCGAGTGCAGCAGGCGGCCGGTCAGATCGTACACCTTGATTTGGGCCGCCGTGGGCAAGGCTTTGGTCAGCTCCAGGCGCACCTGCGTGGTGGCCGGGTTGGGGTACAGGTTCAGGGCTAACGCCTGGGCGGCAGCGGCGGCCGTGGGCTGAGCGGGCTTGAGGTGAAGCACCCAGGTCTGGTTGGCATCCAAAGTGCCAAGCGTCGGCGTCCAGTTGCTGAAGCCGCCCTGGGCGTTGAGCGTTACCTGCCCCGCGGGCTGGCCCGAGTACAGATCCGTGACCTGGTAGCTGCCGGCCGGCAACGACGACACGGCCAAAGAAACGGCCGCGCTGGAAGCCGCGCTGCTGCCCAGGTTGGCCACTACCACCACGCCTTCCTGCTCATACACGCGGGCGTAGCTGAGCAGGCTGGTCGTGGGCGCCGTGACGGGCAGCAGGTAGCCCCGGCGCAGTACGGGCTGGGCTAGGCGCAGGCTGATGAGCTTTTTGTAGTGAGCCAGCAGGGAAGTGGGGTCGGCCTGCATGGTGGCCACGTTATACTGAGCGAAGTTGGAGTTGACCGTCCGCCAGGGCCGCACGGTGCTGAAGCCGGCATAGAAACTGTCGTTCCATTGCATGGGCTTGCGTTTCTCCTCGTCGACGCCGGTACCGAGCATGCCGATTTCCTCGCCATAGTACAGGAAGGGCACCCCGGGCATGGTCAGATACAGCGCGGCGGCCTGCTTCATGCGGGGCATATTGCCGCCCAGCACGCTCATCACCCGGTTCTGGTCGTGGTTGGTGAGGAAAGTGCCGTACTGGAGCTTGGGGTAGGTGTTGTCAACCAGGGCCAGCTGGGTGCGCAGGGCCGTGGCATTGCCCGACACAACGCTGCTGGTAATAGCCGTGGCCAAATCAAACTCGAAGCAGGCATCCAGCCGGTCATTGACCACATAGGAAGCCACTGCGGCCGTATTGGTCCAGGCCTCGCCCACGGTGAAGGCGTTGGGGTTCACGGCCCGCACCGAGTCGTGGAATTCCTCCAGCACGCCCAGCGTCTCGGGCGTATTCTCGATGGCCTGGCCGGTTTCGACCAGAAACTTCACCGCGTCCAGCCGGTAGCCGTCGATGCCTTTTTTCAGCCAGAAGCGCGTGGCATCCCACATGGCGGCCTTCATCTGGGGGTTGCGCCAGTTCAGGTCGGGCATTTCGCTCCAGAAATAGCCGTAGTAGTAGCTGCCGTTGCGCAAATACCAGCCTGCCCCGGGGCTGGTCGGCGACCAGCGGTACCAGTCGCGGAAGCTGCTGCTGGCCCCGCTGGCCGACTGCTGAAACCACGGGTGCTGGCTGGAAGTGTGGTTCAGCACTAGGTCGATAATAACCTTGATGCCGCGGGCGTGGGCAGCAGCCCGAAACGTTTCGAAGTCGGCCATCGAGCCGTAGTCGGGCTCGGTGGCTTTGTAGTTGGTCACGTCGTAGCCGTGGTAGCTCGGCGACTCCATCATGGGCATCAGCCACAGGGCCGTCACGCCCAGGTCGGTGGTGGTGGCGGGGTTGCCGTCGTTGAGGTAGTCGAGCTTGGCGGTCAGGCCGGCGAAGTCACCCTGCCCGTCGGCGTTAGTATCGTAGAAGCTGCGCACAAACACCTCGTAGAATACTGCGTCGTTCCACCAGTGGGTGGCGTAGGCCGTAGGCGAGGGGCCGCAGGCGTCGCAGGTGGCGAAGCAGACCGTGGGCACGGTGGTCAGGGCGGCGGTAGCGTCCAAAATCCGCGTTACGTTGCCGGTGCCGTCGTTGAAGCCGCAGGCCGCGGGTACGGTTTCGGCGGCCGTCAGCACGTTGCCGTTCACGTACTTGTACTGAAAGCGGCCGTTAGCCGGCAGCGTCACCCGCGCGTCGTAGATACCGTCGCCGTTGTTGTCGGTGAGCAGAATGCTGGTCGGGTCCCAGTTGGCGCCGTAGCCGGCCAGGGCCTGGAAGTTGCCCACCACGTGCACCCCGCTGCGGGGCACGGTGCGCCCGCGCATGTTCACCGAGAATACCACCTGGGGCAGGCAGCCGCCGAAGCTGACGGCGGGCAGGCGCCGGTCGGTGGCGCCCAGGATTATCTGCCGGTTCACGTTGCCGCCGCCGTCGGCCAGGCCGCAGTCGGCGGGTACCAACTCAGCACTGGGCCAGGTGGTGCCGTTCACAAACTTATACAGGTAAGTGCCCGCGGGCACATTCACGGTCAGCTCGAAAATCCGGTCGTTGTCGGGGTCGAGCAGCTCGGTGGTGGCCGGGTTCCAGTCGCCGGCGTAGCCGGCGGCGGCCTGAAAGTTACCCGCCACGTGTACGCCGCCGGCCGCCACGGTCTGCTGGCTCATGTCGACGCGGAAAGTAAGCTGGGTGGCAAAGCCGGACGCTCCGCCGGTGAGCAGGAGCAAGAGCAGGAAAAGGTGCTTCATCAGGTGGGGTGGGGGTGGCGCGTTTATGTTGCGTAATATTTTTCCTAAAGGTAGGGCGGATAGGGCAGACATTTTTGGAAAATAAGGTGCCGAAAAAGCCCCACAGTCAGCTGGTTGGCTAGCTGAACAGTGGGGCTTGCGGAATTTGCTGAGCCTGGGATAGGGCCACAGGTTACAGCACCAGCTGGGCGTGCAGGCGGGTCAGGGTTTCGGCCGCGTCGGTGCAGCGGCCCGGGTGCACGGGTGAGGTCTGCACGATGGTGCTGCGCGTGGCCGTGAGCCAGCGGAAGCGCGAGGCCAGCGGAAACTGCCCGATGGTGCCGCCTTCCTTGCGGCCCCGGCAGATTTGCTCAAACGCCCGCAGGCGGGCCGTGATGTCGGCTAGGTCTAGCTCGGGCCCGGCCAGGGCGCGCAGGCGGGCTTCGGGCAGGGTGAAGCGGGTTTGCAGAAAGCCCTGGGCCGCGCAGTACAGAATCACGCCCACGTTGAGGAACTCCTCCCGCTCCACGCGCGGCACCACGCGCAGCACGGCGTACTCAAATAAGTGCTTGTCGGGCATGTTGGGCTTCCTGAACAAAGGTTTCTGATGCGGCCAGGCGGTTGAGCAAAAACTGCACGTACCGCTCGCGCTGCTCCGGGGCCGACGTGTCGGAGCCCGGCTCCTCCAGCCACTCATCGGGCACCAACGCCACGATGGCGCGGACTCGCTCCGGGGTAAGGCGGGTCCGGCCCTCGGCGTCCGCGGCTTCCAGCTCACTGGCCCGGGGCAGCAGCACGTGGTCTTTGATCTGCACGAATGGGCGGCGGGCCGGCTCTTCCCAGCCCGGACCGGCGTGGTGCACGTACAGGGCCGCGCCGTGGTCAATCAGCCAAAGCTCCTTGTGCCACATCAGCAGGTTGGTGTTGCGGGCGGTGCGGTCCACGTTCAGCGTCAGGCTGTCGAGCCACACCACGAGCGAGGCCAGGTGGGGCTCCACGGTCGTGACCAGGGCATCGAAGGTGATGGCGCCGGAGAGGTAGTGCAAGGCCAGGTTACGGCCGGTGCTGGCCCGCAGCAAATCCTGGATTTCTTCGTCAGGCTCGGTGCGGCCGAAGGCTTCGTCGAGCTCACAAAACACGAGCTCCGGCACCCGCAGACCGAGGGCGCGGGCCAGTTCGCCCACAATCAGCTCGGCCACGAGGGCCTTGATGCCCTGGCCCGCGCCCCGAAACTTGAGCACGTACAAAAAGCCGTCGTCGGCTTCCACCAGGGCCGGCAAGGAGCCGCCTTCCCGCAGCGGGGTCACGTAGCGCGTCACCTCCACGGTGCGCAACTCAAGGGGGGCAGCAGGCATAATCAGGCGCAAAAATCAGAGGTAAGACTGCAAAGGACCGACAATTACGGCAAATTGGCCGTTGCTGATGCCGGCGGGCTACAATGAGTTGTCCTCAAGGCGTGCCTGCTGCTCGACCTTTAGCAGCTCTTCGTGAATTGCTACAAACAGCGGCCTGTTGTTGGTTGCGGGCTGAGTGCACTGCTGCTGAAGCTTGTGCAGCGCCTGTAAGGTCGTCGATGGGGCTGCGTTGCAGCGCGCCAACAGCTCCTCCAGCAGGCAGCCAAACGCCCGGACTTCGAGTTGCTGCAGGGCGTGGGCAGTCGGCAGGTCGGCGGTATTAAAAAAGCTAGCGGCACCAAAGTCGCCGAGCAGGCAGGCGCCGCCAGGCGTGGTCAGGATGTTGTGGGCGTACAGGTCGCCGTGCAGAATGCCGCGGGCGTGCAGGTGGGCCGCCGTGGCTGCCATCCCGCGGGCAATGCGCAGGACTACGGCTAGAGTGAATACCGTGGCGGGCGCATATTCGTCGCGGGTGCAGGAGGCAAAGCTAGGCGGCCCGGCCAGGGTAGCAAAAGCCGGGTCGATGAGCTCCAGTACCAGCCCCTGAGCGCCGGGCGGGTGCTTCCCAAGTCGACCCCGGACCCCAATCAAGTGGGGGTAGTTTCCGGCGCTGATGCAGGCTGCCATTTCGCTGCGCGGCAATCCGTCACTGGTCAGGGCCCCTTTAAAAAGTTTCACGGCTATGTCCGTCGGCGCGGCCCCGGTCGGCGGCTGCCAGCGGGCCCGGAAAATGACGCCCGAAGCGCCTTCGCCCAACTGCTGCTCCACCGTCAGCTCATTCCAGTCGATGGAGTTCAGCGGGTGCCGGGCCACGGCTGCCGCTTCCAGTGGGTCGCAGAATGGATTGCCGGCGTAAGCCAGCCAGGTAAGGCGGGGTAGTGAGAGCAGCCACACGGGGAGTTCCGTCAACTCATTGGCCGCAATGCGTAACAGCTCCAGGCGGGTGCAGCCGGCCAGCGCGGCCGGCAGCTCCCGCAGGCGGTTGCCGGCCAGCATCAGTTTTTGCAAATGGTGGCAGCGTCCGATTTCGGCTGGTACAGCTTCCAGCGTATTATCGGTCAGAATTAGCCAGCGTAGAGCCGGGGGCAAGGCCGCGGCGGGTATCGTCCGGATCTGGTTGGCTTTGAAGCCAATCATGGTGAGGGCCGGACATTGCCCGAGCACTGCTGGCAGGGTCGTAAACCGGTTGTTGGAGCAGAACAGAATACGCAGCTTACGGAGTCGGCCAAAATCGGCGGGTAGCGAGGTAAGCGCATTGCCTGAAAGGTTCAGCACTTCCAGCGTATCGGCCAGCGTAAAAATCTCGCGGGGAAATTCTGTCAGACCGGCGGCCAGATCGAGCCGGGTGGTCCCGTCCAGCTGCCCGGAACGGAGTTGTTCAAGCGTGTGCATGAGGCAAAGGTCGCTCAGGCGGCGCAGATCCTCGTCCAACCACAGAAAAACAGCTCGGCAGTGGCCCAAGTAAAGCCTTCATGGTGCGGCCGAATTTTGAAATGCAAGTCACAATCCCGGCCTAGACGCGGCCCAATAAGGCATTCAGCGCTTTGTCCGTATCTTGGACCAGATATTTCACCCCAATATTCATATGGATACTGATGCAGTTGAGCCGGCTCAGCCCGGCCTGCAAACCCGCCCTGCCTTGCCGGAGCCGGTGGGGCTTGACCCAAACGACACCCTGCCCAAGGCCGGAAAGCGGGAGCGGCTGAGTGAGACGCTCGTGCACACGGCCGCCTCCACGGCCACCAAATTGCTGCCCCTACTCGAACTGCTGGAGCGAATCCGGCCCCACATGGAAAACGACTCGGTGTTCACCTCCCGCCGCGACAAGCTAAACGCCCAGATGGCGCTGGCTTACGCCCAACTCAAAGCCGACAAGCCCAAGCACGAAGCCCTGGTCGAAGCCTTTCGCCTGCTGGGCGAATTTGTACTCGAGGAATCCCGGGAAGTCAGCAAGGACGAGGTCAAGGAGTCGGCTAAGCGCTTCGTGCTGGCCACGCTCAAACATGCACCCGGCCTGATCAACGCCGCCCACCAGGCCCGGCTGCTGTCGTAGGCTTAGCTGGCCCGGAAAAGCAAAAAGCCCGTTTCCGGGGAGGAAGCGGGCTTTGTTGAGTCGCAAAACGCGGGGGTAGTAGTCCGTAGGGGAATCGAACCCCTGTTGGTAGAATGAAAATCTACTGTCCTAACCCCTAGACGAACGGACCAGATAATAAACCGGTGGCGTTTTGGTGCTGCAAAGGTAATAACGTTGCGGTGCAACGCAATACCTGCGGCAAACTTCTGCGTAAATTTTTGTGAAGCTGCTCTAAGACTTCCGTGAAGCAAGCTCGGCTCACGCAGCTATTGCCAAAAAATTAGCCTAGAAGGCAAAGGAGTTTTATGGCTGTCCTAACAAATGCTATTCAGAAAACGCGTACTGCGTGAGTTTTATGAACTCATTCGTCATCGGCAAAAGGGACGCTAATAAAATACAAACAAAAAGCCCGCTTCCGGGGAGGAAGCGGGCTTTGTTGAGTCGCAAAACGCGGGGGTAGTAGTCCGTAGGGGAATCGAACCCCTGTTGGTAGAATGAAAATCTACTGTCCTAACCCCTAGACGAACGGACCAGATAATAAACCGGTGGCGTTTTGGTGCTGCAAAGGTAATAACGTTGCGGTGCAACGCAATACCTGCGGCAAACTTCTGCGTAAATTTTTGTGAAGCTGCTCTAAGACTTCCGTGAAGCAAGCTCGGCTCACGCAGCTATTGCCAAAAAATTAGCCTAGAAGGCAAAGGAGTTTTATGGCTGTCCTAACAAATGCTATTCAGAAAACGCGTACTGCGTGAGTTTTATGAACTCATTCGTCATCGGCAAAAGGGACGCTAATAAAATACAAACAAAAAGCCCGCTTCCGGGGAGGAAGCGGGCTTTGTTGAGTCGCAAAACGCGGGGGTAGTAGTCCGTAGGGGAATCGAACCCCTGTTGGTAGAATGAAAATCTACTGTCCTAACCCCTAGACGAACGGACCAGATAATAAACCGGTGGCGTTTTGGTGCTGCAAAGGTAATAACGTTGCGGTGCAACGCAATACCTGCGGCAAACTTCTGCGTAAATTTTTGTGAAGCTGCTCTAAGACTTCCGTGAAGCAAGCTCGGCTCACGCAGCTATTGCCAAAAAATTAGCCTAGAAGGCAAAGGAGTTTTATGGCTGTCCTAACAAATGCTATTCAGAAAACGCGTACTGCGTGAGTTTTATGAACTCATTCGTCATCGGCAAAAGGGACGCTAATAAAATACAAACAAAAAGCCCGCTTCCGGGGAGGAAGCGGGCTTTGTTGAGTCGCAAAACGCGGGGGTAGTAGTCCGTAGGGGAATCGAACCCCTGTTGGTAGAATGAAAATCTACTGTCCTAACCCCTAGACGAACGGACCAGATAATAAACCGGTGGCGTTTTGGTGCTGCAAAGGTAATAACGTTGCGGTGCAACGCAATACCTGCGGCAAACTTCTGCGTAAATTTTTGTGAAGCTGCTCTAAGACTTCCGTGAAGCAAGCTCGGCTCACGCAGCTATTGCCAAAAAATTAGCC
>NZ_SEWE01000047.1 GCF_004167665.1 Hymenobacter persicinus | reverse complement strand
GCGCCACAGCTTGCTGCTGTTTTACGACACCAGCCCGACGCTGGCCCTGAGTTTGCGCACCCGCCTGCAGGGCACCCGCTACCGCGAAGACGGTGGGCCGCTGCGCACAGGCTACGTGCTGGCCCAGGACGCTTCTGTAACCGTGGGCCGCTACCTGCGCCTGAGTGGCCGCTACGCCCTCTTCGACACCGACGACTACGATACCCGCCAATACGTGTTTGAGCAGGACGTGCTCTACGCTTTTTCCATTCCGGCCCTCTCGGGCCAGGGCACGCGCATGTATGCCATTGCCGAAGTGAAATGCACCCGCCACCTCACGTTGTGGCTGCGCTACGCCGAAACCCATTACCGCCACCAGCAAACCGTCGGCTCCGGGCTGGAAGAAATCCAGGGCCCGCGCCGGGGCGAAGTGAAAGTACAAGCCCGCTACAAATTCTAAGTCCTTACCTACACTGCCCCAACTGCCCGCGTGGGCTACAGTCTACCAGGGCGGCAGACCAGTTGCTCGGCTTGGCCAACGACCACAAAAAAAGGGCGACTCCCGCGGGAGCCGCCCTTTTTTAGGCGTAAGCAAACAAGTTGCTTATTGCTTCATCAGGCGCGTTACGGCCGTGCCGTTGGGCAGGTCGAGGTGGAGCTGATAAACGCCGGTGCTGAGCTTGCTCAGGTCAAGCTGGTGCTGCAGGGCGGCGGCACCCTTCACCAGGGTTTCGGTAGCCACTACGCGGCCCAGGGCGTCGGTTACGCGCAGGGTGATGTTGCCCTGCTGCCCGTTGTCAACGTTGACCTTGAAGATACCCGAGCTCGGGTTTGGATACACGGCAATGCCTTTCAGCAGCTGCTCGTTGCGGTTGCCCAGTACGGTAGCTTCGGTGGTGTAGGCCGAGCAGCCGATGCTGTTGCAGGCCCGCACGCGGTAGTAGTAGCGGCCGCTGGCCGTTACCCGGTCGACGGCGTTGGCCTCGTTGGCGGCCGTGGTCGTTACCCGCTGGAAGTTGGTGTTCGTGTTGAAGGAACGCTCTACCTCGAAGCTGGTCTCGTTGCCCGAGTTGTCGAGCCACACGAGCAGGTTTTCGTTGCCGCCGCTCGAGAACGTGCCGGGGATGATGGTCAGCGACGATGGGGCCGCTGGTACGTCACCTACCGTGCACAGCTCCAGGCTCCAGCCGGTGAGCGTGCCGCCGTTGCCGGCCGCGTTGTCGTTGATGCTCAGCGTCCAGTTGCCGTTGGCCGGGTCATTGAGCAGCGCTGCCAGGGGACTGATTGGCTTCACGGTGCGGCCACCGGTGAGGGGGCAGGTCAGGGCGGCCGTAGCCGCGTCATCGAAGCTCAGGCTGATGTCGTTGGTACCGGCGCAGGCGCGCGACACCAGCACGGCGCTCCGGCCGGCGGGGTTGGTGAGCGTAATTTCCAGCTCACCCACGTTCGGGTGGGTGATGTTCAGGTTGCGAATCCGCACGTCCGACACGCGCTCCGTGTTGGCCACGTTGATAACCGAGGTAACGGTAGTGTTGGCGCTTGGCAGAATCACGCGGGGTACCTGGGTGGCCACAATCGTGGTGCAGGCCTGTACGCCGGTCTGGAAAGCTGTGGCGGCCGAGAATGGAGCCGAGCCGCAGGGGCTAACGGCCCGCACGCGCCAGAAGTAAGCCGTGTTGGCCGTCAGAGCAGTCGAAGGAGTGTAGGTCGTACCGGTGATGTTGGCCTGGGTCTGCACGATGGTCGTGAAGTCGGCCGTGGTAGCAATTTGCACTTCGTACGAAGCTGCGTTTGGTACGGCGTTCCAGGTGAAGCGCGGACGCAGGGACGTGCGGCCGGCACCCGTTGGAGCGGTTGGTACGGCCGTGGCAGTAGCTGCCTGACGTACTACAACCTGCACGGGCTGGGCCTGGCTTACGCTGCCGCTAGTCCCGACCAGGTTGATGATGTAGTTGCCCGAAGCCACGGCCGAGGAAGCCGTAATCGTGGCCTGGGTGGTAGCACCGGGGTTAACGGTCGAGGTAGCGTAGGAAACCGTCAGGCCGGTAGGCAGGTTGGCCGCCGACAAAGTCACGGCGCCCGAGAAACCCTGCAGCTGGCCTACCGACACGTCGAAGGTGGCGGAGTTGCCGGGGCAAACTGTTGGAATAGCCGTAGCAGTGCGGGTCAGGAAGAACGTGGGAGCCGTAACGGCGCGGATGGCGAAGTTTTGGTTCGAGATGTCGAAGAACACGTTGCCCGAAGCCTGCACCTTGATGCGGGCCGTCGACGTGGAAGCCAGCGAAGCGGGCAGGGTCAGGACCTGCGAGCCGTCGTTGGGCGTACCGGCCAGCAACGTGGTAGGGTAGGTCCGGCCGCCGTCGGTGGAGAGCAGAATGTCTACGTTAGCCGCGTTGATGGGGGCCGCCGTCGTGTTGGCCACGTCCCAGCTTACTTCCTGGGGCGTGCCGGCCAGCCAGGAAATGTTGGCGCCCGACGTGTTGGGGTAGGTTACCAGGAACGGACCGGCCGTCGAAACCACGGCTACGTTCATCGAGTCGTAATCCACGCCGCCGCCGTTGACGCGGTTGTCGCGGGCCACGAGGCGGAAGATCAGCTTGCGGGCGTACGTCGGCAGCTGCTCCCCGATGGTGTCGGTGTTGGTAATCAGGTTGTAGATCTTGGGGAACGTGCGCGAGGGCGACACGGTAGGGGCAAACATCCGGAAAATGGCCGCGTCGCCGGTGGGCGTGCGGGGGTCACCGGTCGGCCCGAGGTTGTACTGCTCCCACGAGTAGGTCAGCGCGTCGTTGTTGGGGTCCGTGGCCGAGCCGGTCAGGGTGAAGGGCGTCTTGAACGGAATAACGTAGTTGGCCCCGGCGTTAACCACTGGCGCGTTGTTGTTGGTGTTCGTCACCACGCCGCAGTTGCCGGCGCCGGTGATGTGGGCCACAATCTGGTCGAAGCTGCGGGAGTGGAAATACGGAATGCTGTGCGGGTCCAGGTCCTGGGGGGCGCAGATACCGGCGTAGGCCATGATGGAAACGCCGGAGCCGGGCTCGTAGGCCGAAGTGGCCGCGCGGTTGCCGCCGGCGCAGTTGCCGGTGTTGCTGTTGAAGGTATGGTCGCCGCCGAACTGGTGGCCCATTTCGTGGGCTACGAAGTCGATGTCGAAGGCATCACCCACGGGCTGGGGCAGGCCGGTTACGCCGCCGGCCTTGTTGCTCAGGCACACCGAAGGCTTGTAGGCTACGCCGCCGCCGCCGGTGCTGAACACGTGGCCGATGTCGTAGTTGGCCGCGCCGATGATGGAGTTAACCGTCGAAATGTTCTGGCCGAGCATCGTCGAGCCGTCGTTGTTGGTGTAGGGGTCGGAGCTGCCGCTGAGGTAAATCAGCTGGTCGTTGTTGGCAATCAGTACCAGGCGCACGGCCACTTCCTTCTCGTACACGCCATCCACGCGGTTCACCGACGTGACCATCTTGGCCAGCGTCAGTTCCTTGGTAGGCGTAGCGGGGGCGCACACGGCCACGGCATACTCCCCGGTGCAGGCCAGGGCCAGGCGGTAGGTGCGCAGCTGGGTACCGTTTGGCACGCGCTGGAAAGCGGAAGCCTGGGGCACGTTCACTTCCTGAGCATCCGTGTTCAAGCACACGAAGCCTTTCTGCACCATGGCCTGCTTGTCGAACACGTTGTAGTGCTCGGTGTCGCCGTTAGCGGCCGGGTCGATGTACACCGTGCGATCCGACAGCGAAATCATGGCGTGGAAACCCGCGGGCGTCACGTCAAGACGGGCCGTGGCGGCGGGGTTGTCGATGCCCTGGGCCGCGTAGGTTTTGATCATCGGGTAACGGGCGGCCAGCTCGGCGCTCATCACCGGTACTTCCACCACGCGGAAGCGCTGCGAGGTACCGTCGGGCAAGGGCAGCGAAACGACCGTGGAGGAATTGCGGGCGCCGGCACCCTGCTCGGCCGGAGCCTGGGCCAGGGTGCTGCGCATGGCGCTCAGCTGCACCGTAACCGGGCGGTACTGACGCAGGCGGGCCATGCTCTGACGGCTGGCGGCGGCAGTTTGGGCATCGTCAGCCCATAGGACACGTTGGGCCGATGCACTGTGCGGCGCCCCAGCCGCTGCGAACAACAGACCGCCCAGCAGGGCCGGTTGCCAGGTGCGCAACGCTTTTGTAAAGGTTGAAACCATAAAAGGGTGGTAAGAGAAAAATTAGGTGAAAAGCCGTTGAGATTGAAGGGCCTAATATAGGGGTTTTTTCCCCTAACCAGTAGTGGTTTCAACGCACTAGCTTTTCAAATTTCTCCTGCCCGCTCAGCGCTGCGGCCCGCCCGGAATTTCAAAAGCCGGCTTGCTGCCCGCCGGCAGGGCCGCCTTATCGAAACAGATATAATGCTGGGTGTCGCCGGCGCGGTAGGGCTCGATGAGCAGCGTGCGCCCCGCCCGCACCAGCAGCGCGTGCAGGCCGGTCGAGGTGACTTCCAGCCGCACGTAGTCGGCCGGCGCCGTTGCTGACTGTCCCGCGTAGGTGCGCAGAGTGGGGTAGCGGGCGGCCAGCTCGGGAGCCATGGTAGTGCTGGCGCGCAGGTGGTAGAGCTGCCGTGAGCCATCGGGCAGGGGCAGCAGCAGGTCGGGGCCGGAGTCCGCCGTGGCCGGTGCCAGCGTCCGCCGCAAGCCCGCCAGATCGAGGGCAAACACGCGGTAGCGGGTGGGAGTCAGCCGCGCCTTGCCCAAGCGACGGGCCTGGGTCGTGGGCAGCTCCCGCCAGAAGTCGACGGGAGTAGCCGTGGCGAGGCTGCCGGAAGGATGGGCAGCCGGTGTTGCGGTAGGGGGCCGTAGGCCAGCCAGCAGAAAGAAGCTCAGCAGGAAAGGAGACATTTCACAAAAGCAACCGCGCCGCCGGAGGTGACTGCGCCGGACCGGAAGATGCGATAATCCCGCCAAACTTGCCCGCACGGCGAGACGTGGCTTGCTCGCTTGGGCTGACCACAAAAAAACGGCCTTCCGGAAATACCGGAAGGCCGAAAGCAAAAGTGAAACGGGACCACGCGCGGCGGTCGGCTAACTGTCCGTTTTGAGCAGAACCAGCTGCACCTTGTCGGCAGAGCTGATCTTGCGGCGGAACTCCACGTAGGCCGGGTAATCGGTGCGCGAAAAGCGGGTGCGGGGCATGGTCAGCTGGCGGATGTACTGCAGCGTGCCGTCGGGCAGGGTTTGCACCTGGCTGGAGTAAGTGCCGAAAGCGGTGGTGAGCTTCACGGGCGCGGGCAAGCTTTCGGGCTTGAGCGTGGCCGGCAGGTGAATCCGGACCGTATCGGCGTGGGAAAAGGCGCGGGCCAGCCAAATGTCGGTTTGCCGCTCACCCACCGCCGCCGGCAGCGAGGGCAGGCGGCTGAGCAGGTTGGGGGTCAGAAACACGCGCTTGCCGCTGGCCGCCGCCAGGTTGGGCAGGGTCAGGTTCAGGATCTGCACCAGGGCCGGCATGGCGGCGCGGTTGTCGGGCGTCAGGGTGAGCTTGGTGATGCTGAAATTGGCCACCGGCAATCCGTCGCCGATGCGCTGCTTCTGCTCCGTGGCCGACAACCCGTGTAGGATGGAACTGAGGCGTTCCTGCTCCATACCCGTGAGGCGGGCGCGGATGCTGGCCGTGGCGCTGCCCTGGGCGTCGAGGTACACGTCGGAAAGGCGGGCCAGGCGGTTGTCGGTGGCCCCGTAGCTGGGCGTGCGCACCAGCTTGCCCCCTTCGGGCGTCACGAGTAGGGCGTGGCGGTTGCCCGTGAAGCTGCCCATGTAGTTGAACGGATTGGTCTGACTCGTGCACTCCAGCCACACCGTATCGGGGCGGGCGGCCCGGGTCAGGGGCACGCAGAGCACCACGTGATTGAACTGGCTGCTGGGAAACTCCGTCCGGATGTCGGGCTCATCGGCCCGAACCAGGGCGCAGTAGGCCGTCACGTCGGCGGCCTTGAGCAGGGCCATGCAGTAGTTGGTCAGGGCCTTGCAGTCGCCGTAGCCGTTGCCGGCCACCGAGGCCGCCGGAAACGTCTGCCAGCCCCCGATGCCGAGCTGAATGGAAATGTAGCGGGTGTTGGCCTGCAAGAACTCATAAACCTTGCGGATGCGGGCCCGCTCGTCAGTTTCGCCCTGCACCAGCGCCGCCACCCGGGCCTTCAGCGCGTCGGGCAGCACGTCGCGGCCCGCGTTGAGGTCGTAGCTCCACTGGCCCAGGCCCTGCCACGAGGTCAGGGACCCGGCGTGGCCCTGCACTTCGAAGCTAGTGGGCGCCGTGAGCACCGCGGGCGTGTATTCTGATACCGGCGGGCTGTCGGGCTCGTCTTCCACGGCCGGCAGGTTTTGCACCTCCCAGAAGTAGGCATCGAACGGCCCCACCTTGCTGCGCACCAGCGATACGCCGGCGGGCAGGTGGCGCTCCTGAAAGCGCAGGGGTAGCTCCACGGGCGTCACGACCCGGAACGAGGATTGCTCCACGGCCAGCTGCTCGGCGGGCTGCGGGTACCACGAGGAGTAGAACAGCGGGTTGTTGGACACCACCTCGTACTCAAACTCCACCGTGTAGGGGTAGGTGGGCTGCTGCAGGTCCACGGTCTTGCCCCGGCCCGACGAGGCCAGGCTGAAACCGTCGGAGAGGCTGCGGTCGTGCACGTCGGAGGCGCGGAGCTGGCGCACGCCCTGGCCGGCCTCGTTGTAAATAACGCCCCGCAGGTAGCTCACGCTGGTAAACTCGTCGTAGTACACCGTTTCGGAAGCCCAGTGGGCCCCGGCCTCGTCGAAAATCGTGGTGACGCGGTGTACGGTCGAGATGGTGCGCCCCACCGACTTCACCTGCATGGTTTCGTCGTGCAGGCGCATCACGGCGTGGGCGTTTTCGCGCAGCGGGGCCGCAATGGCCGCCACCGGGAATTTGGGCACCACGCCGCCCGCCTGCACCAGGCGGGCCGCCGTCAGCAGCAGGAAGACCAGAGCAAGGCGTCTCATGACTTCTTCTTCAGCACAATTTTCTCGGCCTGCTTGGCCAGCAGCAGGTTGTAGAACTCGCGCAGGTGCACGTACTCCTCGGCCGAGTAGGACGGCTTGCGCAGATTCATGCGGCTCACAATCTGGATAGCAGTCGGGCCGGGCACCACGGTGAACATGTAGCGGCCACCTTCCTCGGGCAGCTCCACCACTGCCGACTTGGGCAGCTCCTCGGCCACGTAGCCCGCGGGCAGGTTGATGGTCATCATCACCGTCTCATCCACGGGGGCGCCGAAATCGACGGGGAAGCGGCGGTCTTCGCGGCGGAAGGGGTTCTTCTCGTCGCCGAACTGCCGGAGCGGGTTCAGGTAAATCGTGGCGGCCGAGGCGTCGCCGCCGGCCGAGGCAAACTCGTAGTCGAGGGTGAGAGGGCGCTGGAGCAGGTCACGCTCCTTGAAGGCAAACTTGGGAATGTTCCAGCCCTCGTGTTCCCCGGCCAGGGTTTCGATGTACTTTTTCTCCCCAATCTTCTGCAGCTTTTCGCGCTCGAAGTGGGCCGAGTAGCCGCTGTGCTCCTGGTGCACCTTGCCGGTGTAGCCACCCTTGTCGTCGACGGTGAGCTGCACCTGGCGGTACTCCATAAAGCGCTGGGTTGGCTTGAGGTCAATCCAGCGCGACTCCTGCACGTTGGGCATTACCAGGCGGCCGGCGTGGCTCAGGCAGCGCTGGGGCAGCGTGCCGCAGGGCAGCAGCTCCTCGGTGGCATCCACGAGCATCTCCTTGTCGTCGGGCAGGGCCACGTGGGCCACTACGTAGTTGAAGCGGGAGAGCAGGGGGAAGGTGGGGTTCACGGCGCCGTGGTCCCGGGTGCTGAGCAGCACGGGGTTGGCCGTGATGCCGGCCTCGCGCAGGGCCGCAATCAGCAGCAGGTTCACGTCGCCGGCAGTGCCGCTGTGCTGGTCGAATGTGCGGCGCAAGGAGCCCGAGGTGTAGTAGTGGTCGGTGCCGTTGTACTTCACCGATTTGCGCACCAGCGCGTGCACGGCGGCCACGCGGGCAGCCAAGTCGGTTTCCTTGGTCATAATCGAGGCCAGCTGCTCCTTCAAAAAGCCGCCGCGCTTGAGCTGCATACCGAAGTTCTCGTCGTCGAGCAGTTCCTGGTCAATCTTGGTCCAGGTATCGGCCAGAGGCTTGTAAGGCTGCCCGTCCCACTGCATGCCGGCCAGTTCGAAGTCGATACGGGCCACGTAGTCGCGGGCCGAGGTCATGTAGGGCTCTTCGCCCAGGCTGGGCACGTCCTTCATCACCCAGCGGTGCACCTTGGTCGTCACCGGAATCGTCTCGGCCGTGGTAGCCACGTGGTTGACGCCGCCGCTGGTAAAGCCGCCGTTCTGCTTCAGGGTAAACTGCGTGGAGCCTTCCGTGTGCTCGTTGATGGCCAGGGGCTCGTAGCCCTGCATGAACATCTTGTAGTCGAAGTACTTCGGAATAACGGCCTGGTACTCGCTCCAGCGCACCGGAATCGAGTTCTGGAACTGCCAGTCCTGGAAGTTGAACAGGAAGTCCGACGAGATGGTGTAAGTGTATTCGATAACCGAGCCCTCGTGCACGTTAGGCAGCGTAAACTTGCGCACCGTCACATTGGGGCTGGCTTCCTCGCGGAACGTGGATTCGGAGGCCAGCTTGTCTTTCACCACCTGCCCGTTGACGAGGTTGTAGGTGAAGCCCTTCAGGGAGGTCATCTTTTCCTCCCGGCGCTCCTTGTGGTAGAGCGGCACTTTCACCGTGGCCCAGTCGTAGCCCGACTTTTTCAGAATCTTAATGCGCGTTACCCGCTCAAAAATCACCTGGAAGTCGTTGTCGATGTATTCGAAGCGGGAGCGGCCGAAGTCGCAGAGCACGATGGCCTCGGCGGCGCTGTCGCCGGCGAAGTTGGCGGCGGTCAGGTCCCGCTCATCGATTTTGCCGAATTTAATGGGGCTGGCTTGGCCGAAAGCGGGTGCCAGCGCGGCACCGCTCACCACAGCCACCGCCAGCAGGCGGCGGAGTACAGGTGTAAGCATAGAAAAAGGAATTAAAGGTGAATCACCCACTCAGCATTCCCCCATAGGGGCTTGGATAGCAGAGATATAAAGGAATAGAAAGAGGGAGCTAAAGCAGTTGCCGCCCGCGGATTTTCACGCGCACGGGACGTCAAAGATGCTGGTTTTTGGTCAGACCACCAGCAGTTTGTGAAGAAAAGATGAAGTGCCGCCCGGCTATTGCCGCCGCAGCACCAGTAGCTCCCCGGATTTGGCCACGGCCTGCTGGTACAACGCCCGCAAGGCGGCGTACTCAGCCGAGGACTACTGGGCCTTGAGCAACTGCAGGCGGGAGGTGAGCTGCACGGAGTGTGGGTTGGTCTGGGTGGCCTGAAACAGAAACCGGCCCCCACCGTTGGGCAGCGTCAGGGCCAGCGGGGCGGGCAGTTCCTGCACCACGTAGCCCGCGGGCAGCGTCAGGCTCACCACGGCAGTTTGCTCCCGGGCCGAACCGAAGCTCACCGGATAGAAGCGTTCCTCAGACCGCAGCGGGTTCTCAGCCTCGGTGAACTGCCGCAGCAGGGGCAGGTAGAGCGTGGCCGCCGGGGCTTCGCCGCCCGCAATGCGCAGGTTGAGGTCCAGGGTCAGGGGCTGCTCCAGGTCCTGCTGGTGCTGAAAGGTGGTGTTGCTGATTGTCCAGTCGGGGTGCTGCTGCTGCAGGCGGCCCACGTAGGTTTGCGGGGTGGCGGCCAGCAGCTCTTCCCGGGCCTGCTGGGCCGCGTAGCCCCCGTGCTCGAAGCGGACGGTGCCCTGCAGGGCGCCCCGCTCATCCACGCTTAGCTGGGCGGTGGTGTATTGCAAAAAGCGCTGGCCGGGTTTGAGCACCACCCAGCGGCCCTCGGCGGGCTTGTCGGCAACGAGGCGGCCGTGGCCGTTGAGGCAGCGCTCAGGCAGCACGCCCAAGGGCGCCACGGGCGCGGTGGCGTCCAGCAGGGCGTCGGGCTGGCCGGGCAGGCGCACCTGGGCTACCACGTAGTTGAACTGGCTCAGCAGGGGCAAGTCGAGCAGAATCTGGCCATGGTCGCGGGTGCTGAGCAGCACGGGGCTGGCGTGCAGCCCGGCTTCGCGCAGGGTTTGCACCAGCAGCAGATTCACCTCGGCCACGCCGCCCTGGTGCACGTTGGCGGCATTGTGGAGGGTGGTTTCGGTGAAGATCCGGTTCACGTCGTTGTGGCGCACCGTGCGCTGCACCAGCGCCATTACGGCCCGGGCCCGCTGGAGCGTGTCAGGGTACTGGGCGGCCAATAAGGCGGCTTGCTGGCGCAGCGGGCCAATTTTGAGCCGGCCCCCGAAGGTTTCCTCCCGGTTGAGGCTCTCGTTGATCTGCTCCCAGGTGCCCGTCACGTCCTGTTCCTTCTGGTTGGGGTACTGCACGGTGTTGAGCTCGAAGAAAATCGAAGAAATGTAGTCGTGGGCCGTGGTCAGGAAGGGCTCCTTTTTGAAGGCCGGCACGTTCTGCATCACCCACCGCTCACTGACGGCCTGGGTGGAAATATTAGCTTCCTGGGGCGGCATCAGGCCAGTGCTGGGCCAGGTCAGGTGGGTGCCATAGTTCACGATTTTCTCTTCGTGCAGGGTGGGCTGCAGAAAGCCGCGGGTGAGCTGCTTGTAGCGGAAGTAGCCCGGAATAACGGTCTGGTACTCGCTCCAGCGCACCGGAATCGGGTACTGAAACTGCCAGCCCTGCAAATTGAAGGTGAAGTCGGAATTGATGATGTAGGAAAACTCGATGATGGAGCCCTCGCGCACATTGGGCAGCGTGAAGCGGCAGCGCACGTGGTGCTCGTCGGTGCGCTCCTTGAAGATGGCGTCCGGGGCGAGCTTGTCCTTCACCACTTCCCCATTCACGAGGTTGTAGGTGAAGCCCTTCACGTCGCGCAGGCGCTCAATCTTTTCGCCCACCCGGTAGAGCGGCACTTCCACCGTGGCCCACTGGTAGCCGGCCTTGCGCAGAATTCG
This sequence comes from Hymenobacter persicinus, assembly GCF_004167665.1. Taxonomy (GTDB): domain Bacteria; phylum Bacteroidota; class Bacteroidia; order Cytophagales; family Hymenobacteraceae; genus Hymenobacter; species Hymenobacter persicinus. Next base: position 22,994 of record NZ_SEWE01000047.1, on the reverse strand, counting down.
GATGCGGGTGGTGCGCACAAACGTTACCTGAAACCCTTCCCGGCCGCCTTCCATGCGGGAGCGGCCCTGATCAAACTCGATAACGGCCTCCTGGGCAGTGTCGGCTTTGGCCACGGTGAAGTCCTGGGGCTTGATTTTGCCAAACTGGCCGGGCGCTTCCTGGGCGCGGGCGCCGAAGCTGCCGACGGCCAACGCCACGACCAGCAGCACCCGGCGGTAAAGGGGGGAATGCATAAAGAAAAAGCAATAAGGGTAAAAAAACCGCCCGGAGCGGCCGGATGACTAGCGGGAAAAGCGCGCCGAGGTAAGAAGGCTCAGTAGGCGCCGACGAATAGCTAAAAAGTAAAAACAACCTTCCAAAGCTGCAGAAAATCCCGGAGTCGGCCTAACGCCCAACGGCGGCGGGGCTACTCGGCCACCGGCCGGGCTGAAACGCCCCAAATCAGGTAGCCCAGGGCCAGCAGCGTGGTGGCGGTGCTCAGCGCGTGCACGTAGGGCAGGTGGGCGGCCACGTTGCCGAAAATCCAGCCGGCCAGCAGCGCCCCGAGGCCAATGCCGGCTTCGAGGGCAATGTACATGGTGGCCACGGCCCGTCCGCGCCGCTCGGGGTGGCTCAAATCGATAGTCCAAGCGTAGAGCGTGGGCGAGTTCAGGCCCGAGGCCACGCCAAACAGCAGGGCTGCGGCCAGAAACAGGAACTTGGTATGGGCCACCGTGAGCAGGGCCAGCGACAACGCCAGCAGGGCCGTGGACAGGCGTAGCACCGGCACCCGGCCGTAGCGGTCGGAGGTGCGGCCGGCCACGAGGCGCACCAGCAGCGAGGCCAGGGTGAAGCAGGTGAAAAACAGTCCCTTTTCCGCCGTGCCCAGTCCCAGCACTTGGCTTTGGTCGGGAATTACGGTCAGGATGGCGCCGAAGGGAAACAGGCACAGCAGCGTGACGGTAGCCGGGGCCAGGGCCCGGGGCTCCAGCACTTCGTTCCAGTCGAGGCGCAGCAGGTGCCAGCTAAAGCGCTGCCGCTGGGCTGCGGGCAAAGTTTCGGTCATGGTGCCCTGCACGGCCAGACTCAGCAAAGCCAACCCCGAGGAAGCGTAAAACAGCGTGTTGAGCGACGTGGCCGCGGTGATGTAGGGTCCCAGGGCCGGGCCGGCGGCCATGCCCAACGAGCCGGCCACGCCCAGCAGCCCCATGGCCTCGCCGCGGCGCTCATACGGGATAATGTCGGCAATGTAGGCGGCCGTGCCGGTGGGCTTGAAGCCAGTGCTGAAGCCGTGCAGCAGGCGCAGCAGCAGAAAGCCCGCCACGGTGGAAACCCAGGGATAGAAAAAGCCGCACAGAAAGCACACCAAAGAGCCGAATACCATCACCGGAATCCGGCCTACGGTGTCGGCCAGCTTGCCGCTGAAGGGCCGCGAAATACCGGCCGTGAGCGTAAACAAGGCAATAATGAACCCCTTGTAGTCGGCTCCGCCCAGCCGCGTCAGGAAGTCGGGCAGCTCGGGCAGGAGCATGTTGAAGCTCATGAAAAACAGAAATGAGCTAAGGCACATCAGCCAGAAGCCGGCGGTGTACACACTACTTTTGAACGGGGGCATAGCAACTCAGGGCGCGGGTAAGGCCGGCAAAGGTCGGCAGAAAACCGGCGGGGGCCGGTCTACTTTTCCAACGATCTGGCCAGAGGGCCGCTTCCTCGGCGGGCAGGGCGGGCAGGCGGGCCCGCGGCAGGAGCCGGAAGTGGAAAACAACGGCGGCATCAGTGACCAAAAGCCCTTCCGGCAAACGGCCGTTTTCTGGGGAGAAGGCAGTGCACGATCCGCAGGCCGGCGCGCAGCGTCTGAACGTTGATTCCGTGAGCCGGTTTTTTTGAACCCTAAATCAAGCCAAAAGTGGTAATTGAGGCTCCCTGAGCAACTTGTGGCAGCGGCTCGGGAAAAGGAGCGTTTCACTTCTCGGAAGTTGTATAGCTTGAAGGTTTGCTACTACCAAACGGAAGCATTGGCGCGCCATCACCTGCCCGTACACCGACCTTGAGTCCGCCAGGACGATATACTTCTGTGCTAGGGTGCGGGGTTGGCGGGCTGGAGCCCCCGGTATGGGGCAAAAAAACGATTGTTCAATTTCCGTCTGTGAACCAGTTACATATCCGCCTGAATCCAGCGCTACACCAGGGAATCACCCCGCTACTTCCCCCTCAAGGGTAAAAAAAACCTGGGTTTCCCTAAGGATTCCCCGCTTTTCCCGACTAATCGGGAAACACCGAGCATCTTGAAAGAGCAGTTCCTCCTCCTCCTCGACAACCACCGGGGCCTTATCCAGAAGGTCTGCAATATGTATTGCAACGCCACGCAAGACCGGGAAGACCTCTTTCAGGACATCGTGCTGCAGCTCTGGCGTTCCTACCCCACTATCCGGGGCGGCTCCAAGGTCACCACCTGGATGTACCGGGTCGCCCTGAATACCGCGATTACCCGGCTCCGGAAGGAAACCAAGGGCGAGCGGTTCGCCGAGCTGGGCCCCGAGGCATTCCAGGTGCCGGCGGTGGAGGGGGGCTCCAGCGAGGAAATGGCGGCCATGTACCGGGCCATCCGGCGGCTCTCCCAAGTGGACCAGGCCCTGACCCTGCTCTACCTGGAGGACTGCAGCTACCGGGAGATGGCCGAGGTGCTGGGTATCTCGGAGGCGAACGTGGGATTCAAACTCAACCGGATCAAGGCCCAACTAAGGACACTCATAAGCAAAGCATAGCATGGAACTGGACGAATTCAAAAAAGGCTGGGGCGCCGTTCGCAGCGACGGGCCCGCACAGGGAGGACATACCCGGGAGGCAGTAGACCGGATCCTCGCGCGCACTACCAGTTCCCTGGGGGAGCTGCGGGATAAGAGTGACTTCTGGAGCCGGTTCAGCCGGTGGAATGCCGCCCTGCTGGTGCTGCTGCCGGTCGGGTATCTGGGGTGGCAATACCAGCGGGGCCTGGGAGGGGGGACGCTGGCCGTAAAGCTTCTCCTGGCCGCCAGCCTGGTAGGATTCGCCCTATTCTCAGGGTGGAGCTACCGCCGACAAGCGGAGATTTTCTCGGAGAATACCGACGCCAGCTCAAGGGAAGCGCTCCGCCGGATCCTGGCGGCATTTAAAAAATATTACCGGGTCACCAACGCCGTTTTCCTGGTGGTCTCCCCGGTGGCCTTCTACGCGGTGTTCGAAGTCCCCGGCTTCGGCCTCTCGGTTGCAGCAACTTGCCTGGCGGCCGCCGCCCTGACCGGTTTGTCTTTCCTGTTCCGGTACTGGTACTACCGGGCGGTTTTTTTCCGGAGGATAAAGGCCCTGGAAGCCAACCTGCGCGAACTGGAAGAGCCCGCCGGCTTCTAATTTACTCTTGGGGCTAGCGGTTGACGCGTCGCCTGTTTGCAAGCAGCGGCCCGCACGACCCCGACCAAACGCCCCCCTTGTCAGCATCCTCATTACATACCACCACTTTCTAACCCTTTCCACATTCATCATGAAACAGCTCCTACTTACCCTTGCCTTGGCCGTTAGCTGCCTGGTCGCCCAGGCCCAGAACTTTGAGGGCAAAATCGTTTACCGCAACACCTACCGGAGCAAAACGGCTGGCCTCTCCGACGGGCAGCTCACCGCCATGATGGGCGAGGTACAGAACTGGTACACCAAAGCCGGGGATTACCGGTCAGAGCTCAACGGAACCCAGCTGGTCTGGCAGTTATACCGCAACAGCGAAAACAAGCTGTACAGTAAATTCGCCAGCTCTGAGAGGCTGCTCTGGAATGACGCCGCCTCCAACCCCGACAGCGTGTTGAGCACGACGCTTCGCAAAGGCGCCACCGAGATTATGGGGTATACATGCGACGAGTTAACCCTGGTTTGCCGAAGCGGGGTGCAGAAATACTACTTCAGCCCACGGCTGCCGCTGGACCAGGCCCTGTACAAAGCGCACCGTTTCGGCAACTGGTATGCTTACCTCTCCAAAGCCGGCGCGGTCCCCCTGAAGACGGTGATTGAGACCCCTCAGTTTAGCATGGAAAGCGTGGCGACTGGGGTGCACCCCCTCAAGCTCAGCAACTCGCTCTTCGCGCTGCCCGCCGATGCGCAGACCAGCAAGAGCCCGTACTGAGGCCAACGCCGGCCGGGCCGCCTCCACGAGCGCAGGACTTGCCGGGGTAGGGGGCCCAGAACGCGTGGTATAGCTCACTATAGCGGTGGGTACAGTATGCAAGGTCGGGTTCTTTTCTGGCCCCATTAAATCTACCCCGCTAAAGGCTGGCAGTACACCTAGGCAAAGCCCGGTAAGCGGAGCAGTTGCTTGCTCTGCCCTAATTGACAGCGTGCAGGGCACGTCGAAAAGACGGCGCCCGGCCCGCCGCACGTCTTCCCGAGAAAAACCTGGCTCCCTGCCAAAACGGCGGCTCTCAAACCTCGGCCCGAAGTGTGCCGTAGCCGGGGCCTATGCCCTGGTACTCTGATTTATTAACTGCCGTTTCCGCCAAAAAGCCCCGCCCCGACGGCAAGCCCGCCGTTTCGGTACGGGAACGATTTTCGGCCCTGAAAAACCTGCCCGAGTTTCTGCGCCTGATCTGGCAGACCAGTCCGGGGCTCACGCTCGGCAACGTGGCCCTGCGCCTGCTGCGGGCGGCCCTGCCGGTGGCCATGCTCTACGTGGGCCAACTCATCCTCGACGCGGTGGTCCAGCTCAGCCGCCAGCCCGCCGCCGACCGCACCTTGACGCCGGTGCTGACGCTGGTAGCCCTGGAATTCGGCCTGGCCATCGTCTCCGACGCCCTAGGCCGGGGCGTGGCCCTGCTCGACTCCCTGCTCGGCGACCTGTTTGCCAACCGCACCTCGGTGCGCCTGATGGAACACGCCGCCGAGCTGGACCTCGACCAGTTCGAAGACAGCACTTTCTACGACAAGCTCGAGCGGGCCCGCCGCCAGACCCTGTCGCGCACCGTGCTCATGGCCCAGGTGCTCAGCCAGGCCCAGGACGCCATTACAATGGCCTTTCTGGCCGTGGGCCTGGTCACCTTCAATCCCTGGCTCCTGCTGCTGCTCGTGGCCGTGATTCCGGCGTTTCTGGGCGAGTCCCACTTCAATGAGCGCAGCTACTCGCTCGTACACGGCTGGACGCCCGAACGGCGCGAGCTGGACTACCTGCGCCAGACCGGGGCTTCCGACGAAACGGCTAAGGAAGTCAAGATTTTCGGCCTCTCGCCCTTCCTGATTGACCGGTTCCGGCTGCTGTCCGACGAGTTTTACCAGAAGAACAAGGACCTCGTGATTCGCCGGGCGGGCTGGGGCACATTCTTCGCCGGGGTGGGCGCCACGGGCTACTACGCGGCCTACGTCTACATTATCAGCCAGGCCGTGCGTGGGCAGATTACCATCGGCCAGCTCACCTTCCTGGCCGGCTCCTTCGCCCGGATGCGGGGGCTGCTCGAAGGTATCCTGAGCCGGTTCAGCTCGGTGGCCGACGGCGCTTTGTACTTGCAGGACTTTTTCGACTTCTTTCACCTCAAGCCCCGCATCGTGCGCGACGAAACCCGGCCCGCCCGGCCGTTTCCCCACCCCATTCGGGAAGGGTTCCGCTTCGAAAACGTGGGCTTCAAATACCGCAACGCCGAAAAGTGGGCGTTGCGCCAGCTGAATTTCGAGCTGCGGGCCGGCGAAAAGCTGGCGCTGGTAGGTGAAAACGGGGCCGGCAAAACCACCCTGGTGAAGCTGCTCAGCCGCCTCTACGACCCCACCGAGGGCCGCATCCTGCTCGACGGATACGATTTGCGCGAGTACGATCCGGCCGAGCTACGCCAGGAAATCGGGGTGATTTTCCAGGACTTCGTGCGCTTTCAGCTTTCGGCGGGCCAGAACCTGGCCGTGGGCCGCATCGAGGACAAGGACAACCAGCCCCGGATCGAGTCGGCCGCCGCCCAGAGCCTGGCCGACTCGGTGGTGAAAAAGCTGCCCGGCGGCTACGACCAGATCATCGGCCGCCGCTTCGCCGGGGGCGTGGATTTGAGCGGGGGCGAGTGGCAGAAAATTGCCCTGGGCCGGGCCTACATGCGCGACGCCCAGCTGCTGATTCTCGACGAGCCCACCGCTGCCCTCGACGCCCGCGCCGAGCACGAGGTGTTCCAGCGTTTCGCCGAACTCACCCAGGGCAAAACCGCCATCCTGATTTCCCACCGCTTCAGCACCGTGCGCATGGCCAACCGTATTCTGGTCATCGAAAACGGGCAGTTCGTGGAAATCGGCTCCCACGAGCAGCTGCTGGCCAAGGGTGGCCGCTACGCCGAGCTGTTTGCCCTGCAGGCTGCCGGCTACCGCTAGCTGCACCGCGGTCAGCCTGAAAGCGGGTCCACGGACCCCCAGTCTGGTTAAGCCAAAATTTTATACAGGTTTTAGGCTGACTATCAATCTATAACCTCCGAGTATGTCGTAACTTGAAAAGGGTGTCCCATCTAGTTGCGTCGTATGAAACTGTCTGTTCCTCTCTGGCTGGCCCTCGCTTTGGCCCTGTCCGGGTGTTTTGCCTCCCGCGAAGCCCGAATTGAATCTGATTACAGCTATTCCGGCAACTTCCGGCGCTACCGCACCTACGAGTTCGTGACGGGCACCGGCGTGTCGGCCGACACGAGTAAGGTGGGCGAAGTGCTGCGGGACGCCATCCGCACCCGCATGAAGATTCAGGGTTACCGTCCGGCCCGCAACCGTCCCGATCTGCTGGTGATTTTCCGGGTTTTCGAGGGCACCATGGCCTTCCGCGGCTACGCCCAGGAAGATCTGACCCGCTGGGTGGATAATGGGGCCGTGGAAGACGAAAACACCCCGAAAGACGAGCGCAAGGGCTACGAGCCCATCCGCATGGTGCTGGCTGAAGGCACACTGCTCATCACCCTCGTCGATAACCGCACCAACCGGGCCGTGTGGAATGGCTACGCTTCCGGCGTCACGGTGCCGCCCGGGCCCCAGGGCGAAGTGATTCTGCGCCGCTCCGTGCGCTCCATCTTCGACCAGTACCACATCTTCACCGAGGGCTACCTGCGGGGCAACGAAGGCGAAAGCAGCCAGAACTAAAGTCTGCGCTGGCCGGCAAACTAAGCCGAGTTGCGCACCCGAATCAGCTCGGCAGCCACGCTGATGGCAATTTCCTCCGGGGTGCGACTCTGAATCGGCAGGCCAATGGGGGCGTGCACCCGGGCCAGTTGGGCCTCGGAGTAGCCCGCCGCCCGCATTGAGGCCATCAGCTCCTTGATCTTGGCTTTGCTGCCCATCAGGCCCAGGTATTTCACCTCGTGGCTAAGCAGCTGCCGCAGGGCCACCTCGTCGGGGCGGTAGCCGAAGGTCATGATGACGATAAACTGGTTGGGGCCCGACGCGACTTCCCGGGCCAGGGTGTCGTAGGGCACCGTGCGCTTGTGGTGGGCGTAGGGATTCTCTTCCAGCGTGTTCAGTCCGGGCCGGTCGTCGAGCACGGTCAGCTCAAAATCGAGCGTGGCCAGCACCCGCGACAAGGCCAGCGCCACGTGCCCGCCGCCCACAATCGTGACCTGGTCGCGGAAACCGAGCCGCTCTTCGTACGACCAGTCTGAGCCCTCGCGGTACTGAAAAGCGGAAGCCTGCCCGGGGGCAGGTACCACCTGCAGACCGGCATCGGAGAGACGAAAAGAAGAAGCGGAAAACTCTGTCAGGGCGCGTTGGCAGGCTTCCACAGCCGGCAGATCCGTTGGCTTCAGCGGAAACAGCAGCACAACCTGCTCGCCGGAGCAAATCATGCCCGACCGGTCGGTGGGCGCCTCGCGCCGATGAATCTGGGGGCGCAATACCACGGCTGAATCGGCTTCCCGCTGCTTGGCCCAGGCCAGGTCCACGAACTTATGCTCCATGATGCCGCCCCCGATGGAGCCGGCCGTGCCGTCGGGAGCCACGCTCATCTTGAAGCCCTGCCGGCCCGGGCTGCTGCCGTGGCTGCTGAGCACGCACAGCAGCGTCACGGGCTGGCCCGCCCGCAGGTGGGTTGCCGCGTGCTGCCACACCAGCAGGTCGCGGGGCCGGGAAGAGGAAGAGGTTGGGTACACGGTTACAACTTAATTTACAAAAGAACGTCATGCTGAGCCCCGCGAAGCATCTCTCCCGCAGTGGTAATTACCACTACAACGAAGCGGGAAAGATGCTTCGACTTCGCTCAGCATGACGTGCTGACTTTTTTCAGAAGCCGCTACTGTCTACACCTCCGCCGAAACTGCCGGCTGCTTTACCGGCGCCACAACTTTGGCCGGATACAGGTTCAACAGCACTTTCTCCGGCGTGATGGGGGCCGAAAAGTCGGCCTGGTGGCCGGGGCGGAAGGCACGGATGGCGTCGCGCACGGCGAAGTAAGCGCCGATACCGTACATCAGCGGCGGCTCGCCCACGGCCTTGGAGCGCAGAATAGCCCGCGGGTGGCCCGGCGTGTCGAGGAAGTGCACCGGCATCTGCTCGGGCACGGCGTACAGGTCGGGGATTTTGTAGCTGTTGAGCGAGTTGCTCAGCAGGCGCCCTTCATCGTTGTAAATCAGCTCTTCCAGCGTCATCCAGCCGATGCCCTGCACCGCCCCGCCCTCAATCTGGCCCAGGTCGATGTGGGGGTTCATGCTTTCCCCGAAGTCGTGCACAATGCGCATGGCGTCGAAGGTGTAGGTGCCGCGCAGGCAGTCCACGGTTACGGTGGTGTAGGCCGTGCCGTAGACGTGGTAGGCAAACGGGTAGCCCTGGTTGACAACCGGGTCGAAGTGCAGGTCGGGCGTGGCGTAGTGGCCGTTTTCGGTCAGGTTCACCCGCTTCCAGTACGCCGACGAGACCAGCTTTTCCCAGGTTGTGTCGGCGGGCACGCCGGCGGCCAGCACCTGCTCATTCTTGATTTCGAGGCCCTCGTAATTGAGCGTGTATTCCAGGCAGGCGTGTTGCAGCAGCCGCTCCAGCAGCACCTGGCAAGCCAGCTGGGTGGCTTTGCCGTTCAGGTCGGCCGTGGCGCTGGCCGCCGAAGGGGACGTGTTGGCCACGCGGGTTGTGTTGGTGCTTTCCACCTTGATGCGGCTGGGGGAGATGCCCAGGGTCTGGGCCGCTACCTGCGCAATCTTGGTGTTCACGCCCTGGCCCATTTCCACCGCCCCGGTGCTGATGCCCACCGAGCCGTCGGTGTAGATGTGCACCAGCGCCCGGGCCTGGTTCATGGGCGTCTTGGTGAAGCTGATGCCGAAGCAGATGGGCATCACCGACAGGCCCTTCTTGAACTGCTCGTTCTGGGCATTGAAAGCAGCTACCTCGGCCCGGCTTTTCTCCAGGTCGTAAATCTGGTCCGCCGTGTCCCACGAAAGCTCGGCGTTGCACATTTCGGCCGGCTGTCGGTACGAGAACAGGTCGTTTTCGCGCAGCAGGTTGCGGCGCTGAATCAGGCTGGGCTCCACGCCCAGGGTTTCGGCCGCCTTCACAATGGCCGACTCCATCACAAACATGCCCTGGGGCCCGCCAAAGCCCCGGAAGGCGGTGTTGGGCGGCAGATTCGTGCGGCAGCTGTAGGCCGTGGCCGTCACGTTCGGGATGAAGTAGGTGTTGGTGGCGTGAAACAGGGTCCGCTCCAGCACGGCCGGCGACAGGTCGGCGGCGGCGCCGGCATTCTGGTAAAACGTGACTTCGTAGGCCAGAATGCGCAGGTCGGCGTCGAGGCCAATGCGGAAGTCGGAAGAGTAGGGGTGGCGCTTGCCGGTCATGCGCATGTCGGCCATGCGGTCCAGCACCAGCTTCACGGGCCGCCGCGCCACGAAAGCGCCCAGCCCGGCCAGGGCGCCCCAGACCGTGGCTTGGTCTTCCTTGCCACCGAAGCCCCCGCCCAGGCGGGTCACGTCAACTTCCACCTGATGCATGCCAATGCCCAGCACGTGGGCCGTGTGGCGCTGCACGGCCGTGGGGCCCTGGGTGGAGGAAATGATGCGCAGTCCGCCCATTTCGGTGGGGTAGGCGTAGGCGCCCTGGGTTTCGATGTAGAGGTGCTCCTGCCCGCCCGACTCGGCCACGCCCTCAAATACGTGGGCGCACTGGCTCCAGACCGCACTTGGGTCGCCGAGGCTGAACGTGCGCGGGGGCACAATCAGCTCGCCCTGGGCCGCCGCCACCCGTGGGTCAACGATAACCGGCAGGGGCTCGATTTCGACCTTGATAAAGGCCAGCGCGGCCTGGGCCTGATGCTCGGTGTCGGCCAGCACCAGCGCCACGGGCTGCCCGCGGAAGTGCACGTGCCCTTCGGCCAGCAGGGGCTCGTCGGGCACGATGCCGCCAATCTGGTTTTCGCCGGGAATGTCCCGGGCCGTGAGGATGCGCACCACGCCAGGCTGCTCCAGGGCAGCCGAGAAGTCGAGGCTCAGCAGCTTGCCGTGGGCCAGCGGCGACTCGAACACGGCCGCGTGCAGGGTACCGCGCTGGGTGGGAATATCGTCAACGTACTGGGATTCGCCGCGCACGTGGCGCACCGGGTCGAGGTGGTTCATGGAGAGAGGGAATTCGGGGAGAACAACCGGTTTTAGTCAAACCAGTATTCTTTAGGGCTACTTCAAACACGTCTGTCATGCTGAGCCTCGCGAAGCATCTCTACTGCCAAAGTAATTTAGTTACCACTGCGGTAGAGATGCTTCGGCTGCGCTCAGCATGACGTCCTACTTTTTACTCTTACAAACTACACCAGCTCCCGCAACGAAAGCCGCTCGGGGGCGAAGCGCAGGAAGTGGGCAAACAGCAGCTGACGCAGCAGCAGGCGCTTGTACTCGGCCGTGCCGCGGGCGTCGCCGATGGGGCTGATTTCGGTTTGCATCACCTCGTTGGCCGCGGTCAGGGTGTCGGCGCTGATAGCCTTGCCCACCAGGAATTCGGCAGTTTTGGTTAAAAACAGCGGGGTAGGGCCCACGCCGCCGGCCGAGAGGCGGGCCTGTTGCACCACGCCATTTTCGGCCCGCACCCAGGCGGCGGAGTTCACGCTGGCAATGTCAAGGTGAGTCCGCTTGCTGACTTTCTCGAAGTTGAAGAAGTCGGTCGGGGCGGGGGCTTCGAAGCTGATTTCCACCAGTTGCTCGTCGGCTTCCTTGGTCAGGGTTTTGTAGCCCCGGTACAGGTCGCGCAGCTGAATTTCGCGGCGCTGACGGGCGGCAGTTTCGAGCGTGATACGGGCATCGAGAGCCAGGAAGAAAATAGTCAGGTCGCCGATGGGGGAGGCATTGACAAAGTTGCCGGCCACGGTACCCATGTTGCGAATCGGGGTGCTCGACACCAGCTTGAGGTGGTCGTAGAGGCGGGGAAACAGCGCGTTCATCAGCGCCGAGTCGCGCAGGTTTTCGGCCGTGGCTGCCGCGCCCAGCACCACGCGCCCGTCGGCCTGCTGGCGGATGCCGCGCAGGTGCTGCTGGTCGTAGAGCAGCTCCACGGGTACGGCACGGACTTGCTCGGGGCGCTGCACGAGCAAGTCCGTGCCGCCGCCGAGGAGTTGGTTGCGGGTTGCGGGCTGTTGGTTTGTAGCCGCGGCAGCCTGCAACTCCGCTTGCAGAGTCTGGAGCTTACCCGGCATATCCTTGAAGTAGGTGGGCACAAACTGCTGGTCGCTGAGCCAGTCGACGACGTTTTCGGCCGGCCGGGCTTCGAGCTGGGCAGTAAGCTGGGCCGTGGCGCGCTCCAAGGACTTGTAGCCCGTGCAGCGGCAGATGTTGCCGTCGATGGCGGCCAGGCCGCTGGCCGGCGTGGCGGGCTTGTGGCTCAGGGCGTGGCCGGTCAAGGACATCACGAAGCCCACGGTGCAGAAACCGCACTGGGAGCCGCCTTTTTCCACAATGGCTTGCTGCACCGGCGTGAGCGTGCCGGCTGCCGCGTTGATGCCTTCCACCGTCACAATGTGCTTGCCGTGGGCATTGCCCAGCGGGGTCAGGCAGGAAGTCATCGACTGGTAGCGCACCCCCTGGCCGTCGGGCTGGAGCTCTCCCACCAAGACGGTGCAGGCTCCGCAGTCACCCTCGCGGCAGCCGATTTTGGTGCCCGTCAGGTGCTGGTTGTAGCGCACGAAATCCAGCAGGGTGCTACCCGCCGGCTGCTCGGTGCGGATGCGCTGATTATTAAGGTAAAACTGAAGCATGCGGAGGGGGGAATTTCAAAGCAAGGGGTACAAGTTAACAAAAAAGTAACATTGGCTTGCGCGGGGTAGAAGCACGAATAACAGAATTGCGAAGTTAAGGTATTGATAGCTAGAATATTGAATTCGGAGCAAATGGCGTCCACGCTGAAATTTTCCGCATAAAAAAAGCCCGGCCATCCTGCATGGATGGCCGGGCAACTGGGAGCAGAACAACTACTTGCGCGAAGTTGGAATGCGGAACTGCACGCCCACCGACGGAATGAAGGTGAAGCCTTTGAGCTTGGCCGTCTGGTTGTTGAGCAGCTGATAGGTGCCGTAGTTCTGGTAATAGAGCGCAAATGCCGGGATGATGTAGGCGTAGCGGTAGCCGATTTTCACGTTTGCGAACGTGCCGTACGACGAGAAGCTGCGCTTCTGCTCGGGCAGCGTGGGCAGCAGCTCGGTAGTGGAGCCCTTCACGTAGATGTTGCGCGGGTCGAAGCCGTAGCGCAGAAAGCTGTGGGTGTACACGGCCCCGAACGACACGGCCCCAACTTCCTCCTCGGGCCCAAACGAGTGGCTGAATACCAGCGGCACTATCAAGTCGTGGCGGGTGGCCCGGAAGCGCAGCAGCCCGTCGATGTCGTCGAGGTAGGGAATGCTCGGCAGCTTGGCGCGCTGGGTGGCGTACTGCAGCCCGATGCTGCCGTACAGCGCCCCGGCCGGGCCCTCAGGCCGCTCGGGCGTGCCGGTGGGGCCCATAAACTGATACATGGCGTCAAAAACGTGGGAGCCGAAAGCGTACTTGTAGCCCACGTCGAGGCGGTCGAAGGCGCCGTAGCGCACGTACAGGTCGGTGGCGGGCTGCACCGGGTCGAGCACGTAGGCCAGGGCCGCTACCTGCACCTTGTCCACGAGGTCGGAGTACTCCACTTTGTCCTGGCTGGCGAGCTGGGTGGCGGCTTCCTTCACCACGGAGCCGGTTTTGCCGATGGTTTCGGAGGGAATGTTGAACGACTGGTTGGCGCCGGCCCGAAACTCGCCGCGGGGCGTAACTTTGCCCGTGCTGGTCACGGCCCGGGGGGCTATGCAGCCCGTGGTACCCAAGGTGGCCAGCGCGGTCAGCACCAGTCCGAAGCGGAGCGAAAAAAGCCGTTTCATCAGCAGAAAAGCGAAAAGTAGCGGTGGAAAAGAAGGGGGAAGCTGGCGGCGGCGCCAAAACCAAGCCGAAAGTACTCTCCTCGGGCTGAACATCCCCGACGGGAACCGCCCGAGCCAACCCGCTGTCTGGATAGCAGCCCGGGGCTGGGCGGCCACAGCGGCTGTTAGCAGGTTGAAAATGTTGTTTCTAACGAACTTCGGGCCTCGGAGTGCAACGTATGGGTAGAATGAAGCAAAAATTCTGGTGGGTGCTCAGCTTGCTGGTGCTGCTGGGGGCGGGCACCGGCGCCCAGGCCCCGGGGGCAGAGGTCAAGGCCACGGTGTACGTCTTTCTGGCCGACACCTGCCCCATCAGCCAAACGGCCACGCTCACCCTGCGCGAGCTGCACGCGGCCTACGCCGGGCGCGGCATCCGTTTCGTGGGCTTGTTTCCGGATGCCCAGACCCGCCCCGCCGACATCATTCTGTTTGGCAAGCGCTACAAAGTGCCTTTCCCGCTTCGCTCCGACGAAAAGCAGCGCCTGGCCCGCCGTTTTCAGGCCCGCATCACCCCCGAAGTAGTGGTAGCGGCCGCCGATGACCAGACCGTGCTTTACCAGGGCCGCATCGACGATTCCTACGTTCGGCTGGGGCAGCGCCGGCTCGTGACGGGCCACCAGGAACTGCGCGACGCGCTGGCGGCTATTGTGGCGGGCCGGCCCGTGCCCGTCGCCCGAACGGAGGCGGTGGGCTGCTATATTTCCTTTCTTTCCCCGCTCCAGCGCTAAGCTGCCGGTGCTGGGCCCGGTGCTGGCCGTGTTGCGCTTGTGTCTGATTTCCGTTACTTGCGCCCCCATCCCATCCGCGTTTACTCACCCTTTTGCATGATTAGCAGCCAACGAAACCAGGTTCTGCACGACGGAGCAGTGCTCTATCAAACCCGCTACACCATTACCAAGCTGCTGCCCGTGGATAATTTCTACGTGCTGCTGGAGGAGTCGCCGCTGGGAATTCTGTACAACAACAACGTGACGGCCATTTCGGCCGCGGGGGAGCTGCTGTGGAAGGCCGAAGTGCTGCCTTCGGTTTCCGGCGCCGTCGACAATCCGTACATGGACCTCTGGGAAACCAACGGGGAGCTGTGGGCCAGCAACTGGATTGGCTGGTCGGTGCAGCTCGACCTCACCGACGGGCACATTCTGCAAAAAGCCTGGGCCAAATGAACATTCTCTACGGCGTGCCCGGCGAAGGGCTGGGCCACGCAACCCGCAGTAAAGTCGTCATTGGGTACCTGCTCAGCCAGGGCCACAACGTGTGCGTGGTGAGCAGCTCCCGGGCTTACCAGGTGCTGGCGGCCAACTTCCCGGGCCGGGTGCACGAAATCCGCGGCTTCCACCTGGCTTACAAAAACCTGACGGTGTCGAAGTCGCGCACGGCGGCCCTCACGCTGCGCACGGCGCCCGAGAGTTTGCGCGTCAACTTCGCCAAGTACCGGGAGCTGCTCTGCGACTTCACGCCCGAGCTGGTCATTTCCGACTTCGAGTCGTTCAGCTACTTTTTTGCCAAGTGGCGCCGCCTGCCCGTCGTCAGCATCGACAACATGCAGATTATCAGCCGCGCGGCCCTGGACGTGGCCGTGCCCCGGGCCGAGCGGGGCAACCGCACCCTGGCCCAGCAGATTGTGCGGGCCAAGCTGCCCCGCAGCCGCCACTACCTGATTACGACTTTCTTCCCCCTGCCCGTCACCAAGTCGGCTACCACGCTGGTGCCGCCCATTATCCGGCCCGAAATTCTGGCCGCCAAGCCTACCAGGGGGGGGCACGTGCTGGTGTACCAGTCGGCCACCACCCAGAAGGATCTGGTGCCCCTGCTGCAGGAGCTGCCGGGTCAGGAATTCCGGGTTTACGGGTTCAACAAGGAAGAAAACCACGGTAACGTGCAGCTACGGGCCTTCAGTGAGCAGGGCTTCATCGACGACCTGGCCAGCGCCCGGGCCGTGGTTACCAACGGGGGATTTTCGCTGATCAGCGAGGCCGTGTACCTGCACAAGCCCATCTGCGCCATTCCGATTCCGGCCCAGTTCGAGCAGTTTCTCAACGCGGCCGAGGTGGAAAAGCTCGGCTACGGCCGCCACTTCAGCGCCATCACCGCCGACGGCCTCAAAGCATTTCTCTACGATCTGAGCGGCTTTGAAAAGGCGCTGAGCAGCTACGCGCAGGCCGGCAACGAGGAGCTCTTTGCCCACCTCGACGCGGTGCTCAGCGCTGCCGTGGGCCACTAAAGGGGACGGGCGTCCGGCGTCCGGATTAGCGCCGCCGCCGGATTTTGGCTACTTTCGGTCACCCATGAGCCAACCTGTCTTACGCCGTTTTGCCCGTGCCCTCACCGTGGCCGGCTGCCTGAGCCCCGTTCTGTTTTCCTGCGTTTCGCGGCCCCCCACGGCCGCGCCCGCCGTCACCAATAAGTTCACGGACCCCGTGCTGCGCCAGATTGCCACGGCCCAGGATGAGCGGGCTACCGAGGCGCTGCTGCCGTTTCTGAGCCGGCCCGAAAGTCAGTACCGCCGCGAGGCCGCCCTGGCCTTTGCCTCGGTCCAGGACAAAGCCGCTACGGCCGCCCTCAGCGCCCGCCTCACCGACGACAACCTGCTGGTGCGCCGCGCGGCCGCTTACGCCCTGGGGCAAACTGCTGATTCCACTGCCGAAGGAACCCTGCGCCAGCGCCTCACCGCGGATCCCGACGCCACCAATCGGCGTTACGTGCTCGAGGCGTTGGGCAAGTGCACTTCCCGCGCCGGCCTGAGTTCCTTGGTGAAGCTGCCGGCCGCCCTGGCCACCGACACCGCGGCGCTGGCCGGGCAGGCCTGGGGCCTGTACCGGGCCGGCCTGCGCGGGCTGACTTCCGAAGCCGCCGTGGCCCGCACCGTGCAATTGCTGGGCAAAACCAACCCCTACGGCGCCCGGCTGGCCGCGGCCAACGCCCTGGCCCGCACCCGCGGGCTGAATCTGACGCCTTACGCGGCGGCCATCGTGGCCGTGGCCCAGAACGACCCCAGCTACGCCGTGCGTAGCACCGCCGCTGCCGCGTTGAGTAAGGCTTCTCAAGCTGGCAACGTACCCGCGGCCCTCTCGGCCCTGACCCGGCGCGACCCGGACTACCGCGTCCGCCTCAGCGCCCTGCGGGCCATGACGACAGCCCAGTATGCGCCCGTGAAAGAGGCCGCCTGGGATGCCCTAACGGACGCCAATGAGCAGGTGGCCCTCACCGCGGCCGAGTTTTTCCTAAACCACGCCAAAGGGGAGCCCGGGAGCGGGCTGCTCGAAAAAGCGAACCGCCTAGCGCCCTGGCGGGTGCGGGCCACGCTGCTGGCCGCCGCCCTCAAGCAGGGTGGAGAGTCGCAGGCTGCCATTCGCGCGGCGGTACAGGAGCGGTACTCGGCCACGGCCGACCCCTACGAAAAGGGGTATCTGCTCAAAGCGCTGGGCGAGGATCCGGCTGCCTACGACTTTGTGGCCCAGGCCACGTTCACGGCCGGGCAGCCGGTGGTGGTAGGCACTTACGGGCTGGAGGCGCTGGTAGCGATGCGCAGCAATCCAGCTTTCCCGACCGAGCTGCAGCCCGCCTTTGCCTTGTTGCTTCAGCGCGCCATCGGTACCGGCGACGTGGCCCTGCTCGGTATTGCCGCCGAGGCCATGCGCGACCCGAAGCTGGATATGCGCCGCCTGTTTGCCAACACGGTGTTCCTGCGTCAGGCCCGCGACAAGCTCCTGCTGCCCCGCGACCTAGAGGCTTGGCAGTCGTTGCAGCAGACCATTGATTTTTTGGATAAAGTGCCGGCCGTGCCGCTGCCCGTGGCGAAGGCCGCCTCGCACCCCATCGACTGGGCTTTCGTGCAGGCTATTCCGGTCGGGCAGCGGGCCGTGGTACACACGGGCAAGGGCGACGTGACGTTCCGGCTGCTGGTAGAAGACGCGCCGGGCTCGGTGGCCAGCTTTGTGGCGCTGGTGCGGCAGGGGTTCTACAACGGCAAAAACTTTCACCGCGTGGTGCCCAACTTCGTGGCCCAGGGCGGCTGCCCCCGCGGCGACGGCTGGGGCAGCTCCGACTATAACCTACGCTCCGAATTTGCCGACCTGCACTACGGCGAAGGCGCCGTGGGCTTAGCCTCGGCCGGCAAAGATACCGAGAGCTGCCAGTGGTTTATTACCCATGCCCCCACACCCCACCTGGACGGCCGCTACACTATTTTCGCCCAGGTCGTGCAGGGCATGGACGTGGTAAGCCGCTTGGAAATCGGGGACCGAATCAGCTCTATTGAATTGGTACGCTAACCCCTACCGGAACCGCAAAACCAGAAAGCGCCGGAACTGCTTCAGCAGCTCCGGCGCTTCTTTTTCAACTCGACGAGTTTCTACAGCTTGAGCAGGCGCACCGCGTTGCCCGTCACGCCGCGGCCGGTGGCCCGAAGCAGGTAGGTGCCGGCCGGCAGAGCATCTGGCAGCATCAGCTCAGCGTCGACAGTCAGGTTCTGGCGCAGCAGCACCCGGCCCGACAAGTCGGTCAGCGTAACCAGGACTGGGCCGGCCACGGGAGCGGAAAACTGCAGTTTGGTGGACGCCGCGGCCGGATTAGGGGCCAGCGCGAGCAGCGTAGCCGCGCCGCGCTCCGGTCCCCGCCGCAGGGCTACCACCGGCGAAGTATTGATTTTGCCATCCAAGTCGAGTTGCTGGAGGCGGTAGTACACTACGCTGAACGCGGGGTCGGGCCGGTCCTGGTGCGAGTAGGTGCTGGCGGAAGCTGTGGAGCCGTGACCCGCCACGAAGGCAACCTGCTGCCAGGCCGTGGCGTCGTAGCTGCGTTCCAGGGCAAAGCCGCGGTTGTTTCGTTCCGAAGCCGTCCGCCAGTTCAGCGTCACGAGGCCGGGCTGGGGCTCGGTGGCCGTGAAGCTGACCAACTCAACCGGCAGCGGGTTCACGACCAGCGAGGATGAGCCGAAGGTGAAAGGGCCGAAGCTCGCCACCGCGCCCGCCGACCCCACGGAGCCAGCGGGCAGGCTGCCACCGAGGCCGCCGTTGCCGGCCGTCACCCAGGTTGCGCCATCGAAGCGGGCTACTTGCAGGTCGGGGGCAAAGGCATCGATGCCGCTGCGGGCGTTGTCTTCCCAGTAGAGGCGCACGCTCACGGCATCCGTGGAGCCGGTACGGTCCAGATTCCAGTATTCCACGCTGCTCACCCGCAGCAGGGGCGGGGTTACGGTGCGAGTAGCGTAGCCCGCGGCGAAATATTCGGCCGTCAGGGCCGTGGCCGGGTCAGAGGGAGCCGAAACGGCTAGGCGGGCCCAGCGGCCGGCTTTACCCAGCGGAAACACAAAGCCGGAGTTGCCCAGCTTGCGTAGCGGCCCTTCGACGTAGGAACTGGCATTGCCCTCGGTAGCAGCCGCGCCGGCTACGAGCGTGAGCAGGGCCGTGGGGGATGTGCGCAGCAGGCCCGAGGTCAGCGTCAGGGTGCCGGTCAGGCTGAAAGGAGCCGCCAGGGTTGCCGTTTTGCCGGGAGCGTTGAGCGTCAGGCTTTGCAGGGTGGTTGCGCCGTCATTGGTGAGCGTCAGGCTTTTGGTAACGGTAGCCGCTTCGGCGTAGGTAGTAGCCACAGTTTCCACGGTGCCATTCTCAGCCACCATGGTTAGGCCTTCCTGGAGCCGGCCGGCTGCCCCCGCGCTGGGGGCGAAACCGTCGACGTGCAGGTAGCTTAGGTCGCTTTGAAAGCCCGTGGCGGCGGCGGCATCGGCGCCGGAATGCAGAAAGGGCGAGTAGTCGATGCGGCCCGTGGGCTCCAGCGCCGACACCTGGGCAAAGTTGGTGGCCGGGCCGCCCAGCGTGAGCAGCAGGCCATTCAGGCCATTGGTGCCGCGCACGACCGTAGCCTGGTTGCTGCCCAGCCAGTTGCCGGGAGCATTCACTACATTGGTCAGGTTCACGGCGCGTAGCGAAGTTGTGCAGCTGTCGAGGCGGTTGTTGCCGATACTGTCGCCGCTGGAAATCAGGGCCAGGTTGCGGCTCAGGTCGAAGAAGGGCGTGGAGCCAGTGCTGTTCGCGGGGCGGTCCTGCACCTGAATGCCGCGCTGGCACTGGGCAATGACGTTGCCGAACACCTTGTTGTTGGCGCCTTCCAGCACGATACCGAAGCCGTTTACATTCAAAAACGTGCGCAGCTGGTCGGCCAGGTAGCCGCGGATGATATTGTTCTGGATGTAAGCTCCACCGGTGGTCAGGTCGGCCGTCACGCCCCCGCCCGTCGAAATCACGCTCCGGTCCCGGTCGGCGAAGACGATACCAGCGTTGTCATCGGCCAGGTTGGTAGGTGCCCCAATGGTGCGCACGATGTAGTTATTGCGGACCACGAAGCTGCCGGGCCCGCTGCTGCGGCCCGTGCCCGTGCAGGCTTTGAGTTCCATGCCGTTGGAGGCGTTGTTGCGGATAAAGTTGTTTTCCAGCAGCGCGGCCGGCGTGATAAATGCGCCGTTGCCGTCGCGCTGCCCGGCCGCGCCCAGCACCGCAATGGCGGGCCCGAGGTTGAACCCGAACCGGCAGCCCCGAATCACGAGGCCACTGATGCTGCCATCGTTGACGTCGATGCCCGCGCGTCGGTTCTGCTCAAAGATGCCGTCCTCGATAAGGATGTTGATTTTGTTGCCATTGACCAGAAACAGGCCCCGGCCGGCCCCGTTGTCGGTGGTGTTGGGCGAGAGGGCCGTTTTGGTGGCGCGCACCCGGCGGAAGGTGATGTTCTCGGTGAAGGTCAGGTAGCCGTTCCAATAGATGCCAAACTGCCGGTTTTCGGTCACGGCCACGTCCTCGAGCAGGAAGTTGGCGTGATTGATAACGTTGTCGTTCTGAATGCCGAAGTCGTAGGCCCGCACTTTCAGGTCGGCAATAGTGACGGGGCTGGCCGGAGTGCCGCCCGCGGCGGTGATGAAGATGCCGGTTTCCTGGGTCTGGGCGGCGGCCGGCAGCAGTCCGCCATCGAATACCGTGCGGGCCGTATCGACGCCCTGCAGGTTAATGTTCTTGTTCAGTATTACCCGCTCGGAGTAACGGCCCGCGTCGATGAAGATGGTGGTAGTGGCCGCGTCGGCGCTGGCCAGGGCCTTGGCCACGGTGGCAAAGGGCGCGGCGCTGCTGCCGTTGCCGAGCACGTCGCTGCCCGGGTTGCTGGTGAAAACGTCGCCGAGCTGGACTGCGTCGTTGACGTACAAGGAACGCTGAGCCAGGGTCGGCTGGGCCCAGCCGGCGGCCAGGAAAAGCAGCAGGCTCAGGCAACTATAAAGTAGGGAGTGTTTCATAGCCAAAGTGGGAAAGGTCAAGTGGCTAGTAAACGGGGTTTAACGTGGTTTGGTTAGGAATAATTATGTTTATCTGTGTCGTGTAGCTACACGAAAAAGGAACGCGGGGCTGGAGACGCAGAAAAGGCCGTTACAGCCCGGAGGAACGAGGTTAGAAGGTTTGCAAAAAGGTTAATATGCTATATAGTAGTTTTTTGTAATCGTATCATTATGACTCTGCCGCTCCAAAAAGGAAAGCAAAATGCTGCCGAAGTTAGTGGGCTGGGGCGTTTGCATGGCCGAGTTGCACATAGGTTTAGTACAAATACGAGGATAAACAAAAACGCCGGCCTTTGCAGGACCGGCGTTTCCCAACGGGAGAAAAAGCTGCTTAGGCTTCCTCTCGGCCGTGGACCTGGGCGGGGGGCGAAGTGGCCTCTACAGCGCTGAAGGTTTCCAGCACTTTGTAGGTATGCGAGGAGCCTTTAGGCACCACCCAGGAGTTGCCGGGTTCCAGCACCACCACCTGGCCTTCGATGTGCAGCTCGGCCCGGCCGCTGAGCACGTAGCCCACGGTTTCGTAGGGGCGGATAGCGGCTTCCTTGGCTTCGCCGGGCTGCTCATTTTCCCACAGGCGCATGGCCACGTGGATGCCGGAGGCCAGGTATTTTTCGCCGTCTTTGCCCGTGGGCGAGTAGCGGGAGTCAACTTTGGTGATGGTGGTGTCAGCCATGGGGGAGGAGGTTGGAAAATGAAAGAAGATGTTGGGACCGTCAGGCGGCCGGTTGTGCTAACGCAAGGCTTCGTCGGGCGGTTGTACTCCGGCCGGGGGCAAACCTTCCGCCGGCCGGCTGGTTGCTGAATACTGTACCGCTGCTATCTTGTCAGCCCAGGTGGGGTGTTGCCCGCCGCTTACCTGCCCTCTGTTCCATGCAAGCCGCTTTCATTCACGCCCTGGCCCAGGCCCACCAGCAGGCTGTAGCTCCGCTGGCGGGCCCGGCCTTCTGCCGGCTGGCCGACCAGCTGCTGCAACTGCTGTTTCCTGAGCGCACCGCCCGGCCTCTGACCAGCGCGGCGGCCGTGGAAGAGGCGCTTACCCACTGGCAAACCCAGCTGGCCGAGCTGCTAAACGGGGTGCTGCCCGCCGCCGAAGCTGCCGCCGTGGCCATTACCTGCCTGGAAAGCCTACCACGCCTGCGCGAAGCCCTGCTGGAGGATGCCACCGCCATTCTGGCCGCCGACCCGGCCGCGCAGGGGCTGGCCGAGGTTATCAGTACCTACCCGGGGTTCTACGCCATTGCCCTGCACCGGCTGGCCCACGCCCTGGAGCAGCTGCACGTGCCGCGGGTGCCGCGCCTGCTCAGCGAATATGCGCACACCCAAACCGGCATCGACATTCACCCCGGCGCCCGCATCGGCCCCTCGTTCTGCATCGACCACGGCACGGGCATCGTCATTGGCGAGACGGCCGTACTCGGGGCGCACGTGCAGGTGTTTCAGGGCGTCACGCTCGGAGCGCTGAGCGTGGCCAAGCACATGGCCAACCTCAAGCGCCACCCTACCATCGAAGACCACGTGGTGATTTACGCCGGGGCCACGATTCTGGGCGGCAGC
The DNA here is from genome assembly GCF_004167665.1 of Hymenobacter persicinus. Classification (GTDB taxonomy): domain Bacteria; phylum Bacteroidota; class Bacteroidia; order Cytophagales; family Hymenobacteraceae; genus Hymenobacter; species Hymenobacter persicinus. The sequence continues at coordinate 791 of NZ_SEWE01000047.1, read as the reverse complement.
ACCGTGGTGGGCAGCCACAGCATCATCGGCGGCAACGTCTGGCTGACCGAGAGCGTGCCGTCCCACTCCCGCGTCTACCACCGCGCTCAGATTCACGTCACCCGCACCGAAGACCCCACTGCCGACATCGTTTTCTCTATCTGATTTTTCCGACCTCAACACCTTCTTTTCTTTCGCCAATGAAAGCCAACACCATTCTCGATACTATTGGTAATACTCCTTTGCTGCGCATCAACCGCCTGTTTGCCCACCGCCCCGACGTGGAAGTGTGGGTGAAGCTGGAGCGCGCCAACCCCGGCGGCAGCATCAAGGACCGCATTGCCCTGGCCATGATTGAGCAAGCCGAAAAAGACGGTTTGCTCACCCCCGACAGCCTGATTGTGGAACCTACCTCCGGCAACACCGGCGTGGGGCTGGCCATGGTGGCGGCCGTGAAAGGCTACAAGCTTACCCTGGTCATGCCCGAGTCGATGTCCATTGAGCGCCGCCGCCTGATGGCCGCCTACGGGGCCAACCTGGAGCTCACACCCCGGGAGAAGGGTATGAAGGGCGCCATTGAAAAGGCCCACGAGATTGTGCGCGACACACCCGGGGCCTGGCTGCCCATGCAGTTTGAAAACCCGGCCAACATCCGGGTGCACGCCGAAACCACGGCCCAGGAAATTCTGCGCGACGCGCCCGAAGGCTTCGACTTTCACATCACCGGGGTGGGCACCGGCGGCCACATCACGGCCGTGACGGAAGTGCTCAAGCCCCATTTCCCGGGCATGCAGACGTTTGCCGTAGAGCCC
>NZ_SEWE01000046.1 GCF_004167665.1 Hymenobacter persicinus | reverse complement strand
AAAGCTGTTTTTCAGGCCAGAATAATTCTCGTTTTTTCTCTAACGACTGGCTAATGGCGTGCAAAAACGCTACCATCAACTAGCTAATTTATACTTCGAGCAAACGCCCTTTGCGGCCGAATGCATCGAGGGCCGGCAACGAAAAAGACCGCGCCAACGGGGCGCGGTCTTTTTTGAGGGAGAGAGCCTGCGAAAAACTTACAGACGGCCTTGCTCGGCAGCCTTTTTCATCTTTTCGTTGGCGTAGATGGCAATTTCTACGCGGCGGTTAGCCTGCTTGCCTTCCACGGTGGTGTTGTCGGCAATGGGCTGGGAAGAGCCGTAGCCCGTAGCCGTCACGCGGGACGCATCAACGCCCTGGCTGGTGGTGTAGTTTGCCACGGCCTGGGCCCGGCGCTCCGACAGGGGCTGGTTGATGGCATCGGTGCCCGAAGCATCGGTGTGACCTTCAATCAGCACGTTCGTGTCGGGGTATTTCTGCAGCACGGCAGCCATTTTCTGGATTTCCGTCATCGAAGCCGGACGCAGCGTGGCGCTGTTGGTGTCAAAGAGGATACCCGAGTCGAAGGTGATCTTAATACCTTCGCCCACGCGCTCTACTTTGGCGTTCTGCATGTCGCGCTGCAGCTCTTCGGCCTGCTTGTCCATCTTGCGGCCAATCAGAGCGCCACCGGTACCACCCACGGCAGCCCCAATGATAGCGCCGGCAGCCGTACCGTTTTTGCCGCCAATCACGCGGCCCAGCACGCCACCCACTACGGCGCCGCTACCGGCCCCAATCAGGCCGCCCTTGGCCGTTTTGCTCATGCCGGTTTTGCGGGGGCCCGTGCCGTTAGCATCCGGAATGTTTGGGTTGCGGGTGGTAGCGCACGAGCCGAAGAACAGCGTCATGGCCATAAATAAGGCCATCAGTGATTTGGAAGATTTCATCAGAATGGAATTAGTGAAAGGAAAAAGGAGGAGTTACGGGGTCTTTTGCAGGTGCTTACTGGACTTTCCAACAAAATGTTTACCAAATATAGCCCGTAAGCTATACCTGATTGAGGACGAGCTTACTACTTTCGGTGGGGTCCAGCAAAATGCCCATCTACCGCGCCGAATGCGCGATAGATGGGCTTTTCCAAAAAGCTTGCCGAAACTCCGGATCCTGCTTAGCGGCGGCCAGCGGGCACGCGCACGGGCTCCGCGGCGGGGACGGCCGCGGGTTGCAGCATCGTCAGCAGGTCAGTGAGTTGGGACTTGAGCTGCTTGCGGTCGACAATAAAATCGAGGAAGCCGTGCTCGAGCACAAATTCGGCGCTCTGGAAATCTTTCGGCAGGTCCTTGCCGATGGTTTCCTTGATAACCCGTGGGCCAGCAAAGCCGATCAAAGCACCGGGCTCGGCAATGTTGAAGTCGCCGAGCATGGCGAAGGAAGCCGTGACGCCGCCCGTGGTGGGGTCGGTGAGCATGGAAATGTAGGGGATGCCGGCCTCGGAGAGCATGGCCAGCTTGGCCGAGGTTTTGGCCATCTGCATCAGCGAGTAGCCAGCCTCCATCATGCGCGCCCCGCCCGACTTGCTGATCATCAGAAACGGAATGCGGTGCTGGCGGGCATAGTCGATGGCGCGGGCAATTTTCTCGCCCACCACCGAGCCCATCGAGCCGCCGATAAACTTGAAGTCCATGCAGGCTACCACCAGGTCGAGGCCGTTGAGCTGGCCGTGGGCGGCGCGCACGGCGTCGGTCAGGCCCGTAGACTTCTGGGTGGCGGCCAGGCGCTGCGGATACGCTTTGGTATCGACGAAGTGCAGCGGGTCGGCGGAGCTCAGGCCCGCGTCGAGCTCGGTGAACTCGTTGCCGTCAAACAGGATTTCGAAATACTCGACCGAGTCGATCCGGTCGTGGTGGTTGCACTTGGCGCAGGTGTACAGCAGCCGCTTGTGCTCGGCCATCGTGGCTACCGTTTTGCACTCCGGGCACTTGTACCACAGGCCGTCGGGCGTTTCCTTCTTCTGCTCCGTCGGGGTGACGATGCCTTTCTCTACGCGCTTAAACCAAGACATTCTTCTGAAAAATTAGCAGCCGGAAGCTGAAGGGTGAAAATGCTGTACGGAAAACGAATTCCCCGCGGCCAGCTTATCGAAGTTAGGCAGAAAAGCTGGCCGCTGCTGGCAGCGCCAGGCTTCCCTGGATTTCGGACCTGCAAGTTAGGCGATGGTGATGGAGCTATCCAAGTAAACATCCTGCACGGCGTGCAGCAGAGCCACACCCTCGGCAAACGGCCGCTGGAAAGCCTTGCGCCCCGAAATGAGGCCCTGGCCGCCGGCGCGCTTGTTGATAATGGCGGTGCGCACGGCCTCGGCCTGGTCGGTGGCGCCCCGGCTTTCGCCGCCGGAATTAATCAGGCCGATGCGGCCCAGGTAGCAGTTGGCCACCTGGTAGCGGGTTAGGTCGATGGGGTTGTCGGAGGCGAGCTGGTCGTACATGGCCGGGAAGGTCTTGCCGAACTTGAGGGTGCGGAAGCCGCCGTTGTTTTCGGGCAGCTTCTGCTTGATAATGTCGGCTTGCAACGTCACGCCCAGGTGGTTGGCCTGGCCGGTGAGGTCGGCGGCCACGTGGTAGTCCTTGTCGGCCGTCTTAAAGGCGTCGTTGCGGGTGTAGCACCACAGTACCGTGGCCATGCCCAGCTCGTGGGCCCGCTCGAAGGCCTGGCTGACCTCGATGATCTGGCGGTTGGACTGCTCGGAGCCGAAGTAGATGGTGGCTCCCACGGCCGTGGCGCCCAGGTTCCAGGCTTCCTGCACCGAGCCGAACATGATCTGGTCGAACTTATTGGGGTAAGTCAGTAGCTCGTTGTGGTTGATTTTGACCAGGAACGGGATTTTGTGGGCGTACTTGCGGGCCACGGTCCCGAACGTGCCGAAGGTGGTAGCCACCGCGTTACAGCCGCCCTCCAGGGCCAGCTTCAGAATGTTTTCGGGGTCGAAGTACATCGGGTTGGGCCCGAACGAGGAGCCGGCGGTATGTTCGATGCCCTGATCGACGGGCAGAATGCTCAGGTAACCGGTGCCGCCCAGCCGCCCGTGGCTGTAGAGCTGCCCGAGGCTGCGCAGCACCTGCGGCGGGCGGTTGGATGGCCCGAAGCAGCGGTCCAGAAAGTCGGGGCCGGGCAGGTGGAGCAACTCCCGGCCGATGGTCCGGCACTCGTGCTGCAGCAGGGCCTCGATTTCGGCCGTCACGGGGAAAGACTGGGTTGCCATTCTGGAGAAGTTGGAAGTGAAAACGGCCGGAAGGGTAAGCAAATATAGGTTGAAAATCGGTGCGTTACCGGGCCGTGGTTGGAAGTTGCGGCGGCGGGGCGCTACCTTGCCGCGGGATGGTGGACCCGCCCGGGCCGGCCGTCACCACTTCGCTTTTTTAACCGGTGTCCTTCGTGAAGAAACAACCTATTCTGTTCGTGGCCACGGCCGCGCTGGCCGCCGCCACGGTGCTGCCAGGCTGCGTAACCTCCAAAAAATACGACGATCTGCGCGCCCGCCAGACGGCCACCGAGCAGGGCAAGGCCGAAGCTGAGCGGCAGCAGCGCCAAGCCGTAACGGAGCTCCAGAAAGCCACCGACGAGCTCACCGAGCTGCGGCTGAACAACAAACGCCTGATTTCCGACTCCACCCAGAACGGCAACGCCCTGCGCCGCACCCGCACGCTCTACACCCAACTCACCGACTCCTACGACAAGCTGCTCAAAAACTCCGACCGGGCCATGGCCGACAAGTCGGCCGACTACAACACGGTGGCCAAGGACCTGGCCCGCCGCGAGGCCGAGCTGGGCGAGCTGGATGCCTCGCTGAAAAAGAACCGCACCGAAATCGACAAGCTCAACGCCGACCTGCAATTCCGGGAAGCCAAGCTGACCGAGCTGACCAAGGCCCTGGCCGACAAGGACAAGGCCGTCAATGACCTCAAGGCCAGCGTGAGCAACGCCCTGCGCGGCTTCCAGGGCACCGAACTGCAGGTGAAGATGAAGGATGGCAAGGTGTACGTGTCGTTGTCGGAGCAGCTGCTGTTTAAAACGGGCTCGACCAAGGTGGACCCCAAGGGCCAGGAGGCGCTGAAGCAGCTGGCCGCGGTGCTCAAAACCCAGCCCGACGTGAACGTGGTGGTGGAAGGCCACACCGACAACGTGGCTTTCAGCCGTCCTACGGCCGCCATGCAGGACAACTGGGATTTGAGCGTGCTGCGGGCCACCGAAATTGCCCGCCTCATCACGGCGGGCGGCGTGGAGCCCCAGCGCATCACGGCCTCGGGCCGCAGCCAGTACATTCCGGTGGCCCCCAACGACTCGCCGGCCAACAAGGCCCTGAACCGCCGCACCGAAATTATCCTCACGCCCAAGCTCAACGAGCTGCTCAAGATTCTGGACTCCAACTCCACTACGGCCGCGCCGACCAAGTAACTAGCAGTAGCCGTTTGCTTTACGCCCGAAAAGGCGTACTTTTCTATAGCATTCCGAGAAAGCAGCCTTAGGGCTGCTTTCTTCATTACTGTCAGCGCCTTACTTAACAATTCACTCTATTTCGACACCTGTTATGCGGCCACGACTTCTGTTTCTCCTGCTATTGCTGAGCCTGTTTTCGCTCGGCACTTCCCTCTCAGCTCGGGCCACGCACCTGTTGGGCAGCGACCTAAGCTACGAGTACGCCGGCACCTTGAACAACCCCTACCAATACCGCTTCACAATTCGGGTTTATGCCGATCCGGGCAACCCGTCTGCTACCGTTGCCATCGACCTATTTCTGACCACCAACGGCTGCTCACCCACCGCTCCTGGAAATTTCCAGACTCGGCTTGAGAATCCCATCGTGACTAGGGAAGCGCTGCCAAGCTGCAATACGGGTGCCTACGCGTTGGTTAGCACGTTTCAGGGTTTGGTTCAGCTGCCCCCAGCCCGCTGGTCGATTGGGTATTTCATGGAAAACCGCTCGGAAAACCTTTTGAATATCACCACCTCGAGAGACAAAGCCATGTACGTGGAGGCGATGCTCGACAATACGATTGCGCTGCAGAACAGCTCCCCCAGGTTTACCACAACCACTTTACCTTACCTGACGGCCAACCAACCCCACGACTACAGCTTCAGCGCATTTGATAGTGATGGAGATTCCCTGCTCTACCAATCCGTGCAGCCTCTGGGGCAACGTACACCGGCCGACTGCCCCCTACCCATTGGCTTTGCCGCCTATCCGTTGGGCAGCTTTTTTGATCCCGTTACCGGGCAGTCCGTCGCCTACCCGGCCCGGTCGTACTCGGCAGACCAGCCCCTGTTTTCCTTTCGGGTCGTCAATGGCGTGGCGGCACCTTACTTCGAGCTGAACGCCGCTACCGGTGCTTTGATTACGCAACCCATCAGCACGGCCATTGGGAGCTACGCGCTGGTCGTGCGCGTGGATGAGTACCGCCGCGTGGGTTCAACCTGGACTCATATTGGCCGCGTGACGCGCGAGGTCACCTATCGAGTGCTCAGCAACAACAGTGGCGGCAACCGCAACCCGGCGCTGAGCAGCATTTTGCTGGGCAACCAATCCCAGCCCCTGAATCAGGCTATCCGCGTGGCCCCAGGTCAGCTCGTGATGCTCCAGCTCCAGGGTACTGACCCCGACGCCGGCCAAACGGTGCGGCTGAGCAGCCAGGTAGGAGTCGTAGTGCCGGGGGCATCGTTTCAGGCCACCGGCCCCGGCCAAGGCCAACTCACCTGGCAGGTACCACCCACGCTCCCGCTGGGCCGCTATTCCTTCACCGTAGCAGTAGCCGACAACTCCTGCCCCACCAATGGCAACGCGGTCCACACGCTGACGTTCCTCGTCACTAACCAGGTGCTGGCGGCGCATACCAGCCGCCTACGCCCCGAGCTGGCAGCCTACCCAACGCCTTTCCGCGAGCAGGTCCAGTTTCGGCTGGCCACTCCCGCCCGCCAGGTAGTCCAGATTGTGGATGGCCTGGGCCGGGTTGTAGCCGAGCTTACCAGCCAGGCCGATGGCACCGTGAGCTGGCACCCGGCCGCCGGGCTGGCCCCGGGCCTGTACCTGGCCCGCACCACTGAAGGGCAGCTTGTAACCCGCCTGCTCCGCGAGTAACGGATGTTTTTTCTTGGAATTAAAACGGCCGAGTCCTCCGCGGGAATCGGCCGTTTTAGGTTTCTGCGGCTGTCCCGCAATCCGGCTGGCATAGCTGCCAAACTTGCCAAACGTATGGCTCATCAGGATGCCGCAGCCGCCTGCCGTCGGTAAGCCAGGTCACCGCTGGGCTTGCTTCAGCCACCACTCCGAATTCAAGGCCCCATCCGCTACGTTTACCCGTTGTCCGGGCCGGGGCAGCAGCAGGCATACTTCGGGCGCGGCGGCCGCTCGCAGGCGCTCCACGGGCTCAGTCCAGCTGTGGAAGGCCAGATTAAACGTGCCCCAGTGCAAGGGCAACAGCGGCCCGCCACCCAGGGCCCGGTGAGCCGCCAGGGCGTGGTCGGGGCCCATGTGGATGTCGGCCCAGAGCTCATCGGAGGCGCCCACTTCCAGCATCACCAGGTCAAAAGGTCCGTAGGCGGCCCCGATTTCGCGGAACACCGGCTCGTACGGCCCCGAGTCGCCACCGAAAAACACGCGGTGGGTGGGCCCGAGCAGGCACCAGGAAGCCCACAGGGTATTGTCGCGGCTCAGGCCCCGGCCCGAAAAGTGCCGGGCCGGCGTGGCCGCCAGCCGGTGCGTGGTGCCCAGCGGCACTTCCTGCCACCAGTCCAACTCGGTAATCTGGGCGGCCGGCACGCCCCAGCGCCGCAGGTGGGCGCCCACCCCCAGGGGGCAGAAAAATGGCACACCGGTCCGCCCCAGCACCTTAATGGCCTCCCGGTCGAGGTGGTCGTAATGGTCGTGGGAAAGCACGACGGCGTCCAGTTTCGGCAAATCGGCCAGGGCCAGCGGCAGGGCAAAAAAGCGCTTGGGGCCCACCAGCTTCGATGGCGAGGCGCGGTCGGCCCACACCGGGTCGGTGAGGATGCGCATGCCGTCGAGCTCGATGAGCGTGGACGAGTGCCCAAACCAGGTGACGCGCAACGCCTCGGCGGGCACGGGCTCGGCCAGGGCGGCTACGTCGGCGCGGAAGGGCCCCAGGGGCTTTTTGGGCTCCCGCTCCTCCTTGCCCGTCAGCCAGCGGCGAGCCATCAACCCGTAGTCCATCGACATACTGGTGGGAATCGAATTCAGGTATTTCTTACCCGTAAACTGCGAAGGAGTTTTCATGCTGTGCAACTAACCGAAGCTCTAGCGGCCCACGCGGGCCGCGTACCGGGACTGACGATTGGGGCGGCCGTTTACTTTAAAACCGCGGCGGCCACCTAACAAAACCGCCCGACCAACGGGCCGGGCGGAAGTGCAGTACGGAGCTTTGAAGGTAGCTTAGCCAATAGCCTGCTTCAGATCCTCAATCAGGTCTTCGGCGTCTTCGATACCCACGCTGAGGCGAATCAGCGAGTCCGACAGGCCGGCTTTGCGGCGCTCTTCGGCCGGAATGCTGGCGTGCGTCATAGTAGCCGGGTGGCCCGAGAGGCTTTCAACGCCGCCCAGGCTTTCGGCCAGTGAAAACAGCTGGAATTTTTCGAGCACGGCAATGGCATCGTCCTTCACGTCGCCTTTGAGCACAAAGGAAATCATGCCGCCGAAGTCGTTCATCTGCTTGGCGGCCACCTCGTGGTTGGGGTGGTCCGAGAAGCCGGGCCAGTACACCTTACCCACTTTCGGGTGGCTTTTAAGGTACTCAGCCACCTTGCGGCCGTTTTCGCAGTGGCGCTGCATGCGGATGTGCAGGGTTTTGAGGCCGCGCAGCACCAGGAAGCAGTCCTGGGGGCCGGGCGTACCCCCGCAGGCGTTCTGGAAGAAGCTCAACCGCTCGTGCAACTGGTCGTCGTTGACGACCACGGCGCCCATCACGGTGTCGGAGTGGCCGGCCATGTACTTGGTCAGCGAGTACATCACCATGTCGGCGCCCAGCGCCAGCGGGGTTTGCAGGTAGGGCGTGGAGAAGGTATTATCGACGACGAGCAGGGCGCCGGCTTTCTTGGCCACGGCCGAGGCGGCGGCAATGTCGATAACGTTAAGCAGCGGGTTGGTGGGCGTCTCCACCCAGATCAGCTTGGTGCGCTCGGTCACGGCGGCTTCCACGGCCGTCATGTCGTGCATGGGCACGAAGTGGAATTTGATGCCGTAGGTGGCGTACACCTTGGTGAACAGGCGGTAGGAGCCGCCGTACAGGTCGTTGGTCGAAATCACCTCGTCGCCGGGCTGCAGCAGCTTCACGATGCAGTCGATGGCGGCCATGCCTGAGGCGAAAGCCAAGCCGTGCTTGCCGTTGTCGAGGGCGGCCAGGGCGTCCTGGAGCTGGGTGCGGGTGGGGTTGTGCGTGCGCGAGTACTCGTAGCCTTTGTTGTCGCCGGGGGAGCGCTGCACGTAGGTCGAGGTCTGGAAAATGGGCGTCATGATGGCCCCGGTGCTGGGGTCCGGGTGCACGCCGGCATGAATGGCTTTGGTACCGAATTTCATGGGGGAGGTTTTACGGAGTCGAAAAGAAGGACGGTTTACGCGGAGTGGGGCGGTAAAGGTAAGAAGGCGGACGAGAGAAAAGTTTTGCCCAAACTTCCGGCCGCCGCTAGGGCTGGCCCGGCAAAGACAGTATCTTGGTGGCAAAATCTTATTCACACTCAACCGCTTATTGCTTTGAAACAACTTCTACTGCTGTGGGGCCTGCTGGCCCTGACCTTAACTACCCAGGCGGCCCCTGCCCCGGCTGATTCGCTAAACCCCGGCCAGCAGGCCTACATCGACTCGGTGCACGCCACGCTCCACTACCAGACCGGCCACATCACCTTGCCCAATGCCTTGGGCTCCATCAACGTGCCCGCCGGTTTCCGCTACCTCGACGCCAAGCAAAGTGAGCGGGTGCTGACCAAGCTCTGGGGCAACCCCAACGGCGAGTCGCTGGGCATGCTGTTTCCCGTGGCCCAAGGCCCGCTCGACGACAACGGCTGGGCTTTCGTGGTCGAATACGACCCCTCCGGCTACGTGCAGGACGACGATGCCGCCGACATCGACTACGACGACCTGCTCAAGGAAATGCAGAACGACACCGAGGAAGCCAATGAAGAGCGGGAAAAGGACGGCTACGGCCGCGTGCTGCTCGTTGGCTGGGCCGCCAAGCCCTTCTACGACGCCAAGCTCAACGTGCTGCACTGGGCCAAGGAGCTGCGCTTCAGCACCAGCCCCGAAAACACGCTCAACTACAACGTGCGCCTGCTCGGGCGGCGGGGCGTGCTGAACCTGAACGCCGTCGGCAGCATGGGCCAGCTGCCCGAAATTCGCCGTTCCATTCCCGCTCTCATTACCAGCGTGGAGTTTGCCAAGGGCCAGCAGTACGCCGACTTCGACCCGAAGCTCGACGAGGTGGCCGCCTACGGCATCGGGGGCCTGGTGGCGGGTAAGGTGCTGGCCAAGGTGGGCGCTTTTGCCCTGCTGGCCAAGTTCTGGAAAGTAATCATTGCCCTGGTGGCGGGCGGCTGGACTGCTATTCGCCGCTTTTTCGGGGGCAAGACGGCCGAAGAATAAGCTTTCCACGGCAGCTCCAGGCGGCACTATGCAGCCTTTCGGGCCCATCTTTCGTTTTACCTTCGGGCCGGCTGCTTCCAGTCGGCCCGTTTTTTTTCGCTGCCTATGGCCTTTCTGAAAGAGCTTTTCCAAAAAAACGCCTCCACCCTGCTGTCCATGGCGCTGCTGGTGGCCATGCCGGTGCTGGGAAGCTCGTCGCTGAGTTATCTGCTTTACCGCAACCAGGAGTTGCTCCAGCACCTGTCGCTGGGGCAGGCGCTGGTGTATTTCGTGGTCATTGCCTTCACCATGGCCTTTGCCCTTACGCCCACCACGTTTGTGGCCCTGGCCACGGGGTTCTACCTGGGCTGGGCCGGTCTGCCGGGCATGGTGCTGGCCTACGCCCTGGCCGCCTTCGTGGGCTACGAGGTGGCCTCCCGCCTCGACCACGGCAAGATGACCAGCTTTCTGCATCACTTTCCCAAGGCCGACGCTGTGATGCGGGAGCTGAAAAACGAAAGCTGGCAGCTCATTGTCCTCACGCGCATTTCTCCGGTCCTGCCCTTCGCCCTGATGACCTTCGTGCTGGCCGTGATGCGCGTCGACCGGCGGCGGTTTCTGCTGGGCAGCGTGGCCGGTATGCTGCCGCGCAGCCTGTTTTTTTACTGGCTCGGCACCAAGGCCCAGGACGTGTACTCGCTGCTGAACCGCCATGATACCGGCACGACCGGCAAACTGCTGCTGATTGGGCTGGTGGTCGTGTCCCTATTCGGGCTGTATTACATTTTCGACCGGGCCCTGAAGCGCGCCCTGGGTCGCAGCACCGCAAACGACGAAAAAAATCAAAACTGACTTTCAGCCGCTTGCGCCCTTTTTGCAAGTTTTTTGCGGGAAATTGTGGCCCGTGGGTTGTGCATCTAAAAGCTTTGCCCTTATCTTTGCAGAACCAAATCGGCAAATGGTTGTATAGCTCAATTGGATAGAGCATCTGACTACGAATCAGAAGGTTTAAGGTTCGACTCCTTATACGACCACAGAAAAGGCCCTCAGCGCAACGCTGAGGGCCATTTTCTTTAAGGGGTGGCAAAACGGGTGTCAGTTTTCCCCGATTTCAGCCATTAACTGCTACCAGTTCGCAGGTCACTTCCGACACCCGACCGGCGAAATAGCGGTTGTGCTGCACCTGCCAGCGGCGGCCATGTAGCCGGCGAAGCACCCGCTCCTTACCCAGCTTGGCACGGAAGTCTAGGTTCACCAACGCCGGCATTTTCAGATCGGCCGTATTGAACACAGGCATGGAAGCCGTAATGTGCCGCTTCAGCACGTCGACCGAGTAGTTGGTCGCCTCGTGCATATCGACCACAGGCCGGGGAATAAGCCTCACGGGCGGGGGTGCGGCAATTGCCGAACAGGTACCGATGCCGGCGAGTGAGTAGGCCAGAGCGAGTAATAGAGACTTGCGCATAAAAAAGTGATGAGGGTTTAGGGTAATTGAAGCACCCAAACCTCACCACTTTCTCACCTGGAGCGAAGGACAGAAAAAAGGCACGCCTTACTTACCCTGCTGGCCACGGTCCCCAGGGTGGCCGCAGTTCGTCCTCATAGTAGCAGTCCCAGTGGCCATCGTTGAGGAAGTACACGTTGAGCCAGATGCCATCCGGCAACTCCTGCCGGGTGCGGTGCGTGATTCTGAACGGAAGATTCGCCTCTGGAGCACGCACCAGGGCAATGCCCTCCCACTTGAACGGGTACTTCCTCACCTTATCTCGCGGACGCTCCCACACCTTCCTTTAAGTATTTGGCCACCGTGCTAGGTGAGATCACCATGGCTTTCGAAATAGCCTGGTTCGACATGCCGGTGGCCTTGAGGGTCCGCACCTGGTCGACGACTTTGGTATCGATGACGGGCGCTCCCAGTTTGGTGCCTTTGGCCACGGTCCGGGCCAGCCCCGCCTTGGTCCGCTCACTGATGCGCACCTTCTCCTGCTTGGCGATGCTGGCCAGGATCGAGACGATGGCATCCTTGAACAACCCGGTCGAGTCCAGGTACTGCTCGGTGTAGGACTTGTAGCCGACGCCCCAACTCTCCAGCTGGTTTAGATACTGGAGCGTAGGCAGGGCTCCCTCCCGGCTGAAGCGGTCCAGGCTCCAGAACAGTACCACGTCGAAGCGCCGCTGGTGGGCCGCCGCGAACAAAGCCTTGAACTGCGTACGGTTGCCGGTACCGCCGGATTCCTCCTCGATGTATTCTTGGTAAAGGGTCCAGCCATGCACCTGGGCATAGCTGCGCAGGTCGAGCAGCTGATTCTGGGTTTCTTGTCCTTTGTCTTTCGTCGACACACGTGCATAAATAGCGACTCTCATCTTCTCCCACCCTAACTGGCTGAAACCATTTTTTTAAACTCCTCAATAGATGGAGTTGCCTCCATGTCCATTAACAGAGCGCTTGCAGTATTTTTTAATAATTTAACCTCCGCTTCATCTTGAATTAATTCATTAAGCCTATCCGGCTTTATCTGCGAAACAACAATAGACAATATCTTATTTACAATCGGCACACACAGTGCAACTAAGGATATTATTGAGTGGTTTTCTTTTTTTGATGCAACAGGATTAAATGCAACCATATCATTATCTACAGGCCAGTCAAGTATAGGCTCAAGCATCGACGGAAACAATGATATTAAAAAATATTTAAACCTAAGGTTACGAAGCAGATTCAACTGCTTTTGTTCTATATCAATTAAGGGTTGCACGCCGACTTTATTCTTAAGAGACAAACGCCTATCATCAATTGCCCTCGCCATGCAGTACACAAAGAGAATATGTCTTGCTTTCTTCCCCTCAAATGCCAACTTATACAATGGTGGGCTGATGAATATATTATTCTTCCCAGCATTCGCATCACCATATCTGCCTTTGAAAGATATCAATGACTGTGCAACATCTTCGATCCCTATTTCGTCGAGATTCCCTCCAGGCCTAAATCCTTGTTTTTTAATATAAGTATGCCCCAATTGATTAAATTCTTCAGCTATTCTTATCTGCTCCGTGTCGCCGCTATATTGATCCCAAGTAGTTATTGCGTTTTGAGTATTATTATATTTAACAATACTACTGATCTTAGCTGGATCGTCACAACGAATAATTCTACACAGAACCTTCACATCATCCATAGGATGCTTCAAGCTATCTATAGAACCTAGTGACCCGGTGGTTTGCGCCCCGTTAATCACAGATATTCCACTAATGGTTATCGTCTTTCTAACGATGTCGATGTTATTTGTAAGTATAGTTATACCATTGTTGTAGACCCAAAAATCTTGTTCAAATCTTTCTGCTGAGTCACGAATGGCGTTGTTTATAGTTCTGCGTTTAGTTATCCCCAGAAACCCTCTATAGTTAGCCGAAAAAAGTGACTCACCGTGTTTTGCAAAAAGTTCATGAAGCCATTTTCCAGGTACAGACAATATGAAAGCCTGCCAACCTGGAGCATCTTGCTTAAGAAATTCGCTATATGGCACAGAAATCAGATCCTTAACTGTGATGTGAGATTTTTGACTAGCAAAAAGCGTTTGCGTAGTTGACCAACCCAACTCTTTATAGGTCACGGAAATAGGAGAATTCAAACCTATCGCTGATTTGATATGCCCAGCTACTGTCTTTAACTCCCTTTCAACATTAACCGACTCTGACAGATTATGTACATAAACAAAATCAATTTGCTCAATCTCCCCTAAATCAAATGATTTGCGGAATTCTGATATTGCATTTTTTAGATTATCAGGAAGTGTACTAATGTCACCTGAGAAAAGCCAAGCAGATGCAGTATTTAAGTCAGAAGCTTTATTGGCCGGAGCAACATCCTTCAAAGACCTTGCATTGGTTGAGTAGTAGCCTTGAGCAACTATCAATTTCCTATTATCTCTATCCAGATAAATAAAGTCAACCTTTTTATCATCATTGCCATCAGTCAATGCTTCAGACGCCAATGCTTCTAGATCTGGTTCCTCCAAGTATAAGCCTATGGCCCAAATCATGTAAGCGTTCGCTTCGCCTAGTTTGGCAATGAGATTTGTTGCTGCTTTAAATGACCTTAAATATGTGGCTGCACTCATGCGATCGAAATATCAGTTTAGGGTAGGTTGTAAAGCTACTAAAGACCCTCCAATAAACGTCACCAAAAAACGGCCTAAAAACAGTGTGTTTCTAGGCCGTATGGGCAGGCGGCAACACCCTCCAAAAATCATCCGTTAATTGGAGGAGCAAGTATCGAGTAAACCCACCGTTTTGCTGATCATAAGTTCCAGTAACTTTGGTCCTAGATGAAGAAGATCCTTACTACCCTCAATCGCACACACAGGATCTTTACCTACTCGCTAGTTACGTTCACAATTGTTTTGGCAGGAGGAATACTCCTGTATGGTTACGCAGTCACTCCTAAGTTCCTAATTGACATAGAGGAAGGGATTGAACAGAATGCTGGGCTCATGAAGCTTGTTGGGCCGCCAACTGGATACGAATTAAGCTATAGTCCACACGACCTTCGCGAAGGCGACTCGGCCAAGTTCAGGGTGCAAGTCACCGGCGTCTGTGACAGCGCATATGTTCTGATAAGGGGCTCGTATCTAAAGCAGGAGAATAAATGGATCTATCGAGTACAGGATACGATGGTAGTCCAGAAGTGCCAATAGGCAACTACCACCTCCTAACTGGCTCGAGGACCTAAGCTTATAATAAGTAAGGTGAGGAGTGGTCCCTTGTTAGCCTCCCTAAAATGACCCTTTGCGTGAACTACCTGACAGTATCTAGAGGTGCTTCTCGCCGAGGTCCACTGCTCCCGTCGCGGGCTACTTGTTACTTTGCCCCCATGGTCCGGAGTTACCTGTTTGCTAGTTGCTGGCCTGTAGCTTTTTTAGCCTCATGACTAAAGTGGACTCTTTCTCTTTCGATGGATCTAAGTCTAACGTATTGTGTGGGTTATAGCCAGGAGCACGAACATTTGCTAGTGCAGATACCGTTCTGCCGTGCCAAAACATCGTGTCATTGCGCATTGTCGGCTCTCCAAATCGAGCGTGGAAGGCTTCCATAAAGGGCTTAATACCGGCCCCATTTACCACATACATGACACCTACAAGCCTGTTGTCCTTGAACTCCCAAAAGATGGACTCTCCGTCAATGTGATTCTTGTGCTTGACCTGATTATGTTGCGCGTAAGTAGCAAAAGGTCCTGTACGAAAGTCTTCTTTCGCTCCCTTTAACTTATCCGGGGTGTCACCAAAGTGAACGTTGCCAAAACCGTTCATTCGGTCCAGTTCTGTTTCGGATACTTGTGTGGTAGCTAATGGCTTTGGCTTGTTGGCCGCAGTACCTGAATCACGGGCGACAGATTCAGACTGTACTTGAGTGGTGGTTTGTTCCCCACAACTGGCCAGCAGCACGGCCGAGAGGTAAAGTAGTTTCTTCATAGCACCAAAGAAACAGAAAGTTCCGGCTGGATGGGCCCGGCGCTATAGCAGTTTCATTTCCGGACTCTTTCACTGAACTCTTCTTTCGGTATTTGGACCGTTTTACTGAACAGCTTAAGGGACTACCGCTTGCCCGGTGGCTAGAACTTTCTCGCTCCGTCACGTCCCTCTGAATTACTTTGTCGCCATGTTCAAAAACCGCGTGTTCGCAAGTTGTTGCCTAGTACTCCTGACCTCTTGTAGCGCTGGTGGCGACGGTGCGAATGGGGACTACCACGGAGTGGCGCTCGTGTCGAGTAAAGGCGACACGGTGTTCGTCAAGAGCTACAACTGGGGCCTTACGGGCGACAAACAAATCTCTACGGTCGCTGATAATGACCGCCCCCTTGGGTGGGAGGACCAAAGTCAACCTGGCATTGTCAAAGGACTAGACCCATTCCAGTACCGCTTTGCCCACGACACGCTGACGCTGTATGCCCGCTCGCCACTCCCAGCCTTTGCCATTCGCTGCCCGTCCATCGTGGTCCAGTACCAACTTGTGGACAATTCGCACCATATGCCCTTTTATGAACCGCTCGGCAACTCTACTTATCATCGCGTGCCAGACTAGACCTCAATCGCTCGTTTAGATTTCGGACCGTTTGAATGAACGCCTAGGTCGGTTCAATCAAGGTCTGGCTTAGCCTTGTATCTTCTCTTTTCCACCGCCAACCGTGGCGTTGTTATGCTGACGCAATATCCTCCGACATAACACCAGCCAATAGGTATATAGGCTCAACATGATCACTAGGCTAATGACATCATGAAAGAAGACCCCCGGCACGTATCTTAAATGCAACATTGTACAACAATGACTGAATTCGCTATAATAATTAGTGGACGACGTACGAAAATCGGTGGTCAAATGGTAGTTAATAAGAAAGATGGCTTTCAGAATAATGATGATCACAGCTAACCACCATACCACTTTTCGAGCTGTACAACTCACCACTAGCAGTATTACAAATATCCCAAGTTGGTGCTCTACTCGATGGAAGAAAGAAAAATTCGCATGAACAGCCATGCTAAATGACCCAAGTCCTCTGTAGTTGTGGATAAGAGTTGCTATTCCGCCGGCGAGTAACAGAACCGTAAATCCCAGCCACCAATATTGCAGCTTCCGCACATCCCGCACATTAGACGTAAATGAAACCATCAGAATCAAATTAAGAACAGGGTTAAAAGTAATGGGTCTACAGGTATGCTCCTTTCACTTTTCGGACCGATTCCTTGACCTGTTGGGTGCAGCTCGCTCCTCAGCTGGTTGTTCATGTTCTCCCTCCTTCACAAGTCCACTCAACCCATATTGTCTATCCTCAGCCAAGCGATCCGACTTCTCGACTCCTTCCGGCCCGCGCTGCTGGTCGTGGGCGGGTTTGTGATGTGGTATTGGCTCACGGCCGGCCGCCTCATGGAACTGCTACGGCGAGTCGTCAAAGTGCTCCTGGCCGTGCTGGCGCTCGGGGTCCTGGCGGTGGCCGTGGCCCTGGCGGTTCTGGCCCTGCCATACCTGCTGGCGCTGCTGCTTCGGCGTGTGGCGATCCGTGCTGCCGTCCGGAGAAATGCGCCGCGGATCCCGGACTGCAGCTTGCTTACCGTTAAACGGCTCGCGGTATATAACCAATACCATGGCTCCATGGACTTCTTTCTCCGCCAGGGCGGGGCTGATGAGCAGGCGTTGCTCAGCGACGAGCAATGGGCCCTCATCAAGCGGTACCTGGATGACCTACGGCGGATGCAGCAAGGGTTATTGTCGGCCGCATGTGCCGAACGCCTGGAAGCGGACCTGTTCCGAGACTGTGCCACGGTGACCACCGTCATCCAGTTGCGCCGAATGAGCCGAGTCAACTACGGGCTGGAGGGCAGCGGCCTACTGGACCGAATCCTGCTCTGGCTGTTCCCCCTAAAACCATCCGAGTAAAGCCATCGGCGACGACTGACGCCCAGACAGTACTATCCAGTAGATTGGTATCCAAGGATACCAAATCCCTCCTTTTCCTGAACCGCTCAAGGTGGGCACCTGCAAGCTCTGCAAAGCCCGCTACCGCCCAGATTGAGTTCGAGAAACTGGTTCAATTAACTAAGTACAGAAAACCCTGTGTAGGAGATGAGTTTCGTGAACCCCCAAATGAAGCGTTTGCCCTACCTTACCGGGGCCTCTCCAATTCTGCTGTTAAGCAAAAGGAGCCAAGAAAAGATAAAATGGAAGTAACGCCTCTTGAGATCTTGCGCAACGGCGCAGGTTACTCCCTCAAGGGGGTTGGTCAGCGTTTATTAACTATGCCGAAAGCGCTTAAAACGGCATTCCGCTGCGCCTGTTTGGTGGGTTTGGTTTCCCCTATAAGCTATGCTCAAACGATTCCTGTAGTTCTGCCAGTAGATTCCGAAACGAAGAAAATCACCTATTCCAATGTGGTTTTGGAAGACAGTGCTAACCAAGCCCTTCTACACACACGAGCTAGCATTTGGTTGGATCATTGTTTCGCTACCAAAGCTCCCATCCGTTACGCTAAGTCTTCCGACTCTTTCAGCAGCAAGGGGTGGCAGATTATTCATGTCGGAGTAGGTAATGACTCGATAGGTATTAAGTTGTGGTTCAATGTCGTGCTTCAGATAAAGGAGGGGCAGTATACCTACACACTCTCAAATTTCGCTGTCCAGCCTTTCTCAGATAAGCATGGGGCAGAGCCACTCACGCCTGCCGAAAGCTTCATTGTGCGGCAGAACAATAAGCGGAAAGAGGCCTATGCCCAACAGATTCGCCTGCAGCTGGATAAAACCAGAAAGCAATACATCACTAACCTCATGCATGATATGAGAAAGGGCACCGGCACCACTCACATTAATTAAGTTAAACGAGCGAAATATTGAAAGGCCGCTAGTGATTGTACTTTGTCTTCGCTAACGACCCTCCGCTCAGTTCCACATGAAATACGCTGTTACTTCACCCCATTTTCAGGGTATCCTTATCTACGCCGCTGGTCTGCTGCTGTGCGGAGCTTGTAACCAACAACAGGCAGAACGCCACCCGGTAGCCGTAGAACCCTCTACAACGGTCGCAACAGATCATTCTATTCCGTTTCAGCCTATATCGTACCGGCTTGTGCCACTCGAAGGTTCCTCTCTGCTGGACAGTTTACGCACCCTTCCGCGTGCCGACAGTACGCTCATAAAACCCCTCTTGACCGGAGTAGCCGAGTTCGACAGTGCAACCGTCTATTACCGTTATCACACGTTTGCGCTTGGCCCCAATCGGGCCGAAGTTGTCGCTGCCATCTCGGATTTTGACGGAATCCATGGCAAGTTGCAGATGCTTCTTTTCACGTCTGATAACCAGTGGCTTACAAACGTGACCCTGGCTGAATACTTTGATGGCAGCGGGGGGCATAATGATTACAGATCCGTACAAGTGTCCCCAACAACATTTCGTCAGGAAAACGTGGGTGTGGACTTGATTGAAAAGCCCGGTACGAAAGCTGGACAGGATCCCGAATGGCTATCAGGCACTACGACCGCGCACTATCTACTAGAGTTTAAGAATAACCGGTTTATCAAAAGGCAACTTGATAGCACTTACGTGGTTACTCCTCACGAAGACTAAGCGCCTACAGGCAGCTCCATACACGTAGTATTTTGAGTTCATCGAAACGGTCCGAAATCTAAACGAGCGTTAGTGTTTACCGGGGACTCTTTAACCTTTGATAGCTTCTATTGGACACCTCTTTTATTCCATGATCACCGATTCCTTTGAATCCTTACTACGTGATTAATGGCTGGTATATACATCAGGGTAATGACCGTAAGCATGCATATGTAAGGGAATGCGTCACCCCATCTTCGGCTCACGTAGGCATTGAAAGCCGGGCTGGGTGGTTCGAAGGGACGGCACTCTTTTTGGAACTGCTGTAATTCGGTGAGTTGCCGGTTGAGCTTCTGAAGTGGTGATAGTGCCATCCATGCTACTAGCACAAAGGGTACCCACATCACTATCCAGACGACGAAAGTTTTACTAAGTTTCTTGATTATTAAGTAAAGCATCCCAGCCGCGAATAGCCACCGAATGAGTAATAATAGATAGCCAATACCGTCTATTATATTGGCAAGCCCTTGGCTGACACCATGTCCCGTTTCGTCGTGGTATTCTTTAAAGAGGTCCTCGTCTTTTGAGCCGCACGAAAAGCGCGATGGGGGGATTTCATCATGCCTGCTGCTATGAGGTTTGGGGGCGTCTTCCCAGTTTTGAGCTTGGACGTAAAAGTTACAAAACAGGAGGGTGATCAGCAGTAGTGTAATGATCTGAGGCAAGCGAATAGGCATGGATCAAAGCTGCAATGTGAGATAGTGGCTATTACGCCTTATGTTGTAACGGTGCGCGTTCAGCAAAACGGTCGTTACGGTGTTCAAATTAGAGTTCTTTTATGAACACTTTTTACAACCATACAGAAGGCCCCGAAAACGTTGTTTTTCGGGGCCTTTTTTGAGCAGGTATTCTGAACACCCTGTTTGTCCAAGGAATGGCTTTAAATTGAACGCCCGAATCACCCTTTTCCTGAACTGGATTCGGACTAGCTTTTGGCCTGCTACTAGTTGCTGTGCCTCTTTGCTCTTATTGTGAATCTATTATGGGTATACAGATAGGATACCTCACATGGATGATGTCCAACCCCTTTCTCTATTTTTTCAAGCTTGGCTACAACGCTGACCAATGAATGGTCTGTATCAAACAACTCATCATTATAGTCACCCACTATATATACTTCGCGCCCCTTGTGCGTTGCATAACCTACTAACTTGAAGTGGCTTATCCTTGGATACGCGTTTAGAATTCTCACTACAGAAGAGTCTCCTGCGTTCCGTATGCCGATAGTTAGGCTCCGAACCTTTGTAGAAGAACAGTTGGGGTCATTTTTAATGCTAGTCAGGAAATGATCAATGGCACCTCTCAACTTGTTGCTGATTCTTGATTCCTGTAAATTTTGTTTGCAGCTGAATAGTACAGCCAGCGTCAAAAACAAGGGGAGTAGAGTCCTTTTCATTTTCGCGATCTATCAATTATACCCTCCCATTCTTAAACTTTTATGCAAAGGGACTGATGGCACCTACAATCTGCGCTACGGAAGAGCTTAAGTTCAATAAACTGGTTCAACTAGCTAAGTACAGAAAACCCCTTACTGAGGATGAGTTTCGTTAACTCCTCAAACGCAGGGTTTGCCCACCTAACCAGCTTATTTTGGGTTTATTGTTTAAGCCATAGAAGCTATTCTCTTTGGGCGATTAGAGAGATGATAATTTATTATACATTCGCTGCTCAATTGACTAGCAAGAATATTCAATCTCTCTCGTAACACACATGTTTACTAAACTTTCGTATAGCTCTTACCTGTTTTTATTCTGCCAAATAGTACTAGTCACTAGCTGTAACAAGTCCGCTACTCCTGCCCCAGCGCTTACAGCAACAGAAAAGTTAATGGCCAAGTCTTGGTACTTGACAGCGCGTACCCTCACGTATAATGGTACAGTCGATGATCTCTTTGCTACCTATCCTAATTGCGCCCGCGATGACTTTTACAGATTTCAAGCAGATGGAACTCTGCAATTTGACAATGGCATAGAGAAGTGCAACCCCTCTGAGCCTCAAGCTGTAACTGGAACTTGGAGCGTTGGCGCCAATGATACAAATCTCACTATGCTCCACCCTTACCTCGGTGGTACGGTTGGCTTAGCCTCACGTGGTGGCACAATACAAGAATTAACAGAGCAAAAGCTCATCGTCGTCTATAGTGAGACGTTCGGTACGACGATTAATGTAACAACTTCCACATATCAGGGCAAGTAGCATTGAGGCAGCATTGTCCATTCAACGAAACTTTCCCTTCTGGCGAAGAAAATTTTCCTTTCGCTCGCGAGCAGGAGCCTGAGTCAATTACCTTTCTACTGCATGATTGACTAGGGGGAGCGTCAGCCATTGATTCCACCATTGTTCACCTTCTTCCAGGCGGCATATTCCTGGTCGAACTCGTGGAGCTTCTGCACCACCTTCAGCTCCCGAGCCCAGGTGTCCATCTTCTCCGCATTGCTCCGGTTGTCGGCAATCAACTGCCGCAGCAGCTGCACTACTTCGCCCGAATCAGCGCCAGCCAGCTCCCCGACCGGCACCTGGCTCCCGCCCTCCGTGGTGGCACCGCCCTGGGCGTAGCCGCGGAGCCGGCGGGCCTCCAGCCACTGCTCCATCTGCGCCACCTGGGGGTCGGCCCGCATCCACTCGGGAATCACGTACTCATTCTCGTGCACCAGGCCGGCCACGGCAAAGCCCTCGCCGTCGAGTAGCTTTCCGTTGGCGGCCACCTGCAGGCCGGCTACCTCCAGCGAGGGCGTGCCCCCACCGGTGCGGCCGCCGGCGCGGAAGCCAGCAATCTTGGCCGTCGACAGGCCCGCATTCACGACGGCACCCCCAATGGCTGCGGCCGTGTAGGCCACGCCCAGCGGAATGCTGACCGGCGGGAATAGGCCTTGAATTTTGGCACCGGTGGTGAAGGCGTCCTGGATCTGCTTCTGCAGGTTGATTTCGATTTCAGCAATGGCGGCCGCCTTCTGGGCGGCCAGCGCCAGCTTGTAGATGACCGACTTCTTCCCCAGCGCGGCGCCCAGGAAGTCCAGCTCCTGCTGGCCCATCACCTTCTTGAATGCCTGGATGATGGTTTCGGCCTTGGCCTGGTCATCATCGAGTTTCTTTTTCTTGGCTTTGTAGTCGGCCTCGTCGCGGAGCTTATCGGCGTTGGCCTTCTTGTACTCGGCCGTTTCTGCCCCCGCCTTCTCCCGGATCAGGGCCAGCTCCCTATCATGGGCCGCCTGCTTGACGGCAAACACGGCATTCTGGTAGTCCCATTCGTTCGTGACTCCATTGGCCAGCTTCAGCTCCAGTGCCGCCAGCTGCTCCTGCTCCTCCGCTTGGCTGAGCTGAATCTGTCGGTCGATTTCGTCCAGCCGTCTCTTCTCCTCCTCCTCAGCATGCTTGGCAGCCAAGTCACGCAGGGCCAGGTCCCGATCAGCGACGATAGTTTGCACCTGGTCGGCATAATCTACCTCCAGCCCGGTGAGCTTCGCAATTTTTGTATCAGCATCATCGAAGAGCTTCTGTTGCTCTTTGATGCGGCGCGCCTCCTCATCACTCACCAAACGCTCCCCAAGCTGGGTCCAGAGGGCATTCCGCTCACGCAGCAGCCCGCCCTCATCCATCACCCACTGCTTAGTCGCGTTCAGGCGCGCCTGGTCGGCTTTGTCTCGGGCCGCCTCTGCCTTTTTACGGGCCGTTTCGGCGTCCTTCTCCGCTTTCTCGTGGTCGGCCTGCGTCTTACCGTCGCCGGCGGCCGCGGGCTTGTTACTGGAACGAGGAGGATAGTAACGTGCTGGTCAAGAAGGGCAGCAACTACAACCACATCAATCCCCGGCTCAACCTGATTTCAGAAACGGCCGAGCAGGCCCTGTTCGCGGCCGAAAACGAGCACCGACGCCTGGAGAAAGCCGAGCTGGATGGCATCCTGAAGCAGTTGCTTGCGCCAACGGCGGCGCTACCTTCGGCAGCACCTGCTCCAGAGCTGGCCGGCTCCCAGTCGGGCTTCTTGTTGATGATGCGAGAGTGGGTGGAAGACTACCAGCAGAAAGTTAACCCGAGCACCCACCGGCGGGTGGCCAGCAGCACGATCAACGGACTGAAGGCCACCCTGGCCCGGTTCGAGGGCTATGCCGCAGCCAAGCACATCGAGCTGACGCTGGAGGCCATGGAACAGGACTTCTACCGCAGTTTCCGCGACTACGTGGTAGATGAGCTGGGGCAGGAAATCAACACGTTCGGCAAGCACATCAGCCGGCTGAAGACCTTTCTGGCCTGGTGTGAGGAGGAGAAGGATCTGCCCGTCAACCGCAAGTATCGCAAGTTCGCCGCGCCCAGCCAGTACGTGGGCGTTGATGCGCTGACCGAGCAGGAGCTGCGCCGCATCTACCAGATTGACTTCACCTCGGCCTCGGTGCGTGAGCGGCTCCAGCAGCTGCACCAGCAGAGCCACACCACCGCGCACGAGCCCGAGCTGCAACGCTACCAGGCCTGGGCCGCGCACGTCGAGCTGGCCCGCGACAAGTTTCTGGAGTGTGCCTACACCGGCCTGCGCATCAGCGACGCGGAGTTGCTCAGCTGGAAGCACGTGAAGGGCCAGATGATTCACCTCAAGGCCGGCAAAAACCAGCACGAGTGCTACATCCCCTTCTACGACGACGACTTGTTCCACCTCGTGGAGTTGGCGGCCAAGTATGAGCAGCGCGCCCCGGACGGGCTGCTGCTGCCCACGTGCTACCGGGTCAACGAGTTTCTGAAGGTGGTGCAGCAACTGGCCGGCATCACGCGCCTGTCGCTGTCGAGCAAGCTGGGGCGCAAAACCTTTGTTACCTTGAAGCTCTACCAGGGCGTGCCCACCCGCATGGTGATGCAGGCCACGGGCCATTCGACCGAGAAGAGCTTCAACCACTACGTCGGCGTGGACACGATCAAACTGCTGCAGGAGTTCGTGCGCCGCTCGCCGGGCATGAGCCGCTCAGTGGCATAAAGCAGTGGCAGATTTTGGGAAGTTGCCTTCCACTAAGGTCCACAGGTTACCGTGTGCTACCGCGGATGCAGCCAATCAAGGCGCTTTTACTGGAAAGCGTTGGAAACCAAAACATCATTTCAAGTCCTTATACGACCACTCAAAAAGCCCCTTCATGCAGCATGAAGGGGCTTTTTATTTGTTGAGGTGTAGCTGCGGTATTCTATTTCTGGATTCAGTACGAACACTTTAGGTGGGGCACCCGGCGTAATACTGCAAACCAATCGTGTCCTCGACGCGCCAAGGGATGAAAGCGGGTGCCGCCGTAAAACCGATGGAACTGGTTTGAGAGGTTGTCAGTACTACGACGCGGTCCGCACTCTTATATCAGCGCATCCAGGCTGCGCCGGACGTGGCTAGTCGGCCCCAGCCGCTGAAACTCCGTCGGCGTGAGCCCCGTCACCTACCGAAACTGCCGCGACCAGTGCGCCGGGCTGCTGTACTCCAGCTGTTGCGCCACCTCGGCAATGCTCAGCTCGCCGTAGTCAATCAGCTCCTTGGCCCGCTCCACCTTCTGACGGAGGATGAACTTCTCAATGGTAAGCCTCTCTGAGGCCGCGAACAGGTACGAGAGATGGTGGTAGCTTTTCCCCAGGTGCTGCACCAAATAATCGGAATAATTTAGCAGGCGCGGCCCGGCGGCGGGTAGTATATGCTGGCCACCAGCAGCATTTTGATGCGGTCCTCGAGATGCGCCCGCCAGCACCGCCTGAATGGCAGGATCATCCGGCTCGGTGCCCCCGGGCGTCGTCTTCATGCTGCTTATTTCACCACCAATGCCCCGCGCAGCATGCCCATGCCGCAGGTAAACTCAAACCGGCCCGCTTCCTTGGGCAGCAGCTCCACCAGGGTCGTCTGAAACGCCGGCAGGTCGCGCCGAATGCTGAAATCCGGCATCAGCAGCTCCTCCGAGCAGCTGTTTTCTTCGTCGCGGTAAAAGTGTAGCTGCACGGGCTTGCCACGCTCCACCTCAATCACGTCGGGCGAGTAGCCGCCCTTCACCGTGATGTCCACCTCCTGCATCCCGCTCGACGAGGACACCGCACTGGCCGTTTGCCGGGCCGAAAAGAAGAAATACCAGAGCACGAACCCCGCCAGGCTTAGCCCCACAATCGTCACTATTACCGCCGTCGTATCCATGGCTCGTCTTGTTTAGTGGTCGTTAAAAGCCCGTAGCCGCAGCGAGTTGGTCAGTACCGAGACCGAACTCAGGGCCATGGCGCCAGCCGCCAGCATCGGCGAAAGCAGCCATCCGAAGAGCGGATAGAGCAGCCCGGCGGCAATAGGAATACCGAGCGTGTTGTAGACAAAGGCAAAAAACAGGTTTTGCTTGATGGTGCGAATGGTTTGGCGCGACAGCTCAATGGCCGTCACCACCCCGTTCAAATCCGAGCGCACGAGCGTGATGCCGGCCGCTTCCATGGCTACATCGGTGCCGCCACCCATGGCTAGGCCAATGTCGGCCTGCGCCAGGGCCGGCGCGTCGTTTATGCCGTCGCCCACCATGGCTACCACGCGGCCCTCGGCCTGTAGCTCCTTCACCTTGCCGGCCTTGCTGCTCGGCAGCACCTCGGCGAAGTAACGTTTGATGCCGACCTGCTCGGCCACTTTGGCAGCCGTTTGCGGGTTGTCACCCGTCATCATTACGACTTCGATGCCCAGGGCCCGCAGCTTCTGAATGGCCGCCACCGAGGTATCGCGCACGGTATCGGCCACCGCAATCAAGCCCACGGCCTGGCCCGCCACGGCCACGTACAACACGGTTTTGGCCTGGCTTAGCAGTTGCTCGGCTTGGTTGGTCAACGCCGCGGGAAAGGCTACCCGCTCATCAGCCAGCAGGCCCCGGTTGCCAATCAGAACTGCCTGCCCATTCACCGTGGCCGCCGCGCCCTTGCCTTCAATAGCCCGAAAATCAACCGCCGGTAGCGCCACTGCTTGCTGCGAATCGGCGTAGCGCACCACGGCTTCGGCGAGCGGATGCTCGCTCTGCCGTTCGAGAGCAGCCACCAGCTGCAGTAGCTGCGCCGCGTCCTGACCCGCGGCCGGCACAAAGTCCGTCACGGCCGGCTCGCCCCGGGTGATGGTGCCGGTTTTGTCCAACAGCACGGTGTTCACTTTGTAGGCCTTCTCCAGCGCCTCGGCGTTGCGAATCAGCACGCCGTACTCGGCCCCCTTGCCCGTACTCACCATGATAGCCGTGGGCGTAGCCAGCCCCAACGCGCACGGACAAGCAATGATGAGTACCGCCACGAAGTTGACCAGGGCCAGCGGCAGCCGCGTGGCCACTGGTGCCAAGTCAAACCACAGCACAAACGTCAAAATCGCAATAACAACCACCGTGGGCACGAAAATGGCGCTGACTTTATCGGCCAGCCGCTGGATGGGGGCCCGGCTGCCCTGGGCATCTTCCACCAGCTTCACAATCTGCGAGAGCATGGTATCGGCACCCACCTTCGTCACCCGAAAGCGGAAGGAACCGGTTTTATTGAGCGTGGCCCCAAACACCGGGTCGCCGACTTTCTTCTCCACCGGCAGGCTCTCACCCGTCAGCATAGCCTCGTCCACAGCCGACTGCCCTTCGGTAACCATGCCGTCCGTGGCCACTTTCTCGCCCGGCCGCACTATCACCACATCATCCAGTTGCACCTGCTCAATCGGCACATCTACTTCGGCCCCACCGGGCCGCACCACCCGCGCCGTTTTGGCCTGCAGGCCCATCAACGAACGAATGGCCGCCGAGGTCTGTGTTTTGGCCCGCAACTCCAGCACCTTGCCCAGCAGAATCAGCGCGATGATGGTGGCCGTGGTATCGTAGTACACCTCCGGCATCAGCCCGTGGCGCATGAAGAACCCCGGCGCCACGGTAGTCGCCAAGCTATACAGAAACGCCGCGCCCGTCCCCACCGCAATGAGGGTGTCCATGTTGGCCGAGCGATGCTTGAATCCATTCCAGGCCGAGCTATAAAACTCCCGGCCACTATACAGCAGCACCGGCAGCGTGAGCAGCAATAGCGCATAATTCAGCCACTGCACGTTCACGCGCTGCAGCAGCGCCGGCCACAGCATCAGCATGCTCAGCGGCATGATGACTACGGCCAGTCCCACTGCCACCCAGAAGCGGCGCTTGAGCTTGACATAGGCGGCGGCTTTCTGCTGGTCTATTTCGGCTTGCCGGTCGGCGGCGCTGGTGTCCGGCGCCCGCTCAGCCACCCCGAAGCCGGCATTCACCACGGCTTGCTTTAGGGTCGCGTGGCTGGCTTGGCCCGGCAGGTAGTGCACGGTGGCTTGCTCGGTGGCAAAGTTGACCATGGCGCTTTGCACGCCCGGGGCGCGGCTCAGCGACTTTTCCACGGCCGACGCGCACGAGGCACAGGTCATGCCTTCAATGTCGAGCGTCGCCGTTTCCGTATTTTTAGTGGAGGCAGACATAGGGAAGTAGCTTAAAAAGCCTTCAGAACCCCGGGTAGGCCAATAAGCCCGGGCCCAGAAGGATATACCAAAGGAACGGCAGCCGGCACCTTTAGTTGGTACGGAATCCTGCGTTACACTTGCATAATTTGATGATTGACTGGCTCAAGCTGGACTTATAAAATTGAGCATCGAGCCGGCCTCATTCGGTTGCGTAGCTGCATGCTCTTCTCCCCTCGCAATGCCATTTAACGCTAGCCAATCAGCTCATTACGCAATATCCGCATCCCACTCACCCTGTCGCTATTGGAACTGCCACCTCATTAACCCGGCAAAAGAGCCATTCAAGCACTCCCAGGTAATTTCCTAGTTTTATGGCTGCCCGTGTTTTACCGGCTTTGTATATTCCGTAACCTGCTCCCCTTCCGCCGTTTGCTGGCGATGCGCTTCTTGCTCGTCTTCGTCAACGTGTTCGTGGGCTAGTGCTACTGCGCCACAATGAGCCAGCCCGCAGCCACCCTGTGCCTAGCCATCCTAGCCCAGCTGCTACGGCCACGCCAAGAGCAACCAAAAAAAGCGTCGCCGAGCACCGGCATAGAAAGGCAGGCCGCCGCCACGACTGCTGCAAAGACACATCGGCCTCGCTACGGCGCGCTTCCTTGCCCGCTACTCTGAGCAGGGCCAGCACCTGCTGCGCGAGTGCGCCGAGATTTGCAGGGCCTGCGGCGACGAGTGCGAAAAGCCCGCCGCTCTGCTTGAAATCATGCAAGCCCCCGGCCTAATTCTGTCCCCCTTGCGCGGGCACCAGCCGCTAGCTTTGTCTGTTATGAATCAGCAGCCCAACCACCCTCGGCTGCCTAACTTCTCCTGCCATGCAAACTCTCAAATTCAAAACTAACATCAACTGCGGCGGCTGCATTAAAGCTGTAACGCCCACCCTCAACGGCGAGAAAGCCATCCAAACCTGGCAGGTCGACACCGCCAACCCGGACAAAATCTTGACCGTCGACACCAACCTCAGCGTCGAACAGGTGCTGGCGCTGGTTGAAGGAGCTGGCTTCCAAGCCCAGGCTGCCTAACCTGTTCTGCGCCTTGCTCACGAGCGGACCGTCAGGCCCGCTCGTTTCATTTCCACGCTTGCCGCGGGGGTGGATGCCACCGGACATCGGGCTCACGGTGCTTCCAGGCGTAGCATTCGTAGGCCCAATCCTCGTTCAGCCCGCGGTCCGTAGCGAAGGAAGGTCTTTCGGATCGTGATGTTCTTTTCCACGACCGAATCGGCGCGGGCCCGCAGTTTGATGGCCGTACGTATCGTCCGTCCCAATTCACAGAGAAGCTCACTCGCTTGGAGTTCCGCGGCCGGCCCGCGCTCTGCTAATACCGGCAGATGCGGCGCAACAAGGTCGTTTCGCTCACCGTGATGGCGCCCTGCCCGCGCAGCAGCGGCTGCCGGGCCACTTCGTAGCCCGTAGTCGTCTGCCACTGGGCCGGCAGGGCCACGCGCACCTGCACAAAGTCGGTGGCGGAAAAAGGCAGCACTTCCGTGATGGTGGCCCGCAGGTAGCCGTACTGCCGGGCCGGGTAGGCATCCAGGTCGATGAGCATGGACTGGCCCGGGTGCACGGCCGCCGCCGACTCGATGGGCACCTGCACGCGTACCTCCGACGGATCGGTGGCGTCGCGGATGATTTGCACCTGGGCCGGCACCTGGTCGGGGAAGCGCACGAGGTCGGCGGTAAATACCAGCAGCAGAAAGCCGCCCAGCAGCCCCGTAGAGGTCCAGCGCGTCACCCAGCCGGGCATCCGGCCCATGATTTCCTGGACTTCGTGGTGGTGAATGTCGAACTGTTCGGGCATGGCGGTCAGAAAAAAATCAGTTACCCAGCTCCAGCTGGTTGCGAACCAGGTCGAAGTAGCGGCCGCGGCGGTGCACGAGCTCCTCGTGGGAGCCGATTTCGGCCACCCGGCCCTGGTCGAGCACCACAATCTGGTCGGCGTGGCGGACGGTGCTGAGCCGGTGAGCCACCACCACCACCGTGCGGCCGTGGAAAAACTCGTTCAGGTTGCGCATAATCACGCTTTCGTTGTTGGCGTCGAGGGCGCTGGTAGCCTCGTCGAAGAACAGGTAGCGCGGGTCCTTGTACACGGCCCGGGCAATGAGCAAACGCTGCTTCTGCCCCCCGCTGAGCCCGTTGCCGCTGCGCCCGATCTTGGTGGTAAACCGCAGCGGCAAACCCTGCACAAACTCGGCAATGTTGGCCACCTCCACGGCGTAGTGCACCTTGGCCGCGTCGATTTCGTCGGAGTTCATGGCGATGTTGCGGGCAATGGTGTCGGAGAAGATGTAACCCTCCTGGAGCACGGTGCCCACCTGCCGCCGCCACCAGCGCGGCGACAGGGTCGTGAAGTCGGTTTTGCCGATGGCAATGTGGCCGCTGTTGGGCGCGTAAAACTTGAGCAGCAGCTTGAGCAGGGTGGTTTTGCCGCTGCCGCTGGTGCCCACGATGGCCGTCACCTTGCCTTCGGGAATGACCAGGCTCACGTCGTTGAGCACGAGCGGGGAGCTGGGCCCCTCGAAGCGGAACGACACATTTTCGAGCACAATGTCGCCGTGGCGGCAGGTTTTCTGGTCGGCCAGCAGGGCGGCTTCGGCGCTCTGCTCATCCGACACGGCGGGGCCTTCCTCGTCGGGCCGGCCGTGGATTTCGCGCAGCCGATCCAAACTCAGCTTGGCGTCCTGGGTGGTCTTGACGAAGTGGATGAGCTGCTCGAGCGGGCTGTTCATCTGCCCGATGATGTAGGAAATGCTCAGCATCATGCCCAGCGTCAGCTCGTGCTGAATCACCTGGCGGGCGGCCAGATAGGTGATAATGATGTTTTTGGCCTGGTTGAAGAAAAACGAGCCCAGATCCTGGGCCTGGTCCAGGGCCAGGGTGCGGTTGTTGAGCCGAAAGAGCTTGACCTGCACCTTTTCCCACTCCCAGCGCCGGTAGCTTTCACTGTGGTTGAGCTTGATTTCCTGCATGCCGTGGATAATCTCGAACAGGCTGTCCTGGGTGTCGCGCTGGCCCTGGAAGCGCAGGTAGTCGAGGTGGCGGCGGCGGCGCATAAACAGCAGGGCCCAGGTCATCATCAGCAGACTACCGGCGGCAAACACGCCCAGAATCGGCAGGCTATACAGGCCCAGCACCACCGAAAACACTACCAGGTTGACGAGCGAGAACACGCTGTTGATGGAGTTGCCGGTCAGAAACACCTCAATGCGGTGGTGGTCGGTGATGCGCTGGGTGATGTCGCCGATGGACTTGCTGTCGAAAAAGCGCACCGGCAGGCGCATGAGCTTGAGCAGAAAGTCGGAGATGATGCTGATGCTGATGCGCGTGTTCATGTGCAGCAGAATCCAGTTGCGCACGATGCCCACCGTGAGCTGCCCGAGTAGCAGCAGCAGCTGGGCCAGCAGAATCAGCACCACGAAGCTCTCATTCTGCCGGTTGATGCCGAAGTCGACCAACGACTGGGTCAAAAACGGAAAGGCCAGCGAAATCAAACTGCCCAGGGTCATGCCCAACAGCAGCTGAATCAGGTAGCGGTAGTAGGGCTGGACGTAGTTGCGCAAAAAGGCAAAGCCCTGGGTGTGCTCGGTGGGCACCTCCGTCACGTAGAAGTGGCGGGAAGGCTCTACGGCCAGCAGCACGCCTTTCTGCCCGGCCGCGCTGGCCCAGCCCCGCATGAAGGTGGCCTTGTCGATAGTGACCACGCCGTGGCCGGGGTCGGCAATGGTGATGCGCTCGGCCTGCCCGCGCAGGCGCCCCATGATGCCGCCTTCCTGAATATCGAGCAGCAGCACGAAGTGACTCTGGTTCCAGTGCAGAATGCAGGGCAGCGGCACGTTGTCGACTAGGTACTGGTAGGTCGACTTGAGCATCAGTGTCTTGAGCCCGATCTGCTCGGCGGCTTCCGACACGCTCAGAATGCTGACGCCTTCGGAGTTGAGGTAGCAGATGCTGCGCAGGTATTCCAGGTCGAGGGTGCGGCCGTAGTGGCGGGCCACCATTTTCAGGCAGGTGGGCCCGCAGTCCATGGCATCGTGCTGGCGGTAAAATTTAAACTGCATGACAGGGGCGAAAAAGGTACGGGCCGGACAAAACGCGTCGGCAGCGGCGTTACGCCAGCAAACTCAGGTAGGGCTCCGACACCCAGAGCATGGCGCGGGCGTAGGTGGGCAGCGCGGCGGCCAGGTCGTCGGGCGCGGCCGCGGCGGCGCGGCGGCGGCCGGCCAGCTCCCGCAGCAGGGCCAGCTTGAGCAGGTCGTGGGCGTGGCCGGGCAATTGCAGGAAAGCGCCCAGCAGGGGTACATAACTGGCTTCGTCGGCCGTCAGCAGAGCCTCGTAGGCCGTCAGCCAGGCCTGGTAGGGTGGCCAGAAGTCGAGGCCCACGGTCTGGTCGGCCAGCTCCCCGAAGGCCAGCGTGAACTGGTGGTGGCGCTGGGCCACTTCAGGCAGCTGGGCCAGGTTGCCGACCATTTCCAGGAAAATCTGGGCAAACATGTCGGCGCGCAGGGCAGCGGGCGTGTTGTCGAGCAACGCGGGCGCCCAGCTGCCGGCCAGGGCCGGGGCGGTGCCGGCACTTAGGTAGCGCAGCAGTTCGTGCACCAGCGTGGCCCCGGCGGCGGCCTCCCCGCGGCGGAAGCTGATCCGACTCAGGTTGTGCAGCTGCTGGACGCGGGCAATGTGGAAGATGGCAATCTGATCTTCCAGGCCCCCAATGCTGGCAATGGCGGCGTAAGTTTGGGCGTCGGCCTCGTCGAACAGGCCGCGGCGGTAGCTGAAGTACGCCTGGTAGGGCAGCGTGAGGCAGCGCAGAAACGCTACCACCCGGGGCTCGTGGGTTTGCTCGAGCAGCGCCAACAGCTCATCGGCGCGGGCAAACTCGACGCGGGCCGTACTGAAGTCGCCGGACTTGGCAGCCCGAAACCCGAGCACGTAGGTATTGATGGTATAGTGAATCGAACGAATCGTTTTGGAGTCAAAGTGAGCGTGCAGGGCCTCGTTGATGACATCGTTGAAGATGTCGCGGCGGGGCGGCAGGCGGCGGGGCTTCTCGTCGGCCGGGCCGGGGTGGCGCAGGTAGGCGGTGAGCTCGGCGAGAGAAACGGGAGGGGCCGGAGCGAGGTGGAGCGTTTCCATGGGCTTAGTCGGCGTAAGTGGCAAAACCATCCTTGGCGTACACGTAGGCCAGGGCCAGCCGGTCTTCGATGTTGGCTTTGGCGGGTGGGCAGGGCGGGTTGCCTTCGCGCCAAGCCTTGGGGCAGGCGCCCCCGCACACGGGCAGCATGCGGCAGCTCGAGCACCACAGCGCCTTGTTGGATTCAATCTGGTCGGGCCAGTCGTGGAAGGCGCGCTCCTGCAACGACACCTCGGGCTGCTTACGCACGTTGCCTAGCAGGTAGTCGGCGCTTTCGTAGAGCGGCACAAGCGGAATTTCGGTGCAGTTGTAGATCTGCCCCTGCGAGTCAATTACTTCCGCGTCCTTGGACACGGCAATGCAGACGATGCTGTTCAAACCCGGAATGGTGGCCAGCTTGAAGCCATTCTGCATCTGGGCAATCAGAAAGTCAATTTCCCGCTCCCCGTACTCGGCCTTTTCTAGGGAGAGCAGGTGGGCGTCGTTGCCCCACGAATACACCGGGGCCGTGTAAAACCGGATTTTGTCGTTCAGGCCCTTGCTGGCCAGCAGCTCGATGAGCGGAATCACCCGGTCGATGTTGCGGCGGTCCACGTTGCAGCGCACCGACAGTACCTGGCCGTGGCCGGCGTAGACCGGCGAGTGGGTCACGTCCACGATGTTTTTCAGGATCAGGTCAAAGGTCTTCTCCCCTTCCTTGGTATGGCGGCGGGCGTCGTGGGATTCCGCGTCGCCGTCGAGCGTGATTTCGAAGCGCCGGATCTGGCACTGCTCAAATAGCTCCTCAAAAATGGCCTTCTTCAAGGACAGGCCGTTGGTAACCATGTGGGCCGAGTAACCGATGCCCAGCTCCGCGGCCAAAGCCATCAGGCGGGCCGACACCTGGCGAATGTGGGCCAGGCCGGTCAGGGGCTCGGCGCCAAACCAGGCCACGTGCAGCTCGGTGTGCCGGCTCAGGTCGAGCTGGCGGCGGGCCCGCTCCACGATCTGGTCGTAGATGTCGGTTTTCATGTAGGTCTTGGAGTGCGACTGCCCGCAGTAGTCGCAGCCGAGCTGGCATTGCGAGGAGGGCAGCAGCACGAAGTTCAGGGTGCGGGAGTCGTCCACGGCGGAGCGGGAGCGGTTGAGCAGCACCTGCAGCTCATTTTCGTGGGCCGGCACGATGGCTTCGGCCTCCACTAGGGCGTCGAACAGGGTGTCGGGCAGCAGGTCGAACTGTCCGGCGTCGAGGGCCGCCAGGTGCTGTTGCTTGAGCACGTGGGTTTTGGCCGTGCGGGTCGAATACAGAATAACGCGGCCGTTGGCGTCGTCGACCGGCCCGCCCAGCGAACCCGTAGCCACGGTATAAAAGGAACGCTTGAAATCCATAGCTTCAGTAGTTGTGCTGAGTAGCTGGTTAAGAGAAAGGATGACGGGGCTGGCTTAGTCGAAGTCGGGCTGGGTGCGGTCAGCCAATTGTCCGGACCGGCCCAGCTGGGCGCGGACTCGTTCCATGCGGTCCAGCCAGGAGCCCAGCCGCCGCCACAGCCCGGTGGGCTCGGAAGCGTAGGCGTAGGCACCGTCGGTTGGTTGAGCCGTGCCGCTTTTCAGTTTGGCAGCCAGCTCCTGGGTCAGGACTTCGACGTCCGGGGAGGCATCTGGCTGAGCGGTGGTGACCTGGTGAAGAAGCGACTGAAGGTTCTTGTGATGCATGGGAGTAGAGAATAAGGCCTGGGAAGGACCGATCCGGACAAGGGTAGCTAGACAGCTGGCGCGGGCTTAGCCTTTGCCGCAGCTCTGGTTGGTGGGGCAGCTGAAGTTGATGCTGATTTCATCGTCAACGGCCGCCTCGCTGCCGCCCTTGAGCTTGGCAGCCAGCTCCTGGCCGAGGTTTTCGAACTCGGCGGCATTTTCTTCCTGCTGGTTGGCGACGGTCTGGAGCAGGGACTTGAGGTTCTTGTTTTTCATGGTACAGGGTGCCGGAAACCGGCGAAATGATGTGGAAAGGAAAAAATCAGACGGAGGCTAGCGCCTATTTGCAGCCCGTGTTCTGGGGGCAGCTGAAGTTGATGGTGATTTCGTCGTCCACCGCGGCTTCGCTGCCGCCCTTGAGCTTGGCAGCCAGCTCCTGGCCGAGGTTTTCGAACTCGGCGGCATTTTCTTCCTGCTGGTTGGCGACGGTCTGGAGCAGGGACTTGAGGTTCTTGTTTTTCATGGTACAGGGTGCCGGAAACCGGCGAAATGATGTGGAAAGGAAAAAATCAGACGGAGGCTAGCGCCTATTTGCAGCCCGTGTTCTGGGGGCAGCTGAAGTTGATGGTGATTTCGTCGTCCACCGCGGCTTCGCTGCCGCCCTTGAGCTTGGCAGCCAGCTCCTGGCCGAGGTTTTCGAACTCGGCGGCATTTTCTTCCTGCTGGTTGGCGACGGTCTGGAGCAGGGACTTGAGGTTCTTGTTTTTCATGGTACAGGGTGCCGGAAACCGGCGAAATGATGTGGAAAGGAAAAAATCAGACGGAGGCTAGCGCCTATTTGCAGCCCGTGTTCTGGGGGCAGCTGAAGTTGATGGTGATTTCGTCGTCCACCGCGGCTTCGCTGCCGCCCTTGAGCTTGGCAGCCAGCTCCTGGCCGAGGTTTTCGAACTCGGCGGCATTTTCTTCCTGCT
>NZ_SEWE01000045.1 GCF_004167665.1 Hymenobacter persicinus | reverse complement strand
GCTTCCAGGTGTCGACTACTGCGGCCTTCACCGGCATCACCACCGACGCCAACTCGCTCACCATCACCCCGAGCAGCGGCAGCGTCAACCAGACTATTTATGTGCGCCTGAGCGGCGCTTCCGCCGGCACTGCCAACAGCAGCGGCGTGATTATTCTCAATGGCGCCACCATCACCCACACCAGCAGCCCGGCCACGCCGAAAAACCTGACGGTGAATGGGAACATCGTTGTAGAACCAACGGTGAGCTCCAACATTGCGGCCACCACCGTGGGCTTCAACTCGGCCACCATCTCACTGAGTGACTTCGTACCCGGTACCGGTATCTATGCCCTGATAGTGGTGCGCGCCGCCGGTACTCCGGCCGTAGCCCCCACCGATCAGACGGCCTACACTGCCAACACCGTGTACGGCAACAACGGCGCGGCCTCCATCAC
The DNA here is from genome assembly GCF_004167665.1 of Hymenobacter persicinus. GTDB lineage: Bacteria > Bacteroidota > Bacteroidia > Cytophagales > Hymenobacteraceae > Hymenobacter > Hymenobacter persicinus. Next base: position 40,217 of record NZ_SEWE01000045.1, on the reverse strand, counting down.
CGGTCCCGGCAACTACGTGGTGCTGTCCGATATCGACGTGTCGGTAACCGTCACCGGCCTCAGCGCCAGCACGGCCTACACTGCCGACGTGTACGATTACAACGCTGATACCCCCGTGGACGGCGTGACGTTCGAAAACTACAAGCCCACGCCAAAGTCGGTAAACTTCACCACCACCACGACCCCGCTGGCCTACTACAACTTCACCAGCGGCGTGGCAGCAGCCTTCACCGCCACCAACGTGATGGCCTCGTCCTTCCAGCGCGGCGGTGGCCTCACGGTGAACACCGCCGCCGCCAGCGCGGGCACGTTTGCTTCCAGCGGCTACGGCACCAACTTTACGGCCAACGACTACGTGGGCTTTAGCATCGAGCCAGCCAGCACCTACCAGCTGAACCTGACGAGCCTGACCTACACCGACATCATTGGCACCGTCAACGGGCCGAGCACGATTGAAGTACGGGCCAGCACGACGTCCGATTTCAGCGGCACCGTGGTTAACCTGGCCACTTATACCACCAGCACCACCAGCACCGAGCGGACTATTTCGCTGACTGGTACGGCCTTTCAGGGCCTGAAAGTGCCCGTGTACTTCCGCGTCTACGGCTACGCTGCCGGTACTTCTTCCGGCGTGTACCGCATTGACAACGTGAACGTGTTCGGGACGGTGGAGCTGGCGCCGGTTGTGGCTGAAATCAACGTGAAGAACCCCGCTGGTACCGACGTGGCCACGGGCGGCACTTACGACTTTGGCACGGTACAGCCCGGCACCACGGCCACGGCTACCTTCACCATTCAGAACCTAGGCACGGCCAACTTGCTGCTGACCGGCACTCCGGCCGTACAGGTTGAAGCCGGCGGCTCCACGGAGTTCACCGTTACGGCCCAGCCCGCCACCACGACCATTGCCGGGGCAGGCAGCACCACCTTCACCGTGACCTACACCCCGTCGGCCCTGACGGCGCAGACGGCTACGCTGACCATTGCCAACAATGACAGCGACGAAAACCCGTACCGCATTGTGCTCAACGGCCTGGTAGCCCAGCCCTACGTCTGGAACGGCACCGGCACCAACTGGAACACGGCCAGCAGCTGGACGCCCGCCCGCACCATCGTGGATGCTGCCGACGTGCTCGTATTCGACGGTACCGTGACGCCGACGGCGACGGTAACGCCGAACTTCAGCTCCCCGCAGACCGTGGCCCAGCTGATTTTCCGCAACGGCGTAACGGCTAATTTCAATAACACCGGTACCCGCGTGCTGAACATCACCAACGGCAACAGCACCGACGCGGACTTCGTTATCGGCGCCGGCTCCACGCTTACCGTCACGGGCAGCAGCGCCAGCACCGGCTTCACCTTCCAGCTGGGTACCGGCGCTACGGCCCTCGTGGCCGGCAGCCTGATCTTCAACCAGGGCCCGAACCGCCTGCAAGCTACCAGCCCCGCCAGCATCGAGTTTGTTAGCGGCAGCTCCTACCTGTCGGGTGCTGACGAGTCGGGCAGCCCCTTTGGCTCTATTGCGGCCAACGCCAACAGCGTAACCTTCCGCAACGGCTCCCGGGCCGAGCAGGCCAACGGCACCCAGATTTTCGGCCTCACGGCCCCAGCAACGACCATCGTGCTGGAGCCTACCAGCCTGTACGTCTACAGCAACGCCGTTACCGGCTCAACGCCCCCGCTGTCTAACCGCACTTTCGGTAACCTGGAGTTCAACGTGGGCAACGGCATCAACACTAGCTCCACTTCGGGCGGAGCACTGACCATTGCCGGCAACCTGACCGTGACCAGCGGCAACGTGGGACTGAACCTGGCCAACACGATTTCGGTGGCCGGCAACATCAGCGTAAACGGTACGAGCACGCTCACCTTTAGCCCTTCGGCCGTGCAGACGCTGAGCCTGAACGGCACCACAACTCAGACCATCGGGGGCACCGCTGCCGCCACGGCTCTGACCTTCGGTCCGAATGCTACGCTGCAGGTCAATAACGCCGCTGGCGTGGTGCTGGCGATGCCCGTCGCGCTGAACCGGCTGACGCTGACCTCCGGGGTGCTGACTACCACGGCCACCAACCTGCTCACGCTGAACGCCCCGGCTACCCTTACCGGTGGTAGCAACACGAGCTACGTGGCGGGTCCGCTCGCCCGGGCTTCAGCCGCCGGCGCTTCGGCACTCACTTTCCCTGTGGGCAAAGGCGGCAAGTTCCGCCCCGCGACGCTGACTATCGAAACTCAGACCAACCCGACGACCTACGTTGCGGAGCTATTCAACTCCTCGGCCCGTACCACGGCCGTACAGGCTCCGCTGACCCGCGTATCGGCCATTCGCTACGTGAACATCACGCCCCAGGGCGGCCAGCCCGATGGCTTCCGCGGCACCGTGACCTTGAGCTTCGATACCGATGACGCCGTTACCGACCCGAGCCTGGCCTCGCTGGTAGTGGCCAAGCGCAGCCTCAGCACCGACCCCTGGATCAACATTGACCGTTCGGCCAGCACTGGCACGGCCAACAGCGGCGCTTTCGTGGCCGGTACGCTCACTTCGGGCGCCTTCACCTCGTTCAGCGACTTCGCCCTGGCCAGCACCGACCCTGCTTCCGTCGACAACCCGCTGCCCGTGGAGCTGACCCGCTTCTCGGCGGCTTGGCAGGCCGACGGCGTGCAGGTGAAGTGGGCCACGGCCTCGGAAAAGAACAACGCCCGTTTTGAGGTGCAGCGCTCCGCCGATGGCAAAGAGTTCAGCACCATTGCTACCGTGCAAGGGCAAGGGCAGAGCACCCGCGCCCACGCCTACGCCTTCCTCGACCGTCAGCCCCTGACGACGGTGGCTTACTACCGCCTGCGCCAGGTTGACTTCGATGGCAAAGCCTCACTGTCGCCAAAGGTGACCGTGGAGGCCGCTACTACGGTAAGCGTATTCCCGAACCCGGCCCGCACCGAGCTGCACGTGCTGCTGCCCGCCACGGCTCACTACCGCGTGCTGAGCACGGTAGGCAGCGTGGTACTCGAAGGGAACTCGGCCAATGGCGGTGCAACGCTCAACGTGGCAAGCCTGCCTGCCGGCATGTACCAGCTGGAGGTGACGTCCGCCGCTGGGCGGGTGGTGCGCAAGTTCATCAAGGAGAACTAACCGCTACGCTTCCGAATCGAGCCAAACAAAAAGGCCTCCCGCACTGCGGGAGGCCTTTTTGTTTGCGCTATGCGCAGCATCGGGCTGGAATCAGACGAGTAGGCTGTTGGCACCCGAATGCAACGGTAGCGCCTTTAGCGCCCGGGCCGCAGCAAGTAGTTAGGTTGAAGTATAATGAAGTGTAGTGTAATTGCATTTATCAAATTGATTTTAAAATTATTTTAATAAAATCTTAGCTTAATACAGGTGGATTATGATATATTTCAAACGGAAATAATTTCCAGGTTCCGTTCCATTCACTCTATGTAGCAAACTCGTATGGCTCCACTTCTCCTCTCGCGCCTTGTTCGGTCTCTGCTTTTGCTGACGGGAATACTGCTGCTGCCCCTGGTGGGAAGAGCCCAAGCTACCGTCTATACCTGGAACGTAGCCGTCGGCAACGTCAGTACCGCTGCCAACTGGACGCCCACGCGCACGGTGGCCCGCAACACGGACGTCTTGGAAATCAACGGGAACGTGACGGCTGCCCCAACTATCACCATTGACGCCGACTTTACGGCTGCCCAGCTACGCTTCACCAACAGCGTGAATGCAATTCTATCGGTGAGCGGGGCGCCCGAATCTATCACGCTCAACGGGGACGGCACAAGCATCCCGGACCTGCTGATCAACTCCGGCGCAACCGTCACCTTCCGGGGTACCGACAAGAATGCCGACCTGATCATGACTCTAAACGGGGGCGCCACCGCCAACATTTCCGGCACCCTGATTTTCACCAACAGCAATTCGGCACCCGGGCAGAAGCAGTCGACCCACCTGCTGTCGGGCACGCTGAATTTTCTGGCGGGGAGCACCTTTCGGGCCGACCCCGGCACGCTGGGCTTTCCGTTCGGGGGCAACGCCAACTCGGCCGTCTTCCATGCCGGGTCCACCTACGTGCAAAACAGCGGCAACTCGCCCATGGGCAACAACGGCGACGTCACGGCCTTCGCCGACGGCAGCGCCTACATCTACACTGCCGGTACCTTTGCCACCACGGGGCGCAGCTACGGCGGGCTCGAGTTTCGGGCCAGTGCCAGCGTCACCAGCGGCACACTGAACGTCAAGAACAATCTGGTCATTACCAGTGGCACGGTGAATTTAAGCCCGACCACGCTCAACCTCAACGGGACGGTGGCCCAGAGTATTGAAGGCGCCGGCACGCTGACGCTGGGTCCGGTAACGGGCGTCGTCATCAACAACGCGGCCGGGGTGGTACTGGCCCGGCCCCTGACTATTGCCGGGAGCCTGGCCCTGACCAACGGTAAGCTGGCTACCACCTCGGTTAATCCGCTCACTCTCGGCGCCGGTGCCGGCCTGACGGGTGGCAGCGCCAACAGCTTCGTAAACGGTCCGCTCACCCGCACCCTGACTTCCACGGCGGCCAACACTGCCCTGTTTTTCCCCGTCGGCGCAGGCTCAAACTACCGCCCCCTGACGCTCACGCTCACCCAAAGCACCAACGCTGCCACCACGTACACGGCCCAGCAGGTGGAGGGCCGGCCCACGGCCCGCGCTACCTCCGGCGAGGTCCAGCGGGTGTCTGCCATACGCTACTACACCCTGAGTAGCGCCGGCTCGCCGTTCACCAACGGCAGCATCAAGCTCAGCTATGGCCTCAACGACCAGGTGGATGCCGCCGACAAGCTGCGCGTAGCCCGCAGCAACGGCGCGGCCTGGGTTAGTCAGGGCGGCAGCGGCAGCATGTCCTCCAACGGTACCACGTCCTTCGCCGGCGACATCACCTCCAGTGTCCCGTTCACTCAGCTCGGCGAGTTTGTGCTCGGCAGCAGCAGTAATAGTGAGAATAGCCTCGGCAACAACCCGCTGCCCGTGGAGCTGACGCGCTTCTCGGCGGTACGACAGGGCGCGGGCGTACAGCTACAGTGGGCCACGGCTTCGGAGAAGAACAACGCCTACTTCCAGCTGGAGCGCTCCACCGACGGGCAGCCATTCACGGTGCTGAGCCGGGTAGCCGGGCAGGGGCAGAGCCAACAGGCACACGCCTACACCTACCTCGACCGGCAGCCGCTGAGCACGCTGGCTTATTACCGCCTGCGCCAGGTTGATACGGACGGTAATGCCTCCCTCTCGCCCACGGTGGCCGTGGCCGCGGCAGGCACGGTGCAGGTGTACCCAAACCCAGTGCAGAGCCAACTCTACGTGCAGCTGCCCGGAGCGGCGCAGTACCGAATTCTCAACGCGCTGGGCCAGGTGATGCAGCAGGGGCAGGCGCAGGAGGGCTTACTCACGCTGCCGGTTGCCGAGTTGCCAACGGGCATTTACCAGCTCGAGCTCTGTTCCGACGCCGGCCGAACCTTGCACAAAATCAGCAAATAGCAGTGGCGGCTGTCCGCTGATTTCCTGAGCTGATAGCTCAGGCTAAGGCCAGGTCAGAAACGCAATTAGCCATTACGGTTCATTGCGTTTACGACCTAGCCTTGGTGCGTCAGCAAAGTCAGGCTGCTACCAGCCTCAGTAAAGGGATGGATGGGAAAGTAAGCCGTGTAACCAATATTCTGTGCTAATTAGGGGCGGAACCAAGGGCCGTAAGTCTGCGTTTGGTACTTTTTGAATAAAATTTTCTCTATATTGCGAGCTTAATGTATTAATCAGGCTTTAGAGCTGCGCTTTAAGCTGCGCAAAAAGTGGTTGTGATTCGTTCATAAACAGGTTTTTACCTGTCTCAATACTCAAACTGCTCTTACATCGAAAAAACAAACTGCACTATGAAAAAGCCTACTGCCACTCGTTTGCTTCCTGTGGTTCTCCTGTTTCCCGTTGCACTTAGCTATACGGCGGATGCGCAAACTGCAGTGCAGAATTTCGATGGAGCCAACACTAATAACGATACTTCATTGGGCTATCGAGGAACTCCAACTATCAGGAGTGGTGCGGCAGTAAGCCCCGCTACTAATGCTGGCTCCAACTACTCCTATTCCGGAACCTCTTCCTGGGGAATCACTAACAGCACTCAGCGGCTGGATTTCCGACAGCGAACCTTTGCCACTGGATCAACAGGTAACTACATTCAGTTTCGGGTGGCCGCTTGGGGATTAGCTGCTGGCGCTGGATTAGACGGTGACGATGTGGTTGATTTGTTCGTAAGCATAGACGGTGGGGTAACTTACACCAACAAGCTACGCGTAACTGGAAAGACCAATGGTCAGGGAAATGCATTCTGGTATTTTGGTTCTTCCACAACCCCAAACACTCTTGCTTACGCTAGTAGTGCTAATCCTACTTCGTATGGATCTTCTACCACAGGCACCCAAAACTTTAACAATGGTAGCTTCGACTTCTTCCGTTTGACGCTTCCTGCCGGGGTCCAGACTGTCCAGTTCTACATAGTTGCTAATACTACTGCTGCCGATGAGCTCTGGACAATCGACGATGTTACAGTCGGCAGCAGCGCCCCACTGCCAGTAGAGCTCACCGCTTTCGAGGCCCTGCGCCAAAACAACGCCGTGCTGCTGAAGTGGGCCACGGCCAGCGAGAAAAACAACGACCGGTTCAGCGTGGAGCGCAGCGCCGATGGCAAGGACTTTAAAGCTATTGCTACCGTGCGCGGCAGTGGCTCGACCACCAAAACTACCTCGTATTCGGTTACCGATAAGGAGCCGCTTACGGGCCTGAATTATTACCGCCTGCGTCAGATTGACACCGAAGGCCAGTTTTCCTACTCGCCAGTCCGGGTGGTGCAGGTCGGAGCGGCCGCCTTTGCTTATCCGAGCCCGGCTACCAACCGCCTCAACGTACCCGTGGCGCTGGCCAGCAGCGCTTACCGAGTAGTCAACAGCGTAGGCCAGACCGTACTACGCGGCGTGGTGCCCGCCAGCGGAGTGGTTGAAGTCAGTAAGCTGCCGACGGGAAGCTACTTCCTGCAGATCGGGGAGGGCAAAGACCAGGTAACTCAGCGTTTCCTGCGTAAGGACTAACCTTGCTTAACAAACCCAAAAAGGCCGGTTCCTGTCAGGAACCGGCCTTTTTTGTTGGCATAATCGAAGAACGACTAAACCGAGAAACTGTCGCCGCAGCCGCAGGTGCGGGAGGCGTTGGGGTTGTCGAAGTAAAAGCCCTTGCCGTTGAGGCCATCCGAGAAGTTGAGCTCAGTGCCGGCCAAGTACAGGAAGCTTTTCATGTCCACGACCACGCGCACGCCTTTATCCTCAAATTCCTGATCCATGGGCTTTACCTCGTTGTCGAAGTCGAGCTTGTAGGAAAGGCCCGAGCAACCGCCGCCGGCCACGGAGGCGCGCAGACGGTAGGTAGCGTCCAGCTCCGCGTCGTGCATGAGCTTTTCAACTTTCTCCTTGGCTTTATCAGAAACGGTAATCATGGCTTGAAACGAACTAGGGAAACGAAGTAAACCCGATGGCTGACCGGGCGTGGACAAAACACGCCGCGGCGGGTTCTGGTTTCCGGAAATTAACTGCTTGGGTTCAGCACCACGCTGAACACGGTGATGGTATTCAGGTCGCGGCCGTAATAAAGCTTGTCGAGGGCTTCGTAGGCATTGTGGGCGCGGAAGTAGGAGGTTTGCAACTCCCGGTCGCCGCGGGCCCGCCACTGGATGGTGTAGGAGCTTTCCGTATCCCGAAAATCCTTCACGTAGGCCAGCATCTTGCGCAGGGCATCGAGCCGGTCGTGACCTTCCTCGTAGCGCAACAGGAAGCTCTGGTGGTGGCGGGGGTTGACCGTAATCAGGTCGAGGCGGACGCGGCCATCCAGCTGGCGGAAGTCAAACAGCAGGTTGCCCGGGCCCATGCCCAGATGATCCTCAATCTGCTTCTGAATCCGGCTGCTTTCGACGTGTAGGTCTTCCATTCAGGTGCCAGGTGCCAGTTATGAGTTGCCAGCCGTCAGTTCGTTGAACGAATGCTGGCAACTGGCAACCCGCAACTGGAAACAGATTAGTGGTGGCTCTTGGCTTCTTCGAGGACGGCCAGGCCGTTTTTCACCCGATAGTCGTTGATAGCCGACTTGATGGCGTCTTCGGCCAGCACCGAGCAGTGGATTTTCACCGGCGGCAGAGCCAGCTCTTCCACAATCTCCATGTTGTCGATGGCCAGGGCCTCGTCCACGGTTTTACCTTTCAGCCACTCCGTCGCCAGCGACGAAGAAGCAATGGCCGAGCCGCAGCCGAACGTCTTGAACTTGGCGTCGGTGATGGTGTTGGTGGTTTCGTCCACTTCAATTTGCAGGCGCATTACGTCGCCGCACTCAGGAGCGCCCACCAGGCCGGTGCCGACGTTCTTTTTGCTTTTGTCCAGCGTGCCCACGTTGCGGGGGTTGCTGTAGTGGTCGATTACTTTATCGGAGTAAGCCATGGCTTTTTGGAAATTTAGATGTCAGATTTTAGAACTTGGAACTTAGAGCTAACGCCAAAACCAGGTTCTTGACTCTCAGTTCTAAGCGCTAAAAATTAATGCTCAGCCCACTCGATTTTGCTTAGGTCGATGCCCTCTTTGAACATCTCCCACAGCGGCGACATCTCGCGGAGCTTGGTAACAGCCTCTTTTACGTGGTTGATGGCGTAATCGATCTGCTCGTCGGTGGTAAAGCGGCTCAGGCCGAAGCGCAGGGAGCTATGGGCGAGGTCGTCGCTGAGGCCCAGGGCCTTGAGCACGTAGGAGGGCTCGAGCGAAGCCGAGGTGCAGGCCGAACCCGACGATACGGCGAGGTCTTTCACGCCCATCATCAGGCCTTCACCTTCCACATACTTAAAGGAGATGTTGGCCACGTGGGGCAAGCGGTGTTCGCGCGAACCATTCACGTAGCTTTCTTCCAGCGTCAGGAGCTCTTTCTCGAGCCGGTCGCGCATTTTGCTCAGACGCTCGGTGTCGGCGGCCATTTCGAGGCGGGCCAGCTCGCAGGCTTTGCCCAGACCCACGATGCCAGGCACGTTGAGCGTGCCGGAGCGCATGCCGCGCTCGTGCCCGCCACCGTCCATCTGGGCCGTTACCTTCACCCGCGGGTTTTTGCGACGTACGTACAGGGCACCCACGCCCTTCGGACCGTACATTTTGTGGGCCGTGAAGGCCATCAGGTCGATGCCGTCGGCAATGACGTCCACCGGAATCTTACCCACGGCCTGGGTGCCGTCGGTCATGAACAGGGCGCCGTGCTTGTGGGCAATAGCGGCAATTTCGCGAATCGGCTGAATGGTGCCGGTTTCGTTGTTGCCGTACATGATGGTTACCAGAATCGTCTCGGGCGTCATGGCGGCTTCGAGGTCGGCGAGGCTGATAAGGCCTTCGGCATCCACGGGCAGGTAGGTCACGCGGCCCCCGAGCTTCTCGATGTGCTTGCAGGTGTCCAGCACGGCCTTGTGCTCGGTAGTGGCCGTAATGATGTGGTTGCCTTTCTGGCTGTACATCTCGAATACGCCCTTGATGCCGAGGTTGTCGGATTCGGTGGCGCCCGAGGTGAAGATGATTTCTTTGGGGTCGCAGTTAATCAATGCCGCAATCTGCTCACGGGCGTAATCAACGGCTTCTTCCGCGGCCCAGCCGAAGGGGTGGTTGCGGGAAGCGGCATTGCCGAATACCTCGGTCAAATACGGCATCATGGCCTCCAGCACGCGCGGATCCAGCGGCGTGGTGGCGTTGTTGTCGAGGTAGATAGGTAGCTTGAGCATGGCTCGAAGGATGTAAATCAGCGAAAAACCAGAGGAAAACCCGTGAATCGTACCGGAGAATGATTCGCGGGTAGAACATGAAAACCGGGAAACAGGTTTTACTTTGCCCCCACAAAAGTAGATATATTCCAAATAAGACCCACCAGCTTCCCCACCCAACTTTCATGTTTACCAACCTCGAACACCTGGGCCTGGCCGTCCACGACCTGCCGGCCGCCACGGCTCTCTACACCACGCTGCTCGGGCAGCCGCCCTACAAGACCGAGCACGTCGAAAGCGAAGGCGTTGATACGGTGTTTTTCCGGGTTGGCGGCTCCAAAATTGAGCTGCTGGCCGGCACCACCCCCGACAGCGCCATCACCAAGTTTCTGAGCAAAAAGCCGCAGGGCATTCACCACGTGGCTTTCGAGGTGGCCGACATCCGGGCGGAAATGGCGCGGCTGCGGGCCGAGGGTTTCGTGTTGCTCAACGAAGAACCCAAGTACGGCGCCGACAACAAGCTCGTGTGCTTTGTGCACCCCAAAAGCGCGGCCGGCGTATTAGTGGAGCTCTGCCAGTCTATTTCCGCCCCCGACCATGAGTAGTAACTTTTTCCGCCAGGAGGTGGATGCCGCCGTCGATGCCCTGCTGCTCCAGCAGGTGATTCTTTACCCGACCGATACGGTATGGGGCCTGGGCTGCGACGCGGAAGTGCCCGCGGCCGTGGACCGGCTCTACAAGCTGAAAAACCGCCCGGCCGAAAAAGCCTGCATCGTGCTGGTGGCCGACGAGGCCATGTTTGCCAAGTATGCCGCCGTGGTGCCCCCGAACTTGGCCGAGCTGCTGGCCGGGCAACAGCGGCCTACCACCTACATCGTGCCCGGCAGCCGCCATTTGGCCCCCAATCTATTGGCTCCCGACGGCACCATCGGGCTGCGGGTGGTTACTGCCGACGAGTTTTGCCACAAAGTGGTGCGCCGCCTCGGGCACGGGCTGGTGTCGACGTCGGCGAATCTGAGCGGGGAGCCCACGGCGGCCGTCTACGCGGAAGTGGCGCCGGCCATCGTGCGCGGGGCCGACTACGTGGTGAACTGGCGGCAGGACGACCAGACGCGCAGCACGCCTTCCCGGGTGGTGCGCGTACTGCCCGACGGCGGCCTGGAAGTGGTGCGGGAATAGTAGCCTATATTCTCTACGCGCCTCTATTCATTCTGGGGAAACCCAACGAAGCAGACCAGCCTTTGAACTGGAGAAACCTCTTTTTTAGTAGAAAGCCCTGACGTTAGCATCCGTCGGGGCTTTTGATTTTAAGAATGCTTGGTGCGTTGTCCGGGACGAATTGCTTCGGCCTTCGTCCTGGCAATGACAATAGGGAAAGGCGCAATGCGGGCTGGGGCTTACCTTTGTGGCCGTCTGGCTTTCCGCATTGCACTTATGAACCCTCCGCAGCTTCCCGAGAATCCCTTGTTTCGCACCATTGCCGAGGCCGCCGGCGAGCTGGGCTACCCGGCCTATGTCATTGGGGGCTTCGTGCGGGATTTGGTGCTCCAGCGTCCCAGTAAGGACGTGGACGTGGTCTGCGTAGGTGACGGCATCAAGCTGGCCCAGGCCGTGGGGCGCAAGCTGCCGGGCAAGCCGCGGGTGACGGTATTCAAGAACTTCGGCACGGCCATGCTGCCTACCGACACCGTGGAGCTGGAGTTTGTGGGGGCGCGCAAGGAAAGCTACCGGGCCGAGAGCCGCAAGCCCGAGGTGGAGGCCGGCACGCTGGAAGAAGACCTGGCCCGCCGCGACTTCACTATCAACGCCCTGGGGCTGAGTTTGAACCCCCAGGACTTTGGCACCCTCGTGGACCGCTACGACGGCATGGGGGACTTGCAGCGCAAGATTATCCGCACCCCGCTCGACCCGGACATCACCTTTTCGGATGACCCGCTGCGCATGATGCGGGCCGTGCGCTTTGCCACCCAGCTCAATTTCGACATCGAGCCCGACACCTACGACGCCATTGCCCGCAACAAGGACCGCATTAAGATTGTGTCCCAGGAGCGGATTACGGATGAGCTCAACAAGATTATCCTGGCTGCCAAGCCCAGCTACGGCTTCAAGCTGCTGTTTCAGACGGGGCTGCTCCACCTGATTTTTCCGAAGATGGCCCTGCTCTACGGAGTGGAAAAGGTGGGCAAGCACGCCCACAAGGACAACTTCTACCACACTTTGCAGGTGCTCGACAACGTGGTGGACGCCGACGGCGACCTGTGGCTGCGCTGGGCCGCCATCCTGCACGACATTGCCAAGCCCGCCACCAAGCGCTATTTCCCCAACGTAGGCTGGACTTTCCACGGCCACGAGGACAAGGGCGCCCGCTGGGTGCCGCAGATTTTTACGGATCTGAAATTGCCCCTCGGGGAGGAAATGCGGCAGGTGCAAAAGCTCGTGCGCCTGCATCTGCGGCCCATTGCCCTAGTCAAGGAAACTGTGACCGACTCGGCGCTGCGGCGGCTGCTGTTCGAAACCGGCGACGATATTGACCGGCTCATGCTGCTCTGCCGGGCCGACATTACGAGCAAAGACCACCAGCGCAAGGAGCGTTATCTGCGCAACTTCAGCGTGGTGGAAGAAAAGCTAAAGGAAGTAGAGGAGAAGGACCACCTGCGCAACTTCAAGCCCGTCATTACGGGGGAAGTTATCATGGAAACCTTCGGGTTGAAACCGTCCAAGGAAGTGGGCGAGCTGAAAAATGCGGTGCTCGAAGCCATTCTGGACGGCAAGATCAGAAACGAGTTTGAGGAAGCCTTTGCCTACCTGTTGCAGCAGGGACAGGCAAAGGGCCTTCCTCCGGGTCACCTTTCACTCACCAGTAAGTAAACCCAATTTCTCGTTGTATGCTCGAAAGATGGAGGCCGGGGCCCGAGGGTTGCCCGGCCTCCATTTTTATTTGTCAGAAAGGTACGCTCGGATTGTGAGCGGCGCGTGAAGGCCGGTTGCCCGCACGCTGTATTTCGTTACGTAAGTACCTGACCAATTGGTTGTGCATTATATAGGGCAGCGGCGGTATAAATAGTTCCGACCGGCTCGCACAACTTATCCGGGGCGAAAAAAACTAGTCAACTAAAGACGTCACGCGGGACGAGCCCGATACTTCTTTGCGGACGCTGGTTGGTTTGCCGGCGTAGCCCAGGCGGCTGGCTCCACTCAGGTCGGCGCGCAGGCGGTCCGTCACGTTGACCTTGGCCTTGCTCATGCCGGAAAGCTCCACCTCGGCGCGCTGGCTTTTCAGTTCCAGGGCGTTGATCTGGCAGACGCCGGTGCCTTCCACCTTCAGCTCGGTGGCCGAGCCGCGCAGGTCGGTCTGGCAGGCTCCGCTCAGATCCAGCGTCAACTGGGGCACGTCCACGGCGAGGGCCGCGTTGCAGGCGCCGCTCTGCTCCACTTTCAGGGGCTGACCGCGGAAGCCGGCCACGTTGGCCCGGCAGGCGCCGTTGAGCTCCAGGTAGCGCAGCTCGGGCAGTTCCACGCGCACCAGGATGGGCTTGCGGTTGCTGGTGAAGTTACCGAAGAAGGAAGAGCGAAGGGAGTGAATCGTGAGCTGGTCGCCGTTGGTGTCCACGCGCAGGTTCCGCAGGTCGCTGTCGGTGCCGGCAGCTTCCACCTTGAACGCGCTGCCCTGGCGTACATACACCCGGTAGGCCCCGCTGGCTTCAATCTGGCGGAAACCGCTCAGATTGAAGGTGCGGCGGCCGGAGCCGTATTCGGCGGGATTGGCCGAGAAGTTCGACTTGGGTATGTCGAAGCTGACGCCCACGTTGTCGTTGTCGGTGTTGACGCGGACCCGCATGTTGCCCTCGTCGGTGTGGATGTTCACCACCTCGTCGGTGGTGTCGGTGTCCTCGTCGTATTCGTCGCCAAAGTCATCCCCGCGCAGGTCCTCGGCCGAGCAGTCCACGCACTCGAGCTGGTTGTTGCGCAGCCGGAACAGGTGGTTTTCCGGCTTTTCGGGGCGCTGGTCGTTCACGAAGTTGGCGCTGTTCATCCAGTAGGAGAAGTCCTCGCTGAGGCGGAAGGTCTTGTTGCGGGGCAGGTGCACGGTCAGGCGCAGGTTCTGGTCGCGGTAGGAGGCCTCGGGCAGGAAGGAGAAATGGTCGTCAAACACGAGGGTCGTGTCGTTGGCCTGGCGCACGGTGTAGCCCATGGAGGTGGCCGCCGTGCGGGCGCCTTCGGCTTCGGTAGCGCCCTTGGCCGAGAAGGTTTTATCGACGCTCACCACCGCGCCGCTGTCGGCGGGTACAAACTCGATTTCCACGTCCTGGTCGTTGCTGCGGTCTACGTGGCGGGTATCCAGAAACAGGGTTGGCGTGGCGCTCAGGCCGGGGAAGCTCTGCTGCTGCACCTGCTGCCCTTCGTTCTGGAAGTTGTGGCTGATGCGGGCAACGGAGAAGATGCAGCCGATAACGCTCAGCAGCCACAGGCCAAACAAGGACAGGCCCACGGTCCGGGTTAGCACGGTGCGGCGCAGCAGCAGGCCGAGGCCCGAGAGCAGCATGGAAATAGCCGGAATGATGGCCGCCATGTAGAAGGCCAGAATCGACCAGCCGGGCAGGTCCCGGATGAGAATGTGCACCGGCACGTCGCCCATCACGATGTTCTGCGACTCCGGAATCCAGCCCAGGCCCGCGGCCAGGGCAATGGTGAAGCCCACCAGCAGCGAGAGGCCAATCAGAATCAGCATGGCGCCGGCGAAGATGCGGATGGCCGAGCCGATAAAGTTGAGCAGGGGGCGCAGGTTGCGGAACAGATCCTCCAGAAACAAGCCCAGGGGGCGGTTGGCGTTTCCGGCAGCCTCACCGGACTCAGCAGTAAAAGCCGTGTTGCGCAGGTTGTTGTCGATACCCGAGAGCGTGACGGCGTCGCCGCGCATGCGCATCTTGTCCGACACGGTTTGGCTTCGGGCAACAGAATCCAGAGGATGATGTAGAGTGGAATGGCCGAGCCGCCGGCAAAGAGCAACACCAGAAAGGCAATGCGGATAGCTACCACATCGACCTTGAAGTACGCCGCCAGACCGGCCGAGACGCCGCCGATTTTGCCGGCATCCGTGTCGCGGAAGAGCTTGCGGAAGGTGGGGTCTTCGTTGGCCGGCACCGCGTCGTAACGCTTGGGCAGCGCAATCCAGAGCACCACGTACGTCAGGAACGCCACGCCCCCCAGGTCGAAGCCTTCGAAGTGGAAGTTGTCGCCGTCGAAGTTGAACATGCTGTGCAGCAGGGGCCGGGTAAAGAGCACCAGCAGGAAGCCCAGCCGCACCCAGAGTGGATTCACGGCGAAGTAGCGGGCAATACCGGCGGCGACGCCCGCAATCTTGCGGTTGGCCATGTCGCGGTACAGGCGGCGGGGCTCGTCGGTGGCGGCAGTGGCCGAAGCGCCGTCGCCGGCCGCGCTGGCCCCGTCGGCGTAGCTGGTATAGGCGGCGGGGCCGCCGGCCAGGGCTTCTTCCTCTTCCTCGGCCTCATCAGCGCTCTGGAAGTCGCTCACGCGGCCCATCTTGGCGACCATCGCCTGCACGTCTTCGAGCGTGATAATCTGCTTGGTGGCCGACGTGCGGGCGCTGAACAGCTCGGCAATGCGGCTCTCGATGTCGGCCACAATTTCTTCGTGCCCCCGGTAGCCGGAAAAGTGGGCCTTCACCTCCGCCAGGTAGCGGCTGAGCACTTCGTAGCCATCTTCTTCGATGTGGAAGATAAGGCCTTGGAGGTTGATGCTGATGTTCTTTTTCATCTCAGTACTGCAAATCAAGAGTGACTCAATAAGAATGGACCGGGCCGGCTACTGGTGGGGCGGGGTGGCGGTACCATTGAGGTGAGGCTTCTGGCGAATGATGCGGATCGAGTCCGATACTTCTTCCCAGGTTAGGCGCAGCTGGTGCAGGAATTCCTGGCCGACCTCCGTGAGCGTGTAGTATTTGCGGGGCGGCCCGGAGGTCGACTCCTTCCAGGTGTAATCGAGCAGGCCGGCGTTTTTGAGGCGCGTGAGCAGCGGATAGAGCGTGCCTTCCACGACAATCATGCGGGCGGCGGTGAGCTCGTCCAGCATGTCGGAAGCGTAGACCTCGCCACGGGCAATGATTTCCAGGATGCAGAACTCCAGGATGCCCTTCCGCATCTGCACTTGGGTGTTCTCTACTGTCATGGGCTTGGGCAGAAATCGGTGAAGAATGAAACAAAGATAATAGAAGGTACTATGCAACGCAAGGTACTTGTAAAATATATTTTTGGTTGTTCATCCTGCCGCCGCGCAACCCTAGTACCGGGGTACTGCAAGTGGATGAGGAAAAAGTAACAAGCGGGGCGCGTCGTCAGGGAATAGCAGAACGGGCTTAGGAGCGCGTTGAGGCTGGTTTTGTCCGCTCACCGCCGGGAGCAAGCCGGAAAGCTTGCCGGCTGCTGCACTATAAATAAGTATCTTGCGTTCGTGGTGCGGACCAACCGCACAGCTTCCTTTTTTATTCTATGCCGCACTTCTCCCGACCTATCTTTCTACTTGCGGGTGCTGGCCTGAGCCTGGGCCTGGCCACCGGCGCCGCGGCCCAGACCCGCGACCTGACGCCCAAGTACAGCAACGAATTCCTCAACATCGGGGTAGGGGGCCGGGCCCTGGGTATGGGCAAGGTGCAGGTCAGCCTGGCCGGCGACGCCACGGCCGGCTACTGGAACCCCGCCGGCCTGCTCGACCAGAAGCACAAGTATGACGCGGTGCTGATGCACTCGGAGTTGTTTTCGGGCATCGTCAAGAACGACTACGCCGCCTTTTCCATGCCCCTCGACGATAAAAGCGCCATCGGGGCCAGCCTGATCCGCTCCGGCGTCGACAACATTGCCGACACCCGCAACCTGATCAACGAGTACGGCTACATCCAGTACGACAAAATCCGCTACTTCTCGGTGGCCGACTACGCCCTGCTGCTCTCGTACGCGCGCAAGTTGGGCAACATCGAAGGCCTTAAGCTGGGCGCCAACGGCAAGATCATCTACCGCAATGTGGGCTCCTTTGCCAACGCCTGGGGCTTCGGTATTGATGCTGGCTTGCAGTACGACCACGGCGGCTGGCGCCTGGGGTTGATGGCCCGCGACATTACCACCACCTTCAACGCCTGGTCCATCAACGCCGACGAGTTCAAAGGCTCCGCTTCGGCCAACGACCCGATTCCGACCAACAGCACCGAAATCACCCTGCCACGCTTTGTGCTGGGTATCGGCCGCAGCTTCAAGCTGCCCGGTGAGTTGACGGCTCTCGTGGCCACGGACCTGGAAATGACCACCGACGGACAGCGCAACACGCTCGTCTCGAGCAAGGCCGTCAGCATCGACCCGCGGGCGGGGGTGGAACTGGGCTTCAAGGACCTCGTATTCCTGCGGGGCGGCGTGGGCAACTTCCAGAAAATCCAGGCCTTCACCGGCAAGGACGAGTGGAAAAGCCAGCCTAGCCTGGGCGTGGGCGTGGCCCTGAGCGGCCTGCGCCTGGATCTGGCCCTCTCGCGCCTGGCCGTGGAAAAGCTCGGCGACGCCACCCAGACCAATTCCATCATCGTCTCGCTGGGGTACGGGTTTAAATAAGGAACAGAAACGGCCCGCGGGCCTTCCGGAGCGGTTGAACGAATACTTTTCAGCTGCTGCCGGAAGTTGCGCCGGACCTTATTACTCGCTATGAAACAACGTTACACCTCATCCTATCTGTGGAGTTGGGGCCTGCTCGTGCTGGGCTTGCTGCTGGGCAGCGGCCTGACGGCCCGGGCGCAGTCGGGGCCTTACGGCAACGAGTGGATTGTGCCCGGCCAGCAGTACTATAAGATCCGGCTGGCCCAGAACGGCATCTACCGGCTCGATTACGCCTACCTGACCCAGGCCGGCATCAGCGGCGTAAACCCCCAGCGCTTCCAGCTCTGGCGGCGGGGCAAGGAAACAGCCATCTACGTGGGCGGCAACAACCCCACGGTACTCGACAACTCCACCTACATCGAGTTCTACGGCCAGCGCAACGACGGCGCCCTCGACCGGGGCATGTACAAAAACCCGGCGGACCAGGCCCAGCGCAACTACAGCCTCTACACCGACACGGCCGCCTACTTCCTGACTTGGTCGGCCACGGCCCAGGGCCGGCGCATGGCCCAGCCCAACGTGAACCCCGTCGGCGGCAACCACCCGTACTGGATTCAGCCGCGGCTGGCAGTGCAGGCCGACCGCTACAGCAACGTCAACGAAATGACGGGCGTCTACCAGCAGTGGATGGAAGCCGGTGAGGGTTTCTTGTCGCGCCATTATGGAAAAGGGCAAGACAATTTTCGGGATATTATTAGTGCTGGCACTTTGCCCATTGACTCTGTGTGGAGCAAGACCACCAACGGCCCTCAGCCCCAGTTAGAAATGCTGCTGACTGGTGCTAGTGGTTTGCCTAATACTATTGTGGCCCACACTGGGAATATTTATGTGCTGGAGCCGGGTACCGGTAACAAACGCCTAATTCGCTCTTTTGTAATTCCTAACTTCGATCAGCTCAAGATTGTAACTCCGCTACAACGCTCTGAACTGGGACCCGACGGAAAAGTACAGGTACGCATTGAGATGAACACTGGTGCCAATCCTACAGTACCCCTAGACTGGGTTAGTTTCTCCTACCTGAAAGTTACCTTTACACAGACGGCCCGGTGGTTTGCCGGGCGCCGTAGCTTCAGCTTCAGCAACGACTCTACGCTGGGCTCTGCGCCTGCCTACTACACGCTCGACAGCATTCCGACCACGGTGCGGGGCTTCGATATTACCGATCCTTACAATCTGCAGCGTATTGAAGGTTTGGCCGGCACAGGCACCAAGCGTAGCTACGTTTTTCCCAGTGCTACTCCAGGCAGCCCGGCTCGCAAGCTGTTATTGGCCGACGTGGCGCGGCCTCTGTCACCTCTGTCAATTCAGCGGGTCCAGTTCCGGACTATTTCCCCGGCAGCTTACAACTTTCTGATTGTAAGTCATCAGGCGCTGATGAAGCCTGCTGGCGGCAGCCAAAACCCGGTACGCGAATATGCTGCTTATCGGGCCTCGACGGCCGGCGGACGTTACGACACACTTGTAACAACTGTCGGGCAGCTCTACGACCAGTTTCACTACGGCGAGAAATCAGCCTTAGCCATTCGCCAGTTTGCGCAGTACATGCTTACCAATACTCGTCCTAAGTCGCTGTTGCTGCTTGGTAAAGGGTTGATAACCGGGGAGTATGGTCTTGGTGGATACTTCAGAAAGAACGAGGCTATTTATTCCCCCACCGTACGAGACCTGGTACCCACCAGCACCCGTGGAGGAGGGGACATCTTCTTTACGGCTGACTGGCAGAACAGCAACTACGCGGGCCGGATGGCTACGGGTCGGATTTCGGCGCAAACCTCATTGGAGGTCCTCAACTACCTAAACAAGCTCAAGGAGCATGAAGAAGTAATCAGTCGGCCCGACGGCCCGGACATGGCCTGGCGTAAGAACGCACTACATCTGTTGGGCAACCAAACGGCTAATGAAGTAACGGAGTTCGGCTATTACCTGAATAAGTATAAGCGTCGAATCGAAAGCCCGCTGTTTGCGGGTACGGTCGTGAAGACGTATTCTAAAACGGATCCTGGATTGCCGGCCAGCATCAACATCTCGAACGAGCTAAATGCTGGCTTATCCATTATCAACTATTTCGGCCACGGCTCCCAGTCTGATCTGGAGTTGGATATCGGCAATATCCGTCAGGATCCTAGCCGAGGCAACAATAAGGGCAAATACCCGGTCATGTTTGTGAATGGCTGTGCAGCAGGCAATTCGTTTTCGCTTAACAATGCTCGCTATCCTGAAGACTGGTTACTGGTAGCCGATAAAGGATTGATTGGATTTATGGCGGAGTCGAGCTTTGGCTTCACCACGGAAATCGATGCCCTGCAAGATAAGACCTTTGAGCTGCTGTTGAACGACCCGCAGTGGTACGGCAAGCCGGTGGCTGAAATCCAGAACGAAGTAGGACGCCGCCTGCAAAACACGGCGTTGAATACGGAGCTGGGCCATTCCACCATCATGTGCACCGTCTGGCACGCTGATCCGGCCCTGCGCTTGTTCTCGCCGCCGCTGCCGGACTTTACCTACGGCGCGCCAGCTCTCGAACTCAAGCCCATCGGCGCCGGTCCGATTCTGTCCACTACCCCGCAGTTTCAGCTGCTGGTGAAGGTGCGCAACCCCGGCAAGGTCACCTACGACAAGCTGGACATCTCGGTGAAGCGCAGCTTCGACGGCACCACCCGGGCCGACGAAATCTACACCTTCAACGGCCTGCGCCAGGCTCTGCGCGACACCACCTACGTGCTGACGCTGGACAACACCGGTTCGCCCTTCGGTACCAATACCTTCACCACCACGCTCGACTACCAGAATCGGGTGGCGGAGCTCAACGAGCAAAACAACACGGCCACGACTTCCTTCGTGTTTGTGCGGCCCGGCATCACGCTGCTCAACCCGCCGGAGTTTGCCATCGTCAATTCTAATAACCTGCGCCTAGTAGGCCAGACCAACGTGGTGCGGGCCAGCCGGCCCTTCGAAGTGGAGCTGGACACGGTGCCCACATTCAACAGCAGCCTAATCCGGCGCACTATCGTGACGGCCCCGGTGGTGGCGGAGTGGCGGCCCAAGGTGCCCGTCATTGCCAGCCGTGACAGTGTGGTGTGGTACTGGCGCATGCGCTTTCAGACCAAGCTGGACCCGAGCGAAAACACGGAGTGGAGCGTCAGCTCATTCCGGGTTATCAACAGCGGCCCCGGCGGCTGGTCGCAGAGCCACCACGGGCAGTTTCAGCGCGACGAACTACAGCGCCTGAACGTGGCCGCGCCGTCGGGCAAATGGTCGTTTGACGACCAGACCCTGGCCGTGCGACTGCGGACCCAGGGCGCCACGAAAGGTGCCGTCACCTTCGATGCCACCTACGGCGTGCAGCTCGGGGCCGACCAGCTTTCCGTGCTTTCCTGCGGCATCGGCGTGCCCAACATCCTCGTGTCGGTTATCGACGGCAGCACGCTTAAGTCGATGCGCAACATCGCCGGCGGGCCCTACGACTCCTGCGGCGTTGCTCCCAACCGCTTCTACCATTTTGCCACTTCCGCCACCGACAGCCTGAACTCGGCCACGCGCCAGCAGCAACTGCTGTCGTTGCTGACCAACGTACCAACCGGGGCCTACGTGGCGCTGGTGACGGTGAACCGGGTGAACTTCTCGGCCATGTCGCCGGCCGTGAAAGCGGCGTTGGCAGCCCTGGGCGCGCAGAAAGTAAGCCAGCTGCAAAACGGCGACGCCTACGTACTGCTGGCCCGCAGGGGCGCGGCCGGCCAGACCCAGGAAGCCACCTACGACCCTGGCCAGCCCGGCGCCCGCACCGAGCAGGTGGCCAGCCTGACCAGCACCCTGCGCTCGAACAGTGCCAGCGGGGTGCTTACCTCGACGCTGATAGGTCCGGCCCAGAAGTGGGAAACGCTCTACCACACCGTGCGCACCGAGCCGTCCGACAGCTACGTGCTCCAGCTCGTTGGCGTGGATGCTCAGCGCAAAGAGCAGGTAATTCAGGCCAACGTCACGAACCGGACCCTGCCGCTGACCAGCGTGTCGGCCACCCAGTATCCGTATCTGAAGCTGCGGTTGGTGCTGCGCGACACCCTCAACCGCACGGCGCCCCAGCTCAAGCAACTCATGGTAACTTACCAGGGCCTGCCTGAGGGCGTGGTGCGCGCCGACTCGGTGCTAGCCAAAACGCCCCTGGCCTACGACCCGGCTACGCTGACGGCCCAGGCTGCCACGGGCTACCTGAAGGTGCCGGTCGTGTTTCAGAACGTGTCGCCGTTGGCATTCGGTACCCCGCTGAAGGCTCGCATCACGGTGCGCAGCACCGGCGGCACCACCAACGCTGAGAAGGTGACGGAAGTGATTGTGCCGAACCTGGATGCCAACAAAGCCCTCCAGTTTGACGCCACGGCCGACGTGCGCGACCTGAACGGGGACCTCACCCTGCAGGTCGACCTGAACATGAACAAGGACGGAGCGCGCCTGCCGGAGCTGTTCTACTTCAACAACGTGCTGACGCTGCCCTCGTTCCGGGTGGAAAGCAGCAACCTGCCGCCCGTGCTCGACGTGGCTTTCGACGGCCAGCACATCCTCAACGGCGACATTGTGAAGCCCCAGCCCTCGATTACCATCCTGATGACCGCCAGCAACCGCCTGCGGCCAATCAAGCAGGACAACGCCTTCGACGTGGTGCTGATCCGGCCCGACGGCACCCAGACCCGGGTGGATCTGCTGCGCGACAACAACATCGTCTTCACCGCCGACTCGGCCAAGGGCACGGCCCGCCTGGAGTATCAGCCCGGCAAAAACGGCGCCCTGCCCGATGGCGTCTACAAGCTGGAAGTGCAGGGCCGCGACGCCAACAACACCCAGGCCACGGTGGGCACCAAGTACTCCATCATGTTTGAGGTCATCAACGCCTCGACCATCACCCACCTCTACCCGTACCCGAACCCGATTACCAGCAAGGCCCGATTTGTATTCACGCTCACGGGAGCCGAGTTGCCCCGCAACATGAAAATCCAGATCATGACCCTGACCGGGAAGGTGGTGAAGGAAATCATGATGCCAGAGCTCGGGTCCGTACGCATCGGCAACAACATCACCGACTACGCCTGGGACGGCACCGACGAGTTTGGTGACCGGCTGGCCAACGGCACTTACCTCTACCGGGTGGTGATGGACGACCCGAACAAGCAATTTGACCGCCGCAAAACCGCCGGCGACAAGTCGTTCAAGAACGAGTGGGGGAAGCTGGTGCTGCTGCGCTAAGCTTTTCCCGATGCTTTGTCAGAAAGAGGCAGCCAAATCCGGC
Organism: Hymenobacter persicinus; assembly: GCF_004167665.1. Lineage (GTDB taxonomy): Bacteria > Bacteroidota > Bacteroidia > Cytophagales > Hymenobacteraceae > Hymenobacter > Hymenobacter persicinus. The sequence goes on along the minus strand of NZ_SEWE01000045.1, from coordinate 17,499 downwards.
TGCCTCTTTTTCTTTGCGGAACTTGCCGCCGCGCCCCGCGCTTTTTTCGTGTCCTGACTACCTGCACCCATGCCCGCTGAGTTGATGAATGCCCTGTACTTCGAATCCTTTGGCGGCCCGGACGTGCTGCGCTACGGCCCCGTGCCCGCCCCGGAGCTGCTGCCCGGTACGGTGCTGCTGCGCGTGAAAAGCATCGGGCTCAACTACGCCGACATCTACCGGCGCCACGGCAACTATCACCTGGCGGGCCAGCCCCCCTACATTCTGGGCTACGAGGCGGCCGGCGAAATTCTGGCTGTGGCCGCCGACGTGCCCGACCTGCGCGTGGGCCAGCGCATTGCCTGCGCCGACGTGCCCCACACCACCGCCGAAGTGATGCGCGTGCCGGCCGAGCACGTTATTCCGCTGCCCGACGATATTTCCTGCGACCAAGCCGCGGCCCTGCTGCTCCAGGGGCTGACCGCCCAGTATCTGACCACCGACAGCTACCCGGTGCAGGCCGGCACCGTGGTGCTGGTACACGCGGCGGCCGGGGGCGTGGGGCAGCTGCTGATCCAGTTTATCAAGGCCCGCGGCGGGCAGGTTATCGGGCTGACCTCGAGTGCGGCCAAGCGGGAGCAGGCCCTGGCCGCCGGTGCCGACGCGGTGTTACTGTATCAGGACGACTGGGAGGAAGCCGTGCGCGCCTACCGCGCCGAAGGCGTGGACGTGGTGTACGAGTCGGTGGGCAGCACCCTGGCCCAGAGCCTGGCCGTGACGCGCGTGCGGGGCACGGTGGTGTTCTTCGGCATGGCCGGCGGCGACCCGGCGCCCGTCGACCCACGCCAGCTGATGGACCACTCCCTAAGCCTGACCGGCGGCGACCTGTGGAACTACCTGACTTCCCGGGCCGAGCGAAACCAGCGGGCTACTGCGCTGTTCGACTTGGTGCGCCACGGGCAGCTACGGGCCACTATTACGGCGACTTTCCCGCTGCGCGAGGGCGCGGCGGCGCACGCCTTGCTCGAAAGCCGCCGCAGCACCGGCAAAATTCTGCTTCACCCTTAAGTGGCGGCCCCCCTGACGCCCGCGGCGCCCGGCCGGCCGCTGACTTACCTCGACGGCCTGCGCGGGTTGGCCGCGCTGGTGGTGGTAGCCCACCATTTCGCCGGTTTTTTCTACCCCACGCTGCTTTCCGGCAACCCGGGTACGGCCCACCTGGGCGCGGGCGTAGAGTCAGTCCTGGCCCGCTCCCCACTCAACCTGCTGATTGGGGGCAACTTCGCCGTGTGCCTGTTTTTTGTGCTCAGCGGGCTGGTGCTCAGTGAAAATTTCTGGCAAGCGGGTCGCGCGGAAGTGCTGTACTCTCAGGCCTGCCGCCGCTACGTGCGCTTGATGCTGCCCGTCACGGTGGCGGCCGTTGTGGCCTTGCTGCTTTGGGCCGCGGATGCTTACCGCAATACGGAGCTGGCCGCCGTGACCGGCGCCGCGCGCTTCGGCGAGTTTTGGGGGCCGCTGCCGGGTCTGAAGCAGATAGTCCACGACCTGGCGGTGGGTATTCCGCTCAGCGGCGAGTCGAGCTACAATCCAGTATTCTGGACGCTGACTCTGGAGCTGTTTGGCTCTTTTCTCGTTTTTGCCTTACTGGCTTTGTTCGGGCACCTACGCCACCGGCCCGTTATCTACGCCGTAGCCATTCTGCTGCTGAGCGGGTCGGGACTCAACTTCTACTACGTGGGGTTTATTCTGGGCGTCTGGCTCAACGACCGGCGTCACCAGCGGGGCGTCCAGTTCCCGATGGCTCCGGGGGCGGCTACGGTGTTGCTGCTGGCGGCCGTGGTGGCCGGCTCGTATCCCAGCCCCGACCTGCTGCCCGTTGAAAGCTCTTTCTACGACTGGCTGCGGCCGGCGTGGGTGGGCGTGGAGCGGGCTCAGCAGTTCTGGCACCTGGTAGGTGCTGTGCTGCTGCTGCTGGCCGTGCTGCGCTTACCCAGGCTCCAGCGGGTCTTGAGCAGCCGCGGCCTGCGGAAACTGGGGGCAATGTCGTTTTCGCTGTACTTGCTGCACTTTCCCGTGCTGGGCTCCTTTGCCAGCACCGTATTTCTGCGCCTGTACCCACACTTAAGCTACCACGCCAGCGCCGCCCTCACTGCCCTGGCCACGCTGCCCGTGCTGGCGCTGACTTCTTACGCTATGTACCGACTCGTCGACAAATCCGGTATCCGCCTCGCGCAGTGGCTGTACGACCGGTTTTTCCGCCCGACCCCGGCCGGTTAGCGGCGGCGTAGCGTCACGAAGCTGAAGGCGTAGGCGTGCTTGTCGTCAGGTTCGTGCCGCTCCCGGTTTTCCTCCCGCCACTCCAGCGGGGAAAGTTCAGGAAAAGTCGCGTCGCCCTCGAAGTCGTGGTGCACTTCGGTCAGGTACACCGTGTCGGTGGCGGCCAGGGCCTGCCGATAGATTTCTCCGCCCCCGATGACGAACACGTCCTCGCCCAAGCTGCGGGCCAGCTCCAGGGCTGCCGGTACGGAATAAGCCACCTCGCAGCCCGGCGCCGTCCAGTCGGCCTGCCGGGTTACCACGATGTTGGTCCGGTTCGGCAAGGGCCGGCCAATAGCCTCAAACGTGCGCCGGCCCATTACGATGGGGTGGCCGGTGGTCAGCTGCTTGAAGTGCTTCAAGTCGGCGGGCAGGTGCCAGATGAGCTGGTTGTCGCGCCCGATGACGCCGTTCTGGGCCACGGCTACTACAATGGCAATCATACGGTGGGGGCGTTAAGCAAGCTCACGTTAAAGCCGCGCAGAAAATCGGCCAGGGGCATGCGCTTCTTGCCTTCGAGCTGCACGTCGAGCAGGTCGAGCTGGCCGTCGGCGGTTTGCAGGCGCAGGTAAGTTTTGCCGTCGGTGTGCCAGGAGCCAGGGGCACCGGCGTTTGCGGCCAGGGGCCGGGCCCGGAACACCTTTAGCGTGCGGCCGTCAGGCAGTTGGGTGAAGGCCGTGGGAATAGGGGCGAGGCCGCGCACCCGGTTGGCCAGGGCTTGGGCCGACTGCTGCACGTCGAGGCGGCCGGTTTCCTTCTGAATCTTGGGGGCCGCTTTGAGCTCGGCGCTCATCACCTGCGGAATGCTGGGTGCGGTGCCGGCAGCAATGGCCTGCACGCTGCGCAGGGCCAGCGCCGCGCCGGCCGCCTTGAGCTTTTCGTAGAGCGCGCCGAAGTCGTCCTCGTCGGCAATGTCGACCACGTCCTGGAAAATCAGGTTGCCCGTGTCAATTTCGTGCTGCAGAAAGAACGAGGTGACGCCGGTTTGCTTTTCCCCCTCAATCAGGGCCCAGTTGATGGGGGCCGCCCCGCGGTACTGGGGCAGCAGGGAGGCGTGCACGTTGATGGAACCCAGCCGGGGCATATTCCAGACCGCCTCGGGCAGCATCCGGAAGGCCACCACCACCTGCAAATCCGCCGCGTACGACTTGAGCTCCGCCTGAAACTCCGGCGACTTCAGGTTGGTAGGCTGCAGCACCGGCACGCCGTGGGCCAGGGCCGCCTTTTTCACCGCCGACTCCGCGAGCTGCTGCCCCCGGCCCGCGGGCTTGTCGGGCGCCGTGATGACGGCCACGACCTGGCCGCCGGACCAGCTTAGGAGAGCTTCCAGCGTAGGCACCGCAAACTCGGGCGTGCCCATAAAAATGATTCGGAGTGAAGACATAGAAGGGGGTAGCACGAAGCGGGCTTCGCGGGAAAATGGAACGATACGGGCCGGGAGCGGGTGAAAAACCGCCGGGCTACTTTTCCGGGTACAGCAGGTACTTCTTGCGCAGCTGCTTGAACTGGCTCAGCCCCGGCTCCCAGGACTTGCGGATGTCGGCTTCCGACTTGCCGGCAATAATCTGCTGGCGCAGGGTGGGCGTGCCGCTGAGCTCCTCGAAGTACTTGCCGAAGAAGTGGGCCTTGTCGGTGCTCTGCTGGTAGAAGTCGATGAGGTAACGCAGGGTCAGGCCGGAGGTGCCGTCGAGGTTCACCTGGTGCAGATCCAGGCCGTAGCAGAGCTTGCCGTTCTGGGGCGGGGTGGGGGAGCCGGGGTTGGGCCGGGGCGTGAAGCTGTAGGGCCGGGTTTTGGGCTGGGTTGGGCTGCCGACTACCTCAAAGGGCGAGTCGGTGCCGCGGCCCACGCTCACGTCGGTGCCCTCAAACAGGCAGATGGTAGGATACAGCGCCACCGAGTGGGCGTTGGGCAGGTTGGGCGAAGGCCGCACGGGCAGCTCGTAGCGCGTGGCGTGGGTGTAGCCCAGCACCGGCACCACGGTCAGCTGACACTGCCGGCCGCCGGCCAGCCACTTCTCGCCGTTGAGCATCAAGGCCAGTTCGCCCACGGTCAGGCCGTGCACGATGGGCAGCGGGTCCATGCCCACAAACGACTTGTGCGCCGGCTCCCGCACCGGGCCGTCCACGTACCAGCCGTTGGGGTTGGGGCGGTCCAGCACCACCACGGCCTTGTTCTGCTCGGCCGCCGCTTCCATCACGTAGTGCATGGTGCTGATAAAGGTGTAGAAGCGCGCCCCCACGTCCTGAATATCGAACACGAGCACGTCCAGGTCCTGGAGCATCTCGGGGGTGGGCTTCTTGGTGGCCCCGTACAGGGAGCGGACCGGCAGGCCGCTGCGGGTATCGCGGGCGTCCTTGATGGTGGCCCCGTCGGCGGCTTCCCCGCGGAAGCCGTGCTCGGGGGCAAAAATCATCTTCACCTGCACACCCTGGGCCAGCAGCGTGTCCACGAGGTGGGTGCGGCCTACCAAGGAGGTCTGGTTCACGACCACGCCCACGCGCTTACCCAGCAGCAGGGGCAGGTACCGGTCGGCCTGGTCGGCGCCCATGCGCAGGGTGGGCTGGCGCGGCGGGGCCAGGTCCGGGGTGACAACCGCGCGGGCCGCGCCCCCGTTTGACGCCTCAGACGATGCGCCGGCCGGGGTGGCCGCGCGGGAACAGTCACTTAAAGCCAGCGTCAGGCTCAGCAGACCACAAAACAGGGAAGATGGCATTGGCAGAAATGGAAAGTAGAAAACTGACCGCAGACGTGTAGCTTTACGGCAGTGAATATCTCGCGGTACATATCCAACAAGATTGACGGGGCCGACTCCGGTTCTTTTACCTCGTCGGTGACAAAAATAGCCATTATCAGTATTGCACTGGGCGTGGCGGTCATGATTGTGTCATTTGCCATTCTCGAAGGCTTTCGCAACGAGATACAGAGCAAGATCTTCTCGTTTGGCTCCCACCTGACCATCAGCAAGTACGACACCAACAACTCCCTGGAGGTCGAGCCCATCGGCGGGCCCCGGCTGGTGAAGGAGCTGCACCGCTTTTCGCAGGTGAAAAACATCCAGCCCTTCGCCCGCAAAACGGCCATCATCAAAACCCGGGAGGAAGTGATGGGCGTGGCCCTGAAGGGCATCGACGAGAAAAATGGCCCTTCCACCATGCGCCAGAACCTGGTGGCGGGCAAGTTTCTCTCCTTCCCCGACTCGGCCGCCAGCACCGACATCCTGCTCAGCCGCAAGATTGCCGACAAGCTCCGCCTCAAAGTCGGCGACGACGCGCTGTTCTACTTCATTCAGAACCCGCCCCGGGTGCGCAAGTTCGTCGTCAAGGGCATCTACCAGACCGGCCTCGACGAGTTCGACGAAGCCTACGTTATCGGCGACATCCGCCAGGTGCAGGAACTCAACGCCTGGCCCGACTCGCTCGTGGGCGGGGTGGAAGTCGTGCTCAAGGACTTCAAGCGCCTCGACCCAACCTCGGACCACATCTACGAAAACCTGCGCTACGACCTCAAGCTTGATAAGGTCACGGACCAGTACGCCCAGCTCTTCGACTGGCTGCAGCTGCTGAACCGCAACGTGGTTATCTTTCTGATCCTGATCATCTTCGTGGCCACCTTCAACATGGTCGCCACCATCTTTATCATGATTCTGGAGCGCACCAACATGATTGGGGTGCTCAAGGCCATCGGGGCCACCGACAATCAGATTCGGAGCATGTTCTTCTTCCGGGGGCTGAGTCTGACGGTGCGGGGGATGCTGTTTGGCAACCTGGCCGGCATCGGCCTGTGCGCCATCCAGTACTATTTTCACCCCATCCCGCTCGACCCCGAAAACTACTACATGGACCGGGTGCCGATTTTCTGGGACCCGCAGATGATTGTCATTCTCAACGTGGCCACCTTCCTGACCTCCTTGCTGGCCGTGCTGATTCCGACCTACCTGATTTCGCGCATCCGCCCGGTTACGGCCATCAAGTTCGACTAAGCCGTTGCGGCCGTCCCGGTCGCCGGTCATCCTGAACAGAGCGAAGTGAAGGACCTGCCTCCTTCCCGCAGCAGCCCCCTTCAACACCAAAGCCCCTTACCGGTCCGCCGATAAGGGGCTTTGCTTGTTAAAACCACCGTCCGGCCCGCCCGAGGCGCTGGCCGGAAAACCCGAAGCAGCGTCCGCGCCACCCGAAGCCGCATCCGGAACGCTCGAAGCAGAGAAATTAGCTGCCGGTTGCCTCTTCGGTCGTCCCGGTTAAAGCTTCGGTCGGGCCGGTTAGCCCTTCGGTCGGGCCGGATAGGGCTTCGGTCGGGCCGGTTGCCTCTTCGGTCGTTCTGGCTGAAGCTTCAGTCGTCCCGGTCAGGTCTTCGGGCGTACCGGATGGGGCTTCGGGGACACCGGGGGAGGCGTTGGTTGCCCCGACGGGCCCTTGGGCCCGCCTTTTATAGCCACTTGCTTTGCAGAATCAGGTTGGGGTCGGGACAGAGGGCGGCCCACTTTTCGCGCTCCTCGGGCAGGGCCACCCCGGGAAAGTCCCCGACGCGGCCTTCCAGGTCGGCCATAATCTGAAAATGCAGGTGGGGCGGCCAGTCCCCATTTTCGGGGGCCGGCCCCACTTCCGACACCTGGTCGCCGGTGTTCAGAAACAGGCCGGGGCGCAGCAGCGCCGTTTCGTGGCGGCTCAGGTGGCCGTAGAGGGTGTAAAAGGTGGTGCCGTCGAGCTCGTGCTCCAGGATGACGGTAGGGCCGTAGTCGCCGAAGCCGGCGTTGTCCTGCACGCTGTGCACCACGGCCGGCAGCGGGCTCAGCACCGGCGTGCCGGCCCGCAGCCACACGTCGACGCCCAGGTGCAGGGAGCGGGCCGGCACGGCGGGGTCGCCGAACAAGCCGGGGCTGCGGCGGTAGATAACGCGGTTTTCGAGGTAGCCGCCCACCCCAATCAGGGCGTTCTGTTCGGTCAGCAGCTGCTCTACCAGGGCCTCGAAGCCGGCCGTGTCGCGCAGGTCAGCCTCGGCCAGGGTGGGGTTCTGGGCCGAGAAGTCGAGGCGGCAGACGTCAGTGGAGTTCAAATCAACGGGCAGCACGGGGCCGAAGTCGGCGCGGTGCTTTTGCAGGAGCGTGGTCAGGGACATGGAAGGGTAATAAAGAAAAAAGGTCGGAAGGTGCCAGAACGAGGTAGAGACGCATAGTTGCGTCTCTTCGTTAGGGGCGTTGCGCAGGTTGCCGTTCAACGACAAGACGCAAGTATGCGTCTCTACCTCATTGCATCATCCTGTGCTTAATTTTTGGATAGCGAAGGTAATCGGCATTTTGCGTTCTGAATATCTGACCGCGCATTCTCCGCCAAAACGCCCCTTTTACCGTACTTTGCAGGGCCGTTGCCGAACAAGTCACGGCTGAGTTTGCTTACCAGTCCCCACCCCCGACGTTTCCTTTTCGATGAGTAGCCCTTACCTTACGCTTAACGTGGTGGAAATCACCCACGAAACGGCGGATGCCGCCACCATTCACCTCGAACCAGCCGACCGCCAGCCCATTGCCTGCGCCCCCGGTCAGTTCCTGACGCTGATTCTGCCCTGCGGCCCCGGCGGCAAAAAAGAGCGGCGGGCCTACTCCCTCAGCAGCACGCCCCACGAAGCCCCGCGCCTGTCCGTGACCGTGAAGCGCGTCATCGGGGGCCTAGTCAGCAACTACCTGCTCGACACGGTGCGCGTCGGCCAGCAGATTGAGGTAATGGCCCCGCTGGGCAACTTCACCCTGCAGCCCAGCCCTAAGTCGGCCCGCTCCATCGTGCTGGTGGGCGCCGGCAGCGGCATCACCCCGCTGATGTCCATTCTCAAGGCCGTGCTGCGCGAGGAGCCCCAGAGCCACGTGCTGCTCGTGTACGGCAACCGCACCGAGGACAGCGTCATCTTCCGCCAGCAGCTCCAGCAGCTGCAAAGCCAGGCCGGCGGCCGCCTGCAGGTGGAGCACGTGTACAGCCAGCCCGCCAACCCCGCCGCCAGCGTCCACACCGGCCGCCTCAACCGCACCATGCTGCTGCGCATCCTCGAGCAGCGCCACCAGTTTCCGGCCGAGCAGGCCGAGTACTACCTCTGCGGCCCCGAGGGCATGATGACCGAAGCCCGTGCCGCCCTCGACCTGCTGGGCGTGCCCGCGGCCCGCATCCGCCGGGAAAGCTTCGTGGCCGCCGCCGAAACCATCGAAGCCGCCGCGGCCCAGCCCAACGGCCACGGCGACGTGCTGGCTACCGCCAACGACGGCAAAATCGATGGCCACATCGTCACGATTCAGTACGAAGGCTCCGAGTATAAAGTACCCGTGAGCCCCAAGCAGACCATCCTCGAAGCCGCCCTCGACCTGGACATCGACCTGCCCTACAGCTGCCAGGCCGGCCTGTGCACGGCCTGCCGCGGCAAGTGCCTCTCGGGCAAGGTCCACCTCGATGAGCGCGAAGGCCTGTCCGACTCGGAGATGAAGCAGGGCTACGTGCTGGTGTGCGTGGGCCACCCGCTCACGGAAGACGTGGTCATCGAAATCGACTAGCCAAGCTTAACAATGCGCGTCGGGGTGCCCGCCGCGGAACGTCCCGGGCCGGTGGGTGGTGCGCTGCCCATCCGGCCCGGGGCCTTTTTCACGACCTTGCGCCGGCTTTTGCGTATTCTTTACCACTATGATGCATTCTACCCCCGAACCAGTGGCCGCTACGGCTACCGATACCCGGCGCCCGGCGCGCCGGTATTTGCCCGAGTCCTTTCTGGTTACCGACTGGGCCACGCTGGAACCGTATTTTGTGGAGCTGCGTGACCGGAATATCAGCTCCGCCGCCGAGCTGGAGCGCTGGCTGCTGGACCGCTCGGAGCTCGAAAGCGTGCTTAGCGAGGACCTCGCCTGGCGCTACATTCGCATGACCTGCGACACCCAGGACCCGGCCCGGGCCGAGGCGTTTCAGTACTTCGTGAGCGAGATTGAGCCCAACGTGGCGCCCTACGACCACGCCCTGAACGAAAAGATGATTGGCTCCGAGTTCCTGCCTGACCTCGACCCGGAGCGCTACCGCATCTTCACCCGCTCGGTGCGCCAGGCTCTGGAAATCTACCGGGCCGACAATATTCCGCTCAAAACCGAAATCAGCACCAAGCAGCAGCAGTACGCGGCCACCGTGGGCGCCATGACCGTAACCCTCGACGGGGAAGAAATGACCCTGCCCCGGGCCGCCGACCGCCTCAAGAGCCCCGACCGGGCCGTGCGTGAGGAGGCCTACCGCGCCATTCAGGCCCGCCGCCTCCAGGACAGCCAGCCCCTCGACCAGCTTTTTACCGAGCTGGTGAAGCTGCGCCACCAGATGGCCCTGAACGCGGACTTTCCCAACTTCCGTGACTATATGTTTGCGGCCCTGGGCCGGTTTGACTACACCCCCCAGGACTGTTTCGCCTTCCACCGCGCCATTCGGGAAACGGTGGTGCCCCTCATCGACGACCTCGACCTGGAGCGGCGCCAGGATCTGAATCTGCCCGAGCTGCGCCCCTGGGACCTCGACGTGGACGTGAGCGGCAAAGCCCCGCTGCGCCCCTTCGAAACCGGCGAGGACCTGCTGGAAAAGACCATTACTGTGTTCAGCCGCCTCGATTCCTACCTCGGCGACTGCCTGCGCACCATGCGCACCATGGGCCACCTCGACCTGGAGTCGCGCAAGGGCAAGGCCCCCGGGGGCTACAACTACCCGCTCGACGAAACCGGGGTGCCGTTCATTTTCATGAATGCCACCTCGTCCTTGCGCGACGTCATCACGATGCTGCACGAGGGCGGCCACGCCGTGCATTCCTTTCTGACCCGCACCCTGCCGCTGTCGGCCGACAAGCATCCGCCGTCCGAGGTGGCCGAGCTGGCCTCGATGAGCATGGAGCTGATTTCGATGGATCAGTGGGACCTGTTCTTCCCCGACGCCGACGAGCTGCGCCGGGCCAAGAAAACCCACCTCGAAAGCGTGCTCGAAACCTTCCCCTGGGTGGCCACCATCGATAAGTTTCAGCACTGGATCTACGAAAACCCCGAGCATACTGAAGCCGAGCGCCACGCCCGCTGGACTGAGGTATTCGACGAGTTCAACCAGCGCACCGTCAGCTGGCAGGGTCTGGAGCAGTTCAAGCCCTACCTCTGGCAGAAGCAGCTGCACCTCTACGAAGTGCCCTTCTACTACATCGAGTACGCCATGGCCCAGCTCGGCGCCATTGCCGTGTGGCGCAACTTCCGCCAGAACCCGGCCGAAGGGCTGGCCGCCTACAAGCGTGCCCTGGCCCTGGGCTACACCGCGCCCATCGGCGACATCTACGCCGCGGCCGGCATCCGCTTCGACTTCAGCACGGAGTATCTGCGCACCCTGGCCGACTTCGTGCGCGAGGAAATGGCCAAGCTTTAAAGCTGCCGACCATTGCTCAACAAGCAAAAAGGCGCCCGGAACATTCCGGGCGCCTTTTTTATCCACCAACTCAACCACAAGACGGTACCCAAAGGAGTCAATGGGGCTCGCCGGGGTTGCATCGGGGATGAAAAACGGCGCGGATTCGGCCGAAGCCTTGCGCCGGCTAGTTCTGGAGCTCGAACAGGGGCAGGGGCTGGAGCTTGGCGTACTTGCCGCCCAAGGCGGTCAGCTCAATCTGGTGGAGCTTGAGGTAGTTGTTGAACTGCTTGGCGGCCCGGTCGTAGCGCAGGCGGAAGGCCACTACTTCGCTGTCGGCGGCCTGAATGTCGTTGGTGAGCTGCTGCACGGGGGGCGCCGGCGTGCCCGTGGCGGGTTGGGCCAAGCCGTACACGAGGTGGAGTACCGAGTCCTGGGCCGCGTCGTAGGCGTCGATGGCGGCCGAGCTGGCCATGCTTTGCTGGGTGTAGCGGCGGCGGGGCAGCTTCTCGTTGGCGCGGGTCAGGGCCTGGAGCTGGGTGCGGTCGGTACCGGGCTGCTGCTCCAGTTCGTGCAGGATGCGGGTGGTGGCTTTTACCTTGGCGTCGTCGCTGGCAATCATCTGCTCCCAGCGGGCTTCCACGGAGTCGCGCAGGATGTCGAGCTGCACCTTGGCGGCCGCCGGCGAGGTCGGGTCGATGGTTTTGGGCGTGCGGTTGCAGGAATCGAGGCCGGCCAGCAGCAGGAGCAGGGCCAGGGGGAGAAGCTTCTTCATGGAGACGTAACGCCGAAAACCGGCAAAATATTCAGGCAAATTAAAATTGCACAGAGGGCCCCGGGCGGGGCGCCCCAGGGCCGGATCGGGCAAAGATAGAGCCCGCACTTTCGGCGGACAACATAGGAATATCCCCTGATTTGAATTCTTGTCCGCCAGCCTCAAAGTTGATAGTCAATGGGTTCACTTCGCCGGGCGCCCGGTTTTTTTATGAATTGGTAACATCACGAACAAGGCAAATCCCGTATCTTTGAGCCCGGTACCCTCTTTTCTCCACTTCCTTTACTAACATGAAAAAAAGCTACTTCCTGGTTTCAGCCCTGCTGCTGACGGCCGCTGCTTCCTATGGTCAGGGCACAGAGTTGTTTCTGTCGGAATACGATGAGGGAGCTCATCAGTCGGGCGTGAGCTACAACGGCGGCGTGTCGAACTCCACCGGCAGCGAGCGGGCCATTGAGATTTTCAACCCCACCGTTGCTTCCGTCAACCTGAACGCCTACTCGGTACGTCGCTACTCCAACGGCAGCGCCGCCGTAACCGAAGAAGAGAAACTGCAGCGCCGCACCGGCACCAACGTGCTGAACCCTTCGGCCGCTTTCGTATTCGCCAGCGGCGAGGCCACTATCACGGCCATCACCAGCAAAGCCGACCAGCTCAGCGCCGGTCACGCCCCCGTAACGGGTCCTAACGTCATCTTCGGTGGCGGCATGGCTTACTTCAACGGCGACGACGCCATTGCCCTGGTTCGCTGGACGAGCGGCACGGCCGGCGTCGGTACTCCCGTTCTGATTGACATTTTCGGCAGCATTGGCTTCCAGCCCCTGCCCGCCAGCGGCACCGGCACCGGCCAGTGGAGCGGCACCAACCCCGCCGACGGTACGCCCGCCGTGTACGTGGCCTCGGCCAACCAGTCGCTGATGCGCCGCGACAACATCTCGCGCGGTATCCGCACCAACAACCCCACCAACTGGAACCCCGCCACCGAGTGGACCGTGTACAGCTACGCTTTCCCTCCGGGCTCGACCGGCAACACGGAAGTAGGCAACCAGAGCTACGCCCGCCTGGGTGAGCACAACGACTACTCGGGTCCGAACGGCCTGTACCTGCCGCTGAAGACCCTGGAGAAATTCAACTCCGGCATCAGCATCTATCCTAACCCCGCCAGCGGTTCGGCTACGGTTGAAATCAAGGACGTGAAAGTGGGCAACATCATCGTGCTCAACAGCCTCGGCCAGTCGATTACGGCCCAGCCCCGCGGCATGAACGAAAAAATCACCCTCGACATTTCGGCCCTGAAGCCCGGTCTGTACTTCGTGCAGTGCCTGAGCGCCGACGGTCAGATCAAGATCTACAAAGAGCTGGTTGTAAAGTAAGCGGCCCCTTTGCTGAGTTCTTACAAAATGCCCGGTCCGACGACCGGGCTTTTTTGTTGTACCGGCGCCGGAGGTTGGGACTGGGCTCAGGGGCCTAGCTGCCAATCGGCGCTTCATCGTACTTTTGCCTTATGAGTGACATCACCCCCCTAGATAAAGTCGGCGAGTTTGGCCTGATTCGCCGGATTCAGCAAACCGTAACCCTGCGGCAGCCCAGCACCATTCTCGGTATCGGCGACGACGCGGCCATCCTGGCCCCGCAGCCCGGCCAGGATATGGTCGTCAGCACCGACCTGCTGATTGAAGGCGTACACTTCGACCTCACCTTCTGCCCCCTCAAGCACGTGGGCTACAAGGCCGTGGCCGTCAACGTGTCGGACGTGGCAGCCATGAACGGCGTACCGACCCAGATTGTGGTGGGCCTGGCCGTGGGGGCGCGCTTTTCGGTGGAAGCCATTGAAGAGCTGTACGAAGGCATGCGCGTGGCCTGCGAGAATTACCACGTCGACCTGGTAGGCGGCGACACCACCGCCAGCCGCGGGGGCCTCACCATCAGCATCACGGTGCTGGGCCAGGTACCCCAGGGCCAGGCCGTGCGCCGCAGCGGAGCCAAGCCCAACGACCTGCTCTGCGTGACCGGGGACCTAGGCGGGGCTTTCCTGGGTTTGCAGGTGCTGGAGCGCGAAAAAGCCGCCTGGACCGCCGACCCGGAGTTGCAGCCCGAGCTGGAAAAGTACCCCTACGTATTGCAGCGCCAGCTGCGCCCCGAGGCCCGCATGGACGTGGTGCACGAGCTGCGCGACCTGGGCGTAGTGCCCACCAGCATGATCGACATCTCCGACGGACTGGCTTCCGAGGTGCTGCATATCTGCCAGCAGTCGGGCACGGGGGCGCGGGTGTTTACCGAGAACCTGCCCGCGGCCAACCCCACCCTGGAAGTGGCCAACGAGTTCAACCTCGACCCGATCATGTGCATGCTCAACGGCGGCGAAGACTACGAGCTGCTGTTCACCGTTCCGCTCACCGACCACGACAAAATCAAGAACCACCCCGACATCACCATCATCGGCCACATCACCGAAAAGGCTGACGGTGTAAACCTGGTCACCAAAGCTGGGCAGGCTGTGCCGCTGCAAGCTCAGGGCTGGCAGCACTTTTAGGTATTGGTTTTTGGTTGTTCGTTTTTGGTTTATGGACCGACGCCCGTCACTCGAAAGAGGACGGGCGTCGGTTTTGGTAGTTGAACGAGGCCAAAAACCAGAAACGAACAACCAAAAACCAACCGTTAATCCTCCGGGTAGGGTACGAAGACGAAGTTGGTGAACTCCTCGTCGAGCACGAACAGGCAGCAGTACTCGTTGGGGTCCTTGTAGGTCTGCTGGAAAGCCTCGATGCCCTCGGCACCGATGATGCCCTGCTGCACGAACAGCTCCAAAAAGGAGGCAAACACGTGCCACTCCAGCCCCGCGTCGTCGGCGTTGACGAGCAGGCGGCCGATGGGCACTTCCTGGCGGGCAAACACGAAAATCGGGTATTTCGAAATGTCCATCTTGCGCACCTGCGACGAGGCTTCCAGGATGGTGTCGGACACGGCGGCGAAGTCCTTGGTGATGGTGCCGAGGTATTTGCCGTTCAGTTCGGGGTCGTTGGCGTAGTCCATGGGGGAGTAGGTCAGGCTATTTTGCCAGTTCTTTTGAGGTAAATGGAAGCAAGAGCAACAATTGCACAGGCACCCATAAAGTAATAGCCTGTTCTGTTATTCAGGCTTCCTCGAATAAAGTAGGGTTGCTGATCCTTGTCTACAAAATAGGCAAGATTTGAAACTAGGTCAGAACTGCTGCTCCAAAGTGTTTCATCATAGTACACCGTAACGATGTCACCAACCTTAATATCATCTATGCGCTGGTAGTTAGGTTTGGAGCCATCAAGGTCTTCCCCAATGAATAGGCGAAAGAACCTTGATTGTCCTTGAACCTGCAAGTATCGCAACGGCTCGTTGTTGAGGTTTAGATGGCCTTCAACATTCAATGAGTTAGTAAGATTGGTAACTGCACCTGTCAGAGTGTAGAAATCTTCCCTTCGCTTATGCCCACGCCATAACGTAACGACTCCAATAGCTAAGCCAAAGATAGCTGCAAACAGAAGTTGGGAGAAAATAGCGGCAGGCTCACGGACTACACTCATTGGCCTAGCCTACCTCAACTCTAGCAGCACTACGTTCTCCACGTGGTGGGTGTGGGGGAACATGTCCACCGGCCGCACACGGGTTACTTTGTAGGCCTCGTCAAGCATTTCCAGGTCGCGGGCTTGGGTGGCGGGGTTGCAGCTGACGTAGACGATGCGCGGGGCGCGCATTTCGAGCAGGCGGGCCACTACGTCGGGGTGCATGCCGGCCCGGGGCGGGTCGGAGATGACCACGTCGGGGCGGCCGTGCTTGGCGATAAACTCGGCATTGAGCACGTCTTTCATGTCGCCGGCGTAGAACTCGGTGTTCTGGATGCCGTTGATTTCGGAGTTCAGGTAGGCGTCTTTCACGGCCGACTCCACGTACTCCACGCCCACCACGTGCCGGGCCTGCCGGGCCACGAAGTTGGCAATGGTGCCCGCGCCGGTGTAGAGGTCGTAGACCAGCTCAGAGCCCGTGAGGCCGGCGAATTCCCGGGTCAGCTTGTACAGGTTAAAGGCGCCCTCGGAGTTGGTCTGGTAAAACGACTTGGGCCCGACGCGGAAGCGCAGTCCTTCCATTTCCTCATGGATGTAGGGCTCCCCTTGGTAGCAGACCACATCCAGGTCGTGGAAGGTCTCGTTGCCCTTGTTGTTGAGCACGTAGTTGAGCGAGGTTATCTGCGGGAACTTGGCAGCCAGGAAATCCAGCAGCGGAATCAGCGCGTCGTGGGCGTAGTAGCACTGCAGAATCACCATCAAATCCCCCGTATTGGCCGTGCGGATAATCAGGTTGCGCAAAAAGCCTTCCTGGGTGACGAGGTTGTTGAACGGCAGGTTGTGCTCGAGGGCGTAGTTGCGCACGGCCAGCCGGATTTCGTTCGAGGGCTCGGGCTGCAACCAGCAGTGCTGCACGTCGATAATCTTGTCGAAGCGGTTGGGGGTGTGGAAGCCCAGCACCCGCCGCTCGATATTTTCCCCGGCCTGAATCTGCTCGTTCGTCAGCCAGCCGTTGTGGCTGAACGTGTACTCGAGCTTGTTGCGGTAATACGTCAGGGCCGGGGAGTGCTGGATGGGCTCGATGGCGGGCAGGGCCACCTTGCCGATGCGCTGCAGGTTGTCCTGCACCTGCTGCTGCTTGAACTTAAGCTGGGTGTCGTAACCCAGGTGCTGCCACTTGCAGCCCCCGCAGGTGCCGAAGTGCTGGCAGAAGGGCTCCACGCGCAGGTCGGAGAACTTGTGAAACTTAGTGGGTACGGCTTCCAGGAAGCTTTTCTTGGCCTTCACCACGCGCAGGTCCACCACGTCGCCGGGGGCTACGCCGGTCACAAAGATGACCAGGTTTTCGCGGCGCACCAGGCACTTGCCTTCGGCCACCATGTCGGTAATTTCGACTTCGCGGAGCAGCTCCGCCGGGATGTTTTTAACTGATTTCCTCACGCAAGCAAAGGTAAGCACGGATTGCCCGGATTTTGACCGAAACGAAAAAAGGCCACCCGAATCCGGGTGGCCTTTTCGAGAAGGAGGGTGAGTAGCGGGGTTATTTCACCACTTCAAACCAGCCCTTGTAGGATTTGCCGCCGGGCAGCTTGAGCAGGTAGTAGTACACGCCCGCGGCCTGCTCGGCGCCGTCCCACTGGTTGTTGTAGTTGGAAGCGCGGTACACTTCCTTGCCCCAGCGGTTGAGAATCGTGAGCGAGTTGCCAGGGTAGAGCCCCACGTTCTTGATTTCAAACTTGTCGTTGAGCCCGTCGTTGTTCGGGGTGATGACGTTGTAGAACACCAGGTCGTTGGCGAAGCTCACGCAGGCGTCGTTGGAGGCCGAGGTCACGCTGGCGTTGGCGCTGCTCACGGCCACCACCCGCAGGCACTGGTCGAAGCCGGCGGTGCTGCTGGCAAACTCGGTCTGCAGCGTGCCGCCCGATACGGTGGCGACCAGCGTGGACGTGCCGTTGTCGGAGGTGCGGAATATGCGGTATTCCTTCACGTCGAAGCCGCGGTAGGCATTCCAGCTCACCTTCACCTTGCCCTCGTCGCGGCCTTCCTGACCTTCCGTGGCCGTGGCCGTGGTCCGGATGGTGGTGTGGTCCTGGGTCTGGAGCACCGTGCCGCAGCTGTTTTGCAGCTCCAGGCGGTAGTCGTAGGCGTTGGCGTCGGCATCCACGTTCGAGTCGGTGAAGGATGTGGCGGTGTTGGCCACGGTGCCCACCTGGGCGAAGGTGCCGCTGCCCGCTACGCGGCGCAGAATGCGGACCTGGCTGGCGTTGCCCGCGTTGTTGGGCACGTTCAGCTGCAGGGTGATGCTCCGGTCGCCGGCCACCACTGAGGCGGCTTGCAGGGCCACGCTGGCGTTGTCGGGCCGTACGGTGAACGTGGCCCCGCAACCGGCGCTGTTCACGTCACTGACCTGCACCGTGGCGTTGGTCGAACCGGCGGGCAGGTCGACGGTGATGGTGCCGGTGCCCTGAACGCTGGTGATGGTGCCGCCGATGACGGTCCACTGGTAGTTGG
>NZ_SEWE01000044.1 GCF_004167665.1 Hymenobacter persicinus | reverse complement strand
TTGCTCCAGTAGTGGCCGATGTGGGGCCGGGCGGCCTGCAGTCCGAAGGTTTCGGCCAGGGCCACCGACAGCGCAAACTGCTCGATCAGGCGGGGCGTGACCTGCTGCCGGCTCAGCTCGTCGCAGATGGTCAGGGCCAGGGCAATGGCGTCGGGGGCGCGCAGGGCCGGAATGCCCACCACGCCCGCGTTCCACATGGTGTGCCGCTCGGTGAGGCGCACGCCGCCGTAGGTATGGCCTTGGGTCTGGTTCCACATCAGCTTCTCGGTTTTGCTGCCCAGTTGGGAAAGCTGGCCCTCGGGCTCGTGCATGAGGGCCGTGCCGCGGCGGAGCGTCTCGTGCAGGGCCTCGAAGGAACCGTGCAGAAACGTGTCGGAGTCGAGGTACAGAATCGGCGTATTGGGGAATTGCCGGGCCACGTGCTCCAGGGCCTTGATTTTGATGCGCCAGAAGAAGTTGAATTCGCCCTTCCACTCCTGCAGCGTGGCCTCGTCCACGGGCAGCACCGTCACAAACTCGTCGAGGTGGCGGTAAAAGTTTGGCGCGTCGGTTACCACCGTGATGCTGGTAAGGCCGGCGCGGTGCTTGAGGAACGTGAGAATGGAGAAGTTGGCCTGGAAGTGGTTTTTTATATTGGCACCAAATACCAGATACAGCAGATTCATAGGCGGAAGCTAAGCGGGAAACCAGAAGGCGGGTGGGGCCGGGCCAGCTAGCTCGCCGGCTCGTCTTCCCGGTTCACGGTGTCCATCGAAAACGCCGGCACGCAAATCGACCAATATTCCACTTCGGTGTCGAAGGGGTTGGAGTAGCGCACCCGGGCCCCGGCCTTGATCAGCAGCGACTCCCCGGCCCCGAGCTCAATCACGTCGCCGTCGACCTCAAACTGCTTGCGGCCCCGCACCACGATGGTGATTTCGTCGAACTCCGGGTTTTGGTGGGGCTCACTCCAGTGGGGCGGCGCCACCATGTGCGCCACGCTGTACTGGCCGGTCTGGGTGCTGGCCCAGCCAATGTGCTCCTCAATGAGCTTGCCGTCGGTGGTCGGGACGCGGAAAGGGTTTTGCTGGCGGAAATAGCGCTTTTCGGACATGGCGGGAAAGGTAGTTAGTTGGTTTTGGAGCCGGCGCACTCGCCCTGGGTGAAGGACGTGACGCCCGCGTTGGTGGCCGCGCAGGCGTTGCCGTAGGTTTTGCCGTCGCAGCCGCAGACCGGGTTGTAGTCCATGGTGCACATGGCGTCCTTGCGGATCTTGCTGGCGTCGATGCAGGGGGCCGTGGCGGCGGGCGGCGTGTGGGAGGTGCAGGCCGGCAGCGTCAGGGCGAGCAGCAGGCCGGCAAAAGCGGATTTGAGCATGGCAGAAGCAGAATGGGGATGCACCAACAACGCAAAGGTAGCAGCGGCAGTTTAGGGCCGGGGCCTGCATATCTGGTTTCAACTATTTTTTGCGGCCTTCCCATAACCCCGGCCCTTAGGCTTCGTATAGGCAGGCAGACTGGTCGTTTGGCGGATGAGCTTCGGCCCACATTCCGCCAGTTCTGCCACCCCGCGGGGCCATTCTGCACCACCTTGTTTATCATTCACCCTTTCTCTCCCTCAACACCATGTCCTATCACGAAGAAGACAACTCCGGTAAAATCCTTCTCGCTGCTCTCGCTGGCGCTGGCGCCGGTATCATTGCCGGTATGCTGATGGCTCCCGACAAAGGCACTGCTACCCGCGAAAACCTGAAGAACGCCGCCACCAAATACAGCGGCACGCTCGGCGAGCAGCTGTCGAAGTATGGCGAAGAGCTGGACTCGAAGTTCAAAGGCTACATGAGCAAGCTCGAAGATATGGGCCTGACCGGCGCTGGCAGCAGCCTTAACATGAAAGGCGACTGGAACCAGGCTAAAGGCAAGCTGAAGCAGCAGTACGCTCAGCTCACCGATGAAGATCTGGACTACACCGAAGGCAAAGGCGACGAACTCGTTGGCCGTCTGCAGGAGAAACTCGGCAAAGCCAAAAGCGAAGTTGTGAAGATGCTGAACGACCTGTAGGTCGACACTCTTCCAATCCCAAAAGCGGCCTTCTTTCTGCGGAAAGAAGGCCGCATTTGCGTAAAACATTCCCCTCTGCCGCCCCGTTACACCAGCAGCGCCGGGCTCTGAGCCGGCCGCTGGCTTTCCCTTCTCATTTGCCCTTACTTCCATGAAAGACACCAACGGAAAAGTAATTCTGTCCCTGCTGGCCGGCGCTACCGCCGGCATCGTGGCCGGCCTGCTGCTGGCTCCCGAAACCGGCGACCAGACCCGCGCTGGCCTCAAGGAATCAGCCTCCAAGTGGGGTGGCGACCTGAGCAAGCTGCTCAAGGACGGCCTGGCCAAGCTCAACGACCTGAAAGGGGATGCTGCCGCCGGCTCCGACCAAACCCAGCAAAGCCGCAGCGCCGCCGACGACCTGCTCAACTCCATGAACAGCGGGCAGGACACAGACTACGCCGGCAGCGTGGACCGCGCCGACCATAATACCGACTACGACGGCATCGGCAACGACGCCCGCCATACCGGCGATTCTGGCTACGGCCGGACGCTCTAAATTTTTTTTCGGCCGCGCGTAACCTATTCGGCCGCTGCTCGTTAAAGACACTATACAACGTGCTTGAAAGAAGATTCGGAGAAGCCGTTGAAGTAAAATTGCCGACAGTAGGAGCTTCTATTCAGACAGGTTTTTTGTCCGCTTAGCAAAATCAGACTCGTCCATCGCACATTTCTTCAACGAACCCTAATCGGAAGGGTAAGCAGTTGTAAAAGAAAAGCCTCCCACGACTTACGTGGGAGGCTTTTCGATTTTCAGGTCTTTCCAGATGCTCCCGACAACGCTACGCGTTGCTGCGGCCTAACCGCAATAAGGTCAAGTCCGGTAGTGAGTAAGGCAGCGTCGGCAGGGTGGGGGCGGGTTTGGGAGCGGTGGTTGGCACTTTATGCGAATACCGCTACATTGCGGTACATCCCGCTCCGTATTCTGCTAACCCCACGCTGTAGCAACTGCTACGGCCGTATCCCTCTAAGCCCGCCCTCTCTCGCCGCATGAAAGAAATGATTTTACGCCTGGCCATGCTTTCGATGAAAAGCATTCCGCTGGACTCTTATCGATATCTGTTGCTCAAACCGCTGTTTAAGCTAAATCATGAAGTGCTGAATGGCTTTCACAGCTTCAACAACGACCGGTTTTTTATTTATCAGGTCGACAATCATTTTCTGCCTACTCAATCCCTGGCCTGGCCTATTACCTACAAGAATTTTGAGAAGTGGTGCGATACCACGGCCCTGAATAAATATAAGGTAAGCCCCGGCGACGTCATTGTCGATATCGGTGCGGGCATGGGTGAGGAAATTATTGTGCTGTCTCACCGCGTGGGGCCTACCGGCAAAGTGTACGCCGTAGAAGCCAATCCGCAGGTGTGTTCTATCCTGGAGCGCGTGGCCAAGCTCAACAAGCTCGACAACACCGTCATTGCCAATCTGGCCATCAACAGCTCCAACGAGGATATCACCCTCACCGACGACGCGGACTCCTACCTGGCCGGGACGCTGTTCAACAAAACGGCCAGTGCGACGGCCAAAGTCTACAAAGTGCGCGGCGTGACGATGGACACGTTCTTCGAAGAAAACAACATCACGCACATTGATTTGCTGAAATCTAATATCGAAGGGGCCGAGCGGTTTGTAGTGGATTCGATTTCTAAAAAATACGTCAACCGCATTAAGTGCGTAGCCATTTCCTGCCACGATTTCCGGTACGCCGTGGACGGCAACGAATTTTTCAAAACCAAGGAATACGTGTCAAAATTCCTGACCGATAATGGCTTTGAAATTTCCAGCCAACAATCCGGCGTCGGGCACATTGATGATTACGTGTACGGGGTCAACAAAAATTACGGACTGAATTAGGCGGGCATAAAACATCGGTCAAGGCAAAGCGCTTTCTGGATAAAACCGGCAGCCAGTCGTTCAGCCAAGAAATAACATAAAAAGAGCCCGTCAGCTGCTGCTGACGGGCTCTTTTTATACTCGGTAAGTTGCCGGATTAGCTGTTGTCGGCTTCCGGCTTGGCTGGTGCTTTCTCCAGTTTTTCGGGCTTCATCTGGGGGAAGAACAGCACGTCCTGAATCGAGTTGGAGTTAGTCATGATCATGCTGAGCCGGTCGATGCCGATGCCCAGGCCGGCCGTGGGCGGCATGCCGTATTCCAGAGCCCGCAGGAAGTCCTCGTCGAGCACCATGGCCTCGGTGTCGCCGCGCTTGCCGAGCTCCAGCTGGTCCTCGAAGCGCTGGCGCTGGTCGATGGGGTCGTTGAGCTCGGAAAAGGCGTTGCAGATTTCCTTGCCGTTGCAAATGGCTTCGAACCGCTCCACCAAGCCCGGCTTCGAGCGGTGCTTTTTGGCCAGCGGCGACATTTCCACCGGGTAATCGGTGATGAACGTGGGCTGAATCAGCTTGGGCTCCACGTGTTCCCCGAAGATTTCGTCGATAATCTTGGCTTTGCCCATGCTGGGGTCGAGGGGCACGTGCAGCTGCTTGGCGGCGGCGCGCAGGCCTTCCTCGTCGAGCTCCGAGATATCGACGCCGGTGAAGTGCTGGATGGACTCGGCCATCGTGAAGCGCTTCCAGGGCCGCTGGAAGTTGATAACGTTCTGACCAACCTGCACCTCGGTCTTGCCGTGCAGGGCCATTGCCACCCGCTCCACCATTTCCTCCACCAGGTCCATCATCCAGTAGTAGTCCTTGTAGGCCACGTAGAGCTCCATCTGGGTGAACTCGGGGTTGTGGAACCGGCTCATGCCCTCGTTGCGGAAGTCCTTGCTGAACTCGTACACCCCGTCGAAACCGCCCACGATGAGGCGCTTCAGGTACAGCTCGTTGGCAATGCGCAGGTAGAGCGTCATGTCCAGCGTGTTGTGGAAGGTCTTGAAGGGCCGGGCTGCCGCGCCGCCGTACAAGGGCTGCAGAATTGGGGTTTCCACCTCCAGGTAGCCTTTGTCGTTGAGGTAGTTGCGCATGGCCTGCACCAGCTGGGTGCGCTTGACGAACGTGTCGCGCACCTGCGGGTTCACCACCAGGTCCACGTAGCGCTGCCGGTAGCGGGCTTCGGGGTCGGTGAAGGCGTCGTAGGTTTTCTTCTCGCCGGTCGCCTCATCCACGGCCTCGCGCACCACGGGCAGCGGGTGCAGGCTCTTGCTAAGCAGCACCAGTTCCTTCACGTGCACGGACGTTTCACCCACCTGGGTTTTGAATACGTAGCCCTTTACGCCGATAAAGTCGCCGAGGTCGAGCAGCTTCTTGAATACTGCGTTGTACAGCGTCTTGTCCTCGCCGGGGCAGATTTCGTCGCGGTTGACGTAGAGCTGAATGCGGCCCGAGGAGTCCATCAGCTCGGCAAACGACGCCTTGCCCATCACCCGCACCGACATCAGCCGGCCGGCCAGCGTCACTTCCTGGAAGTTGTTGAGCTCGGGGTGGTAGTTGTCCTGAATTTCCTGCGCGTAGAAATTGACATCGAACAGCTCGGAAGGGTAGGGGTCGATGCCAAGGCTACGGAGCTCATCGAGCTTGTTACGACGAATTTGCTCCTGTTCGCTGAGGTGGTGCATGGGTATGGGCTTAGAAAGAGGCCGCGGGGCCGGAAAAG
The DNA here is from genome assembly GCF_004167665.1 of Hymenobacter persicinus. Lineage (GTDB taxonomy): Bacteria > Bacteroidota > Bacteroidia > Cytophagales > Hymenobacteraceae > Hymenobacter > Hymenobacter persicinus. The sequence goes on along the minus strand of NZ_SEWE01000044.1, from coordinate 31,106 downwards.
TCAAGCTGCAAAAATAGTCTGATTCGGGCAGTGTTAAGCCACGCCCACCGTAAAAACACAAAAAGCGCCACCCCAGAGGAGCAGCGCTTAGGTCTATATGCAGTAAGGCGTTAAGAAAACTAGGTTGGAGCCGTGCTAGGCGGCAATACTCATCTGCTGCTGGGGCTCCTGGCCGGTCAGCTGGGGCTCGACGCGGGTACGCAGACGCTCGGCCACGAAGGAGTTCTGCAGGTGCTTAGGTAGCTCGGCCACCATCTGTTGATAACGCTCCAGGCCCACGGCTTTAGCAATGTAGGTTTCGTGAATGCCGTTGAGGTAGCTCACGATGTTGAGCAAAGACTGGTGGAACAGGCTAAAGTCAATTTCGGCTTCCACGTAGCGCTCAATCTCGCGACTGGTCTGCGAAATCTGCAGGCGGCCCAGCAGGTCGAAGATGGTGGTGTAGCCTAAGCGCCAGGTAATCTGCTGCCAGTGGGAAGCCGTCCACTTGTCGAGCACCTTGCCCGTCTTCTGGCTACGCAGGGCAGTGTTGGGGTTGTTCTGCACCTGCTGGCGAGTCCACTGGGCCTTCATCTTGCGGGTAGTGCGTAGAAACTGGCCAATCTGAGCCTGGGCTTCAATCTCCTTGCCGGCAATGTGCAAACCGGGCTTATAACCCGCCAGCGGCAGCCGGTGAATGCTGAAGTCGCCATAAGCGCCGGCGGCATAGAACGACACGGGCCGGGGGTAGGCATTGCGCACCACCAAGCGGCCCACTTCACGCCGCACCAAAGAAGAGTTATTGCTCCGCACGCCGGTCGTGTACAGGAAAGCCTGCAGGCCCGACAAGATGGTGTGATAAGCTTGCGGGAAAGTCCAGTGCAGGGCGTTGCGCAGATAGTCCTCGTCGCCGAGTTCCGCGGTGGCCCGCAGGGCGTACTCGGTGCTCCAGCACGAATGCAGCAGCTTGGTAACAGCCTGTAGGTCGGCGTCGGTCAGCTCAGCGTGGTGAGCCCGGAAGAAAGGCAGATGCTGCAACCCACCGTTGGCATCGTCATTCTCCTGGATGTGATAGTTGATGGCAAAGAAGTAGTTGAGAAACACCTGGGCGGGAATGGATTTGCGCCACGTTTCCTCAGCTTGCTTCTGCTCGTCCGTCACGAGCGGGAAGATGTTATTCTCAGTTGTCGTTGTCATGCTAAGTAAACAGCTGACGACTAATTTGAGTTGCACGTTTACTAAAAATATTCGCCAAATTATTGGTGGCATATATTATTGAAAAACAGATATTTGTGATTGATAATAGTCCTGCTTTTTCACTAGGTTGAAATGATATGTTTGCTAATGTATTTGGGTGGAAAACGATAGGCAACAAAAAGCCCCTGCACCGGGATGGTACAGGGGCTGAAATCAGCTGGCAAAAAGACCGGCTATTGAATTTGGTCTTTGATGACCGAAACGGCCTCGTGCAGGGTGATATCCTTTTTGAGGTTCTTCGTGAAGCGCGAAGCGCGGTTTATCTGTACCGAGTCGGTACCGAGCTGGCGGACATCGGCCATGAGTGGGGCAATATCCAGCGGCGTCGCCACTTTCTGCACAGCCTCATACTTGTCCGACTCAGCTTTGGCCTGCTCCTGCTCGGCGCGGAACTTAGTCAGGTTCAGGGAAACCAGGGTCTCGTCCTTCCGCTTGCGCATGCGCTGGACCATCTCGTTCATCATCTTGAAGCTCGGATTGGCGGCAACGCGGCCTTGGCTGGCAGCCCGCAGCTTGTCGTAAGCCGGCGGGTTGCTCCAAGCGCGGTAGCGGGCGGGCGTAATTTCATCCCACTTCAGTGGATAGTCAGATTCCTTTTCGCCCTGGTCGAGGTAGCTGTAGGCATCCGGCAACACAATGTCCGGAACGACGCCCTTGAACTGGGTAGAGCCGCCGTTGATGCGGTAGAACTTCTGCGTGGTCAGCTTCAGCGAGCCAAATGGCTTCAGCGAGTTGAAGTCACCAAGCATGTCGTCCAGATCTACGATGCGCTGCACGGTGCCCTTGCCATAGGTGCTGGCCGAGCCCATGATGATGCCGCGCTTGTAATCCTGAATGGCGGCGGCCAGAATCTCGGAGGCCGAGGCGCTGTACTTATTGACCAGTACTACGAGCGGGCCGGAGTACTGTACCCGGGGGTCCCGGTCATTAAGGATGCTAGGCGAGCCCTGGCCCGAGCGAACCTGCACTACCGGACCGCTGTCCACAAACAAGCCGGTCATGTCAACGGCGTCGCCCAAAGAGCCCCCACCGTTGAAGCGCAGGTCGAGAACTACACCCTGTACGTTTTCCTTGCTAAGCTTCTCGAGCTCCTTTTTCACGTCTTCCGCCGAACTGCGGCCGCCGTTGTCGCTAAAGTCGGCGTAGAAGCCGGGCAGACGCAGGTAGCCGATTTTCTTACCACCTTCATTCACGATGGCCGACTTGGCGTAGGTTTCCTCAATAACCACTACGTCGCGGATAATTGGGATAATCTTGGTGCTGCCATCGGCTTTTTTCACCGTTAGGCGCACTTCCGTACCCCGCTTGCCGCGAATCAGCACGATGGCTTTATCCAAGCGCCAGCCTTCTACCGATACCGGCTCTTCAGCACCCTGGGCCACGCGCATGATGATGTCGCCGGCTTTGAGCTCACCCTGACGATACGAAGCGCTACCGGGGATAATGTCGGCTACTTTGATCTGACCGTCTTTCTCCTGCAGCGTGGCGCCGATACCTTCAAAACGACCCGTCATTGCCTGGTCGAAGGCGTCTTTATCGCGCGGGGCGTAGTATTCCGTGTGGGGGTCGTAAGTGTTGGCAATAACGTTGGCATAGGCTGCCAGCCGCTCATTGTCGTCGGTTTGCTTGAGGTCCTTAAACTGGTCATCGAAGTACTTCAGTACCCGCTTCCGGGCTTCTGCCTCCATTTCAACTGGCGTCAGCGTCTTGGTCGTGATGACGGCCGTCGACGGCTTGGCCGATACCGAAGCCAGTGGCTTGTCTTTCTTCTTGGACTGCTCGTCCATAAGCTCCGACAGGCGAATCAGGGTCTGATACTTCAGATACTTGCGCCACTCTTCGCGCTGGGCGGCAGCATCGGCGGCAAAAACCATCTTATCGGGCTCGGTTTCAAACGATTCCTGGGTGGAAAAGTCGAACGGCTTAGACAGAATGTCGCGGTAGAGAGCCTGCACGTCGTTGGTGCGCTGAAGCATGAGCTTGGTGCCCAGATCCAGGAACTCGTGGGTGCCACGCTTTACCTGGTCGTCGATGTCGGTCTGGTACTTGCGCAGCTGCGCCACATCCGACTGCAACAGGAACTTCTTGTTGTAGTCGAGTCGCTTCAGGCCAAGGTCAAACACGCGCTTGGAGAAGGTGTCGTCGATTTTTTCGGGTTGGTAATGGGCGGCGCTCAGGCCTTGGAGCATAGCTTTGATCAGCACCTCGTCTTTCTGAGGCGAGCCAGAGCTATCATTGCGCCGATACAGCTTGTAAGATGCCAGTACGAATACTACCAACACCAACGAGGCATACAGGCCTATTTTCAGGCGGGGAGAAGACATGGAATCGGGTTGAATGGGAGGAAAATCAAATGTAAGCAAAAGCCGCTCTCAGGCTACGCGCTACCGCAGGTCACGGTTTTATCTGAAACGCCAGGCAACGGGAAATAAGTGCCCGTTTGGTAGCAACGACTACTATAAGGCGCATGTAACCAAGCGAAGGTTGCACCGGTGGACGGTGACCGTAGGGCCAGCTTTGCCACGCAGGTAACGCTGGGAATAAAACACGGAAAATCAGTTGAAGTTTCGATGAACTTCTGCCCAGCTATAAAAAGAAAAAAGACCTCCCCCAGAGAGGGGAGGTCTTTTTTTACGTTAAGAGCGGGATGCTACTAGTAGCGACGTACCCGGTCGCCGTTGCTGCGACGGAACTCCTCTTCGAAGTAACGAGCATCTTCGTCGTTGCGGGGTTTCACGCCCATCACGATGCCGCCGTTCTTCACGTCGTTCTCGTATTCAGCAGCGTGCTCCTCAGGAATGCCCGAGCCTACCAGAGCGCCTACCAAGCCGCCCGTCAGACCACCGGCACCAGCGCCAGCCAGAGCGGCAGCGATAGGTCCAGCGATGATCAGGCCCAGGCCGGGCAGAGCTACCGAAGTACCGATAGCGGCAATGGCGCCGATGATTGCACCAGCGGTGCCACCGATAGCCGAGCCTACGCCGGCACCTTCCATAGCTTTGTCGCCGAGGTCGGTGTGTACGGTATCATCACCGAAGTGCGTCTTGCGGGTTTCGTCCGACATGAGCAGGTTCACGTCGTCTTTGCCGTAGCCACGCGAAGACAGGGTGCTGTAAGCACGCTCAGCGCTGGCACGGTCGCGGAACGAACTGGTCAGCATGCCCGAGCCGGCTTTGTTCTGATATGGTTCGCCGGTTACGGCGTGAGCAGCTTCGTCAGCGGCGTTCTGTACGGCGTCAATGCCGCGGCCTACTACTGCACCGGGCGTGCCAGCAACGGCAGCGCCTTTGGCGGTAGCGCTGAAGTCGTCACCGTCGGTGCTATTGGTTACACCCGTACCAGCGTTGTAGCTCGTGCCTTCGTTGCTCGAGCTCGAGCTGTTGCCGAAGCCGGTACCCGTGTTCGTCGTGCCGTAGTTAGCGCCTGCGCCAGTACCAGTATTCTGCGGGTTGTTTGGATCGTTGGTGTTCATAGTGTTGGTTGAGTGGGGAAAGGAAAGTTGGAAAGAAAGAATCTGAAGCAGGCATCAACTTGCGTCGGATTGCTTCAGCTTCGAGGTTCTTAACGGCTCCACGGAATGAGGGGTTACAAAAAAATATGTAACTAACCAAATTCTATTGCCCCTTATTCAACCAAAACAGTAAAAACCAGCCGGAGGGGTCGGCTAAGCGAATTTTTCGTAGTTCTGCTCATCCTGCCAAAAGGCTCGGCACTCCCGGCGCAGGTTTTTGAGAAACTCCGGATCCTGCTTGAGTGTGCGCCATTCGCCGAGACCCAGCCGCTCACAGAGCTTGTAGAAATTGTCGCCTTGGCCCTTGGAGCCTTCCACCTTCACCAGGCAGCTCAGAATGGGGCGGTTGGCGCGAAACTCGGTTTCCGACAGCTCCGCCAGCAGCTCATTGAGTCGGGACTTCTCGTGGGAGATTTCCAGATTGAGGCCTAATTCAGCTTCCTGGACTAGATTGAGGTAGCTGGTGGTGCCGACCTGGTGGCGGGCAAAGCGGATCAGATGGTTGCGGACTCGTCCGTTCATTAAGCAGGTGTGGGAATGGATGCGGAAAGTAGCGAAAAAAAGCCCGCTGCCCCGGATTTAAGTTCCGAAGCAGCGGGCCGGATGCAAGCCAAAACTGTGCCGAGGCTGTAAAACCCTATTTGTGCGCTTTGCGGCGGGTCATTTCTTTCTGGATGAGCAGAAACTCCCGGCTGCTTTGCCCGGCAATGGCAGTATTCTCATCAGCCCGCCGCAGCAAGTAGGGCATTACCGCTTCCACCGGGCCATAGGGCACATACTTGGCCGTGTTGTAGCCCGCATTGGCTAGGTTGTAGCTCAAGTTGTCGCTCATACCGTAGAGCTGGGCAAACCAGATGCGTGGGTCGCCGGGGCGCAGGTTGAACTCCTGCATGAGCTCGGTCAGCAGCAGAGAGCTGTCCTCATTGTGGGTGCCAGCGCAGATGCTGATGCGGTCGGCGTGGGCCACGCAGTAGCGCAGGGCCTCGTTGTAGAGCTGATCGGTGGCGGCTTTGGTGGGGTTGATGGGGTTCTGGTAGCCGCGCTGAGTAGCCGTGCGGGCCTCCTTTTCCATGTAAGCCCCGCGCACGAGCTTGCCCCCCAAGTAGTAGCCACCCTTCACAGCTGCCTCGTAAGCGTCCTTGATGGCGTCGAGGCGGTCGTGGCGGTAGAGCTGGTAGGTGTTCCAGACGATGGCCGCCTCCTTATTGTACTTGGCCATCATCTCGTAGGCCAGGTTGTCGATGGTTTCCTGGAACCAGCTTTCCTCGGCATCAACGAACACGCGTACGCCGTACTGGTGGGCGCGGGCGCAGATGGCTTCCACGCGGGCCTTGGCGCGGGCATAGCTGGCCTGCTCAGCCGCCGACAGCTCTTTGCCGGCCTGCACTTTCTCCAGCAGGGCGCTGTCGGCCACGCCGGTGACCTTGAAAACCGAGAAGGGAATGTGGGTCGAGCGGTGGGCCAGGTCGATAGTGGCCAGAATTTCGTCGCGGGTGTGGTCGAAGCTCTGGTCGCTGCCTTCGCCTTCCACCGAGTAGTCGAGGATGGTGCCGATGTTGTAGCGGCCCAACTCCTCGATGACGGGCATGCACTCCCGGATGGTTTCGCCGCCGCAGAACTGGCCGAAGATGGTTTCCTTGATCAGGAATTTCACCGGCAGGTGCCACTTCAGGGCAGCCTTCATCATACCGCCGCCCATCTTCACGAGCCCGTTATTGTTCATGGCGGCGAACAGGGCGTACATCTTGCGCAACTCCCCGTCCGACTTGGAGGCGAAGGCAACGGCGGTGTCGTTGAAGGAAATGGGGGGGGCTTGGGTTAATGCCATAGGGGTGGGTAGCTTTGGGCGGCTGTCTGGGTAGCAAAGATAAAGCTTAAACATCGTTTTGGCCGGCCTAGTTACCCAGGTGCCGCGCTTTCCTGCCCGGCCCGAACGCCCAGGGACGAAGCTTCTTTCAGGGCTTCAGTTTTTTCTTCTTTTCTTCTACTTCCGCATGGAAATTCCCGTTGCCCTCGACACCTACTTTACCCGCCTGCTGGCCACCAAAGGCAAACCCCTGCTCATTGCGGGGCCATGCAGCGCCGAAACCGAGGAACAGGTGCTGGCTACCGCCCGCGGGGTAAAGGCGCTGGGCAACATCGACCTGTTTCGGGCCGGCATCTGGAAGCCCCGCACCCGGCCCGGCTCATTCGAGGGCGTGGGCTCGGTGGGGCTGCCCTGGCTGCAGCGGGTGCGCACTGAAGTTGGGCTGCCCGTGGCGGTGGAAGTGGCCACGCCGCGGCACGTGGAAGAGGCGTTGACCCACGGGGTCGACGTGCTTTGGATTGGCGCCCGCACCACCGTCAACCCTTTCGCCGTGCAGGAGCTGGCCGACGCCCTGGCGGGCACCGGCGTGCCGGTGATGGTGAAAAACCCGGTGAATCCCGACGTGGCACTGTGGGCCGGCGCTCTGGAGCGGCTGGAGCGGGCCGGCATCCTGGATCTGGCCGCTATTCACCGCGGCTTCAGCACCTTCACCCCCTCGCGCTACCGCAACGCGCCCACCTGGCAGCTGCCTATTGAGCTCAAAACCCGGTTTCCGCACATTCCGCTGATCTGCGACCCCAGCCACATCGGAGGGCGCCGCGACCTGCTGCTGCCCATCGCCCAGAAAGCCCTCGACCTCGATTATGACGGGCTGATGATTGAAACGCATCCCGACCCCGACCACGCCCTCAGCGACGCTGAGCAGCAGGTGACACCCGTGCGGCTGGGGGAAATCCTGGACGAGCTCAAGTACCGCCGCCGCTCCTCCGATGATGCCAACTACCTCAACAAGGCTGAGGAGTTGCGCCAGAAGATGGACGTGGCTGACCACGAAATCCTGGAGGCTCTGGCCCGGCGCATGGCGCTGGTGGAAGAGCTGGCCGGCTACAAAAAGGAAAACGACGTGAAAATCCTGCAGTTGGACCGCTGGAACGAGATTTTTGCCTCGCGCCAGCAGTGGGCCGGCAAGCTCAACGTGAACGAGAAGTTTGTGGCCGAGCTCTACAAGCTGATTCACTTGGAAAGCATCCGTAAGCAGACCGAGATAATGCAGCGTCCCGTTTAGCCCCGCTTTTCTTTTTTCGCCTCCCTTACCTTTGCGTATGTCTGATTCCCAACTACTGATTGGTCCGGAAAGCCTGCCGGCACTGGCCGAGTTGCTGCGGCGGCCGGCCGTGAGCCAGGTGCTGGTGGTGGCCGACGCCAACACGGCCCGCCTGTGCTATCCGCTGCTGAAGCCGCATTTGCCCGAGAACCACGAGCTGCTCGAACTTCCGGCCGGGGAGGAGTACAAGACCCTGGCGACCTGCGAAACCGTGTGGAGCCACCTTACCGAGCGGCACGCCGACCGATTTGCCGTAGTCGTGAACCTGGGCGGTGGGGTCGTGACGGACCTGGGCGGTTTCTGCGCAGCCGTGTACAAACGCGGGCTGCGCTTCGTACAGGTCCCAACCACGCTGCTGGCCCAGGTCGACGCCAGCGTGGGTGGTAAAACCGGCATTGACTTTCTGGGCTTCAAAAACCAGTTGGGCGTGTTTCAGGAGCCGGCCGGCGTCTTTATCGAGCCCGCCTTCCTGGCTACCCTCGACCCGCGCCAGCTTAAGTCGGGCTACGCCGAGGTGGTGAAACACTGGCTGATTGCCGATGCCGCCGCCTTCGAAACCCAGCGCCACCAGGGCCTGTTCGTCGAGGATTGGACGCCGGTTATCCGCGAGTCGGTGGCGACCAAGCAGCGCATCGTGGCCGCCGACCCGCTAGAAAGCGGCTTGCGCAAGGTGCTCAACTTCGGTCATACCGTGGGCCACGCCCTGGAAAGCTACCTGCTGCTGCAACCCGGCCGCGAGGTGCTGCACGGCGAGGCTATTGCGGCCGGGATGGTGTGCGAAAGCTGGATTTCACACCAGAAAGGGTTGCTCAGCGACTTAGAGCTGGACCGCATCGAAACCTTCCTGTTTTCGATTTACGACAAGATTCAGTTCGTGACGCTCGAAACGGACGCCATTGCTGAGCTGGCCCTGCAAGACAAGAAAAACAGCGGCACCACCATCAACTGCACCCTGCTCGAGGGCATCGGCCGCGCCCGCTACGACCAGCCCGTGACCCTGGCCGAGCTGGCCGATTCACTGCGCTACTACCACCGACTGTAAGTATCCGCAGGCTTTTTGCCGGCTCCGGCCGGATCTTCAACGCTTCAAACGCTTCCGCTTATCAACGCTTCCTCGTCTTTTCTGCACCTGCGCTGGCCCGGTGGCCCGCTCCGGGGCATTGCCCAGCTGCCTTCGTCCAAAAGTGAAAGCAACCGCGCCCTTATCATTCAGGCCCTGGCCGGCGGGGGCGAGCTGGAAAACCTCTCGGACGCCAACGACACCCAGCTTATGCAGCGCCTGCTGACGGATCAGCAAGCCCCCGAGTTCAACGCCGAGGATGCCGGCACCGTGATGCGCTTTCTGACGGCTTACCTAGCCGCCACCGGCCGCACCACCCAGCTGGTAGGCACGGCGCGCATGTACGAGCGGCCCATTGCCGTGTTGGTAGAAGCACTCCGGCAGCTGGGTGCCGACATTGAGTATGCGGGCCAGGATGGCTACCCGCCACTGAGGCTCAACGGCTGGCACCCGGCCCTGGCCGCCGACGAGCCCGCGGAACTCACCGTGCGCGGCGACATCAGCAGCCAGTACATTTCGGCGCTATTGATGATTGGGCCCACTTTGCCGGCCGGCCTGCGCCTGTGGCTGACGGGTAAAGTCGGCTCCCGGCCCTATATCCGGATGACGCAAAGCCTGATGCAGCACTTCGGGGCCACCTGCCGCGACTTGGGCACGGTGCTCGAAGTACGCCCCGGTGCTTACCAGCCCGCCGATTACACGATTGAGTCGGACTGGTCGGCGGCCAGCTACTGGTACGCCCTGGTGGCGCTGGGGGAAGAGGGCTCGACCATCATTCTGCCCGGCCTGCGGGAGCATTCCTGGCAGGGCGACCAGGCCATTGTCGGCATCATGGACCAGCTGGGCGTAGCTACCGAATTTTTCCCCGACGGAGTGCAGCTCACCCGGAAAGCGTCGGCGGCGGCCGTCGAGCAGGACTTTTCCGACTGCCCCGACCTGGCCCAGACCGTGGCCGTGGTAGCGGCCGCGTTAGGTATTCCGGTAGCCATGACCGGTCTGGAAAGTCTGCGCATCAAGGAAACCGACCGAATTCTGGCATTGCAAACCGAGCTGGCTAAGTTCGGCGCCACCATGGCCGAGGAAGCTCCGGAACGGTTTGTGGTCCGCTCGGCAAACTTCCAGGTGAACGGTCAGCAGGTTGAAACCTACCACGACCACCGCATGGCCATGGCCTTCGCGCCGCTGGCTCTGCGCGGCCCCCTGACTGTGCTCGGGCCGCAGGTGGTGCGCAAGTCGTACCCGCGGTTCTGGAAGGAACTCGAGCGGGCCGGCTTCGCCGTGCAAGAGCAGGGCTAGGTCCTACTGCGGTAGCAAGGTGCGGAAATAGGCCGCCGAGTGCTGCAACCGGCTGCCGTACCAACTGAACAGCTCCCCGTCCACGATGCGCACCTCGGCCGTGGGGCAGATGGCTTGGAACTCGGCCACGTGCTTATGGCCGAAAGGGTAGGGCTCCGACGACAGCAGAATCACGTCTGGTGCGGCCTGGGCTAGCTGTTCCGCGGTTATTTCGGGGTAGCGCGCCTGGCCGGCAAACACGTTTGTGAAACCGGCCCGCCCCAGCAAATCGTCGATAAAGGTGCCGGTAGCGGCCACCATGTAAGGCTTGCGCCAGATAAAGTAAGCCGCCGAGCGAGGCAGCGCTACCGACGGCAGCTGCGCAAACGAAGCCCCAATGGCGTCGGCCAGCTGCCGGGCGCGCTCGGGGGCGCCGGCCACCAGCCCCACCTGCCGAATCATGGCCAGGGCCTCGTCCAGGGTGGCAATGTCGCTCAGCCAGACCGGGTATTTCGCCGCCAGCTGCTCGATTCCCTCCTGGTAATTTTCCTCCTTGTTGCCCAGAATCAGATCCGGCTTCAGGGCGGCAATTTTGGCGAAGTCGAAGTTTTTGGTGCCCCCAACAACGGTGGCTTTTGTCCGCGCGTGGGCCGGATGAATGCAGAACTTGGTTACGCCCACCACTTTTCCGCTTAGCCCCAGGTCAAACAGGAGTTCGGTCTGGGAGGGTACCAGCGACACAATGCGCTGGGGCGGAAACGGCACGGCCACGCGCCGGCCCATCTGGTCGGTAACGGTGAGCGGCGGAAACAAGGGCGGCAGGTCCATCACGAGAAGGTCTAAAACGCCAATTGCACTTCGCAGCACGCTGAACAGAATCGGCTAACGGCCTCGTTCAACGTGCCACGAAGTGCAACTTCGGGTTATAAGTCAACAAAAGCTTACTTGAAGTAGCGGAAGTCGTGCCCGTCCTCGATGCGCAGCAGCGTTTCGTAGATCAGCTTGGTCACGTTCTCCACGTCGTCCTGGTGCACGGTTTCGACGGTGGTGTGCATGTACTTCAGCGGCAACGAAATCAGGGCCGAAGCCACACCCGAGCCCGAGTAAGCAAACGCGTCGGTGTCGGTGCCGGTGGCCCGGGTAGCGGCAGCGCGCTGAAACGGAATGGCCGACTGCTGGGCCGTTTCGATGATCAGGTCGCGCAGGTTGTTCTGCACCGCCGGGCCGTAGGTGATAACCGGACCTTTGCCGCAGGCAATGTCGCCGGCCGTCTTCTTCTCGTACATCGGCGACTGACTGTCGTGGGTCACGTCGGTGATGATGGCCACGTCGGGGTTGATGCGGTGGGCAATCATCTCGGCCCCGCGCAGCCCGATTTCCTCCTGCACCGCATTCACGATGTAGAGGCCGAAGGGCAGCTTCTTGTCGTTTTCCTGGAGCATGCGGGCCACTTCGGCAATCATGAAGCCACCGATGCGGTTGTCGAGGGCGCGGCCGACGTAGAACTTCTCGTTGAGGACCATAAACTCGTCTTCAAACGTGACGACTGAGCCCACGTGGATGCCCATTTCCTCGACTTCTTCCTTGGAGGCGGCGCCGCAGTCGAGGTAGATGGTTTCGATGGTCGGGGCCTTGTCCTGCTCCACCTTGCGCACGTGAATGGCGGGCCAGCCGAATACGGCCTTCACGATGCCTTTGGCGGTGTGAATATTGACGCGCTTCGACGGGGCTACCAGCGCATCCGAGCCGCCGTTGCGACGCAGGTACAGGTAGCCTTCCTTGGTGATGTAGTTAACGAAGTAGCTGATTTCGTCGGCGTGGGCCTCGATGACGACTTTGTACTTGGCTTCGGGGTTGATGACGCCCACGACCGTGCCGTAGGTGTCCACGAAATACTCATCGATGTAGGGCTTAAGGTAGTCGAGCCACAGTTTCTGGCCTTCTTTCTCAAAACCGGTCGGGGAGGGGTTATTGAGGTACTTCTGCAGGAAGTCGAAGCTTTCGTTACGCATACTAAAAAAGATATTCCCGGCGTGGTGGGGGCAATAGAGCGGGGTTTGTCTCGGGTGCCGGGGACGGTAAACTGCGGATAAAATTTGAAATTCCGGCAGTCTGCGGCCCCGACGGCGCGGGGCAAGACTGCCGGCCCGTTCAGTAACTACAATTACAGGGGAATGTTGCCGTGCTTTTTACGCGGCAGCACGTCGACCTTGTTTTCGAGCATCTTGAAAGCCCGAATCAGCTTCTGCCGGGTCTGGGAAGGCAGAATCACCTCGTCGACGAAGCCGCGGTGGGCGGCCCGGTAAGGCGTAGCAAACTTCTGCTGGTACTCGTCGACCTTCTCCTGGAGCTTGGCTTCGGGGTTTTCGGCCTGGGCAATTTCGCGCTTGAAGATGATTTCGGCCGCGCCCTTGGCGCCCATCACCGCAATTTCGGCCGTGGGCCAGGCAAAGTTCAAATCGGCACCGATGTGCTTGGAGTTCATCACGTCGTAGGCCCCACCGTAGGCTTTGCGGGTAATGACGGTGATGCGCGGCACGGTGGCCTCGCAGAAGGCGTAGAGCAGCTTGGCCCCGTTGGTGATGATGCCGCGCCACTCCTGGTCGGTGCCGGGCAGGAAGCCGGGCACGTCCTCGAGCACCAGCAGCGGAATGTTGAACGAGTCGCAGAAGCGCACGAAGCGCGCTGCCTTAGTCGAGGCGTTGATGTCGAGCACGCCGGCCAGCACGGCGGGCTGGTTGCCCACGATACCGATGCTGCGGCCCCCGAGGCGGGCAAAACCCACCACGATGTTCTCGGCGAAGTTCTGGTGCACTTCCAGGAAGGAGTCAGCGTCAATAATGCCTTCAATCACCTCCCGAATATCGTAGGGCTGATTGGGGTTGTCGGGAATGATGCCGTCCAGCACGGTGCGGCTTTCGTCGGCCTGGGCCTCGTAGGGCAGCATCGGCGCCGTTTCCTCACAGTTCTGGGGCATATAGCTCAGCAGGGCCTTGAGCTGGTTGATGCAGGCCACCTCGTTGGGGGCCGTGAAGTGGGTCACCCCGCTCTTGGCCGAATGGGTGCTGGCGCCGCCCAGCTCTTCACTGGTCACGTTTTCGTGGGTCACGGTCTTGACCACGTTCGGGCCCGTCACGAACATATAGCTCGTGTTTTCCACCATCAGCACGAAGTCGGTAATGGCCGGGGAGTACACCGCCCCGCCCGCGCACGGCCCCATGATGGCCGAGAGCTGGGGCACCACGCCCGAGGCCAGGGTATTTTTGTAGAAAATGTCGGCGTAGCCGCCCAAGCTTACCACGCCCTCCTGAATTCGGGCCCCGCCCGAGTCGTTGAGGCCCAGCACCGGCGCACCGTTCTTCATGGCCAGGTCCATGATCTTGACGATTTTCTCGGCGTGGGTTTCGCTCAGCGAGCCGCCAAACACCGTGAAGTCCTGGGAGAAAACGTACACCAGGCGGCCGTTTACCGTGCCGTAGCCCGTCACGACGCCGTCGCCGAGGTAGTACTCCTTGTCGAGGCCGAAGTCCTTGGAGCGGTGCATCACGAACTTGCCAATTTCCTCGAATGAGCCTTCGTCCATCAGCAGGTCAATCCGCTCCCGGGCCGTGAGCTTGCCTTTTTTGTGCTGGGCGTCGATGCGGGCCTGGCCCCCGCCGAGCAGGGCTTCAGCGTTCTTGGCGGCGAGAATGTCGATTTTGGAAAGCTGGGCGTCGGCGTGCGGATCGGACATTGAGGAAATGGTGGGATGAGAAGTGAGGCCAAAGGTAACGCAACCCCGCAAAAAAAGCCGCACCAGTTTCGGGCGGCTTTTGCACGGGCGGCAGATGGCTGCATTTAGCGCTTAGGCACAAAAAAAGGCCGGCCCCCGTAGGGAACCGGCCTTTTCGTTATTCCAGCGAATTACTCGCCTTTCTTCTTCGAGTCCTTGGGCTCATCGTCCGTCGGCTCCGGGGCTTCCTCAGGCCGCTCGTCGCTGGCCAGATTCGGCTTTTCCCCGCTCTTGGAAACAGCAAAGGTCAGTTCTTCCTTGCCTTCCTCAAAGTCGGCGGTGATAATGTCGCCCTGCACGATTTCGGCCTTCAGGATTTCCTCGGCAATCGGGTCTTCGATGTACTTCTGGATAGCCCGGTTCAGCGGCCGTGCGCCGTACTTGGGGTCGTAGCCTTTCTCGGCCACGAAGTCCTTGGCTTTCTCGGTCAGCTCGACTTTGTAGCCCAGCGTCTGGATGCGGCCCAGCAGCTTCGACAGCGAAATGTCGATGATGCGGTGAATGTCCTTTTTCTCCAGGGAGTTGAAGACAATCACGTCGTCCAAGCGGTTGAGGAACTCGGGCGAGAAGGTCTTGCGCAGGGCGTTGGTGATAGTGCCCTTCGTCAGCTCATCCAAGTTCTCGGTGCGGGCCTTGGTGCCGAAGCCGATACCGGCGCCGAAATCAGCCAAATCCCGCGCCCCGATGTTCGAGGTCATGATGATGATGGTGTTGCGGAAGTCCACCTTGCGGCCAAGGCCGTCGGTCAGGATACCGTCGTCGAGCACTTGCAGCAGCAGGTTGTACACATCGGGGTGCGCCTTTTCGATTTCGTCGAGCAGAATCACCGAGTACGGCTTGCGGCGGATTTTCTCCGTCAACTGACCGCCTTCTTCGTAGCCCACGTAGCCGGGAGGGGCGCCCACCAGGCGCGAGACGCTGAATTTCTCCATGTACTCGCTCATGTCGATGCGGACGAGCGAGTCTTCCTTATCGAACAGGTAGGTGGCGAGCACCTTCGCCAGCTCGGTTTTACCCACACCGGTCGGGCCGAGGAACACGAATGAGCCAATCGGCTTCTTCGGGTCTTTCAGGCCCACGCGGGTGCGCTGGATAGCTTTCACCAACTGCTTGATAGCTTTGTCCTGGCCGATAACCTTTCCCTGAAGCTCTTCGCCCATGTTGAGCAGCTTCTGGCTTTCGTTCTGGGCCACGCGCACCACGGGAATACCGGTCATCATGGCGATTACCTCAGCCACGTTTTCCTCCTTCACCGTGTAGCGCTTCTTCTTGGTCTCGTCCTCCCAGTTCTTCTTGGCCTGGTCGAGCTGCTCCAAGAGCTTTTTCTCCTTGTCGCGGAGCTGGGCGGCTTCCTCGTATTTCTGCGACTTCACCACCCGGTTTTTCTCCGTCTTGATGTTCTCGATGCTCTCTTCGAGCTTCAGGATATCCTCGGGCACCACAATGTTGTTGATGTGCACGCGGGCGCCGGCCTCGTCGAGAATGTCGATAGCCTTGTCGGGCAGGAACCGGTCACTCATGTAGCGGTCCGACAGCTTTACGCAGGCCTCAATGGCCTTGTCGGTATACACCACGTGGTGGTGGTCCTGGTACTTATCCTTGATGTTGTGCAGGATTTCGATGGTTTCCTCGGGCGTGGTGGGGTCCACCATTACCATCTGGAAACGACGGGCCAAAGCGCCGTCCTTCTCGATGTACTGCCGGTATTCATCCAGCGTAGTAGCACCGATGCATTGAATTTCGCCGCGGGCCAGGGCCGGCTTGAACATGTTGGAGGCGTCGAGCGAGCCCGAAGCCCCGCCGGCACCCACAATCGTGTGCAGCTCGTCGATGAACAGAATCACGTCGGGCGACTTTTCCAGCTCGTTCATTACGGCCTTCATGCGCTCCTCAAACTGGCCACGGTACTTGGTACCGGCCACAAGCGAAGCCAGGTCGAGCGTGACGACGCGCTTGCCGAACAGCACCCGCGATACTTTCTTCTGGATGATGCGCAGGGCGAGGCCTTCGGCAATTGCGGTTTTACCCACACCAGGCTCACCGATCAGAATCGGGTTGTTCTTTTTGCGGCGGCTCAGGATCTGGGCTACGCGCTCAATCTCTTTTTCCCGGCCCACGATGGGGTCGAGCTTGTCGTCCTCGGCGAGCTTGGTCAGGTCGCGGCCGAAGTTGTCGAGCACCGGAGTGCGCGATTTCTCGCCGGCCTTGCGGGGAGCGGCGCCGCTCCCGGCGGAACCGCTTTTACCCGCGCCACCCCCAAAGAGGCGGTCGTTGTCATCGTCGTCGGTGTCGGGGGCGCGGTCGGTGGGGGCAGTGTTGCCGTGGTAGTCCAGCGAGTCGCGAACGGCTTCGTAGTTCACGTTGAATTTGCTGAGAATTTGGGACGAAATATTGTCTTCATCGCGCAGAATCGAGAGCAGCAGGTGTTCGGTGCCGATGATTTCGCTTTTGAAGATTTTGGCCTCGAGGTAGGTTATCTTGAGGACTTTCTCGGTCTGCTTGGTCAGCGGGATGGAGCCGGTAATGCTCGTGCCCTGGGTGGCCGTGTTACGAGTGGCTTGCTCGAGGGCGTACTTAAGCTCCTCTACCGATACGCCCAGTTTTTTGAGCAAACCAATAGCAGTGCCTTCCCCTTCGCGAATCATGCCAAGCAACAGATGTTCGGTACCGATATAGTCGTGTCCGAGCCGGATGGCCTCTTCCCGGCTCAGGGAGATGACCTCCTTGACTCGATTTGAGAATTTAGCTTCCATGCAAATAAGGTAGTGAAGAAAAACGGAACCCCGCAAGGGCCAAGAACGCTTATTTGCGGGTTGGGCCGATATAACCTGAAAACAGGAAGAGTCGGGCGAAGGTTCGGCGGCTAATAGGAGTGCTACGTAAGAAAACTCCCCGCGGCCGGCCCCTGCATGAAAAGCAGGTCTAAGATGCTGAGGCCCGGTACAAAATCTTTACCAAAGGTCTGCAGGTAGGGTCGGGGGTGGCCCGTACCGGACGTAGTGTCAGGCTCGGGGGCCGCGGAAGCTTTCGGCGTCAGCCAATCCCGCCGGTCGTGCACGACGGCGGCAGGATACGAGGAACGGTATTCGGTCGTAAATTCTACGGGAATCGGCAGGCGCAGGCACCGCAGGTAGAAGCGCAGCAGAGCCACATTGAGTTCGAAGAGCAGCGCCGGCTTTTGCCAATAGATGTCGCGGAGGTAATCGGCGTAGTACTCAAAGTACGGGGTTCCGCCGTACGCGGTTTGCAGGCTGCGCCAGTGCGTGTGCACCCAGTTCTGCCGGTAGTCGATTTCCAGGGCCGAGGTCAATACCTTCTCGCTGCGGTTACCATTCACGACGGGCACCGTCAGGGGCTTGACGCCCTGATTGGTCAGGATCAGGCAGCGGTTACGGTAGGTTTGCTTGTGATAGTGCTCGTGGCGCTCCAGCCACAGGGCGTCGGCTCCGGCCAGGGCGGCGAAGAAGGTGGTGGGAGGATTGTATTGGGACTCAAACAGAACGGGCATAAACGAAAAAGCTGGCGGATGGGCCGGGCCTGAACTAGGCCGCGGACGGCGTGATGTTAGCGGAAAACGCCGGAATAAGCGCCACGCCGCACGAAGAATCACGGGGCGACACCCACGCAGGAAAACCGCACAGCCGGCGTAGGAGTAGTACTGTGATTGGAAGCACTCAGCTAAATTTTAAGTTTATTGGGCTCTCGCCCCTGCGCACTGAACCAATTGCGCCGCTGGCAGGATTCTGCTGGTTGACTATCCGCTACTCCGCCAATCTGACATGATGCGCCCCCTGCTTTCCCCGCTTGTTCTGTTGCTGGTGCTGACCTCGCTCATGGCCCGGGCCGCTGCGCCACCGCTGCTGGTGCTCGACGTAGCCCGCTTTCGAAACGAGGACCTCGCCGTGCAGGGCGGCGTGCTGGAAGTGTACGCCACCGTGCCAGGGCAGGCGCTGACGTATAAGCGCCGGGCGCCCAAGATATTTCAGGCCGCCGCTACCCTGACACTGGAGGTGCTCAAGCCCGACGGCTCGGCTGCCTACCAGGAAACCATTACCCTGAAGCCCCCGGTGCTCAGCGACACGAGCATCAGCCTGAAAAACCCGGTCAGCTTCCAGAAGCGCATTGCCCTACCCGATGGCAACTACGTTTTGCGCGGGCAGGTGCGCGACCAGTACCGGGCCGGCCGCGTGACAGTAGTGGATTTGCCGCTGGTGCTGGACTCGAAGCCCAAAACGCCCTTGCTGAGCGACATTGTGCTGCTGGCCCGGCCGGCGTCCAAGTCGCTGGAGCAAAGCAATTTTATTCGCAACAATTTCAGCCTGACCCGGGCGCCGGGTGGGCTTTACGCCCGGGGGGCGGACCGGCTGTTTTTCTACGCGGAGCTCTACAATGTGCAGGCCGAGCAGGCAGTGCAGCTGCGCTACAAAGTGCGCGCCGCGGCCGGCACCAAGGACCTGCTGACGGCCGCGGGCACTTCTACCGGTCAGGCCGGGCGGGGTACGCCGGTGGTGGGGGAGCTGGACATCAGCAAGCTGCCGGCGGGGGAGTACACGCTGACCGTGGAGGCCCGCGACGGCAAAAATAAGCTAATTTCGGCCCAAACGACCCGCCTGCGCCGCAACCCGGCAGACTACGCCCCGGCCGGCGCGGCGCTGCCCCGATGACTCCGACCCCTAGAAAGTACCCCTGGTATTACCGGCCGCTGGAATGGCTCCTGCTGGCCCTGGCGCGGCTGCCCCTGCGCGTGCTCTACGTGCTGGCCGACGCCATTTATCTGCTCACGTACTACGTAATCGGGTACCGCCGCCGGGTGGTGCTGGAAAACCTGCGCAACTCGTTTCCGGAAAAGTCGGCGGCTCAGATTCAGCAGATTGCCAAGGAGTTTTACCGGCACTTTGCGGAAGTGATAGTCGAGACCCTGAAGCTGGCCGTACTGACGCCGGCTGAATTGAAAGAGCGGGTGTATTTCAGCAATCCGGAGGTGCTGGAAAAGTGGTTTCACAAGGGCCGCACGGTGCTCGGGCTTAGCTCCCACGCCGGCAACTGGGAGTGGGTGCTGACGTCGGGGGCCACGTGGCTGTCGGCCAGCGCCGATGGGGTGTACAAGCCGCTGTCGAACCCGTTTTTCGAGAGCTTTATGTACCGGCTGCGCACGCGCACCGGGGCCAAACTCATTCCAATGCGCGACACGCTGCGCAACCTGATCCGCAACCGGGACCAGGTGCGGGTGGTGAGTTTGCTGTCGGACCAAGCCGC
This sequence comes from Hymenobacter persicinus, assembly GCF_004167665.1. Lineage (GTDB taxonomy): Bacteria > Bacteroidota > Bacteroidia > Cytophagales > Hymenobacteraceae > Hymenobacter > Hymenobacter persicinus. Next base: position 11,865 of record NZ_SEWE01000044.1, on the reverse strand, counting down.
GGGGCCCGAGGATCAGCCGTACTGGACCACGTTTATGAATCAGGAATCGGGCTTCTACACCAGCGCCGACCGGCTGGCCGCCCAGTTTCACTACCCGGTGGTGTACGTGAGCATCCGGCGCAAAGCCCGGGGCTACTACGAAATTGTGCTGACCGAGCTCTATGACGGCGACGCCCCGCTGGCGCCCGGCACCTTCCCCATCACCGATTCCTTCGTGCGCCACCTGGAGCGCGACATTCGCCTGTTCCCCAACGACTACCTCTGGACCCACCGCCGCTGGAAACACAAGCGGGTGAAGCAGTGAAGTGGTGTAGTTGTTGTTCAGGCCGCTTGTTGAGGCGAGTTGTTCAGTAGGAGCAAGTAAGCTATTTCGGACTCTGCGGAAAGACGCCAAATAGAAAAAGCCCCGCTATCTGCAGATAGCGGGGCTTTTTACGAATAATGGTTTCTCTGGGCCCGAAGGCGGTTCATGAATGCGCTAATGGGACGACAACTCACCATTTCACAATCTCACCGCTCACAGATACTGCTCGATGTCGCCGGCACCCTGGCGGACGAGTTCGAAGTCGTTGTTGGAGCAGTCGATGATGGTGCTGGGTACGTTGTTGCCGAAGCCGCCGTCGATGACTAGGTCCACGAGCAGGCGGTATTTCTCGAAAATCAGGTCGGGGTCAGTAACGTACTCGTCGAGCGTGTTTTCGTCCTCGCGCACCGAGGTGCTGAAAATCGGGTTGCCGAGTTCCTTGACCAGTTGAATGATGATGGTATTGTCGGGCACCCGGATACCCACGGTTTTGCGTTTGTTGCCGCCCTGGCGCGGGGCCTTGGAGCTGGCTTCGAAGATAAAGGTGAAAGGCCCGGGCAGCGCCTTTTTCAGCACTTTGTAGGTGGGCGTGGTGATGCCGTGGGCGTAGTCGGCAATGTGGGAGAGGTCGGAGCAGATAAAGCTCAGGTTAGCCTTGTCCGGGTTCAGGCCCTTGATGCGGCAGAGCCGGTCGACGGCCTTGGGGTTGTGAATGTCGCAGCCGATGCCGTACACCGTGTCGGTGGGGTAGATAATGATGCCGCCTTTGCGAAGCACGTCCACTACTTGCTGAATACGATTCTGCGGTGGGTTATCGGGGTGGATGCGGAGCAGCGTAGCGGGCATAGGAGCTAGGTAGGATGTGGAACAATTCCGCCCGGGAGCGGGAGCGGGAGCGGGGCAAGGTAGCACGCCGCGCACAGAAGTACCACTCATTCGCGGATTTTGTGGGTTGGGTTACGTTTGGGCAGCATAATAGCCCACAAAAAAGGCCCTGGCTTGGTAGCCAGGGCCTTTTCAAGAAGCTAATAAACCCTATTGCTTCACAAACGAACGGGTGGCGGCACCTTCCGCGGTGGTGAAGCGCACGGTGTATACGCCGGCTTTTAGGGCAGCCACGTCAACCGAGAACTGGGCCTGGGTGGCCGTCAGGTGCTGCACGCGCTGACCCAGGGCGTTGAAGATTTCCACGGCGGCACCCACGCCCGCCTGACCCACGGTCAGGTTGATTTTGCTCGTAGCTGGGTTCGGGAACACGCTCAGCGTGTTTTCCAGGGCCTGGTTGCGGGCGGCCAAGACGGTGTTGCCGGTAGCGAGGGCGAAGTTATCGACGGCCAGCAGGGCATCGGAGCCCAGGTCGTCGTTGTCGCGCCAGCGGATCCACATGGTACCCCCGGCAGGCCAGTTGATGCCCGTGATAACGCCGGCAATAGGACGAGAGTTGGCGGCGGCATTGCCGTCCAGCGGGCCGGCAACGGTGCTGGTGATGGCCAGCTCAGTCAGGTCGAGGCTGGTAACGGGAACCCAGGTAGCCGTGGTGCCGCTGTTGAGGTTGGTAGCGTCGAGGCTGTACTCGAACACGATGGTCTCGTTGACGGTGTTGTTGCTGCCCGTGCGCCACTGCTCGGCGCGGCCGGCCATCGAAACGCGGGTAATGGCCGCGCCGCTGTTGTTGACAAATACGGCGCCGTAAGCGGGGTAAGTGCTGGCCGAAGCCAACGAGCCCAGGGCGCGGTCGGTGTCACCGGTAGAGCCGGCATTCGGGCCCGCATTGTACACGGCGCCGGCGTTGCTGCCGTCGGCTAGTACTACCGGGTTGAGAGCCTCGTTGATAATGGCCGTGGTGTTGGTAGAGGAACGGGCGTAGCGCAGGCCGGCCCAACCCGCAGGGTAGGTGGTGCCGGTCGGGGTGAGCCCGTCGAAGTTCTGCGAGTAGATGGACGTGCCACCGGTGATGGCAATCGGAGTCTGGGCCTGGGCCGACAGCGAAAGACCGAGGACCAGGGCTGCAACAGGCAGGGCGCGCAGTTGCGCAATGGAGCGAGTAAAGAGTACCACGATAAAAAGTTGGAAAAGGTGAAAGGACAAATGAAGCGCAACGGGCAAACCGGCCCCTAAGGGCAGGTTCTGAGGCTAAGGTAAGGAAGAAAAAGGTCTTGAAAAGCCGTATACGGTATCCCGCGGCATTCGGGCGACGTCGGGCTGAGCCAACCCGCAAGCTTCGTGGGGCTTGAAGCCATGTTAAGCTTGCGTTACGCCCGGCCGCCGGGCTACTCAGGCCAGCGGAGAAGGAAACTGGTGAACCCCGGGATAAGGCGTACTTTTGACCCGGAAAATTCCGGAACCCGGGGCCTGCGCCGCCGGAACCGGGGTTGCCGCCTTTTCCTTCTCTTCGCATCCTGCTGTCGCAATGTCCAAACCGTACCGCCCCGAGGCCAAAGCCAAATCTGTCCGCCGGCGCAACCGCATCGCCACCGTCACGGCCATTCTGGGCGTGCTGTTCGTGAGCTTCTCTTACTATTTCTACCAGGTTTTCTTCACGCCCAACGTCGAAACCAAGGGCCGCCCGACCTACGTGCTCATCCGCAAGGGGGAAAGCTATAAGGCCGTCATGGACTCCATCGATGCCACCGGCGTTATCGTCGACCGGCTCTCGTTCCGCTTCGTGGCCAAGCTCATGAAGTACAACCAGCTCGTGAAGCCCGGCCGCTACGAGCTCAAAAACGGTTATACCAACCGCCAGCTGATTTCGGACCTGCGCGCCGGCCGCCAGTCCCCGCTCAAGCTCACGTTTCAGAACATCCGCCTGCGGGAAGAGCTGGCCCGCAAGCTCAGCACCGCCATTGACACCCGCCCCGGCCAGTTCGACAGCCTGCTGAGCTCCCCCAGTTACACCAAGAGCCTGGGCTTCGACACGACGAACATCATGACGATGTTTATCCCGAACACCTACGAGCTGTACTGGAACTCGACGGCCGACAACCTCATGCAGCGCATGAAGAAGGAGTACGACAAGTTCTGGACCCCGGCCCGGGTGGCCAAAGCCAAGAAGCTGAACCTGACCCGCGCCCAAGTGAGCACCCTGGCCAGTATTGTGGAGGCCGAACAGCAGCAGCACGCCGACGAGCGGCCCCGGGTGGCGGGCGTGTACCTCAACCGCCTCAAGCGCGGCATGAAGCTCCAAGCCGACCCCACGGTGGTATTTGCCAACCACGACTTCACCATCAAGCGCGTGCTCAACGTGCATTTGCAGAAGGACTCGCCCTACAACACCTACAAGTACGCTGGCCTGCCGCCGGGCCCCATCAACCTGCCCAGCATTGCCAGCATCGACGCGGTGTTGAACCCCGAGCAGCACGACTACCTCTACTTCTGCGCCAAGGAGGATTTCAGCGGCTACCACGCCTTTGCCCGTAATGAGCAGGAGCACCTCGTCAATGCCCGCCGCTACCAGGCCGCGCTGAGCCGGGCGGGGATTATGAAGTAGTTGTTCGTTGTCAGTTGTCAGTTTGTTCTGACAGTCGGCAACCAATAACTAACAACTGACAACGAACAACAAACAACCAGAAATGTACTCCCACGACACGCAAATCCGGGTCCGCTACGCCGAAACCGACCAGATGGGCTACGTCTACCACGGCAACTACGCGGCCTTTTTTGAAGTGGCCCGCACCGAGGCGTTCCGCCAGCTCGGCATCCGCTACAAAGACCTGGAGGCCGACGGCGTGGGCATGCCGGTGGGCGAAATCCGGACCCGCTTCCGCCGCCCCGCCCGCTACGACGACCTGCTCACCGTGCGCCTGCTGCTCAAGCAGCCCGCCGAGGGTTCCCGGGTGCTGTTTGAGTATGAAATCTACAACGAGGCCCGGGAACTGCTTACCGAAGGCCACACGCTGATGGTGTTCGTCAATACCGCCACCGGCCGCCCAGTCCCGATTCCGGCCGACATCCAGGCCAAGCTGGCCCCGTACTTTTCCGAGGAGGAGCTGACCAGCCCACTTACGCCGCCGGCTCCGAAGCTGCCCGCCGACTCGCCGGCCCCGGCGGCGTTTATTAAGGGCAACGAGTAGCGGGGCACGCCCTGACAACTGATTTCACGTACCATCTGACCATGCACCTGCCCGTTCGCCGCTACCATCTGCCCGATGTGCGCCGCCGGCGCTCTTACCGCAAGTTCATCGTGTGGCTCAAGCAGCTGCGCTTTGCCGGCGGCCGGGCCTCGGTTTACGACGTGGTGGACCGCATGATTCAGGAGCTCAAGCTTGACAGCATCACCAAGCGGGCCAGCTACATGTCTTTCAACCTGACGGTGGCGCTGTTCCCGACCATTATCTTTCTCTTTACCCTGATTCCCTACATTCCGGTGCCCAACCTGAATGTGGACATCCTGCAGTTTCTCGGCGACCTGATGCCCAAGGAGCTGTACGCGGCCACGGCCACCACCATCGAGGACATCGTCAACATTCCCCACGGCGGGCTGCTCTCGTTTGGTTTCGGCACGGCCCTGGTGCTGAGCTCCAACGGCATCATGGCCCTGCTCGACGCCTTCGAGAAGAAGTACCCTTGGTTTAAGCACCGCACCTACCTGCGCAAGCGCGTTATTGCCACGGTGCTCACCATCGTGCTGTCGTTGGTGCTGCTGTTTGCCATTGCCGGCATCTTCTTCGGTACTTACATCATCGACGCGCTGGTGTACTACGAAATCGTGCCCGAGACCCTCACGGCCCAGCTGATCAGCCTGCTCAAGTACGGCTCGGTGGTCGGCCTGTTTCTGCTCACCACCTGCCTGATTTACTACTACGTGCCCCCCGTGCACGACAAGTGGCCCTTCGTGTCGGCCGGCGCCATCGTGGCCACCTTGCTGATCTTCCTGGTTTCGGCCCTGTTTATTCTCTACGTCAAGATTTTCGACTCCTACAACCACTTTTACGGCTCTATCGGGGCCCTGGTGGGCTTCATGGTCTGGCTCGACTTCGTGTGCATGACCCTGATTCTGGGCTTCGAGGTCAACGTGAGCATCGATGCCGTGACGGGCCGGCTGAAAAAGTCGGTAAGGGCGTAAGCGTGAAGCCGTAACGGCCTGGAAAGGCTCGGTCAGCAGGCCAACGGGAAGAAGAAAGGCGCAAAAAGTTGAAAAATTTGCGGCCGTCGGCTTGCGCCGCGCGAAAAGGCCTGCTACTTTTGCCGTCCCTAAACCACTCATTGGGGACCTTTAGAGAGGTGGCAGAGTGGTCGAATGCGACGGATTCGAAATCCGTTATACTCGCAAGGGTATCGGGGGTTCGAATCCCCCCCTCTCTACTACAGGCTTCTTCTTTCGCGGGGAGAAGCCTGTTTTTTACCTCCTCCCGCGAGTATTGCCAGAGAGCTGGCAGAGTGGTCGATTGCGGCGGTCTTGAAAACCGTTGAGGGTTAAACCTCCGGGGGTTCGAATCCCTCGCTCTCTACGAAAATCCCCGTTTGCTAGCTGCAAACGGGGTTTTTATTTGTGCAGGTCTTTCTGGTAGTAGAATTTGTTAGCATGTACATCTCCGGCTAGTGGTCGTAACCGCATGGTTAACTCGCAACTGCTTTACCATGCCATGATACGTGTTTAGAGTAGTACGTCACATTGGTATCGTTTTGTAACTAACAACGGCTATTCTATCAGGAGTACACGTTGCAAGCTGAAGCCGATTACACCTATTCGCGTACAAGCTTGGTAATGACATGGTAGCGGCCCTGTTGTACTCGCAACAAGTACACACCGGCAGGTAAGGCAGCCATTTCAGGCAGCGCTAACGTAACAGAACCATCCAGCATTACTTCACGCTGGCAGCATACACGGCCAATGGCGTCGAGCAGGTGCACGGTGGCTAGGCCATACTGACCTGCTTGGATGTAAAGCTGCACACCCTCAGCACTGAAGCGTGTGGGCCAAACTTCCAAGTGCAAACCTGACACCTGCCTAGGCACCACTATGCGTACTTGGGAGGTGGCATTGGTTCCGTCTTGGTCGTGCTGGACCAAGTGGTAGTAGAGTGTTAAGGCTCCCTGGGGCAATTGGGTGTCGCGGAAGGAGTACTCGTGTCCGTGAGAGCTTGTGCCACTGCCATCAACCCAGCCAATAGCATCGAAGTGTATCCCATCACTACTACGTTCTACAGCAAACCCGGCGTTGTTTGATTCCTGCGCTGTGGTCCAGCGCAACTGTACCGTGCCGGCCCCCGCGGCTGTAGCCGTGAAGCGTACTAGTTCCACTGGTAGAGGCGCGTTGGTGCTGCTGAGTAGCAGCAACGGCTCCGCACTGAAAGAAGGGATAGAGAGTTGGCTTTCGTCGTCGTATCCCCAGGCCCATAGGGTCCCATCAGCACGTAGAGCGGCGGTGTGCTTTTCTCCGGGGCTGGCACTCTGCCAGTTTGTGTCAGAGCCAACCTGCACAGGGCTGTATTGCTGAATGGTGGAGCCGTTACCTAGCTGGCCGCTGCTATTCGCGCCCCAGGCCCACAGCGTGCCATCTGTGCGCATGCCTACGGAATGGGATCTTCCAGTACTGAAGCTCTGCCACGTCGTGGCCGTGCCCACCTGTGTGGGACTCGTCTTGCGGTTGATAGAGGTAACACCCAGCTGGCCGAAGCTGTTGTCACCCCACGCCCACAGGGTACCATCCGTACGTAGCGCTAACGTGTAATACTGCCCGGCGCTAATGCTCTGCCAGTTGGTGCCCGACCCAACCTGTACGGGGGTGGTCTGCCGTGTTAAGGATCCGATGCCCAGTTGGCCGCTGCTGTTAGCGCCCCAGGTCCACAGGGTACCGTCGGTACCGAGGGCCACAATGTGGTTGTAGCCGGCACTGGCGCTTTTCCACGTGGAGCGGCCGACTTGTACAGGACTGGTTGGTTGCGTTGAGTCAAAACCAGGTCCTAGACCCAGCTGACCAAAAATGTTACTGCCCCATACCCAGAGCGTCCCGTTAGTGCGCAGGGCAACCGTAAAGAACTGTCCGGCACTGACGCTCTGCCAATCTGCTTCCGTACCGACCTGCACGGGGCTGGCCTGCTGGGTAGTAGAGCCAATACCCAACTGTCCATTGCCGTTATTCCCCCAGGCCCACAGGGTACCATCTGTGCGCACGGCCATTGTATGGTTGTAACCGGTGCTGACGCTCTTCCATAAGCTGAGGATACCGACCTGCATTGGACGGAACTGCTGCGTTACAGCAGTTCCAATACCCAGTTGGCCAAAGTTATTGGCGCCCCAAGCCCAGAGCGTACCATCGCTACGGATGGCCATGGTATGGTTATAGAAGGGGTGGCCCCCCGAACTGATGCTTTGCCAGTTAGTAAACGGGCTGACTTGTAGCGGCATCGGATTCAAATAGGGCAATAAGCTGCTGCTCCCCACTTGCCCGTAAGAGTTGTTGCCCCAGGCCCAAACGGAGCCGTCGGTGCGTACCGCCACCGTGTGTTCAGCCCTTGCGCTGACGCTACGCCAATTTGTATCCGTACCAACCTGTACTGGGCTGCTCTGCCGAGTCCTCGAGCTAATACCTAATTGGCCGTAAATATTGTAGCCCCAAGCCCAAAGCGTACCATCGGTGCGTAGCGCCAAGGAGTGAGACTGCCCGGCACTAACACTTTGCCAATTAGTGCCCGCCCCAACCTGTAGAGGGCTGGTCTGCTGAACTACAGTAGTGCCAAGGCCCAGCTGCCCATAGGTGTTGTCGCCCCAGGCCCATAGCGTTCCATCAGTGCGTACGGCCACGGTGTGGGCCTGCCCGGCGCTAACGCTTTGCCAGTTTGTATCAGAGCCGACCTGTGCAGGAGTAGTCTGTTCGGACGTTGAGCCAAGACCCAGCTGCCCATAGGCATTGCTGCCCCAGGCCCACAGGGTACCATCGGTGCGTACAGCCATGGCGTACTGAGTTCCGGCACTAACACTCTGCCAGTTTGTGGCTGTGCCTATCTGTTGTGGGCTCCTGGTATCCTCCCCCCATGTCCAGAGCGTGCCGTCAGTACGCACGGCCAGGGAGTGGTATTGTCCCGCGCTAATGCTCTGCCAGTTTGTGTCTGTTCCAACTTGCACAGGACTGATCTGCTGAGCCGTCGAGCCAATGCCTAATTGGCCGTTGCTGTTATTTCCCCAAGCCCATAAGGTACCATCCGTGCGTACTGCCAGGGTATGCTGACTTCCGGTACTGACGTACCGCCAGATTGTAGCTGCGCCAATCTTTGTGGGAGTTACTTTATCCGCAGTGGTCCCATCACCCAACTGGCCGAAAGTGTTCTGCCCCCAGGTCAGGAGCGTGCCGTCTGCCTGAATTATGGCGGAGTGCAAGGCCTGCGCTTGGACCGCGTCCCGGCTGCTTAGTACAAGTAGAGAGCTTATCAGTAATCCACGCAGCAGCGTCGCCCAAAATGATAACATTACTTGCATAAGTAGAGCTTAAGGACAAGTCGCTTCTTACCTGTGAGGAGTATAATGAGCCCGCGTAAGGCCGCTTGGTAAGCGGCCAAGCTTACAAAGCTAATGGGTAGGTATCTACATCTACTAGCACTATTGTGGCTTTCGTGCCATCCCAATTGAAATCAACAGGATAGGCGCCCTCACGATGCCAGCGCGCGACGACAACAGTATCAGCAATAGCTAATGGTCAAGTCAGTATCTTCGCAAGGACAACCCTTTCGATGCAAGGGCACTGTATTCTGTGCTGGAACTGTTGCGGTTAACTTTTTGCCTAACGCCATCCCATCCTGCTGCCTTTGTTTTCACCATTTCTCGCATTATGCATTCCATTTTTACTCTACCACGATTGTTGACTAAAACGCTTTCCCGGCTCCGGGCCACTCAGATTGCGCTGGCGCTGCTGATGCTGGTTACGGCACTGCCCGCCTGGGCCCAGAACGGCCCCCTGGACCAGGCCGTCCGGCAGCCCACCGGCCCGGATGACAACCGCTGGGCCGACGGCTTCGGCTTTCCCAATATTCCGAGCAATGTGCGCGCCATGGCCGTGGCACCCAACGGGGACGTGTTCGTGGGCGGCGACTTTCTCGACGCCGGCGGCGACCCCACGGCGGACCGGCTGGCTCGCTGGGACGGCACGGCCTGGCACGGGGTAGGAGCGGGAATGAACGGCACTATCCGCGCTATTGTGATAATGCCCAACGGCGACGTGGTGGTGGGTGGCGACTTCAGCGCCATCGGGACGGTGGCCACCGTGCGGGCTCTGGCCCGCTGGGATGGCACCGCTTGGCGCGGCTTCGGCAACGGCGTACCCAGCGGTATAGTCAGCTCCCTAGCTGTGGCGCCCAACGGGGATTTGCTCGTTGGGGGCAACTTCCAGGACCTGGCCGGCCTGTCCTTCGCCGACCGGGTAGCCCGTTGGAACGGCACGAGCTGGAGTACGTTGGGGCCCGGCATCACCAGCGTCGTGAGCACCGTGTATGCCCTGGCCGTACTGCCCAACGGGGATGTGGTGGCTGGCGGCAGCTTTTCGGATGCCGGGGGCAACACCGCCGCCGACCGGGTGGCCCGCTGGGATGGTACCGCTTGGCAGGCCTACGGCACGGGCCTCAACGGCGACGTGCTGGCGTTGACCGTGCTGCCGGATGGACAACTGGTAGCCGGCGGCGCCTTCACCCGCGCCGGCGGCACTACGGCCAGTTCCTACTTGGCTCGCTGGGATGGAACGGCGTGGCAGGGCTACGGCGCCGGCCTCTCCAACAGCGTCGCATCCCTGGCCGTGTTGCCCGGGGGGCAGCTGGCTGCGGGCGGAGATTTTATTAACGCCGGGGGCAATGCTGATGCCGACTACGTAGCCCGCTGGGACGGCAGCGCCTGGCAGGCCTATGGCCCGGCAGCCGGAGTCCGGACGCTGGCCCTGGCCGTGGACGCCTCGGGCCGTCTGCTGGCGGGCGGTCAGCGCACCGGCGGCGACGACAGCACCGAGCACCTGCGGCGTTGGTCGGGTACGACCTGGGAAACGCTGGCCGACCGGCGCCAGCATGGCTTTGGCTTTATCGTGCGGGCAGTAGCTGTGGCGGCCAATGGCGACCTACTGGCCGGCGGCGACTTTGTAAACGCCGAGGGCGACCCCGCCATCAGCGGCATTGCTCGTTGGAACGGGCGCCGCTGGGTGGCGCTGGGGCCCGGGCTGAACGGGGCCGTGAACAGCATTGCCGTGGCCCCGAACGGCGATATTCTCGCGGCCGGGGACTTTTACAACGCGGGCGGTAACAACAACGCCGACTGGACGGCCCGCTGGGATGGCAACGCCTGGCAGGCCCTGGCTAGCGGACCGCCCACCTTTGCCAGTGCCATCACTGTGGCAGCCAACGGCGACATCTACGCCGGCGGCGTTTCGGCCAGCGGCAACGGCTACCTGGCGGTTTATAACGGCACCAGCTGGCGCATCATCACCTCTACGCTGAGCGGCCCCACTCTCTCGGCGGGCGGACCAGTGCGCAGCCTCGTGCCGGCCCCGGGTGGCGGGGTGTACGTGGGCGGGGGCTTTCTGTCGGTCGGTCCCGCCGGCACGCAGTATTTAGCCCGCTACAACGGGAGCAGCTGGAGCAGCGTGGGCGCGCTGGGCTCGGGCGGGCAGGTCAGCGTGGGGGTGTTTGCCCTGGCCTTGTCGCCCAACGGGGACCTGCTGGTAGGTGGCAACTTTGTGAATGCTGGTGGCAACCCCGACGCGGATTACGTGGCTCGCTACAGTGGGAGCGCCCTGCTTCCTCTGGGCACCGGCTCCCGTATGCCGGCGCGGGCCCTGGCCGTGGCGGCCAACAATGATGTGTACGTGGGCGGGGATTTCACCGGTACCACGGCTCAGCCCGAGCTGAACCGCGTGATGCGCTGGGACGGCACGGCCTGGCAGCCCCTGGGTACCGGCCTCGATGCCACGGTCATTGCGCTGGCTGTGGCTCCCAACGGCAACGTGCTGGCCGGCGGCTACTTCAGCAGCGTGGGCGACCTGAGCAAGACCAGCGCCTACTTTGCCCTCTACCAGCCCAACGGACCGCTGGCTGCCGGCAACAGCACGCCCCAGGTACCGCTGGAGCTATATCCCAACCCGGCGCGCGAAAAAGCCACCTTGCTTCTGCCCGCCGCCCGTCTGGCCCGCCGGGCTCAGCTGCTGGATGCGCTGGGCCGGCCCGTGCGCACGCTGGCCGTGCCCGCGGGAGCCGTCAGGCTGACCGTAGACCTGCGCGGCGTGATGCCGGGCTACTACCTGCTTCGCTGCGACGGGCAGAGCGTCCGGCTGCTGGTGGAGTAAACTCGGCAGCCTAGTAGGCTAAAACAGGTTGTATCCGTACCCACAAAGGCCCCATTTCCGAGCTGGAAATGGGGCCTTTGTGGGTACAAGCCAAGAAGGACGGTCAGTTAACCGTTGGTTTTCTTCACCTTCACTTTACCGTTCTTGGCTTTGAGCTTGCCGGCGTCGCCGGGGTGCATGCCGCCGCGGTGGTGCTTGGCTTCGAGTTGGGTGTATTTGGCGTACTGGTCGGCAGTCAGCACTTCCTTGAACTGGGCATCGTACTTGGCGCGGTTAGCCTTCATCTGCTCACCCATCTGTTCCCGGG
>NZ_SEWE01000043.1 GCF_004167665.1 Hymenobacter persicinus | reverse complement strand
AAAGCGGCTGGCCCACGTGGGCCAGCCGCTTTTTTATTCTATCAGAAGCCAACCGACTCGGATGGCAAGCTAGTTAGAGGGCAATTTCAGGCTTGGGGTGCTCACCTTCCTGACCGTCTTCGTTGACGGGCTTGGTAACAGCCTCCGCGTCGTCGAACGCAGCAGCGTTGTCGGCAGCCTGCTTTTGCGAGCGGGCAGCAGCTTTCTCAGCTTTCGTAGCCGATTGGGCGGGAGCAGCGCCGCCGTTGAAGCTGGCTTTCAGCTCTTCGATGTCCACGTTTTTCAGAACGGGGGTGAGGAGCAGTTGCTTGATGATGCGCTGCTTGTTGTTGGCGCGCGCAATGTTCTTGCGGTGCTTGCGCTTCAGTCGGGTGACGGTCATATCCGGGTCGGTTAAGTCTTTTTGTAAAGGAGGGGCAAAAGTAAGTCTTATTTTTGAAACCCAAAATACTCCTTTCGTCTTCCTTACCTTCCGGCTCCCTTTAGAGTCGCCCGCGCTATGTCTGCACCCCTGATTGATTTACGCTCCGATACCGTCACCCGCCCCACGCCCGCCATGCTGGAGGCCATGTTCCGGGCCTCCGTCGGCGACGATGTATACGAGGAAGACCCCACCGTGCAGGCGCTCGAGCACGAAGCCGCCGCCCGGTTCGGGCTCGAAGCCGGCCTGTTCTGCCCCTCCGGCACCATGACCAACCAGATTGCCATCAAGGCCCACACCGAGCCCTTAAGCGAGGTGGTCTGCGAGCAAACCTCCCACATTTACCTGTGGGAAGTGGGCGGCATTGCATTTCACTCGGGCGCTTCGGTCGCCCTGCTGGCCGGCGACCGGGGCCGCCTCACCGCCGCCCAGGTGGAGGCGGCCATCCGGCCCGTGAACGTGCATTATCCCACCACCAGCCTGATTTCGCTCGAAAACACTCACAACCGCGGCGGCGGCAGCTGCTACGAGCTTTCTGAGATTGAGGCTATTGCCGAGGTGGCCCGCCGCCACCAGATTCCGCTCCACCTCGACGGGGCCCGCATTTTCAACGCGCTGGTGGCTACCGGCCAGCCCGCCACCGAGTACGGCCGCCTGTTCGACACAATTTCGGTGTGCCTGTCGAAAGGGCTGGGGGCGCCCGTGGGCTCGGTGCTGCTGGGTTCCAAGGCCTTCATTCAGAAAACCAAGCGGATCCGGAAGGTGATGGGCGGCGGCATGCGCCAGGCCGGATACCTCGCTGCCGCGGGCCTTTACGCCCTGGAGCACAACGTAAGCCGCCTCGCCGACGACCACCGCCGGGCCCGGCAGCTGGCCGCCACGCTGGCCGCCCAGCCCTACGTCGACTTCGTGATGCCCGCCGACACCAACCTGGTTATCCTCCGCTTACGCGACGAGATGCCGGCCGAAAAATTCCTGGCCCACCTGGAAAGCCAGGGCATCAAGGCTTCGTCGTTTGGTCCGCAGATGATTCGCTTCGTCACTCACCTCGACGTCGACGATGCCATGGTTGCGCGCCTGGAAGCTGCCCTGACTGCCATTCCAGCCTAAGCCGGCGTTGGCGCCGGGGGCCGCTTCTGGCTGGTGCCCTCGGCGCTGACGGCTGGCCGTTTATCTTCTTTATTTTTTTCTGCCTGTCGATGTCTACTGCTTCTCCCCTACCCCCGGAGTATTCTGCCGCTCTGGAGCACCTGCGCCAGGCCGACCCGGTGCTGGCCGCCATCATGGCCCAGGGCCACGTAGTGCAGCCGGCCGCGCACGAGGATTTGTACCTGGCCCTGCTGCGCGCCATCGTCAGCCAGCAGATTTCGACGAAGGCCGCGGCGGCTATCTGGCGCAAGGTGCAGGCGCTGTTTCCGCCCGACGGCTACCCCGAGCCGGCGGCGCTTTTGGCCTTGACGGAAGAAGACCTGCGCACGGCCGGCATTTCGCGCCAGAAGGCGGGATATCTGCACGACATTGCCCGCTTTGCCCAGCGCGACGAGCTTGACCACGCCCGCCTCAGTCAGCTCGACGCCGACGCCTTCACCCAGCACCTGACCCAAATCAAGGGAGTAGGCCGCTGGACGGCCCAGATGCTGCAGATGTTTGCCCTCGACCAGCCCGACGTGTTTCCCGAAGGCGACCTGGGCGTGCAGAATGCCATGCGCCGGCACTACGGCCTGGAGCAAACCGGCCGCGCCCTGCAGCGCCGCATGACCGAAATTGCCGAAGCTTGGCGCCCCTACCGCAGCATTGCCAGCAAGTACCTCTGGCGCTCCTTGGACAACACCCCGGCCGAGTAACGGCTAGCCCGCCGCCAAGCTTCAGGGATTTTCGTTTTCTTCCGGAGTTTCGGCGGCTGGGCCGGCAGCCCGCTTCTGGTCGAGGTAGGTGACGACCATGGCGACGAAGATGGCCACGAACGGCACGCAAAAGCCGAACAGCAGCCACCGTGTCAATGACCGGTCGTTCATGTGGGCAATGTAGGCCGTAACCAGGGCCGAGAACAAGCAGGGAAAAAACAGGGCAACAGCGAGGGCAGAATCCATACCGGCGGTAAAACCGCAAGTTATTGGAAGCGCTTGGGAATGTTGGCCAGTTGCGAAGCCGGGCTCCACTCCGTGGGCTGCAGGTTGGGGTAAAACCACCCGGCACCCTGCTCCAGCCAGCGGCTGCGGTGCCGACGCGCACTTTCCGGGGAGTAGTCGTTGTAACCGAATTCGGCGCCGCAGCACTCGCAGAAGGTGAAGTCGGGGGTGCGGTCGTCCTGACCCCAAGGGGATTCGTCGTACGCTAAGCCGCACACGCGGCAGTACCAGAGGCTCATAACGGGATAAGTAGCTAATAGTGTTTGCATAGGGTAGAGTAGGAAAAGGTGAACGGTTTAGCGCACTTTGCCGCGCTTCACCAGATAGGCATACAGCACCTTATCGAAGGGCTCCCGGATGTCGACCGGCACAAAGTCAATCTTATATTGCCCGCACCGCAGGGCCAGTTCGTGCTCGTACTGGCGCATGGCGGCGCGGTACTGCTCGCGCACCTGGGCCGGCTGGAGCTTGATCTGCTCCCCGGTTTCGACGTCCTCGAACAGGTAAGGCCGCTCGGCAAAGGCAAACTCCGACTCGGTGGCGCGGTCCATGATGTGAAACAGCAGCACTTCGTGGTGCTGGTGGCGCAGGTGCTGCAGGGCCGCTAAGCTCTGAGTCTGCTCCTCGGGGTTGCGGCCGAGCATGTCGGAAAACAGGACAACCAACGAGCGTTTGGGAATCTGCTGGGCAATCTGGTGAATGACGCCAGCCACGTCGGTGGTGGCGCGCTGGGGCGCGGCGGGGCGCTCCAGCAGCTGCTGCAGGGTCAGTAGCAGGGTGTGGCGGTGGGCGGTGGTGGAGCGCACCGGGGTCTGTAGCTCCACCTGGTTGGCGAAGGTGACCAGGCCCACCGC
Organism: Hymenobacter persicinus; assembly: GCF_004167665.1. Classification (GTDB taxonomy): domain Bacteria; phylum Bacteroidota; class Bacteroidia; order Cytophagales; family Hymenobacteraceae; genus Hymenobacter; species Hymenobacter persicinus. The sequence continues at coordinate 35,052 of NZ_SEWE01000043.1, read as the reverse complement.
GTCGCGCTGCTTCTGCAGCAGCGTGGTGAGGGCCGCCGCGCAGAGCACGGCGAAACGCAGCTTGTCGTGGCCCGGGGCGGGGTAGTACATGCTCGGGCTCACGTCGAGCAGCAGGTGGCAGCGCAGGTTGGTTTCCTCCTCGTAGCGCTTCACAAACAGCTTATCGGTGCGGGCAAACACCTTCCAGTCGAGGTGGCGGGTGCTTTCGCCGGGGTTATAGAGGCGGTGCTCCGAGAACTCAACGGAGAAGCCGTGGTAGGGCGACTGGTGCAGGCCCGTGATAAAGCCTTCCACCAGCTGCCGGGCCAGGAATTCCAGATTCTCAAACGAGCGGACAGCAGCCAGATCCAGCGGTTGGGCCATAAGGCAAAATATTAAAAAAATTGAATAAAAGCCAAATCCTACTGTGGTGGAGCGGGCGGGCTAAAGTATAGACTGGATTTTATAAAACGGGCTGCATAATGCCGGCCCGTTTGTCTGCGGCGGACTATTGATTTCATCCCCGCGTAGCTTAACAAAGATAGCCAGGGATTTGACTAAAAAATTAGACCTTAAAATTTTTATATACAGCCAGATCGATTTACTTTGGGAAGCAATTCAACAATCTTGGAATAACTCAACCCATTGTAGGCCCGTGGAAGACCGTCACGATCAGGAAGAAATTTACTCCCAACGCATTAAAGCTGGTAAGCGCACGTATTTTTTTGACGTGAAGGCAACGCGGGGTCAGGATTATTACCTCACCATCACGGAAAGCAAGCGCAAGCTGCGCGACGACGATACATTCTCGTACGAGAAACACAAAATATTCCTGTACAAGGAAGACTTTATCAAGTTCGTGGATGCCTTGCAGGATGCCGTGGACTACGTGCGCGAAGAGCTGCTCACCGAAGAGGAAGTGGCCGAGCTGGACCGCCCCCGCCAGCCCTACGACGACCAGCCCTACAACGGCAACGGCCGCGACGACAACTACTAATCCCCTCGCCTAGCGAAACAAGCATTTACTACCTCTCAGACTCTCTTTTCTTACGCGCGGCGTGCCCCGGCTAATTGGCTGGAGCGCGCCGTTTGCGCGTCCGGGCGGGGGAAGGCTAATTGCGCCGCGGCTTTCCCCAAAATCAGCCGTACCTTTGCCCCTCGAATTGTGCCAACCGGCCCAATTTCACCATTTCCTAACTTCACAACTTCACTTATATGGGTCTCCGCTGCGGAATCGTCGGCTTGCCGAACGTGGGTAAGTCCACGCTGTTCAACGCCCTTTCGAACGCCAAGGCCGAATCGGCCAACTATCCTTTCTGCACCATTGAGCCCAACGTGGGCGTGATTACCGTACCCGACGAGCGGCTCCAGATTCTGGAGGCCCTCGTGAATCCCAAGCGGGTGCTGCCAACCATCATCGAGTTCGTGGACATTGCCGGCCTGGTGAAGGGCGCTTCCAAGGGCGAAGGCCTGGGCAACAAGTTTTTGGCCAACATCCGCGAGGTCGACGCCATCATCCACGTAGTACGCTGCTTCGACGACCCCAACATCGTACACGTGGCCGGCGGCGTGGACCCCGTATTCGACAAGGATGTTATTGACACGGAACTCCAGCTCAAGGACCTGGAAAGCGTGGAGAAGAAGCTCCAGAAGTCGGAGCGCTCGGCCAAGGCTGGCGACGCGGCGGCTAAAAAGGAAGTAGCCGTGCTGCAGCGCTTCAAGGCCGCCCTGGAAGGTGGGCAGAACGCCCGCGCCGTGCAGGCCGACGAAACGGAGCTCGAAGCCGTGGCCGATTTGCAGTTGCTCACCATCAAGCCCGTGATTTACGTGGCCAACGTGGACGAGGCCAGCATTGCCACCGACGGCAACAAGCACGTGGCGGCCCTGCGCGAGCATGTGAAGGCCGAAGGCGCCCAGGTGGTGCTGGTCTCGGCCGCCATTGAGGAGCAGATTGCTGACATGGAAGACCCCGAGGAAAAGGAAATGTTTCTGGGCGAGTACGGCCTCACCGAGTCGGGCCTGAACAAGCTCATCCGCGCCTCCTACGAACTGCTGAACCTGATTACCTACTTCACCGCCGGCGTGCAGGAAGTACGCGCCTGGACCATCCACCGCGGCGACAAGGCCCCCCAGGCGGCCGGCGTCATCCACTCCGACTTCGAGAAGGGCTTCATCCGGGCCGAGGTTATCAAGCTGCCCGACTACCAGGAATACAAAACCGAGGTAAAAATCAAGGAAGCCGGCAAGATGGCCGTGGAAGGCAAAGACTACGTGGTGCAGGACGGCGACATCATGCACTTCCGCTTCAACGTATAAATTAAATGCAGGCCGGTTCTGGCTTCGCCTTTCCGCCAAACAAAAAGCCGCCACTCCTTGGGAGTGGCGGCTTTTTGTTTGGCATAATAGCAACGGTACGAGCTACTTGCCCACGACTTTAAACAGCGACCCGGCAGGCAGCTTGTCGGTCAGCTTCATGCCGTTGAGGATGGCCATTTCCTCGCGGCGGGCACTGGCGACGCCGTTGGCAGCCAGAGCCGAAGACAGCGTAGTGCTGGTTTTGACGCTCTTAATGTGCACTTTCTCCACCTGCCGGTTCAGCTTGCTGGCATCGGTCAGGCGGGCGTAGCCCTGGGCCACGCTGGAGAATGTGGGAGCGTAAGCGCTGAACGTAGAGGGTGCCGTAAGGCCGACGATGGCGAAGATGCTCTTGCCGTCCTGAATCAGATAGGTCAGCACGTGGGCGCCGACGGCCTGCTGCCCGCTCTGGTCCTGAGTTATCTGGTCGCCTTCGAAGGCCAGGGCCGGAAAGCCGTTGATGGTCGTGCTCTGGGCGTTGGCCGACTGCATCCCGAGCTGCTTGGCCAGGCCCTGGGCGGCTTCGTTGAGCGAGGAGCCCGCCGTCCCCAAGAATACAATCAGCGCCTTGCCGTTGGGCTCAGCCATCTGAAACTGCTCGGGTGAGTTCTGGGTTTTCCAGCCGCTGGGCACGGGCAGGCGGAACTTGAGGTCGGGGTGATAAAATGCGCCGCCTTCCACAAAGCCCTGGCGGGGATCCTCGCCGAACGGTAGTCCTTCGATGGAACGCAGATACGAGTCCCGGTTCACGTTGAGCTTGGCATTGCCGACCTGCTGCCGGGCCTGAGCGGCGAGGCCTTTCACCCGGGTGTACCGGTCGGCCGAGTTGGGGTGAGTGCTCAGGAACGTAGGAATGCCGCCGGCCCCGGTTTGCTCCTCGGTGCGCTGGAGCGTCTGGAAAAAGTCGGCCATGTAGGAAGCGTCGTAGCCGATTTTAGTCGAATACTTCACCCCCAGGCCGTCGGCCTCATTCTCGGCGTCGCGGCCGTATTTGAGCAGCCCCAGGCCCACCACCTGCTGGGCCACGCCGCCCACCGACTGCATGATGCGCGGGGCCACGATGGAGCCCAGCAGCATGCCGATGCCGGCCACGGTGCTGCGAGTCTGCTGCTTCTGACCGTGGCGGGCGGTGATGTGGCCAAGTTCGTGGCCGAGCACCCCGGCAAACTGCGCCTCGTTGTTGAAGTAAGCCATGATGCCGCGGGTGAAGTACACGTGGCCGTCGGGCGTGGCAAAGGCGTTGATAACCGGCGAGTCGACGATGGTAAAGCCGTAGTCGCCGGGGCGGTCCGACACCTTGTTCATCTGCTGGCCCTTGGTATCAATCAGGCTTTGCAGCTTGGCGTTGTTGTAGAGACCGAACTGGGCCAGTACGGCCGGGTCGGGCTTGGGTCCCTGCACGGGGCGCATGCTCCAGCCGGTGGGCGTGTGCCAGCTGGCCCGCCAGGCGGCGGCGTCCTCAGTCCGGGGACTCACGGCACTGCTCAGCGGCAGCAGCAGGGAAGAGAGCAGGGCGCTGCCCAGCAAACGACGAAAAAGGGAGGAGTTCATAGTCAAAGAAGCGGCTCTGACCGCGTAAGGAGGGAGAGAATGAGCTTGCAACGGCGGGGCTGCGCCAAGGGTTGCGAAGCCGGAAAGCTGGCCCTGGTGCGGTGGTTTCCGCGGGCCCGACCAACCGGGTATGCTAAAAACCTGCCAGACTGCCCGTCCCCGCCGAACCAGCGCAGGCAGGCTACTTGCCCACCATCTTGATCAGGGAGCCGGCATTGACCTGCTCGTTGAGCGGCATGCCGTTGAGGATGGCCATTTCCTCGAGCCGGGACTCCGGCACGCCGTTGGTGACCAGCGCCTGGCGCAGGTTGCTGCGCAGCTTCAGAGTTTTGACGCGCACGTGCTCGGGCTGGCGGTTGAGCTTGTCGGGGTCGGTGAGGCGGGCAAAGCCATCCATGGTAGTGCTAAAAACCGGCTGGTAGCCGGCAAAGTCGGCGGGGGCGGCGGCCCCGAGCAGGGCGTAGATAGTCTTGGTGTCCTGGATCAGGTAGACCTGGGTGCGCACGCCGGCCACCTGCTGCCCGGTCTGGGGGTCTTGTTGCACTTGGTCGGCCACGAAGGCCAGGGCCGGAAAGCCGCCCACGGTGAGCCGGCGCGAGTCGGCGGGCTGGAGGCTGAACTGCTTGACCAACGCCTGGGCGGCCTCGTCGAGGGAAGCGCCGGGGGCCAAAGTCAGCATCATCAGAGCCTTGCCGGCGGGGTCGGCCATCTGAAATTGCTGGGGCGTATTTTGGGTTTTCCAGCCGCTGGGCACCGGAAAGCGAAACTTGAGCTCGGGGTGGTAAAAGGTGTTGTTTTCCACGAAGCCCTGGCGCGGATCCTCTCCGTACACGATGCCGTCAATCAGGCGCAGGTACTGGTCCCGGTTGATTTTCAGGTTTTTCGGGTTGCCGTTCTGCTGCTTCCACTGGTCGGCCAGCTCGTGCACGCGGTTGTAGCGGTCCGCGGGGTTGGGGTGGGTCGAGAGAAAGTCAGGAATGGCCGGGGTGCCGCTTTTCTCCTGCTCCCGCTGCAGGGTCTGGAAGAAGTCGGCCATCTGGGAGGCGTCGTAGCCGATTTTGCTCGAATACTGCACGCCCAGCTCATCGGACTGGCTTTCGTCGTCGCGGCCGAACTTGAGAAACAGCAATTGCAGGCCCTGGGAGGCCTGCTCGCCGAACTGGGCCAGCTTGGGCGAGGCAATCATGGCGCCCATTAGCCCCACCTGCCCGATAATGGCGTTGGTTTGCTGCTTGGCCGAGTGCCGGGCCGTGACGTGGCCGATTTCGTGGCCCAGCACGCCGGCAAACTGCGCCTCGTTGTTGAAGTGGGCCATGATGCCCCGGGTGAAGTACACGTAGCCCCCGGGGATGGCAAAGGCATTTATCACCGGCGAGTCGACGACGCGGAACTGGTAGGTCAGGTCGGGGCGGTGGGAAATGGCGCCCATGGCCTTGCCCTTCTCGTTGATGAAGTTCTGGATCTTCTGGTCCGGGTAGAGGCCGAACTGGGCCGTCACGGCCGGGTCCGACTGCTGGCCCATGGCCAGCTCCTGCCCTTTCGAGACGAGCATTATCTCTTTTTTGCCCGTAACGGGGTTGGTAGAACAGGCGCCGGCGGCGAGCAGGGCGGGAACGAGCAGGAAGCGTGGTTTCATAAGCGAAGGGCAGGAAGATGGTTGCTTTGCAACGCCAGCGCTCCGGTTTGGTTACGCCCCGGCCCCGCTTACCGCTGCCGGCTGTTGATGTCGATGGCCTGGTAGCCGATGAGCAGGTCGGCGCGGGTGCCGGGCGGACGGTAGTACACCAGCAGGTCGTACTGGTTTTCGGTTTCCTGGTGGCTGCCTTCGAAGTAGACCCCGTCGGGCACCGCCCCGGGCTTGGCTACCACGTAGGTGTAGTTGTAGTAGCCCTGTTTGAGCAGAACCTGGGCACTGTACTGCTGGGTTTCGGGGTCGTAGCTCATCCTAAACTCGTCCTTGAGCTTCCAGTCGGTGAGGGCCCCCAGGATGTAAACCGGGCCGGGGGCCTGCTGCTCAGCCCGGAGCTGGAAGGTCACGTTGGCGTAGTCGCCATTGGTGGCGCCGTTGCCGTACTCCCGGTTTTCGAACACGCGCTGCCCGTTGATGTCGTCGTACTGGGAGTAGGCCTGCCCGTTGCGGGTGGTTTCGGGGGTCAGGGCCACGCTGCGCGGCGACGTATTCGGGTCGAGCTGGGCCATGCCGGCCCCCATTACCCGCAGGGAGCGCAGGTCGAAAAAGCGGAACTCGTTGCCGGCGGCAAAGGCATTTTCGAAGTTGAAGTACTGGTACTCCAGGCGGCGGTCGGCGTCGCGCACGAAGGTGGGGCGCAGGTTGTACTTGGCGTTGTCCCAACGAAAGTTCTGGCGCAGCATCACCTTCACCTCCTGGGCCGGGTTGACCAGGTTCAGTCCCCCGTAGTTGATGGCAAAGTCGACCTGCTGCATCGTGTACCGCTCGGCACCGGCCACCGGAATGCCCTGCCGCAGGCTCACCTCCACCTGGTTTTCGTAGACCAGCACCCGGCGGCTGAGCACCGGCACGCCGCCCTGGCTCTGGACCAGCAGCAGGTAGTTGCCGCTGAGCTTCACCCGGGGCATCTGCAGGCGGTAGTGGTAAAACGGCACTTTTGTGCCCACGCCGGTGCGGTAGTCGGTGATGAGAAACTCATTTATCTCGCTCAAAAACTGCATGTCAGTCAGCACCGAAGGCTGCCAGTTAGCGTCGCAGTGCACGAGCTTGGCCGTGAAGCGCTGGGAAGTCGAGCCCAGCAGGTCGAACTCCAGCGTGACGGGCTGGCCCTGGCTCAGCGGCACTACCGGCGGCTGAAACACCTCCGTGGGCTGGCCCGTGGCCACGTAGCACTGCACCGAGCGCACGTCAGGGTTGTAGACGTAGTCCTCGTAGCGGATGGTTTTGTCGGCGTAGTAACCCGGGGCGGGCTGCTGGCTGGCGGGGCGGCGGGCGGCGTTGGGGTCGGTGATGGGCGTACCCAGGGGCACGCAGGCGGTGGCCAGCAGCAGGGCGGCGAGGGGAAGCAAACGAGGCATAAGGGCAAATGTAGCGGGAACTTCGGCTTCGCGGAGTGGTGGCGGGGCCGCCCAGTTGCTTACGCGCCCCGCCCCGGCCGGGGTTGGCGGCCGGCCCCCGGTTGGGGCTGCCCCCGCAAATTCCTTTTACCTTCGCCCCGGCCCGCTTGGATGCGCGGGCCTTTTCCCATCAACTCCACGGTAAAACAACTATCCTGATGCCAGAAAAAGGAACCGTCAAATGGTTTAACGACGCCAAAGGCTTCGGCTTCATCACCCCCGAATCCGGTAAAGAGGACGTCTTTGCCCACCATTCCAACATCCTGGGCGAAGGCCGCAAAACTCTCAACGAGGGCGAGCAGGTAACCTTCGAAACCGTGATGGGCCACGGCGGCAAGCAGGAAGCGGCCAACATCACCCGCAGCCGGTAACCACCCCGCTTCGTCCGAAAGCAAAACACCAGCGGCGCTGCCTCCCTTGTCGGAAGCAGCGCCGCTGGTGTTTTAGGGGCAGAGCCAGTTGAGGCGCCTACATCAGTTCTTCCCAGCGCTTGGTCTGGGCGGCCAGCTCTTTTTTCACCTGCTCAAACTTGAGCGTGGCGTCCTTGAGCTGGGCGGCGTTGCCGTAGATGCCAGGGTCGGCGAGCTGGGCTTCGTACTGAGCCAGCTCCTTTTCCAGGCTCTCAATGCGGGCTTCCACCTCGGCCAGCTCCTTTTTCTGCTTGGAGCTGCTGGGCGAGGCCGGGACCGTTTCCTTCACCGGCTCGGGCTTAGGCAGGGGCTTGGGGGCCGACGGCGAGGGCAGGCCGGCTTTCTTGGCCGCCTTCTCCCGGTCTTCCTGCCAGAGCTCGTACTCGGCGTAGGTGCCGGGGTATTCCTTGAGCTGGTAGTCCTCGATAAACCAGATCTTGGTGGCCACGTTTTCCACGAAGAATCGGTCGTGGCTGATGACGATGAACGTGCCCTCGTACTGCTCCAGGGCCTGGATCAGGATGTTTACCGACTGCATGTCCAGGTGGTTGGTCGGTTCGTCGAGGAGCAGGAAGTTGGCCTCCGAAATCAGGGTTTTGGCCAGCGCCACCCGGCTTTTCTCGCCCCCGCTGAGCACCTTGATTTTCTTGTAGACCTGGTCGCCGGTGAACAGGAACGAGCCCAGCACCGAGCGTAGCTCCATGTCGTTGCGCTTGGAGCCGGCCTCGCTCATTTCCTGCAGAATCTCGTTGTCCACGTTCAGACTTTCGAGCTGGTGCTGGGCGTAGAACGACATGATGACGTTGTGGCCGAGTTGGTGGTTGCCGGCCGTGGGCGCCTCCTGCCCCGCCACCAGGCGCATGAGCGTAGATTTTCCCTTGCCGTTGGCCCCAATGAGGGCAATTTTGTCGCCCCGCTCGATGTGCACGTGGGTGTCGCGGAAGATGAGCTTCTCGCCGTACTTCTTGCCCACGTGCTCCATGCGCAGGATGTGGCGGCCGGGCTGCACGGTGAAGTTGAACTTGATGTTGACCTTGGCCGCGTCGCCGGCCACGTCTTCGATGCGCTCCAGCTTGTCGAGGGCTTTCACCCGGCTCTGGGCCTGCTTGGCCTTCGAGGCTTTGGCCTTGAAGCGCTCAATGAAGCGCTCGGCCTGCCGGATCTGGGCCTGCTGGTTTTCGAAGGCGCCCTTCTGAATGGCGTTGCGCTCCTCTTTTTCTTCGAGGTAGTACGAGTAGTTGCCGGCGTACTGCACCAGCTTGCCCCCGGTCACTTCCACGGTCGTGTTGGTGGTGCGGTCCAGGAACTCCCGGTCGTGGGAGACGATGATAACGGCGCCCTCGTAGCTGGACAGGTAGTTTTCAATCCACTTGATGGAGGGCAAGTCCAAGTGGTTGGTGGGTTCGTCGAGCAGCAGCAGGCTGGGCTTCTGGAGCAGGATCTTGGCCAGCATTACCCGCATGCGCCAGCCCCCGGAGAAGGTTTTCAGCGGCTTCTGGAGCTCCTCGGTGGTGAAGCCCAGACCTTCCAAAATTTCCTCCGCCTGAGCCTGCATGGTGTAGCCGCCCAGGGCCTCGAAGCGCTCCTGCGCGTCGGCCAGCTTCTCGACCAGGTCGTCGGTGTAGTTGGTTTCGAACTCAACCAGGATTTCGTCGATGCGCTTTTGCAGGTTCAGGGCTTCCTCGAAAGCCTGCATGGCCACCGTGAGGATGCTTTCGTGGGTGTCGTAGCTGAGCAGATCCTGATTCAGAAAGCCCAGCGTAACGTCCTTGCTCATCGAGATGGAGCCGCCGTCGGCCTTGTACTCGCCCACCAGCACCCGCAGCAGCGTCGATTTGCCCGTGCCGTTGAGCCCGATCAGGCCAATCTTGTCTTTGGGCTTAATGTGGAGGTTGGCCTTGTCGTAGAGCGTACGGGAGCCAAAATGGAAATCAAGGTCGTTAATCGAAATCATCCTGCTTTGCTATGAAGTGGCAAAGGTAACTCATTCGGGTGAGGCGCGGAACGACCGGGCGGAGATACTTCCTGGGGCCTTCCTTTCGGGCTGGTTGGCCCTGCCCCTCGGGGCTCCCATCCGCAAAACATAGTGAAAAACCTAATCATCCGGCGGCCCGCAGGTTCGTATAAGGTCTTATTCGCGTACTCTTTACCCTCATCCATTTGCCTTTTTCTTCCTTGATTCCCGGCAACGATGAGGACCGCTTACGGGCGCTGCACCGCTACCAGGCCCTCGGCCCGGCTCCCGAAGCCCTTTTCGACGACTTCGCGGCCCTGACGGCCAAGCTTTTCAGCGTCCCCATTGCGCTGGTTTCCTTTGTCGAGCGGGACCACGTCTGGTTTAAGGCCAACTTCGGACTGCCCGGCCTGAGCCAGGCGGCCCGGTCGACCTCGCTGTGCTCCGTGTCGATTCTGCACGAGCAGGGCACCGTGTTTGAGGACCTGCACACCCGACCCAGCACCCAGATTGACCCGCGCCTGGTGAAGCAGCTTCAACTCGGCTTCTACGCCAGCCACTGCCTGCGCACCCCCGACGGCTTCAACATCGGGGCCCTGTGCGTGCTCGACTATCAGGCCCGCCCCTTCTCCTCCGACGAGCGGGAGCTGCTCGAACACTTGGCCACTACCCTGCTGCTGCTGCTCGAACTGCGGCGGACCGGCACCGAGTCGACTGCCCTGGGCCGACCCGCCCCAGCCCTCAACCTGCTCGACAGCCTGGCCCTGCTGGCCGACATCGGCAGCAGCGGCACCACCGTCGACCGGCACGGCAACCCCGTGGGCACCCCCGCCATTCACCACGAAGCCGCCCAGCTCGCCGACCGGCTCAACCAGCTCCTGCAGACCGCGCTGGCAAGCTGAGCTCCTCCACTACCGGCCGTTTCACCCCGGACACCCGCGGCCTCTGACCCAGGCCGGCGCCGGGTGGCGGCACCGCTGTCAAGCGAGAAGTAGTATCTTTAAGACTGCCGCCCGTTGGTGGTCGGGCAAGGCGAAGTTGCTGGCCCGTCCCGATTCACCCCTGCTCAGGATGTCCGACTTTTTTCAAGTGCTCGGTTTCGTAACGGACCTGCTTTTCCTGGGCACCACCGGGGAAAAGTCGTCCCCGCGCCCCCGGTCCGCCTGGGTTTCGCTGCTGCTGCTCCTGGAGTTGACGATCCTGCTGCTAGGCCTGCTGGCGTTGAGCAGAGCACCCGGGCAGCTGGCCCCGGCGCTGCTACTTCTGCTGCCGGCCAGCCTGCTCGCCGCCCTGCTGATCTACGGGCTGTTTCGCCTGGGGCTGGTCGATACCCTCACCGTGCCCGGGTTCCTGCTGCTGCTCACCTCCCTGACGCTGCCCCTGACCGGAGGGCTGTATTTCCTGCTCCAGTAGCCAGCCTACGCCTCGCGCGCCGTTTCTGCCGGATCTTCACGGTTTTCCGGGCCACCCTGCTACTTTTGAGCCTTACCACCGCCGCTGGTTGTGGGTGCCCTGTGCCAAGTCGGCCCCCACCCCGCTCCTCTCCGTAGATTCTCGCATGAAGTACCCAACCCTTGCCGCCGCGCTGCTTCTCACCCTGGCCGCCTGCCGCTCCGAGCAGGAATCGGCCAACGGGGGCCGGCCGGAAGAGCGGATTCCGGCCGCTGTGAAAGCCGAAACGTCCTCCACCGAAACTGTGGGCGCCACGGCCCGCAGCCACGCCTATTTGCGCCGCCTCTACCAGCAGCAGGGCCGCTACTACGCCGCCGTCGACTACATCCAGTTTCTCGATGGCCAAGCCGCCGTGGCCGCCGCCCGCCGCCGCGGCGACGCGCTGGCCGAAGTGGTGAAAGGCGACACGGTATACTCCGTTTTCAACGACTACTACATCATCAACGACAGTCCGCGCCTGCGCACCTTGCCCCTGAGCGCGTCGGCTACCGTCCGGCTCTGGCGCATGGGCGGGGAGCTGAGTCAGTACCTGACCACCCCGGCCGAGCTGCGGGCCAAAAGCCCGGACTTTCTGCGCGCCACGCCTTTCATCGTTGAAACCCAGGACGGCGTGATTATCAGCCTCACCCAGCAGTTCATTCCGTAGACACTTTCAACGACCTGCTTGACGCCGGCTGGGAACGGTCGGCGGCTAGCCCACAAACGGGGGCCGGAACTGCGGGACTTGCCGCAGCTTGGTAGCCTGCTCGTAGGCGTAGGCTAGCCCCAGTAGCGGCCCTTCGGCGTAGGCGCCGCCCACGAACGACAAACCCACCGGCAGCCCGTGCGCCTGGCCCATGGGCACCGTCACGTGGGGGTAGCCCGCCATGGCCGCCGGCGACGAAAACCCGGGCCCGCCGCCCCCGTCGCCGTTGATCAGGTCGATGCAGCGGGCGGGGCTGTTGGTAATGGCCACCAGCGCGTCGAGCTGCTGGGACTTAAGCGCCGCGTCGAGAATCTGCTTGGCCCCCTCGTGCGACTTGCGGCGGGCGGCCACAAATTTCGGGTTGCTCAGGCCATCGAGCTTCTGCGAAGCCTCCAGGATTTCCTGCTGGAAGAAGGGCATGACCTTGGTCTTGTTGCGGGCGTTGAAGGCAATAACGTCGGCCAGGGTCTTCACCGGAGCCTGGGCCGAAGCCAGGTACCTGTTCACGCCGTCCTTGAACTCGTAGAGCAGCACGTCGTACTCGGCGGCTCCCAGCGCGTCAATCGGCTTGTCCACTTCCACCTCCACCACTGTCGCGCCCTGGGCCCGGAGCACGGCCAGCGCCGCCTGCAGCAGGGCCACGGCGTCGGATGAGCCCTGCAGGTGGTTTTTCTCTACGCCCAACCGCTTGCCTTGCAGCGCGTCAGTCTTCAAAAACGGCGTATAGTCAGTCAACGCCCGGCCGGTGCTTTCCCGGGTTACGGGGTCGGCGGCATCGGCGCCGGTGAGGGCGCCCAGCAGCAGGGCCGCGTCGCGCACGGTGCGGGTCATGGGTCCGGCCGTATCCTGGGTGGCCGAAATCGGGATGATGCCCGTCCGGCTCAGCAGGCCCACGGTCGGCTTCACGCCCACAATGCCCGAGCACGAGGCCGGCGACACCACCGAGCCGTCGGTTTCGGTGCCAATGGCCAGCGCGCACAGGTTGGCCGCCACCGCCGCCCCCGAACCGGCACTGCTGCCGCTGGGCGTGCGGTCCAGGATGTAAGGGTTTTTCGTTTGCCCACCCCGGCTGCTCCAGCCGCTGGTGCTGCGCGTGGAGCGAAAGTTGGCCCACTCGCTCAGGTTGGTTTTACCCAGCAGCACGGCCCCGGCCGCCCGCAGCTTTTGCACGATAAACGCGTCCTGGGCGGCCCGATGCCCGGCCAGGGCCAGGGAGCCCGCGGTGGTCTGCATCTGGTCGGCCGTGTCGATGTTGTCCTTGATCAGCACCGGAATGCCGTGCAGGGGCCCGCGGACCTTGCCCGCCCGCCGTTCCGCATCCAGCGCGTCAGCCAGGCTCAGCGCCTCCGGGTTCAGTTCGATAACCGAGTTTAGCTTCGGCCCGTTTTTATCCACGGCTTCGATGCGCCCAAGGTAAAGTTCGGCCAGGCTGCGGGCCGAGTGTTTTCCGCTGCGCATGAGTTCCTGGAGCTGGGCCACGGTAGCTTCGCTGAGCTCGAACTGGTCGGGGCCAGCGCCCGGAGCCGCCGGGTCGGCCGGCTTGGAATCCTTGGTTTCGGAGGCGCAGGCGCCGAGCGTGAGCGTGGACAAGGCCACCCCGGCTAGGCTGCCGGTGCGCAGAAAAAGTCTTCGGTTCATACGGTGGGAATGGGAGCAGGTGCAGGAGCCCGGTAAGATAGCGCCGCCGGTCAGTTTTTCCGCCGCCTCCGCGCTTGATTTCCCCGGCGGCGCGTTTTTTAACTACCTGCGTCCGCCGCGGAAGTCCCCTTGTTCTTGTTGCGCTGACACTTCTCCCCGCAGTACTTGACCTCGTCCCAGCAGCTGCGCCACTTCTTGCGGTACTCAAAGGGGCGGCCGCAGGTCAGGCACAACTTGGTGGGCAGGTTGCCCTTGGTGAGCTTGGCGGGCAGGGAAGCAGCGGCGCGGGCCATAGAAAACGGGGCAGGTTCAGGTCAACAACTTCGGACTGCACCGAAGGTTATCGACGGCCACCCCGACTGCCGGGCTACTGCTGCTCACTGATTTTGCGGGCCAGCTTTTTCGGGGCCCCGATGCTGTTGAGCAGCCCACTGACCAGCCCCTGCCGCCAGAGCGAAAACACCGACACGCGCAACTCCCGGCGGCTGTCCATCTGCCCCACCTTCAGGTCCCGGCCGTCCCGGCGCGGGTTCTCGTCCCGCACCACCAGGCCATTGAGCAGAGAGGAGCCGATTTTGGTGAATATCGTCTTGTGGTCGGCCCCGCCCTTTTTGCTAAGCAACGTCAGCTTCAGGTCGGAGTAGCGGGCGCGCATGGTGCCGGTGATGCCCTGGCGGTCGGCCCGAAACTGGATGGTGGCCTGCTGCACGTTGCCACTGGCGAAGCGCACGTTGCGGCTGGGCTCGGTCATGGAGTTGAGCACCGTAATCGGGCCGGTGCCGAACGTAGCCCGGCCCCAGTGCGCCCCGTTGGGATCGAGCAGGGGCAGCCAGATCTGCAGGTCGGCCCGCCAGCGGTTGGCAACGTAGCCCGAAGCGCGTGCCACGGCCGGGTGGGCCGCCGACATCAGCCGCGGGTCGTTGGTCAGGTTGCGCAGCGTGCCGTTCAGGCGGTTGAAGGTCAGCGTACCGGCGCGGCCACTGGCCGGCGACAGGTAGCTGGTGCGCACCGTGGCCTGGGTGATGGTTAGCAGCCGCACGTTCAGGCGCAGCGGGAGCCGGCCCAGGCGCTCGGGTGTCACGATGGAGGGCTTGGGGTTGAGGGGAAAGTTGCCGTCCCCGTCGATGAGCACCATCGGTCGACTCAGCGTCACCTGCTGGGCCAGCAGGGAGCCGTGCAGGTCCAGGGCGGCAAAGTCCAGCCCCACTACCCGCAGTTGGGGCAGGCGCAAGGTTAGGTTGGGTGCTTGGTGCCCTTTAAGGCGGTTGACGCCCGTGGCCGACATGGTGGGTACCAGCAGCAATCCGCGCACGTTCAGCGTGCCGGGGCGGGTATCCAGGTCCAGGGCGTCGTAGCCCCCGCGGTAGACCGGCGCACTAACGCGGGCCGTGACGGCCCCGGTGTGCGCCTGCCAGGCTTCGGCGTAGAACACCCGCGTTGGGTCGAAGGCTGCCGCCTGGTCGATGCGCAGGCGGGTGCCGGTGAGCGAAATGCCACGCACGGTGGGGCGGGAGTTGACGCCCGCCACGCGCACGTTGCCGCGGGTCAGGCGCACGTGGGCCAGCGTGAGCCGGCGCAGGTAGGGTGCCACCAGCTTGTAGAGAGCCGGCGGGGGCTGTTGGGGAGGCGTGAAAGTGAGTTGGGGCGCCTCCACCAAGACCGAGTCGAGGCGCAGCTGCCGACGGGCCAACTCATTGGCTCGCAGCCCGGTCAGAAGCAGCTGCGGGAGCCGCAAATCCACCTTGGGCAGCTTTTCCCGCAGGCCCTGGGGCCGCAGCGGCCGGATCCGCACCGAGTCCAGCGTGAGCCGGCCGGTGGTAGTGCTGAACTGCCCGCGCCCCAGCGCCACGGCGTGCTGTGCGGCCCGTCCGGCCACGCCGGCCACTTGCAGCTGCCCCGCTTTGGCGTAACCAACGCGTTGGGTGTCGGCGGCTCCGGCGGCGGTGAGCAGCACATCCTGGAGGGCGAAGTCGGCCCGGCGCAGGCTGGCCTGGGGTCGGCGGGCGGGACCATAGGCCGCCTGCAGCTTCTGCACGCCCACGTAGCCCAGCGCCAACCCCGCCAGCCGGCCGGGCAGGCGCTGGTGCAGGGGCCGGGCTGTAGCCGAGGACGGCGGCAGATGCAGCACCCGCAGTTGCACGCCGGTCAGCAGCACCGTATCGACGGGCACCACCTGCCCGCGCAAAGCCGCCCAGAGCCCCACCCCCGACACGCGCAGCTGGCTGACGTTGGCCAGCAGGCGGGGCAATGCCGTGGTATCGGACCAGCGCCGCTCATCTTTGACCGGCCGCAGGCGAAGGTTGCGGAGCCGCACGGAGCGGTGCCAGAGGCTGGTGCGCAGTTCCCCAATTTGCAGGCGGTAGCGGCCCTGGGTCTGGGTGGCTACCTGCTTTTCCAGGGTGCGGCACAACCAGGGGTCGAGCAGCAGCAGGGCGGCTACCACCAGCACGGCCAGCCCGACCAGGATGCCTCCCACCCAGCGCAGCCACTTGGGCGGCCGCTGGACTCGCGGCGGTTCTTCGAGCATCGTACTAGGGGAAGTTGGGGAAGACACAGCGAAAAACAGGTAAGCCGCTTCTAACGCAGAACGGGCGCGGCGTGGATGTGGGCCGGGGCTGCTAGTGGCTTCCCCGCAGTATGTACCCGTTTGCGGCCCGCAGGTTTAACCAGCCGGGGCCGCCCAACGCGGGCGAGCCGGCTCCTTGTGGCGGCAACTGCCCTTGAAGTACCGGAATAGGCCTCAAACGCAAAAAAGCCGCCCTAACTCGGGCGGCTTTTTAGATGGATTATTTTTGGCTACTCGGCCAGGCGCTGGCGCAATTCGTGGACTTCGCGCTCCAGTTCCAGGTTGCGGAAGGTTACTTTCACTTCCAGGTCGGCGTAGGCGCGCTCGAGCTCCTGCTCCCGCTGGCGCAGCTGAAGCTCGGTTTGCTTCTGCTCCTCAATATCAGTGCAGGTGCCAAACCACTGGCGGATGTTGCCCTGCTCGTCGTACTGGGGGCTGGCCTGGCCCAAGAACCAGCGGTACGCGCCGTCTTTGCCCTTGAAGCGGTACTCTATTTCGTAGAACTCGCCGGTAGCCAACGAGTGGCCCCACACCCGGCGGGCCCGCTCCTGGTCGTCGGGGTGCAGCAGGTTGTTCCACATATCCGGCCCTACGCTGTCGGCGAGGGTATAGCCGGTGAAGTCAATCCAGCGCTTGTTGAAAAACGTGTGGTAGCCGGTCGGGTCGGTAAACCAGACCAACTGGGGAATAAAGTCGGCCAGGAAGTGAAATTGCTCTTCGCCCTGCTTGCGCAGGAGGTCTTCGTTTGGCACAGAATCGGTGTATGACATGGGACTACTCAGGGAAGATCAGCAGGGGCACACGAGCTGCAGCTCCATCCCCGATTGAAAATACAGATTAAGCTGGCTTTCGAGGCCATCGGCCGAGCGGCGCAGGCGCGTAATCAGCGCCCGGGTTTCTTCCTGCAGCAGCATCAGCTCCAGGTACGGACGGCTCAGCAGCTCGTCGCGCAGCACCTGCCACTGGCCCGAGTCCTGCTGGCCGGGCGTGTGCACCTGCACGGTGCCGGGCCGCAACGACAGGCGCGTGGCCTGGGCCAAGGGGCTGTCGGGGTTGCCGCGGTTGAGCACCCGATTAGCTACGCACCATTCCCCGGTGAGATACTCATCGGGCAATTGTTGCAGATTAACGTCGAATAAGGGTTCGGACATAGACGTTGGGGGCGCTCCGGCGAAGCAAAACGGTTGCTTCCACTGGGTAAGAAAGGACAGAGGCGCAAATTTATCAATAGTCAGAACGCCTACAAATCCACAAAGTTCCGTTTATCAGTCAATCCTTGCCCAGTGCTACGGTTGTGCTTGAAAATCATGCTGCTACTAGCCGCTCCGCTCGGCGCTAAGCTGCCAGCGGCGTCGCTACCGGCCGCTTGATGCGGATGATGCGGGCCTTATCCAAGGTCCAGATGACGGGGTAAGTGGGGTCCAGCTCCCACCACTTCACCCCGAAATTCACGCGCAGGGGCAGTTTGTGGTGGTTGTTCTGAAACAGCTCGCCGGCGGTGAGAAAGTCGAAAAACAAGGTATTGCGCGACTTATCGTGGTTGTCGAAGTTCTGGTAGCCGTACTTGTGGCCGCCCCAGTTGACGATGGCCCCGTGCACGGCGCCCATCGAGAAGTGGATCGGCAGCAGCAGATACTGCCACCAGGCGGTGGCAAACTGGGCGTAGAACAAAATGTAGAACGCGCCCCACCCAACCCGGGAATACCACTGGTTGCCGAAGGTTTCCAGCGCCGCCCACTCCGGGTACTCGCCCTCGAAACGGGTGGCGTCCTTGGAGCGACCGTAGAGCACATCCTGGTAGGCGCCGCGGGTTTTCCACATCATCGTAAAGGCGTTGGATGAGAAGTGCGGGGAGTGGGGGTCGCGCTCCGTGTCGGAATAGGCGTGGTGCATGCGGTGCAGCAGGGCATAGCCCCGCGGCGACATAAACGAGGAGCCCTGCAGCAGGTAGGTCAGCATGAAGAACACCCGCTCCCAGGCGTAGCTCATCGTGAACATCTTGTGGGCGGCGTAGCGGTGCTGAAAAAAGGACTGCGTAAACAGCGACAGGTACCAGTGGGCCAGAAAAAATGCCAGAATTGCCATAAGCCGAACGAATAGAAAAGTGACCACCGCGGCGAAAAAAGACTGCGGGCGCGGTGGGCGGGCCCGGTTTTTCGGCCCGGCACTGCCCAGGAAAGGTACGCAATAAGCCGTAGCTCCGGGCGGGCCGCGCTTTTTTGGCGGCGGGCCGAGGTCGGGCCCGGGAGTTTTGCGTTTCTTGCGGCCGACGCTTTGCCCCCTCCTTTTTGCCGCTTTGCCATGCCTGACTCTTCCGCCCTGGCCGCTGCCGTGCTGGCCACCATCCGCCACAACTTCACCGCCTACCACAGCCTGGCCAACCGCGCCCTGGCCCAGCTGGCGCCCGCCGACTGGCTATGGGTGCCCGCACCCGGGGCCAACAGCGTGGCCGTCATCGTGCAGCATATGGTGGGCAACCTCCGCTCCCGCTTCACCGACTTCCTGACCTCGGATGGCGAGAAGCCTGACCGGCGGCGCGACGCGGAATTTGTGCCCCCCACGGCCGCGGACCTGCCCGAGTTGCAGCAGCGCTGGCAGGCGGCCTGGGCCATGCTGTTCGAGCTGCTCGACGCCCTGCAGCCCACCGACCTGCTGCGGACCGTGACCATCCGGGAGGAGGCCCACACGGTGCTGGCGGCCCTGGAGCGCCAAACCACCCACTACGCCTACCACACCGGGCAGCTGGTGCAGCTGGCCAAGCACCTGCGCGGGGAGCAGTGGCAGTCGTTGAGCATTCCGCTGGGGCAGAGCGAGCAGTTCAACCAAGAAATGCGCCGCCGCGCCAACCCCGGCGCCGGTTCTGCAGTTTAGCTGCCTATGCTCGCCATTACCTCTCTGCTCAATCCGCACTACGCGGCCCGGATCAACCGCATCATCAAGGGCCTGGAAACCAAGTTCGGCCTCGACGACGTGCAGGCCACGCCCGAACCGCACATCACCTACCAGCTGGCCGGGGTGAGTAAGCTCTCGGCCCTGCACGCGGTGCTCCACGACATTGCCCGCACCACCAAGCCCTTTGCCGTGCACACCACCGGCCTGGGCGTGTTTCCGGGGCCCAACCCCACGATTTACATTCCGGTGCTGCGCACCAATGAGCTCAACGAGCTGCACCAGCGCATTCTGGCTGCCACGGCCCCGCTGTGCCTGCGCACCGACAAGTTCAGCGGCCCCGAGTGCTGGCTCCCCCACATTTCCCTGGCCCTGCACGACACCACGCCCGAGCTGCTGGGCCCCGTAATTCAGTACCTGAACCAGCAGACCTTCAACCTCAAGCTCACCCTGGACAACCTCACCATCCTGCGCCAGCAGGGCGACCTGTTTCTGCGCGAGGCCGTGTTTGCCTTCGACGGCGTGCGGGAGCCGGTGTAGGCTTGTTGTTCGTTGTCAGTTGTCAGTTGTTGAACGAGCGAACAACTGACAACTGACAACGAACCGCTACTTTTGCCGCTCAACCACCAACTCCCTTCCCTATGTACTCAGTTGTACTTGCCCTTCACTCCTGGTCCCGCTGGCTCGTGCTGGTTTTCGGCCTGATTGCCATTTTCCGCGCCTTCAGCGGCTGGCAGGGCCGCAAGCCCTACGTGGGCGCCGACAACGGCATGGGCGCCGCCTTCGTGGGCTCCATGCACCTGCAGCTGCTGCTGGGCCTGATTCTCTACTTCGGGCTGAGCCCGTTTGGCGTGAAGGCCTTCGAAACGGCCGGAGGCGCCGTCATGAAAGACCCGATTGGCCGGTTTTGGGGCGTCGAGCACATTGCCGCCATGGTGCTGGCCGTTATTGCCGCCCAGGTGGGCCGCACGCTGTCGAAAAAAGCTACGGACCCCGTGCTGAAGCATAAAAAGGCCTTCACCTGGTTTCTGGTCGCCCTGATTCTGGTGCTGCTCATGATTCCGTGGGGCATCTGGAACCCGGCGCGTCCCCTGTTCCGCTTCTAACTACCAAGCTCGGCACTACGGCCCAACTGCGGCCCCGGTCCTCACATATTCTGGGGAGGCCGGGGCCGTTTGCAGAGCCTGGGCCGTCATTCAGCCAGAGCGGGCGGCGGGCCCCCGAAATCGGGTGGCCTTTTTCGTTAAAACCTGCGTAGTATTAGTGTCCCAAGCCGACTGTTTACTCCCGCCTTCACCCTTCGCAACGTGTCCAACCTGTCCGTCAAACCACGCTTCTCCCGCGAGGAGTTTTGTGAGCTCATCGCGACGCATCTGCGCCAGTTGGAAGCCCACGAGGAAGCCCGGCGCCGTTACGCAGCGGTGCTGGCCGCCATCCGCCAAAACCTCGACATGTACAACAAGGACCGGAAGGTGGTCTGACCCGTTATCCACCCACTCCTACCGAATGCCCGCCCTGCCTCAGGTCGGGCATTCGGTGTTTATAGCCGATTGCTAAAAAAGTGTTAGCGCGCCCGTTGAGGGTATTTTTTATCCATGTTGGTTGTACTATGTTTGTTTTCCAAGCTCCACCGGAAGGGCTGCCCGTCCACCTTTCTGTTTCATTATTATGCCGGAAGATTCCCGAAACAGCGGCTAGAGTTCTATTTCTGAAAGTAGGGACCTTACTTAACCCATTTATTACGCTTACATGAAGCACTTTTTACCCCTTACGGCCCTGACCCTCCTGCTCAGTGCCACCGCGTTCGGCCAGGCTAAGAAAGCGGCGCCGGCTGCCAAAGCGCCGGCTACCGCCGCCGCCAAACCCACCTATGCCGGCTTTTACATGAATGGCAAGCTGGTCAGCGAAATCGACTGCTACGGCGTGGATGAGGTCAGCATTATCTACCCCTATTTCCCCGTGCTGGACAAGGCCGACCAGCTCCGCATTTCGGTGGTGGCGGGCTCCTACGACCAGAACGGCAAGTTCGTGCTCGAGTACCGCGACAATAAGACGCTTTACGAGGGCGTGGGCCTGGAGGCGCTGCGCGACAAGTATGCCGAGCGGGGCTACGGCATCGTCACCAAGTCGAACCTGCTGCAGGACTACAACGAGCAGCGCGCCACCCGCTTCGACAGCGACTACATCGTGGACGTGGACAACCCTTCGTTCAACGTGCTGAAGTACACCAACCTCGACCCGGCCACGCACAAGGGCAGCGTGGTGTACTACGAAATTGGCATGTGGAAAATCAAAGGCTACGAAACCAAGTACGACGAGTACTCGAAGAGCGTGAAGGACATGCCGATTTACGAGTCGGCGGTAGTATACACCTCGCCAAAAATCAAGCTCAACAACCGCGTGCTTGAGTCAACGGTAGCCGAGAAGATGGCTCCTGCCGCCGTGGCGAAGGCAGTAGTGGCCAAGAAAAGTAAGATGGTGGCCCTGCGCGCCCTGGGTGCCGCCACCGGGCTACCAACCGGTGACGGCAACGTGGCTGATGAAACCCGGCCGGCCGAGGTTCTGGCCAAGCTGCCGGAAATGCAAAACGAAAACTGCACGCCCAAGGGCCGCGCCCTGAGCCTGGACGACGTGACGGCCGTGGGCCGCAACGGCTTCGGCGAGTCAGTCACGATTCGCTAAGCCGCGCGGACACGTAGTAGAAAAAAGGCCCGCTGCCAGTGGCAGCGGGCCATTTTATTGACAGCCCTTTCGGCCGGACCGCTACTTTGGCCAGTCCTAGCGGGGTAGCCGCGGGGATTTTGGGCGGGAGCAGCAGCCAGCACGCTTCTTTCCGCTTCATATTCCCTATTCTAAAGATTTACCCCCTCCTTTGCAGTGCCGTATGGCAGGGGTCGGCGGCGCTGCGTATGCAGGCTGCTCCCGCTTGTGTACCGCAGTCCGCGCGTGGCCAGGGTTGGCCGCCGTCCCGCTGCCCGTTTCTTTTGCCTTTTGCGAATCACTACTCTTTTTGTGCTGGGCTGCCTGCTTTCGGTGCAGGCCTTTGCTCAAGTAACCTACCGCCGCGTGAAAGCCCGGAGCGGCGACGGGGTGGAAACCCTGCTCTCGCGCCACGGCCTGAACCCGGCCCAGTACGGGGCCGCCTTTCGGGAGCTGAACACAGCCCATCTGACCCGCCGCCAGGGCCTGATTACGGGCCGCACCTACCGGCTGCCCCCAGCCGGCGCCGCCCGCAAGGCTCCGGCCCGTACTGCCCGCGCGGCGGCAGTTCCAGAAGTCGTCGGCAAGGGCCCCATCAGCAAAAGCGCGCTGTTTGGGCCGCGCTACGGGGCGCCCGCAGCCCGCTACGGTACGCTGCGGGGCGCGGTGTTCTACCTTTCCTCCGGGCACGGCGGCCCCGACCCGGGCGCCATCGGCCAGTACGGCTCCTTTCAGCTGGCCGAGGACGAGTACGCCTACGATGTGACCGTGCGCCTGGCCCGGGTGCTGCTCGAGCACGGGGCCACGGTGTACGTGATGGTGCAGGACCCCAATGATGGTATCCGCGACGAGAACGTGCTGCCCATGGACTACGACGAGGTGCAGTATCCGCAGCTGCGCATTCCGCTGAGTCAGGTGCAGCGCCTGCGCCAGCGTATTGCCCAGGTCAACAAGCTGCACGCCCGCCACGGCCGGGCCTACCAGCGCCTGCTGGCGTTGCACGTCGACAGCCGCAGCGCGGGCCAGACCACCGACGTGTTCTTCTACCACCACGCCGGCAGCGCCCCGGGCCTGCGCCTGGCCAAGAACATTCACAAGGTGTTCACCAACCGCTACCGCCAGGCCCAGCCCAACCGCCCCTACGCGGGCACCGTGACGGAGCGCAGCACGCTCTACGAGGTGCGCAACAGCCACGCCCCGGCCGTGTTCATGGAGCTGGGCAACATCCGCAACGACCGGGACCAGCGCCGCTTCGTGGTGGCCGACAACCGCCAAGCCCTGGCCAACTGGATTGCCGAGGGTGTCATTGCCGATTACCGGGGCAAACAGTAGACGCCTGACGGGCCTCCATGGCTTAGGGATTCATCAGCAGAAACAGCAGGTTGTGGTAGAGCATGCCCCGCTCCCCGTCGTGGAGGCCGTCGAGGCCGGCATCCTCCATCAGTGCTTCCACCTCCTCATAATCCTGCACGAAGTCAATTTCGAGCTCGTCCTCGTCAGCCGAATCGGGGGGCCGGGTGTGCGTGAGGTAGCGGCGGGGCTTTTCTAGGGTAATAAAGAGCTTCTGCCACTGGGTTTGGGCAATGAGCAGGGCGGGAACCTCCGTCACGTCCCCATCGGCAACGCGGGTGTAGACCGTGGTTTTCTCGGCGGGGTCGGTGTGGTGCAGAAAGCTGGCGGAGTCGAGGGGCATGGCAGCAAGGTAGCTGTTTGAGGCATCAGGTGGTAGACGAAGCACCTGTCTTCCCTGCCGAGGTGGCTGGTGCCAACTGGTTTGCCTATACTTACATACACCTTACCTATTTCTACCTGTATGGGATTTTTTTCTGCTTTAATCGGCAATGCCGGCGTTGCCCAACCTTCTGAACTCACTGGCGAATACGTCATGCTGCTGGCCGATGGAGAAGCCATTGAAATTGGTTTCAAGCTGATGCGCGACGTGTTTATTTTCACCAACAAGCGCCTGATCCTGGTGGACAAGCAAGGGCTGACGGGGAAGAAAATAGAGTACCTCACGGTGGTTTACCGCAGCATCACCCGCTTCAGCATCGAAACGGCGGGCCACCTGGACCTGGATGCCGAATTGAAAATCTGGGTTTCCAGCGAGGTGCAACCCAGCGTGGTGCGCAAATTCAACAAGCAGGTCAATATCTACGATCTGCAAAAGGTACTGGCTCAACACGTGCTGGGCTAGATCTCAACTTAAGATTGCTTCTAGCACCCTGAAATGGCATCCTAAAAAAAGCCCGCCGCTGGATTCAGCGGCGGGCTTTTTCGTGGGTACTCTTTTCCTGACAAAGCAAGCCGGAAACTCTACCGGCGCCGGTAAATGCGGTGCTTAGGGAATGTGCTGGCCAGTTCATACTGCGAAGCCAAAGCTACCGGCAGCTTTTCCCGGCCATACACCACGTAGTAGTCGGCGGATGCCGGCTCGCAGGGCAGGGAGCAGCGCAGGCCCCGCTGCCGGGCGGCGTGGTAGGCGTTGAAGCTTTCCCAGGAAAACGCCACGCTGCGGCCCGCCGGAATGGTCTGCACCCCGTCCTCGATGGCGCGGTAGGCGGTGGTGTTGTCGAACAGGTAGAGGTCCTCGGCCTTGGCAATGGGGTTGGTCTTGGCAAACTTCAGCCCCAGAATCAGCAGCAGGCCCGCCGTGACGCCCAGCTGCCAACGCGCCGCGCGCCAGTGGGCGGGCAGCCGGCTCAGCAGCCAGTAAAGCGTAGCGGGCACCAGCGCCTGCGCCAAGCTGCAGTGCCCGATCAGGTTGCGCTGGTTGGTGCTGCGGCGCATTCCTATCATCAGCAGCACCAGCACCAGCAGCAACAGGGCGTAAAACAGACCGTAGGCAAACCAGATGGTATTGCGCTTGGCCCGCAGCAGCAGGGGCAGCAAGGCCAGCACGTAGCTCAGCTGCACGCCCAGCACTTTCACCCGGGAGAAGCAGTAAGTCACGTAGCCCTGCAGATCCTGGCCGAACGAGGGCAGAAACCCGCCGAGCGTCGCGCTTTTGGGGCGCACGTACTCGTTGCTGGTCAGCGCGGCCAGCCCCGAAAAGCTGAGCGCGGGCAGGTAGAACAAAAACACTGCGACCAGCGCCGCGGCCTGGTAGCGCCAGAAGCGCCAGTCCAGTTCCCGGCGCAGCAGCTGATACACAACCCCGAAAGCGAGTTGGCCGAGGTGAAAATACAGGAATGTGGGCACCACTGCGTAGCCCGCCGCGCAGCTCACGGCGTTGAGCAGCAGCCAGCCCCCGCGGCGGTATTGCAGGTAGCCAAAGAGCCCGATAAAGGCGCCCCAGTGCGCCAGCGCGTACAGGGCATAGCCGCGGGCCTGAAACCCGAAGCCCCAGAGCGGAAACTGCAGCGCTACGGTCAGGGCCACCAGCGCGGCCAGCAGGCGGTGTTCGGTCAGCTGCCGAAACCAGCCGTAGGCCGCCGCCACCGTCACCAGGTAAGCCACGCCCGACAGCAGCCGGCCGGTGGCCACGAGGTTGTCGGCGCCGCCGAAGAGCCCACCGTTGAGCAGGTTGAACAGCAGGTGGTTGTTGGGCAGCATGTAGTAGGCCACGGTCTGAAAGGCGGGCAGCCGGGCGCAGTACAGCGCCGAAAACACTTCGTCGGTGCCGGGCACCACGGCCGCCTGCCCCCACCACCACAGGCCGCTGGCCGTGGCCAGCACCGGCAGCAGGTACAGCGCATCGGCCCGCCGCAGCCAGCTCGGCGGAGCGGCCAGCGGCGCAGTCGGGGCCTGGCGCCAGCGGTAAGCCAAGTAGGCCAGCCCCAGGGTGCACAGCCCCAGGGCCAGCGCGCAGAGCAGGTTGCCCTGGGCCTTGACGGCGGGCGTAAAGAACTGCGTCGGCCAGGACTCCACCCGGTAAAAGCAGCTATTCAGGCCCAGGTACCAGCTTTGCAGGGCGGCGTAAGAAGAGACCAGGTAGGCAATGGCACCGACGGCGGCTATAAGCAGCACGGCCGCTCCCAGAAGGAAGCGGCCGTGGTAGGAAAGTCGGAATGAGGACATTCAGCGGGAGTTTCCGAAGGCTTATTGGCCCAGCACCATGGCAAACACCAGCGGAGCCACGATGGTGGCGTCCGACTCAATGATAAACTTGGGCGTGTCCTGGCCCAGCTTGCCCCAGGTGATTTTCTCGTTGGGCACGGCGCCGGAGTAGGAGCCGTAGGAGGTGGTGGAGTCCGAAATCTGGCAGAAGTAGCCCCACAGCGGCACCGAGGTGCGGCCCAGGTCCTGGTGCAGCATGGGCACCACGCAGATGGGGAAGTCGCCAGCAATGCCGCCGCCAATCTGGAAGAAGCCTACCTTGCTTTCCTCGGTAGCCTGCTTCGTGTACCAGTCGGCCAGGTAAATCATGTACTCGATGCCGGTGCGCACGGTGTGCACGTTCTTGATGTCGCCGCTGATGACGTGACCGGCGAAGATGTTGCCCAGCGTGGAGTCTTCCCAGCCCGGGCAGATGATAGGCAGGTTTTTCTCGGCGGCGGCCAGCATCCAGGAGTCTTTGGGGTCAATCTGGTAGTACTGCTCCAGCTCGCCCGACTTGAGGATCTGATAGAAAAACTCGTGGGGGAAATACTGCTCCCCAGCCTTGTCGGCTTTCTCCCAGAACTTGAGCACCGAGTGCTCGAGGCGGCGCATGGCCTCTTCTTCCGGGATGCAGGTATCGGTCACGCGGTTCATGTGGCGCTCCAGCAGGCCCTGCTCATCGGCGGGGGTCAGGTCGCGGTAGTTGGGCACCCGCTCGTAGAAGTCGTGGGCCACGAGGTTGAAGATATCCTCTTCCAGGTTGGCACCCGTGCAGCTGATGATCTGGACTTTATCCTGGCGAATGAGCTCGGCCAGCTGAATGCCCATTTCGGCGGTGCTCATGGCGCCGGCCAGCGTAATCATCATCTTGCCACCTTCCGCGAGGTGCTTGTTGTAGCCTTCGGCGGCGTCAATGAGGGCCGCGGCGTTGAAGTGGCGGTAGTGGTGCTTGAGGAAGTTCGTTACGTTCATCGAATCGGGGTTCAGTATGTGGGTATGCGGTGTACAATCAAAGGGCAACCGGGAATCGTTCAATACGAAAGCCGTACGGCGAAGATTCTGAGCAGCGCACAACAGCGGCTGGGTTGCTCACAAAAACCGCCCGGGACCGGGGGCTTGGTTAGGGAGTAGAAGGGCGAAAGCCAGGGTCCGGGAGCTGGGCCGCGGCACTCTGCTTGAGAATATACTCCAGCAGTTGGTCGGCATCCAGGTCGACGCCGCTCAAATTTACGGAGACGGGCGTAAAGCCCAGCGCCGCGTTGGCCGCGGCCAGGCGGCGCTGGAGCACGGGCAGGCGGCTGAGGTAGGCTTGCTCGTCGCGCAGGAGTAGGCAAATGAAGTTTTCGTGGTTGATGGAGCGCACGTAGGCCCCCGTGATGTCGGCCCACGGAATCAGGCCCACGCCCAGGGTGCGGTCCAGGATGCCCGCGTCGGTGAGTTGCAGGCGGGGCCGGGTGTCGAAAAACTGCCGGGCGCCCACCACCGCGCCCAGACCGAAGAAAGCTATGGCCAGCAGGCCCATAGGCCACTTGCCGGTGCTCACAATCATCCAGGCACCCATGACGACGAATACCACGCTGCCCCCCGTGAGCAGGGCGTAGCGCCAGCGCGAGTTGTGGTAAATCAGGTCTTCGGTCATGACGGTTGTCCCCGACTTAGCCGGGCTGCTCAATCATCAGGTTGTGATTGGTGTAGATGCAGATGTCGGCGGCAATGTGCAGGGCCTCCTCCACCATCTGCCGGGCCGTGAGGTGGGGCGCGTGCTTTTTCAGGGCCAGCGCCGCGGCCTGGGCGTACATGGCGCCCGAGCCGATGGCGGCCACGTCGAAGTCGGGTTCGAGCACGTCGCCGGTGCCGGCAATGATGAGCAGCTCGTCCTTGTCGGCTACCACCATCATGGCTTCGAGCTTGCGCAGGTACTGGTCTTTGCGCCACTCCTTGGCCAGCTCAATGGCGGCGCGGCGCAGCTGCCCGCCGTAGCCGCCGAGCTTTTCCTCGAACTTGTCGAGCAGCATAAATGCGTCGGCCGTGGAGCCGGCGAAGCCCGTCACCACCTTGCCCTCGTGGAGCTTGCGAACCTTGCGGACGTTGCTTTTAGCCACGTGCTTGTCCATGGTGGCCTGGCCGTCGGCGCCGAGGGCAATTTCCCCGTTGTGGCGCACGCCCAGCACCGTCGTAGAGCGAATTTTCATGGCAGAATCAGAAAGAACAGAAACAGATTTTCGGCGAAGAGGCGCAAAGCTACGCGAATCCGGCGGCAACGCCCAGCACGGAGCGGAGCTTTGCGCTTCTTCGCCACTCGGCTACTGGACCGCGTTGCGGGGGTCAGCCACGGGCTTTATTTCGTAGTCGTGCGGGGGTTCGGCCCCGGCCAGGTGCTGCACAAAGTAGTCCCAGCGGCGGCGCATCATGTACGGGGAGTACGGACCGTAGCTGTGCACCGCATTCGGGAACACCACCAGGTCATAGCTCTTGTTGGCCTTGGTCAGGGCCTCCACCACCAGCCACGTGTTGTAGGGCGGCACGTTGTCGTCCATCAGGCCGTGGGCCAACATGAGCTTGCCTTTCAGGTTTTTGGCAAAGGGGGCGTTGGCCTGGTTGTCGTAGTTGGTCGTCCCGTCGGGGTTGGTTTTCAGCAGCCCCAGGTAGCGCTCCGCCCAGTCGTCCTCGTAGTTGCGGTTTTCGTGGTTACCCGATTCCGAGATGCCCACTTTAAAGAAATCGGGGTAGCGAAACATGGCCGCCGCGGTGGCGTAGCCCCCACCCGAGTGTCCCCAGATACCGGCCCGCTCCAGATCAATGTAGGCGTAGCGCTGGGCGAGCTGGCGCATGCCCGCCATCTGGTCCGACAGCGTGTTCTCGGCCATGTTGCCGTAGCAGGCGTCGTGGTAGCTTTTGGAGCGCAGCGGGTTGCAGCTGCCCTCAATGACGACCACCACGAAGCCCAGCTCAGCCAGGGCCTGGTGGTCGTTGCGGGCCGCGCTAAACGACCAGCTGCCCACTCCCCCGCCCTGCGGACCCGGGTAGATGTAGTCGATGATGGGATACTTTCTGCCGGCTTCCAGGTTGGTGGGCGTAAACATCAGCCCGTACAGGTTCGTCTGCCCGTCGGCGGCTTTCACCGTAATGGCCGTTGGTGCCTTCCAGCCGGTGGCGGTGAGGCGGGAAATATCGGTTTTCTCCAGCGTCGAGAGCAGTTTGCCCTCCGCCGAGCGCAGCACCGTGGCCCCGGGCTTGTCGGGCTGGGAATAGGTGTCCAGAAAGTACTTGCCCGAGGGAGCAAGCGTCACTTGGTGGTTGCCGGCCTCGGGCGTGAGCAGCTTCAGGTTTTTGCCATCCAGCCCAATGCGGTACAGGTGGGTGAAGTAGGGGTTGCCCGGCTCCCGGCCATCGGCCAGGAAATACAGCTCCCGCTTCTTTTCATCGACGCGCAGCAGCTGCGTGACCACCCAGTTGCCTTTGGTAATCTGCCGCTTGACCTTGCCCGTGCCCGCATCGAGCAGGTAGAGGTGGCCCCAGTTGTCGCGTTCCGAGTACCAGACGATTTCCTTGCTTTTGGGCAGGTAGCGCCAGTTGATAGCGCCCTGACCCGACTCAAACTGGGTGGCAACGGTTTCGGTAAACACGTCGCGCACGGTGCCGGTAGTGGCGTCGGCAATGCGGAATTTCTCTTCCTTATGGTCGCGCGAGGTCGAGACGAAAGCCAGCTCCCGGGTATCGGGGCTCCAGTCCACGTCGTCGAAGGTGCCGCTGCTGGAAATATCATCGGAGAGCGTGCCGCGGTGCGGATCGGGGGCCATCTGGAAGCGCACCACTTTCGGGGTATTCACTTCAATGACGACCCGCTCGATGGTGGCAATGTCCTTGTCGCCGGGCAGCGGGTATTTCCAGCTGTCGAGGCGGGGGTGGCCGATGTTGGTCGTCACGAGGTACATGTTGCCCACGTTGCGCTGGTCCTGGCGGAAGGTGGCAATCTTGCGCGAGTCCGGCGACCAGCGCAGCACGGGCTTGTCGCTGTGGGTCCAGCCGGCGTTGTCGGTGGCGTAGCCGTAGTCTTTGATGCCGTCGGTCGTGAGCTGGGTGAGCTCGTTGGTGCTGGTGTTGCGCACCCACAGGTTGTCGTCCTTGATAAACGCGGCCAGCTGGCCGTCCGGCGACAGAACTTCGTTCGCGGCGTTGGCCGCCGATTTTTCCGGGGCCGTGTCGGGAGTGAGCTGCCCGCTCAGCACATCGTATTTCCAGGCTTTCCCGGCCGCGGCAAAGGCAATAAATTTCTCGTCGGGCGAATACGAGAGGTTCCGGAAAGGCAATCCACTGGCCTCGTAGGCTTTGCCACTGGCCGAAGACAGGGCGGCCGCCAGCTTAGCCTGGTCGAAGGCGGCCGTGCGGGTGTTGCGGGCCGGGTCGACCAGCACGTACTCGCTGCCCCGGGCCGTGAGGACGCGGTACCAGAACCGGTCGTTAGCCAGCCAGTGGGGCTGGCCGGCACTGCCGTCTACCAGGGCTTGGGTGCCCGAGCTCAGAAAGCGTTCCGCCCGGGCGTAATCCTGAGCGGTAAGAACAGGCCGCTGTTGGGCCGGGGCTGGGGCCGGAGCCAACCAGGCTGCCGCCGAAAGGACCAGTAGGTACTTATACATAGGGTGGGGAAAAGGTGGTACACCCGCCGGCGGCCGGCGGGGGCGGAAGGTAGCACTCATTCCGCTCACTGCGCATTGGTAGCCACGTAAACTGGCCGGAAAGCCGCCTACCGGCCTATCCGGGGCACGGCTGCGCCCCAGGCGCGCCGGGCACAAAAAAACCAGCCGGGGCGGGCTGGTTTTTTTGTAAGGGGCAATAAATCGGGGGTTTCCGTTATCAGATCAGCATCTTCATCGGGTCTTCGAGCAGAGCTTTGAGCGTCTGCAGGAAAGCGGCACCCGTGGCGCCGTCCACCACGCGGTGGTCGCACGAGAGGGTCACTTTCATGATGTTGCCGATGGCCAGCGCACCGTCTTTCACCACGGCCGTCTGCTTGATGCCGCCCACGGCCAGGATGCAGGCATCCGGCGGGTTGATGATGGCGGTGAATTCCTCAATGCCGAACATGCCCAGGTTGGAGATGGTGAAGGTGCTGCCCTCCCACTCACTTGGCTGGAGCTTCTTGCTTTTGGCTTTGCCGGCCAACTCCTTCACCTCGGTGGCAATGGTTGCCAAGCCTTTGCCGTCGGCGTTGCGCACCACGGGCACCAGCAGGCCTTCGTCCACGGCCACGGCCACACCGATGTTGACTACGTGGTTCTGGCGAATTTTGTCGCCCAGCCACGAGGAGTTGACGGCCGGATGCTGCTTCAGAGCCACGGCAGCAGCCTTGATAACCAAGTCGTTGAAGCTGAGCTTCACCGGCGAGAGAGAGTTGAGCTGGGTGCGCACCTCCATGGCCCGGTCCATCAGAATTTCCATCGTCAGATAGAAATGCGGGGCCGTAAACAGGCTTTCGGAGAGGCGGCGGGCAATAACCTTGCGCATCTGCGACACCGGCGTATCGGTGTAGGTGCCGTCGGCGGGAGCGGCAGCCGGGGCTGCGGCAGGAGCCGGGGCAGTAGCCTGCGGAGCGGCGGGAGCAGCTGGTGCCGGGGCGGCCGTTGGCTGTGCTACTGGGGCAGCACCCGCGGCGGCCCCTTCCAGGTCGCGCGACACGATGCGGCCGTTTTCACCCGAGCCCTTGATGCTATTCAGGTCGATGCCTTTGTCTTTGGCAATGCTCTTGGCCAGCGGCGAGGCGAAAATGCGGCCACCGGGCTGCGCAACCGTAGCCGACTGCGGCGCAGCAGCGGCGGCAGGAGCTGCAGCCGGAGCAGCCTCAGCTGCCGGAGCGGCTTCGGCTGCGGGAGCTGGCGGGGTAGCGCTGCCACCCGACTGCCCGCCGAGCAGAGCCTGGATATCGGCGCCTTCTTCGCCGATGATGGCCAGAATGCCATCCACAGCCACGGCGTCGCCGTCTTTGGGACCGATGTAGAGCAGCGTGCCGTCGTCGTAGTTTTCCAGCTCCATCGTCGCCTTATCGGTTTCGACTTCGGCCAGCACGTCGCCGGACTTCACTTTGTCACCTACTTTCTTGAGCCACGAGGCAATGGTACCCTCCGTCATCGTGTCGCTCATCTTGGGCATCCGGATGACGGTAGCTTTCTTGCCGTTGCCAGCTGCGGCCGCGGGAGCAGCAGCGGGAGCCGGTGCGGCAGGAGCTGCCGGGGCAGGGGTCGGCGCCGGTGCGGGAGCCGCAGCGGCCGGAGCCGGAGCAGCTTCAGCGGCGGGGGCTGCTGCGGCCGGCGCGGGGGCGCCCTGGGCCCCGCTCAGCAGGGCCGAAATGTCTTCGCCTTCCTTACCCACAATGGCCAGGACGCCATCCACGGCCACGGCGTCGCCCTCTTTCGGACCGATGTGCAGAAGAGTGCCGTCCTCATAGTTTTCCAGCTCCATGGTGGCTTTGTCGGTTTCGACTTCGGCCAGGATATCCCCGGATTTGACTTTATCACCCACCTTCTTGAGCCACGAGGCAATGACCCCTTCGGTCATCGTGTCGCTCATTTTGGGCATTCTTATGATTTCGGCCATCTGTGTCTTCGCTTGTGTTGTGTAGGGTCAAAATTAGCCCGAAAATCCGGGGGAGCAAACTATCGGAAAGCTTCTGGTTCTTTACCGTTTGCCAGCGAATTTTCGCCTTCCCGACCAGCGCGGGACCCGGTGCGGCGCTTGCCCGACTTTAAGGGCTAAGAAACAGCCGCTTTGGCTGCCGGGCTGCTAGGCCGGTTCGCGCAGGTGCTGCACGTCCAGGAAGCTGCGCACCGTGAAGCTGGAGCCCGTATAATGCACTTTGTACAAGCACAAGTTGCGGTGCTCGAAGGCGTCCATGTGGCTGAGTGGGTAGTTGAGCAGCTGGCAGAGCAGCACCCGCATGGCTCGGCCGTGCATGCACACCAGGATTGTTTCCTCCTCGGGCCGGGACGTGATGAGCTCAATAACCGGGCGCTGCCGGGCCGCCACTTCGTCCGGGCTTTCGCCCCCGGGCAGGCGGGCCGAGGTCTGGCCCTGGTGCCACTGCCGCAGCACGCCGTAGTATTCCTCGTCCTCTTCGGCCGTGATGCGCGTGCCCTCGCGCTGACCCCAGCTTATCTCGTTGAGGCCCGCGTGCTGCTCGTGGGGCAGGCCCAGATCCAGGAAGCCCTGCACCGACTGCTGAGTGCGCTGCAGCGTGGAAGTATAGACTTTATCGAAGGGCAGGTGTTTGTAGGCCGCGAAGAAGCGGGCCGCCTGCCGGTGGCCGGCCTCGTTCAGACTTGAATCGACGCCGCTGCCCTGCACGATGCCGGCCACGTTGAAGTCGGTCTGGCCGTGCCGGATGAGGTATATTTTTTTGACGCTCACTTTCCCGCTAGCTTTGTCGCACTGGACCCGAAAGTAGTGCTTTTTGGCCCTAAAAACCGTTTTTTACTCCTGAAATTCCCGCATGGAACAGCTCACTGCCGACCTCGCCCAGATTAACGCCTGGTGCCGCAACACCCTGGGCGAGCACCTGGGCATCGAAATAACGGAAGTCGGCGACAAGCTGCTGGTGGGCCGCATGCCCGTAGACCACCGCACCCACCAGCCCATGGGCCTGCTGCACGGCGGCGCCTCGGTGGCCCTGGCCGAAACGCTGGGTAGCATCGGCGCCGCGCTGCAGGTGGATCTACGCAAAAAAGCCTGCGTGGGGCTGGAAATCAACGCAAATCACCTTAAAGGCGTGCGCTCGGGCTACGTCACGGGTCGGGCCACGGCCATTCACGTGGGCCGCACCACCCAGGTCTGGGAAATCCGCATCACCGACGAGGCCACCGGCGCCCTGGTCTGCATCAGCCGCATCACCATGGCCGTTATCGACCTGCCCCAGCAGCCGACGCCGCCGTCCGCATGAGTGCCGCTCAGCCTGAACCGGTAGCCTGGCCAAATCCGCCCCATGATGAGGCGGCCCAGCGGCGGCAGCTGCTCACCTTTGCCCTCGAACACGGGCTGCCCGTGGCCCTGTGGCGGCTGCCCGGCGCGGCGCGGCCCCAGCTGTGCCTGAGCTTTTCGGCCGAGGCGGCCCTGACCGGCCTACCCCCAGCCTTGACGCCCGACGCCCCGGCCGGCTTCGCCTTTTCCCCTTCCGCGACTCCGACCACAACCCGGCGCTGTTTCTGCCCGCCGACGTGTTCTGGGACGCCGAGCATCCTGACCAGCTCCACTGCTCCGACGCGGCCCAGGTGGCTCCGCTGCTGGCTTTTCTGGCCCAGGCCCCTACCCCAACGGATACGCCACTGCCCTGGCACCTAAGCCCGCAGCCCCTGCCGCACACGGCCACTCAGCCGGAATACGCGGCGCTGGTCGAAACCGGGGTGGAAGCCATTCGTCAGGGCCAGGTGCTGAAGGTGGTGTCGAGCCGGGCGGCGCGGCGCCCCCTGCCGGCGGGGTTCGACGCGCTGCGGGCCTTCGAAAGTCTGTGCCAGCGCTACCCGCAGGCCTTTGTGTCGTTGGTGAGTGCGCCGGGCGCGGGCACCTGGCTGGGGGCCTCGCCGGAGGTGCTGGTCACCATCGACGCCGACGGTATTTTCCGGACCATGGCCCTGGCCGGCACCCAGCCGCTGGCCCCCGGCATGTTGCCCCAGCAGGCCATCTGGCGGCAGAAGGAAATTGAGGAGCAGGCCCTCGTCTCGCGCTACATCGTGAGCTGCTTCAAGCAGCTGCGGCTGCGGGAATACGAGGAAACCGGCCCCCGCACCGCCGTGGCCGGCCAGCTGCTGCACCTGCGCACCGACTTCGCCGTGAACCTGCGCGCCGTGCCTTTCCCCACCCTGGGCACCGATATGCTGCGCCTGCTCCACCCGACCTCGGCCGTGGGCGGCATGCCCCGGCAGGCGGCGCTCAACTTCCTGCACCAGCACGAAGGCTACGACCGGGCCTACTACAGCGGGTTTCTGGGCCCCGTAAATCTGCCTCAGCCCGGCGTGGCCCGCTTATTCGTGAACCTGCGCTGCCTGCAACTTCGCTCTACCGAAGCCGTTCTGTACGCGGGCACCGGCCTGACCATCGACTCGGACCCGGAGCGCGAATGGAGCGAGACGGAAATGAAGCTCAGCACCATCGGCGCCATCCTGCGGTGAAATTGCGAAGTTGTGAAGTTGTGATTTTTATGAGTCGGCGGCGTCCGCCAGCCAAATATCGACCCTGACCTAACTCCCGATTTCACCTTACACACCTTATAACTTCCCCAATGCAGGCCGTTCATAATATTGCCGAAATCTGCGCCCAGCATGGCATTACGGACGTGGTGTTGTCGCCGGGCTCCCGGTGCGCGCCCCTGACCATTGCCTTTGCCCGCCACCCCGGCATCCGGGTGCGCACGGTGCCGGACGAGCGGGCCGCGGCTTTTATCGGGCTGGGGCTGGCCCAGAACCAGCGCCGGGCCGTGGCGCTGGTGTGCACCTCCGGCACGGCGGGCCTCAACTATGCCCCCGCCGTGGCCGAAGCGTATTTCCAGCAGATTCCGCTGGTGGTATTTACCGCCGACCGGCCCCCGGAGTGGATTGACCAGCTCGACGGGCAGACCATCCGGCAGGCCGACCTCTACGGCGCCCACGCCAAGGGCACGTTCACCTTTCCCGCCGACACCTCCCACGCCGACGCCAAGTGGCACTCCGCCCGCCTGGTTTCCGAAGCCATCAACCTGGCTCAGCAGTTTCCCGCCGGCCCGGTG
>NZ_SEWE01000042.1 GCF_004167665.1 Hymenobacter persicinus | reverse complement strand
GGTACAGAGGGTCGCTACACAGTGATGTGATGCCAATCTCACAAAGCCGTTCTCAGTTCGGATCGGAGTCTGCAACTCGACTCCGTGAAGCTGGAATCACTAGTAATCGCGTATCAGCAATGACGCGGTGAATACGTTCCCGGGCCTTGTACACACCGCCCGTCAAGCCATGGAAGTTTGGTAGACCTGAAGCTGGTGCTCGTCACAGAAGCCAGTTAGGGTAGAACAAGTAACTGGGGCTAAGTCGTAACAAGGTAGCCGTACCGGAAGGTGCGGCTGGATCACCTCCTTTCTGGAGCAATCCGACTCGTGAGCTTCACAGTCACTTGGTTGCGCAACACATTATCAATTGTCATTTCCTCTCATTCAACGTTTTTATCGGAGCTATTTCAGCAATGAAATAGAAGCCGGGCTTGTAGCTCAGGTGGTTAGAGCGCTACACTGATAATGTAGAGGTCCCTGGTTCGAGTCCAGGCAGGCCCACTGTCAACAGTTGGAATTGCCAACCGGACACGAAAATGGGGGATTAGCTCAGCTGGCTAGAGCACCTGCCTTGCACGCAGGGGGTCAACGGTTCGAATCCGTTATTCTCCACCATAACAAGTTTCTTCAATCGGAGGCGCTTGGGTGAGAATACAAGCATATAGTAAGAGTGCCTTTGCCGGCCTGTTACTACGTTGTTCCGCAATAGGTGGGACAGACGTTCTTTGACGTAGTAAAACGAGTAAGAAGAAGAGTTAAATTTGCCACAGTGCAAATCAACCGAGCATGTTGTCTTCGCAAGAAGATAACACCTAGAAGTAAACTAGGGCACACGGGGGATGCCTTGGCTCTCAGAGGCGATGAAGGACGTGATAAGCTGCGAAAAGCTGCGGGGATTGGCACATACGAGGTGATCCGCAGGTATCCGAATGGGGCAACCCACTACTGTGAAGCAGTAGGGCGTATACATTAAGTTGTGTACGGGCAAACCCGGGGAACTGAAACATCTAAGTACCCGGAGGAAAAGAAAATAACAATGATTCCCCAAGTAGTGGCGAGCGAACGGGGAGGAGCCCAAACCGGGTTGGTTACGGCCAGTCCGGGGTTGTAGGACCTCAACATCTGATTCATATATCTTAGCTGAACGACGTGGGAAAGTCGGCCAGAGACGGTGAGAGCCCGGTAAGCGAACTGATATATGACGGTAGAGGATTCCTGAGTAGGGCGGGGCCGGAGAAACCCCGTCTGAATCCAGCGGCACCATCCGCTAAGGCTACATACTCCTGAGAGACCGATAGTGAACCAGTACCGTGAGGGAAAGGTGAAAAGAACCGTGAATAACGGAGTGAAAAGAACCTGAAACCGTGTGCTTACAAGCGGTCGGAGCCCTTTAGTGGGGTGACGGCGTGCCTTTTGCATAATGAGCCTACGAGTTACTCCTCACTGGCAAGGTTAAATGTATAGATACATGGAGCCGCAGCGAAAGCGAGTCTGAATAGGGCGTGCAGTCAGTGGGGGTAGACGCGAAACTTTGTGATCTACCCATGTGCAGGATGAAGGTTGGGTAAAACCAACTGGAGGTCCGAACCAGTTTCCGTTGAAAAGGATTTGGATGACATGTGGGTAGGGGTGAAAGGCCAATCAAACTGAGAAATAGCTCGTACTCCCCGAAATGTATTTAGGTACAGCGTCGGCGTAGAGTTACATGGAGGTAGAGCTACCAATAGGACTAGGGGGTGTCAAAGCCTACCGAATCCTGATGAACTCCGAATGCCATGTAATATAGCCGGCAGTGAGGCGTGGGGTGCTAAGGTCCCATGCCGAGAGGGAAAGAACCCAGACCATCTGCTAAGGTCCCTAAATCCGGACTAAGTTGAACAAAGGAGGTCCACTTGCCTTGACAGCCAGGATGTTGGCTTGGAAGCAGCCATTCATTTAAAGAGTGCGTAACAGCTCACTGGTCGAGCGAGAGGGCATCGATAATACGCGGGCATCAAGTCCGGTACCGAAGCAATGGATTTAGTCTGCAAGATGACTAAGTGGTAGGGGAGCATTCCAGCAGCGGTGAAGGTGATCTGTCAGGATTGCTGGAGCGGCTGGAAAAGCAAATGTAGGCATGAGTAACGATAAGGCAGGTGAGAAACCTGCCCGCCGATAGACTAAGGTTTCCTGATCAACGCTAATCGGATCAGGGTTAGTCGGGACCTAAGGCTACGCCGAGAGGCTACGTCGATGGACAGCTGGTTGATATTCCAGCACTTATTGAATGGAGTGATGCGGTGACGCAGAAGTGAAAGAGACGCGGGCGGACGGAAGTGCCCGTTGAAGCGCGTAGGTATAACTTGGGTAGGCAAATCCGCCCTTGTTGCTGAAACGTGATAGTACCTGGCGGCTTCGGCCAACGGGATAGTTCTCCTAATCAGACTGTCAAGAAAACCCGCTAAGCGTTTACTGTTCGATAACCCGTACCGCAAACCGACACAGGTAGTCAAGGAGAGAATCCTGAGGCGCTCGAGTGAATCACGGCCAAGGAACTCGGCAAAATGGACCTGTAACTTCGGGAGAAGGGTCGCTTCCTCAGCAGCAATGCTGAGAAGCCGCAGTGAAAAGGCCCAGGCGACTGTTTAACAAAAACACATGGCTTTGCGAACTCGCAAGAGGAAGTATAAGGCCTGACACCTGCCCGGTGCCGGAAGGTTAAGAGGGGAACTTAGTCGCAAGGCGAAGGTTTGAATCGAAGCCCCGGTAAACGGCGGCCGTAACTATAACGGTCCTAAGGTAGCGAAATTCCTTGTCGGGTAAGTTCCGACCTGCACGAATGGTGTAACGATCTGGGCGCTGTCTCAGCCGTGAGCTCGGTGAAATTGTAGTCTCGGTGAAGATGCCGAGTACCCGCAACGGGACGGAAAGACCCCGTGCACCTTTACTATAGCTTGACATTGACGCTGGGTAACACATGTGTAGGATAGGTGGGAGACTGTGAACCGGGGGCGCCAGCTCTCGGGGAGTCAACGTTGAAATACCACCCTTGTGTTACTCGGTGCCTAATCTGGAAACGGAAACAGTGTCTGGTGGGTAGTTTGACTGGGGTGGTCGCCTCCAAAAAAGTATCGGAGGCTTTCAAAGGTCCGCTCAGTACGCTTGGTAACCGTACGCAGAGCGCAATAGCAGAAGCGGGCTTGACTGTGAGGCCTACAAGCCGAGCAGGGTCGAAAGACGGATATAGTGATCCGGTGGTTCCGCATGGAAGGGCCATCGCTCAAAGGATAAAAGGTACGCCGGGGATAACAGGCTGATCTCCCCCAAGAGCTCATATCGACGGGGAGGTTTGGCACCTCGATGTCGGCTCGTCACGTCCTGGGGCTGGAGAAGGTCCCAAGGGTTCGGCTGTTCGCCGATTAAAGTGGCACGCGAGCTGGGTTCAGAACGTCGTGAGACAGTTCGGTCCCTATCTGTTGTGGGCGTAGGATATTTGAGAGGACCTGACTTTAGTACGAGAGGACCGAGTTGGACTAGCCGCTCGTGCACCGGTTGTGGCGCCAGCTGCAGCGCCGGGTAGCGACGCTGGGATGAGATAAGCGCTGAAAGCATCTAAGTGCGAAACTCACCTCAAGATGAGATATCCCATACTAAGAGTCGTGGAAGATGACCACGTTGATAGGCTCCAGGTGGAAGGTCCGAAATGGCCGAGCCGAGGAGTACTAATGACTCGAACACTTCTAAGTACCTGCTTGACCGCACCTTTCTTCTTACCCGTTTTTACTACGTCAACGTTTTTGACAGTCATTACAGCAATGTGATACTGACACCAGTAATGGTGGCTTTAGCACGGGTGTTCACCTCTTCCCATTCCGAACAGAGCAGTTAAGCCCCGTAGCGCCTATGGTACTGCCTTCATCGGCGGGAGAGTCGGTCGCCGCCAACCTTACTTGATCCAGCCCCCCGCGACTTCGTGCTGCGGGGGGCTGGTGTGTTTATACGCCGGCCGGCCGGCTCCCCACCCCCCGCGCACGCGCGCCGGCCCCGTGCCCCGTGCCTCGCGCGCCGGCTTTCCCCCGCGCCCGGCCGGGTGCCCCCGCCGCCGCCGGCTAGCCGCCGCGGGACGGGGCAGGCAGGATGAGCCCCCTCCTCGTAAAACCGCCCCAGTCGTACTAAACGGCTGGGGCGGTCTGGCTTATATAGTGTTATGGAAACTAGCCGTGGCGCTGAGACGATTCCCGGATTAAGAGGGTGGGCTGTAGCACGACATGGCGTGGAGCCACGGCTTGGTCGCCGGCAGAAATCATTTCAAGCAGCATCTGTACGGCCGTGCGTCCCATTTCCTCGCAACGCTGGTCAACTGATGTCAGCATGGGTTCGGTGAGCGAATCGAAAAGCTCGTTGCTGAAGCCTGCTAGGGCGATGTCCTGCGGAATGCGTAAGCCCTGGCGTTTGACGGTGTGCATGGCGCCCACGAGAGCCAAGTCATTGCAGGCAAACACTCCATCGAGGTTGGGGGCCTGGCGCAGTAGAATTTCCATCCCGTCCCGACCATCCTGCATGGATAGGTCGCTAAAGTGCACTAGCGCCGGGTCGAGAGGATGGTTGTAGCTACCCAAGGCGTCGACGTAGCCTTGGTAGCGGTTTTTACAGATGTTGAGATGCTGGGGGCCACCAAGGTGTGCAATGTGCTTGCAGCCTTGCTCGAGCAGGTGGCATACGGCGTCGTAGCCACCCTGATAGTCATCCAGCACCACGGCGCTGGTATCGGGGCGGTCCAGGATTCGGTCGAAGAAAACGAGGGGGATACCGCGGCGGCGTACTTCCTCCAGATGACCAAACTCATGGGTGGAAAGAGAGATGGAAACCAGAATGCCATCGACCTGCGCATTGAGCAGGGCTTCGATGTTTTTCCGCTCTTGTTCAACCTTCTCGTTCGACTGGCAGAACATGACGTTGAAGCCCGCCTGATTGGCCAGGGTTTCGATGCCTTTCACGACCAGGGCGAAAAACTGCCCGTCGATGTGGGGAATAACTACGCCCAGGGTATTGCTGCGCCCCTTGCGCAGGGCGGCGGCCAGGTGGTTGGGCT
Source organism: Hymenobacter persicinus (assembly GCF_004167665.1). Lineage (GTDB taxonomy): Bacteria > Bacteroidota > Bacteroidia > Cytophagales > Hymenobacteraceae > Hymenobacter > Hymenobacter persicinus. The sequence goes on along the minus strand of NZ_SEWE01000042.1, from coordinate 32,325 downwards.
GGTAGTGGAGTTGGCGGGCCAGCTCCATGACCCGCTGCTTGGTGGCCTCACTGATACGGCTATTGTTGCTAAGCGCCCGCGAAACGGTGGAAACCGAGAGGTTCAGCTGGGCGGCAAGGTCAGAGATGGAAGCGCGGTGAATACCCACAGGACAGAAGGGAAATGATACGGCAAGGTCGCACAAAACGGGCAACTTGGTTGTATGGCCAGGGGCTAAAATCGGCGGCCTGCCCGACTGCCAAAATCTTGGATACGGCAAAAAGCGGGTTTAAAGCTCCGCAGGGCAGATTTACGGAAAGAACGCCGACAATAGTTTGTGCAAACGTTTGCACAAACTAATTAGCCTTGCTACATTTAGCCCATCAAATTGTGGGAAGGAGGCTTTCTACTGATTTGATGGATACTAGCAGTGCTTTCCAGAGAAGTCCAACCGTTATTTCTACCGCAGATGGGGCGTCATCGTCATTCCGTAAGCTTGTCTTCGCAACAGCAGGCTTATCTGACCAAATTCGTTAGTTCGGAAATCCTTTCGCGGCAGCAGCGCAACCGCGCTTTGGTGCTGCAGCATTGGTTTGCCAATATGTCGGTGCAGGATTCAGCGGAACTGCTCAAGCTGAGCATCCACCGCGTGTACAGCATGCGGCGCGCCTTTACCGAGCAGGGTTTTCAGGATTATCTGCATTCCATCCGCCGCTGCGGAGCTCCCAACAAGCTGACCCCAAAAATGGAAGTGCGCCTGCGCCGGTTCACTGAGCGCGCCTACGCCGAGGGCAAGCGCGTTACGCTGACGGCCCTGGCCAAACGGGTAGTGGAACTGGGCTACGTGGACAGCATCTGCACCGTCACGATTCACAAGGCGCTCAAGCAGGTTCGCACCGCGGCCCGTGCTGCTTCTGCCCAGCAGAATTCCCGCCTGCTGCTTCAGCCCGCCCACCAGGTGAAAGAGCAAGAGCAAGCTGCCTAAGTAATATCTCCGCCGCCCGCGGATTTGTAGCATCATCTCCAGCGCCTAATCAGCCCGCCGTTCGGGGCCCTGATTAGGCGCTTGGCGTTGGCAGGAAAGCCGGCCGAAGCTCATTGCTGAGAAGGAAAACCAGTTTTTGCGGGGCAGGCAGCAACCTTTGGCGCTGACCAACCGAGTAAGCAGCGGTGGGTAAGAGGCCAATCAGCTTGGTCTGCCACCCCGAAAGCCGTTCCTTTGCGGCTGAATCCGGCACGAAGCCGGGAGCAGACCTTCGTTTGTCGGCATGCGTCAGCTAGTGGCCATCTTGCTTCTTTGCTCACTCTCGGTGCATTGTGCCGGGCGGCTGGGCATTGTGGCTAATTGGTGGCTGAACCGGGACTACGTGGCCCGGGTGCTTTGCATCAACCGGGACAAGCCCCAGCTGCACTGCAACGGCAAATGTCACCTGACCAAACAGCTGCGCGCCGTCGACAAAGCCGAGCAGAAGCAGCCGGTGGGTGGCAAGCAGGTTTTCCAGGATATTACCCTGTTCTGCCCTGACGTGCAGCCTTTGCGGCTGGTACCAGCGGCAGACTTTCCCGTGGTGCCGCAATACGGGGCGCTGCACGTGCCGGCCTACGCCTGGGACCAACCCGGCCCCGACCATCCGCCCGCGGAAAGCTGATTCGTACTCGCTTTTCCTGAGTTCCGGCAGGCCCGCTGCCCCGGTTTCCGCGCGTAAAACGGCGGGGAGCCGGGGTGCGCCCTGCCGCTTATCTGCTTTCGGCAATTTTCGTGAAAAAGCTTTTTCTGTTTCCCCTGGCTCTGCTGTTGAGCCAGGCGGCCGTGGCGCAGCGCACCTTGTCCGGCCGGGTGTTTGATGCCACTTCCAAAGAACCCGTGGTGGGGGCCACGGTACGCACCCCCGACGGCCACACGGGCACCGCTACCAACAACTCCGGCTACTTTACCTTGCCCGTCAGCACGGCGGAAATCGTGGTTTCGGCCGTGGGCTACCGGGCCCGCACGCTGCCTGCCACCACCGACGGAGCGGCCCTGCGCGTGGCCCTGGAGCCGGCCGTGGAAGATCTGCAAACGGTGGTCGTGACGGCCAGCCGGGAAGCGCAGCTGCGCACGGAAGCGCCGGTGGCCATTTCCAGGCTTTCCCCGACCGTCATCCAAGACACCAAGGCCACGCTGCTCACTGAGCTTATCAACAAGGTGCCGGGCGTGGTGATGCTCAACTACGGCAACGAGCAGCACGCCATGGGCATTCGGCAGCCGTTCGGGACCAATGCTTATTTCCTGTACCTGGAAGACGGCATTCCGCTCCGGCCCATGGGCGTGTTCAACCACAATGCGCTGCTAGAAACCAATCCGCTGGCCATTAACTCGATTGAGGTCGTCAAGGGCCCAGCTTCGTCCTTATACGGACCAGAGGCGGTGGGCGGGGCCATCAACGTGCTGACCAAACGCCCCACCAGTGTGCCCACGGCCAGCCTGGGCGTGCAGGGCGACCAGTATGGCTACCGGCGCGCGCAGTTTGGGGGCGGGGGCATGCTCTCGACCAGGCTCGGCGGCTTCGTGAGCGGCTACGTGGCCCGGCAGCGCAACGGCTGGGCCGCCAGCTCCGACTACGACAAGCAGTCGGTGAATGGCCGGCTGGAGTACGCGCTGACCGATAAAACCCACCTGACGGCCGCCGCTTCCTACAACAACTACGATTCGCAGACCAGCTCCTCGGTCGACAGCGTGGCCTACTACCGGCGCGAATATTCCTCGACCTCGGACTTCACGTACCGCAAAACCTACGCCCTGCGCGCCCGCCTCACGGCCGAGCAGCAGTGGAGCGAGCAGCAGGCCAGCTCCCTGACCGTCTATTTCCGCGACAACCGCGTGGGGCAGAACCCGAGCTACGGCATCCGCTGGAACCCGACACCCTCGGCCACCAACGACCCCACCAAGGCCCGGGGAGAAATCAACGTGAATGCGTTTAGAAGCTACGGCCTGTTGGCCCAGCACCGCATCCGGCTGCCCTGGCTCGGGGCCAAGCTGCTGGGGGGCGCCAGCTTCGACTACTCGCCCACGCACTACGACGCCCACCAGATTGACCTGAACGCCCAGCTGCGGGCCGACCGAAAGTCGGTGGAGCGCTACACCGTGGCCGCGGACCGGCCGGATTTGCCCATTGCCGACTACGATACGAACCTGCGCAACTCGGCCGTGTATGCCCAGCTCGACCTGCATCCGCTCACGCGCCTGCCCACTTTGCAGCTCACCCTGGGCGGCCGCTTCGACCGGCTGGCCTTCGACTACAACAACTACCTCGACCACTCGGCGGGGGGCAAGGTGTACCAGCAGGCGACGCCCAAAGCGGGGCTGACCTACGACCTGGGCCACGGGCGCGGGCTGTACGCCAACTATTCCCAGGGATTTTCGCCGCCCGGCCTGACCTCCATTTTCCGCAAGAAGCCCAATACGCCGGCCGGCGCCCCCGCCGAGTTTTACTACAACTTAAAGCCCGCCCGCTTCTACAACCGCGAAATCGGGGGCTGGGCCTCGCTGCTGGCGGGCAAAGTGTACGTCGACGTGGCCGCCTACCAGCTCGATGGCCGCAATGAGCTGCTCAACATCCGCCAGCCCGACAACTCCACCGACTACCAGAGCGCGGGCAAGACCCTGCACCGCGGCATCGAGTACGGCCTGACCTATAAGCCCACGGCGGAGCTGTTTTTCCGCTTCGGCGGCACCAACGCCGTGCACCGCTTCGAGGAGTTTACGCTCAGCACCCGCGCCGCCGACGCCGTGCAGAACGTGAACGGCAAGGAGATTCCGCAGGCGCCCCATTGGGTAGCTAACACCGAGCTGACCTACAAGCCGCAGTGGCTGCCGGGCTTGCGCCTGGCGGGCGAATACCAGCGCATCAGCTCCTGGTATCAGGACCAGATCAACCAGGTGCAGTATGCCGACCGGGGGCTGTTGGGAGCCCGGGGCGTGAGCGTGCTCAACCTGCGCACGGGCTACAGCTGGCGCGAAACGCTGGAGGTATTTGTCAATGTGCTCAACGCCAGCAATGAGCGGTACGCCACGGCCGCTACCCGGGGCAACAACAAACCCGACCGGACCACCTACACGCCCGGTGCGCCCCGCACGGTGGCCGTCGGCATTCAGTACAACTTCATTGGCGCGAAATAGCCGCCCTGCTTCCCGTATGGAAACTACCACTTCCCGTCCGTCGGCGCCGACGCTTAGCCCGGTCCGCCGCGTGGTGCAGCGCAATATGTACCGCTGGCACCGCCTGCTGGGCCTGCTGACCGTCGTGCCGGTTATTGTCTGGACCCTGAGCGGACTTTCGCACCCGCTGATGAGCAATTGGCTGCGGCCGGTAATTGCCAAGGAGAGCCTGCCGGCCGAGGCCGCCTCGCGCCCCACCATAGCCCTGAAGCAAGTCTTGGCCCAGCATAAGTTGTCGGGCCTGCGCAACGTGCGGCTGGTGCGCTGGCGCGGTCAGCCGGCCTACCAGTTGCTGCTCGGGGCGCCCACGGCCGCGCCGCGCTACTTCAGCGCCGTGACCGGCGCCGCCCTGCCCCTTGAGGCCGACCAGCAATACGCCGAGCAGCTGGCCCGCTATTTCACCCAGGACTCCGTAGCGCCCCTGGTGCGGGCCGAGCGGCTCACTGAGTTCACCCAGGACTACCCCTTTGTGAACCGCCTGCTGCCAGCCTGGAAAATAACCCTGGACCGACCCGGGGTGAGCACCGTCTACGTGGAAACCATGCCCGCCCGGCTGGCCACGTTCAACAACCCGACCCGGGCCACGTTCCTGCGCGTGTTCAGCTTGCTCCACACCTGGTCGTGGCTGGAGCTCATTGCCAACAACACCGTGCGGGTACTGGTCATGCTGGTACTGCTCAGCGTTATTATCGCCTCGGCGGTCAGCGGGCTGGTCATCTACGGTCTGCTGTGGAAGCGCTTCCGCAAGCCCCGCACTGCCCAGGATCAGATAGGCTGGCTGCGCCGATACCACCGGGCCGTCGGGCTGGCCGTGGCGCTGGTCACGCTCACTTTTGCCTTCAGCGGGGCCTGGCACGTGCAGCGCAAGCTGCACCCCGACAATCGGCTGGCCTACCAGCACGCACCCGCAGTCAGCACCGCACAACTCGAAGTCGACCTCACCCAGCTGTCCTTGCGCTGGGAAACCGTGCAGAACGTAGCCTTGGCTGAGCTCAATGGGCAGGTCTACTACCAGGTCTTTCAACTAGCGCCCGAAGATGTCACGATGGGGCAGAAAGCTACGGGAGCCAGCACCGGGCAGCCTGTGCAGGTTGTCCGGGCGGCGCCGGTGCAATACTACAGTGCGGCAACCGGTCGGCTAACCCCGGAGGCCGGTGCGCAGTATGCCCGGCAGCTGGCGTCAAGCTTTCTGACCCAGGCCGGCGACGCGCCGGCGGCCATCATCAATACCCAGCTCGTCGACCACTTCGGGGAGGAGTATAACTTCATCAACAAGCGCCTGCCCGTCGTGCAGGTCGACTTTGCCACGCCCACCCGCACCACCCTCTCCGTGGAGCCCGCCACCGGCCGCCTGGCGGCCCGCCTCGACAACGCCGACCGTTACGAAGGCCTGTCGTTCGGCTTTTTGCACAAGTTTCACCTCAGCGGCGGCTTGGGCAAAAACGTCCGGGACCTCATCACCATGCTCTCGGCGGCCGGCGTGCTGGCGGTGTCGGTGCTGGGGCTGATACTTTTCGTGAAAGTCAGACGGTAAAGGGCCGGTAGCAGGCTACTGCAAAAACAACGAGCGGGCCCGGTGGGTCCGCTCGTTGTCGTTTGGGCCGGCAGGTGCCGGCTAGCTCTGCTCCGCCCTGGGCCGGAGGAGTTTAAAAGCGAAAAAGCCACTCTGCATTGCTGCGAAGTGGCTTTTCGGTGGTGGGAGATACTGGGTTCGAACCAGTGACCCTCTGCTTGTAAGGCAGATGCTCTGAACCAGCTGAGCTAATCTCCCGTGTTGTGTACGTCCCGTTTGGGATTGCAAATATGGGAGGTGTTTTTTGAATGCGCAAACAAAACCCTGAACTTGGCTCAAGATTTCTTGATCAAAAACGTTGCTTGGTGAGCCAACAAACTCATTTTCAGAAATATTTGCCTGTTGAAAAATTTTAAAAAAATTTTCTATTCCGTCCTGCTCACCACGGTTTTGGTGCTGGGCGGCGGAATTCTGGGCGTCTGGCTCGGGCAGGATAAACTTATTGCGCTGTTTGTGCAGGAGGTCAACCGCCACCTGCGCACGCCGGTGCGGGTGGGGCGGCTGCAGGTTTCGGTGGTTGACGCTTTTCCCCGCGTGGCCATCACCCTGCACGACGTGGTGGTGCTAGGCTCGCTGCCCCACGACACTACCGCCCTGGCCCGGGCCCGCCGCCTCTACTGCGCCTTCGACGCCTGGGACGTGCTGGCGGGCCGCTACCGCATCCGCTCCCTGACCCTGACCGACGGCCTAGTGCAGGTGCGGCACGACGCCCAGGGCCAGCCCAACTACGCCATTTTCCGCCCCGACTCCACCCAAACCGACGCGAAGCCCCTGGCTTTTGCCCTCGAAACTGTGCAGCTGGAACGCGTGGGCGTGATTTACGACAACCCCGCCCACCAGCACCGCTACACCCTGCACGCCCACGACGTGCGCGCCGCCCTCACTCTGACGGACCGCCGCATTGCCATCCAGGCCGCGGGCCGCACCCGCATCGACGCCATTCGCGTAGGCCCCGACGATTATTTTCGCCGCAAGGAAGTCACGCTCAATACCCGGCTGCAAGTGGACCGCTCAGCCCACGTGCTAACCATCGAGCCCTCGGCGCTGAACATCGGGAAAGGCGCTTACACCCTGGCCGGCCGCATCGGCTACGGCCAGGCCGTGACGGAGCTGGATCTGAAGCTTAACGGGCAGCACACGGATTTGCAGTCGGTGGCGGCGCTGCTGCCGGCCCGTCTAGCCCGGCGCCTCAGCCAGTACCGCAGCCGCGGCGACGTGTACTTCGGGGGCACGGTGCAGAGCGTAGCCGGCGGAAAAAGCCCGCGCATTGCGGTGCAGTTCGGCTGCCGCGACGTCTCCTTCTACCACCCCCAGTACCAGGAATCCGTGGAGCACGTGTTTGTCGAGGGCTCGTTTACCAACGGCGCAGCCCGCTCGGCCCGCACCACCGCCCTGACCCTGAACAAGCTGCGGGGTACGTTGCGCGGCCGGCCCTTCAGCGGCAGTCTGCGCTACGAGAATCTGCTGGATCCTACCGTGCGCCTCGCCATCCGGGCCGACCTGGACGTGGCCCACCTGCTGCGGTTTTTTCCGGTGGCCGCCGTGCGTAAAGCCAGCGGCCAGGCCCAGCTGGCCCTGCAGCTCGCCGGCAACCTGCGGCAGTTTCGGGCCCGGCCCGCTTCGGCCGCGGGGCAGTCGGCGGGGGAGCTGACCCTGCGGGGCGTGAGCATCGAGCTGCGCGACTACTCCCAACCTCTGCACGGGCTGAGCGGCAACTTCCTGCTGCGCCGCAACGACGTGGCCGTGACCAACTTCACGGGCCGAATGGGCCGGTCGGACTTTCAGCTCAGCGGCTTCTTTAAAAATGCCCTGGGCTGGCTGCTGCTGCCCGGCCAGCCCCTGCTGGTGGAAGCCGACGTGGAGTCGCGGGTGCTGGACCTGGACGAGCTGCTGAGCGTCAAACGAGCCCCATCCGCCACGGTTGGTCGGCAGCCAGCGGGCCGGCCCGGCGGCTACGCGCTGGAGGTGCCCCCCAGCCTGGCCCTCGACCTCGACGCCCACGTGCGGCAGGTGCGCTTCCGGCGCTTCCGCGGCCGGCAGCTGCGCGGCACGGTCCGCCTCCGCCAGCAGGTCGTCTCGACGCCGGGGCTGAGCGTGGCCGCGGCCGGCGGGCAAGCCACGTTGCGCGGCACCCTCGACGCGCGCCGCCCCGAGCTGCTCAAGGCCACGACCAGCGCCAGCTGCTCCCAGCTGGCCCTCGACAGCCTGTTTTACGTGTTCGAGGACTTTGGCCAGACGTTTATCACCGCCCGCCACCTGCGCGGCACGCTCACGGCCAGCGCCGAGTCAGACATCTACTTCGACCGCGCCCTGCAGCCCCTGACCGACCGGCTGGAGGCCGAAGTGAAGGCCACCGTCCGCAACGGGGAGCTCAACAACTTCGCGCCCCTGCAAAAGCTGAGCATGGTGGCCAGCCGGGAGCAGCTGCGGCACCTGCGCTTTGCCCAGCTCACCAACAGCATCTACATCCAGAGCCGGACGGTGTATCTGCCCGAAATGGAAATCCGCTCCAACGTGCGCACGGCCTCGGTGCTGCGCGTGACGGGCACCCACACCTTCGACCAGCAGATGGATTACCACCTGTCGATTCCAATTCTGCCCGGACTGCTGCGCCGGCCCAGCATCAACGGGGAAGTGGCTACCGGACCAACCATTCTGCTGGCCGTGCAGGGCAACGAAGACAACTTCCGCGTGAGCGTGGACCGAAGTCGGACCCAGACGGCCCGCCGCCCGCTGCCCGCGCCCGGCAGCCGGCCCGCCGCGGAAGGAGCTACGGCCCAGGCCACGCCGGACCCCGCGGCACCGGTGCCGGCTGCGCCCAAAAAGCTGTTTGAGGTGAAGAAGCCGGATAAGAAGCCCGCCCAGCCCCAGCCCGACCAGTACTTCGACTTCTAGGCGGGGCCGGCTCGGCGAGTAGTGAAGTGGGAGGTAACCCGGCGCTGGATCAACCTAATCAGTGGAACCGCGTTAAGGGAAACGTTTTATTTCCCATTCCACAACCGAGACACCCATGGACAATCCACAACTCCTGCAGAACTATTCGGATCAGGAAAAAGCGGCGTACCTGAGCGCTATTGCCAGTCTGGCTTCCGCCGACCGCGAAGCCTCGGCCGCTGAAATTGAGTTTCTCCAGCAGCTGGCCCACACGGCCGGCTTGTCGGGTGGCGCCACCCAGCAAGTGCTGACGGCCGCCAAAGACTCTTCCAACGAGAGCATCAAGCAAAACTTGGATACGTTGCGCGGCAGTGACCTGCGCTTTTCGCTCGTCACGGACCTGATCAGCTTTGCCCGTGCCGACGGGGCTTACTCCAACACGGAGGAAGAAATGGTCAACAAGATTGCCGCCTACCTGGGCATCAACCAGGAGCAGAAGCAGGTGCTGGAAACCGTGGTTGACCAAGCTGCTTCCGTGCCCCACGACGCCAGCGACCCAGCCAAACAAGGCTTTTTGAGCGGCATCACCGATAAACTCGGCAGCGTCGGCATTCCGAAGGGTGCCCTGATGGCTGGTCTGCTCGGCGTGGTGGCCCCGATGGTAATTTCGCGGGTAATGGGCGGCAACCGCCAGCCCGGCATGATGGGCGGCTCGATGGGCGGCGGCAGCACCATGGGGGGCTTGCTCGGCGGCGCCATGGGCGGCGGCTCGTCGATGGGTGGCCTGTTGGGTGGTCTGCTCGGCGGCGGCTTGCTGGGCAACGTGCTCGGCGGCAGCGGCGGCGGCGCCGACTACGGCAACATGCCCCAGCAGGGCTCCCACGTGGGCAGCGGCGGACTGGGCTCCCTGATGTCGATTCTGGGCGGCCTGGGCGGGCAGCCCGGCTCGGCTCCCCGCAGTGCGGGTGGCGCCGGCCTGGGTGGTCTGCTCGGCGGCAGCGGCATGGGCGGCCTGCTCGGCGGTCTGCTCGGTGGCCGCTAGCCGCCCGCTAGTAGCATTATAAGAAAAGGCCCGTTCAGGAAACTGAACGGGCCTTTTCTATGCACGCTTAGGTACTAAATCAGCTTACAGCACCGACTGCTCCGGCGACTGCAGCCCCCGGAGCGGGTCGGGGTTGGCCAGCTGCACAATGGTGGTGCCGGTGCTGGCAAAGCTGCCCTTGTGCTGCTCCACCAGCTCCACGAGGCGGTAGTTGAGTTCTTCTTTCACGTCGAGGTATTCCTCGTAGCTGGTTGTTTCCACGAAGTACTGCACCGTCACTTCCTTGGCCGCCGGGGTGAGGGCCGAAAACTTGATCTGCACGTCCTGGGTCGTGAGCGGGTTGGCCTGGATCATGCGCTGGGCGTCCTGAACTATGCCGCGCAGCTGCTCACTGCTGGTGGCGTGGCTCAGGGCCAGCGTGAAGCTCACCCGCCGGGCCGTGCGCAGGGAAAGGTTGTCGAGGGGCTTGTCGATCATCGACTTGTTGGGCACCGTCACGTAGCTTTTCTCGGCCGTGCGCAGGCGGGTGCTGCGGAAGCCCACCTTTTCCACCGTGCCTGTCACGCCGCCCACTTCCACCAAGTCGCCCACGGCGAAGGGCCGGTCGAGAAAGATGGTGAAGGAGGCAATCAGGTTTTCCAGACTTTCCTTGGCCGCGAAGGCCACGGCGAGTCCGCCAATACCCAGACCCCCGATCAGGGCCGTGACGTTGACGCCAAACACCCGGCTGAGCATCACCAGAAAGGCCATGGTCAGCACCAGTACCTTCAGCAGGTCCTTGGCGAAGGGAATCAGCTGGTTGTTGAGGCGGGAAGCGTTGGTTTCGGCCCGCCGCCGGAACACCAGCACCAGAAAGTCGACCACCCGCAGGGCAATCCAGGCCAGGCCGAAAATGATGCCCAGCTGGTAGAGCCGAAACAGCAGCACCTTGGGCCAGGGCTCGTTGCGGGTCAGCTCGGAGCTGTGCACGGGGTAGTCGAGGACCTGAAACGCGAGGTAGACCGTGACGAAAAACACCACGATGGACACCGGCTGGATCAGCAGCGCCTGAAACTGACTTTCGCTTACGCCCTCCGTCTTGCGGCGGATAAAGCGGAACACCAGCCGGGACAGCAGCTTGGAAAGCAGGGTCTTGAAGGCGTAGCCAAACAGCAGAATGCCCAGGCACGTCAGGTAAGCCCCCAGGTTGTTGCCCAGAAAGCGCAGGTTCAGAATTTCCTGGAGAGACATAGCAGTTTATTTGAGTTCTCGAACGTCATGCAGAGGCGCAGCCGAAGCATCTCGCTGGCTGACGTAGGGTTACCAACCTAACATCAGCACGCGAGATACCTCGGCTGCGCTCGGTATGACGGTATAGTAAACGGGCCGGTTATACCAACTGGCGCAAGGCCATTTCGAACGACTTCTGGGCCACCCCGGTGCGGGCGTCGCCCTGCTGGCGGGTGCGCTCCAGGGCCCGGCGGATAACGCGGGACGTGTCGCCGAAGATGGCCTGGTCGGTGATTTCAGCGTTGGTTTCCATCAGGTAGGCAAACACCCGGGCCATGCCGCAGTTGGCAATGAAGTCGGGAATGACGCTCACGTGCTGGTCGGCGTACTCGCCGGTAGGGCCGAAGAAGATTTCGGGGTCCGAAAACGGGACGTTGGCCCCGCAGCTCACCACTTCGAGCCCGTTGGCAATCAGCTGCTCCATCTGCTCGCGCGTAACGAGGCGGGAAGCGGCGGCCGGAATGAAAATCTCGGCCCCCGACGTCCAGATACGCTGATTAATTTCCTCGAAAGAAAGCAGGTTGTCGGCGGTCAGGGCGTTGCCTTGGCGCTCTAAGAACAAGGTTCGGATTTCCTCCAGCGAAAAGCCCTCTTCCTTAAGCAGGCCGCCGGCCCGGTCGATGATGCCCGTGACCTTGGCGCCCTGCAAGGCCAGGTAGTAGGCTGCCGCGGCGCCCACATTGCCCCAGCCCTGAATAATGGCCCGCTTGCCGGCCACGTCGCGGCTGCCCCAGAGCTCGTAGTAGTGGCGCACGGCCTCGGCTACGCCGTAGCCGGTGATGAGGTCGGCCACGGTGTATTTGCGGCTCAGCTCGGGCGTAAAGGCGGCGTCTTCCAGCACCTTCACCACCCCCTGGCGCAGCTGGCCCAGCTTCTGAATCTTCTGGGGCTCGGTGGCCCGGTAGTGCCCGTTCACGATGCCTTCCTGGGGGTGCCAGAGGCCATAATCCTCGGTAATCGGAATCACGTCGTGAATTTCGTCCACGTTCAGGTCGCCGCCGGTGCCGTAGTAGGCCTTCAGCAGCGGAATCACGGCCCGGTACCAGCGCTCCAGCACGCCGCGCTTGCGCGGATCCTGGGGGTCGAAGTTGATGCCTGACTTGGCCCCGCCGATGGCCGGGCCCGACACGGTAAACTTCACTTCCATGGTTTTGGCCAGGCTCTCGACTTCGCGCTTGTCGAGGCCCTTGCGCATGCGGGTGCCGCCGCCGGCCGCCCCACCGCGCAGGGAGTTGATGACCACCCAGCCTTCGGCCTCGGTTTCGGCATCTTTCCACTCAAAAACGATTTCGGGACGCTTGTTTTCGAACTTGGCCAGCAGGTCTTTCATCAGGTAGTCAGGTAAGTAAGGGTGGGATGGAAAATTCAGCCGCAAAGGTAAGCAGCCCCGACACAGCGGAGGCGTCATTGGCGGTCTAATGCCGTTGAATCCTGCCGGAATGGAAGTGGAAAAAATCAAAAAATTTAGGCTTAATCCACTTTGATAGGAACTCTTGGGGGCGGAAATATCGTATTACGCATATTCCTGATGAATCCCCTGCCAGGTCCCACCGTTGTAACTCACTATATGAAACCTTTGCTCTCGCGCGTAGAATCCAAAAAAGTAGATAAGGCCGCTGCAATGCTCAAAGTGCTGGCTCACCCCAAGCGCCTGGCCATCGTGGATCTGCTGGGAAAAGAGGACAAGATGACCGTGACGGAAATCTACCGTTCGCTCGATTTGCCCCAGGCCATTGCCTCCCAGCACCTGATTACCCTCAAGGACCGCGGCATCCTGTCGTCGTTTAAAGTCGGGACGAAGATCTATTACTCCCTCTCCATTCCGAAGCTGCTCGACGTCATCGACTCGCTCGAAGACTGCTGCGACTCGCTCTAGAGAATCCGTTTTTCCCCGGAAAAATGAAGAAGGACCGCCACTTGACGGTCCTTTTTTCGTGTCCTGGCCCCGGCAACGGGTTCTCCAGCAATAAGCCCCGTCAGTAGCTACTGGCGGGGCTTATTGCTGGACTAAAACCAGAATCTTATAGGGGAACCGGCTGCTAGGCCGGGGTCGTTTGGCTTTCGAGGTCGAAGAGGTCGGTGAGCACGTCGATGAGCTGGTCGGCCTCGCCGCGCTTGCAGGCGGCCTTGAGCTGGAGCACGGGCTGCTTGAGGATCTTCTGCATCAGGGAGCGGGTCACCTCGTCCATGCGCTTGGCTTCCTCGGGGCTCATTTTCTTCTGGAAACGGTCCATTTCCTCCTGCCGGATCTGCTCCAGAGCATTCTTGAGCTTCTGGATGGTGGGCGAAACCATCATTTCTTTCGTCCAATCCTGCAGGCCGGCAATGCTGTCGGCAATGATGGCGCGCACGTGCGGAATGGCGGCCAGGCGCTGCTCGAGGGCGGCCGAGGCCTTGCTCTGAATCGTGTCGATGTTGTAGACCAGCACGCCCGGCACCTGTTCTACCTCGGCCTCGATGCTGCGGGGCACCGACAGGTCGATGAAGAACTTGAAGTTGAGTACGTCGAGGCGCTCCACCATCTCGCGGGTGAAGAAGGGCGAGTCGTGGGCAATGGAGGAAATAACGACGTCGGCGTCCTTGAGACCCTGCACCAGGTTTTCGAACTCGAGCACCTGCAGGCCGCATTCCAGGGCCAGGGCGTCGGCCTTGGCGCGGGTGCGGTTGCAGAGCGTTACCTCGTTGAAAGCTTTGCTGTCGCTGAAGTGGCGGCACACGTCGGCCCCGATTTCGCCCAGCCCGACCACCAGCACCCGGGGGTTAGCAATGTCGGCCGTCAGCTCTTCCACCAGCTCCAGCGTGGCGTAGGAAGTAGAGGCCGCCCCGTCGCGGAAGCTGGTTTCCTGCTGCACGCGCTTGTTGGTGAAGAAGATAGTGTGCAGCAGACGGTGCAGAAACGGCCCGGCCGCGTCTTCGTCCGCCGACCACTGGTAGGCGGTTTTCACCTGGTTGCTGATCTGCAGGTCGCCGACCACCTGGGCGTCGAGCCCCATGGCCACCTCGAACAGGTGCTGCACGGCGTCGGCGTAGGAGTCGAGAACGTCGAAGTAAGGGAAGTATTCGGCGACGTTGGCGAGGCCCTTCATCTGGGCCAGGGCCTCGATGATGGCCGGGCTCTGGTCCCGCTCGGCGCTGTAGTAGATTTCCGTGCGGTTGCAGGTGCTCAGCACGAGCAGGTCCTGGAGACCTAGATCGTGGTGGAGCGTATGAAGAAAGCGGCGGCAGGCGGCCTCGTCCAGGGCAATCAACTCCCGAATGGCGAGCGGCGCTTTTTTAAAGGACAGGCTAACGGCCTTGAATGGATGGAGCATAGCTGGGGCTACGGCGTATTGTAGGGGGCAAAATTACAGCGTAATTCGATAGTCTGAAACAGGAAGTTGCCTGGAGTGGTTCGGCGGAAAGCAACACAGGCGGGGAATGTTGCCCATAGGGGCCAGAAAGGCAGGTTAAGGGCGGCGGCGGTGATGAAAATCATGTTTGGGCCGCGCATATATCAGCCGCTGAGCCCGGTTTGCCGACGGCGGCCGGGCGCCTACCCCGGAAAAACCCCGGTGGGGTTCTCCCGTTTAGCAACCCACCCGCCCCGTGGGTGAGGCCGGCGCTGCTTACCTTCGTCGGCCGGGCTTTGGGGCCCGGTTTCTGGCTGTTCCTTCTTTTTCCCGGCACGTGCTACCTATTTACGACCAAAAATCCCGGATCAAGCTGATGGTGCTGGCGGGCGCCATTCTCATTGCGGCCGCCACCGTGATTTACACCAACGTGCTGGTGCAGCGCCTCTCGGAGCGGGAGCAGAAGCAAATTGACCTGTACGCCAAGGCCCAGCGCTTCATTATCAATACCGAGGTCAGTTCGAACACCAACTTCGTGTTTGAGGAAATCATCAACGCCAACACCACCATTCCTATCATCTTCACCGACGGGGAGGAAAATATCCTGGGCACCAAAAACGTGGACCTGCCCAAGAAAGCCACCGAAAAGGCCACCGCTGACTTTCTGCACCGCGAAATTGCCGTCATGAAGGGCCAGCACCCACCCATCGTGGTGGAGCTCGGGGCCGGCCTGCGCAACTACATCTACTACAAGGACTCCCAGCTGCTGACTCAGCTACGGACCTACCCGCTGGTGCAGCTAGCCGTCATCGGGTGCCTGGGCGTGATGGCCTACTTCTCGTTTAGCTACTCGCGGCGGGCCGAGCAAAACCGCGTGTGGGTAGGCCTAGCCAAGGAAACGGCCCACCAGCTGGGCACGCCGCTAAGCAGCCTGATGGCTTGGCACACCTACCTCAAGGACTCCGAGAAGTGGCAGAACGAGCCCATTGTGGACGAGCTGGGCAAGGACGTGCGGCGCCTGGAAATCATCACCGAGCGGTTCAGTAACATCGGCTCGGTGCCGGTGCTCAAGGACGAGAACATCCTGCAGGCCACCAAAAATGCCATTGCCTACCTGCAAAGCCGGGTGTCGAAGAAGGTGGATTTTGAAATCAAGACCGACCTGCCCACCGACACGCCCGCCCGCATCAACGTGCCCCTGTTCGACTGGGTAATCGAGAATATCTGCAAAAACGCCGTCGACGCTATGGATGGCAAGGGCCACATCACCCTGCACCTGCGCCGGGCTTCCAAGGGCAAAAACCTCATTGCCCTCGACATCACCGACACGGGCAAGGGCATCCCGAAGAGCAAGATTGAAAGCGTGTTTCTGCCCGGCTACACCACCAAGAAGCGGGGCTGGGGCCTGGGCCTGGCGTTGGCCAAGCGCATTATTGAGAACTACCACGAGGGCAAGCTCTACGTGCGCTGGTCGGAAGTTGGCAAGGGCACCACGTTCCGAGTGCTGCTTAAGGGGGAATGAGTTTTTAGTTGTCAGTTACTAGTTGTCCGTTGTTAGTGTTGTCGGTTGCCAGTAATCGTTCAACAGACTGTAACTAACAACTGACAACTGATAACCGACAACTACCCCTTGGTCTTGGCCTTCACCTTGTCCTTCTTGATCTTGACTTCTCCGCGGTTGGTGATTTCCACGTAGCTGTTGCCCGTCACGGGTTTGCCGTGGTGGGTACCCGTGACCCGGCACATGCCTTCCCAATAGTAGAGGTTGATGGCCTTGAACAGCCGTAAGCCCAGTTCCTGGTCGGCCATCACGGGTTCCAGCAGCAGGTCGTAGCCCTGGCTGGGAATGCGCAGGCGCCACTTGCTGGGGTAGCGCTGCCGGGAGTGCGGACTCACCCAGTAGTCGAGGGTTTCGAGCTGGAAGTCGGCGCCGCCGAGGTGGGTGTTCTGGTTCTGGGCCGAGTAGTGGGAGCCGCCGCCCAGGCTTTCGCCGGTGGCCTTGTTGTAGAGGGTGTAGGCCATGATTTCCTCCCGGGGCTCGTCGAGCTGGACGCTGAACCAGTCCCAGCCAATGTTTTTGGTTGTCACGGAGTTGCAGTTCCATTGCCGGTCATACCACAGGTCGCCCTCCACCTGGTGCACCTTGCCATCCACTTCCAGCGTGCCGGCGGCTGCCAGTCGGGGGTAGCTGTAGTAGCCCGCCTTGGCCACGGGCCCGTACTGCTCGTAACCGGTGCCGCTGTGCAGCAGGATGGGCTTGGCAGGCGTCGTAATCAGGTTGATGGCCTGCCCGGCGTGGGTGACCATGCGGGCCTGCAGGTGGTAGCTGCCTTCCTGCCCGGTCAGGCTCCACTGCTGGGCTTTCTTCTGGGCCAGCAGGTTGATGGGCAGAGTAGGCGCAAGCAACTCCGGGAGCTTCTCGAGCTGATAGTCGTAGCGGAACTGCTTTTGCTGCGGGTCGGTGAGGGCAAAGTTCACCATCTGCCAGTCCTTGTCGCCGGTGGGGTTGAAATGGAAGAAAACGTACTCCACCCCGAAGGTTTCGCCGGTGGTTTTGTCGCGCAGGTGGCCCGTGAAATACCACCACTCCAGCGAGTTGCGGACGTGCGGGGCCTCTTCCTGGGGAAGCTGGGCCCGCTGGTTGAACACGTCGTGCTTGTTGGTCGGCTTAAAGGCGCAGGCGGTGGAGAGGAAGAGTAGGAGGGTGGAGAGCAGTAAGTTCTTCATGCCCCTGGAAAAGGGTTTCCAGGGGCAAAAGGTTTGGGTTAGTTTGTGAAATATGCACTGTTTGTTTTTGTGTTTTTGTAACTTAAATTATAGTTGTGTTTTATTTCATGCGGCATAGCCTTGTTTTTATTCCGTCATCACTATACAATATCAAGCTGTCCTTGGTTAATTTTAATATCCTGTCTTTGATAACAATATTTTCAGAAAAAAAATATATAATATCATTATTTTTTATTGTAAAATAAACAGGTTTGGTATCTGTATCAAAGTATATAATCTTATTATTATGTATGTTAAAAAATGCGTTTCCGTCACTTTTTTCAGCCCATGTTCCCTGTATAATTCTTATTAGATTATTGTTGATTTTGCTGATTTCCTTTGATTTTTTGCTTGATAAATTGCTTGTTTTTTTGTGCTGAGCACTGACGTTTTTAAAAACAAATAAAAAGCAAACCAAAATATATATTGACATTTTCATTTTTGTGGAATTTCAAGATGAAAGGCTGGGTCGCGGTGTGGTGCAGTATATGGGGAGAAAAAATTTGATACCCCGCGGTTTGATTTCAAAGCAGTGTTGAAAGCTGATGCTTTATTGCCTAGATCACGAGAAGAAAAATCAATTACATTAAGAGTTGTAGGATTTGCTAAATGCTTCGATACATTTGTTGGTCCAAGAGTAGTTATGGCTGCTGCCATATTATTGATTATTTGCTCACTAGATAAGCCTGAATTTTTTCCATTTTCAAAGACATTAATAACTTTGTCTCCAGAAGATGCATATAGATTATAAGATTTCTTTACTCCGTTAGGAGCTATTGCGTTAGTATACATTGCTTTTGCTTCCCCTATTACAGTGCTTTGAGTTCTGCTGACACGGACAGAATTTACTTTTGCTTGGCGCATTGATGAGGATACAACTTCTGCACTGTAATTCGAGATATTTGCTATATCTTGAGAAGAGCCTTTTATATTGCTTATTGTAGACTTTGTTTCTCCATATCTATTAGTTTCAGTGTTTGTCACTGAGATGCTAGATGAGCTTCTTGCTGTGGTAGTATTGTTTCCTCTCTCAATTTCGCTTGCTGAGTTTCTGGGTCCTGCTGTTGCATTTGGGCCGATTCTTTCTTCGCTTATTCTGCCATCAGGGTCAACAAATCTTATGGGATTGTCGAAGCAGTAAACATAAGGGCTATATCTGTGCATTATATCTGATAACGGATCCACAGCATGCCACCGTCCCAACTGTGTATCATACATGCGTGCGCCATAATCCTGCCAGTTAAGGCCCAGTTCTTGCTGCTTTTCTTTGCCATTATACTGATATTTATTCTCGTGCGCAATGCTTGTCCTTTCCAATCCAGCCAGATTCAATCCCCACGGGTCATAGACATTCTCTTGCACGACTAAACCCGGACTATATCTTACCTCTATGTCATCAAAGAATACGTCGGCGCTACTGGTATTGCCTACATAGGCTTGGATATAACCATCAGCGGGAGCAATAACGCGCTTTAATAGGGACTCATAATTGTTATAGGCTGTTTCCGAGAGGGAGTGGTTGAGTGTCTCAACTAGAGTAGAATCTGCGTTATAAACGAGAATGCGTAAAAATCCTTCGGGAATATTCTGCGTGCGAGCCAAGGTTGGCAACATAGATAAGCTAAGGCCGAGGAATGGCAGGGGTCGAAGTCTGCGGGTAGGCTCACCGCCCGGCTGCATAGTTGGCTGTTGGAGCAGGGTGCCGGCCACAATAGTTGGCAGCGATAACGCCAGCTTTTTCGTGCGCAGATATTGCTGATACATGCCGTGTGCCGTCACCGTGATGGTATCACCTTTGTGCACACTCAGTATTTTAGATGGACCCAGAGCCTGGCCCGTTGCGGCATTAAGACGGGCCACGTAGGATCCCGTGCGCGCCAAAGCGCCAGCCATAAAGCGGCTCCGGGCAATGCTGGCTGAATCAAACTGCTGTTCTTCCTGCCGGGCTACGGAAGCTGGGTTCATTTCCATCGTGGCCTTGAAAACGGCTGTGTCGCCGGGGCGGTAGGCTATGCGCAGATTGCCCAAATGATCCTTGATACTGTATTCCCGGACGTAACGCACAGTTGGCGTTCCGGCTGCACTGCGTTGCACCTGACATAGTACCCGGCCTTCCGCGTGGGGGAAGAAGCGCAGGGAATCCTGCTCGTATTGGAAAGCGCCGGCATAGTCGGTTTGCTGCATGGGCTTGCCCGTCTCGTACACCAGCTTGGCTACTTTCTGGCCCGCGGCTGAGTAGCGAAACACAATGGAGTCGTTGCCGAAGGCGATGCGCCGGGGTAGATTTAGATGGTTGTAAAGAATGGACGTGATGCCCTTGTTGCGGTCGGCCGTCAGGCTGCCGTTGGCATCGTACTGGTACTCGGCCTGTTGCTGCGGCTGGTAGTAGCTGCCCTGATCCTGAAAGTCGCCGGCAAGGGCCGGGGCACTGGGGGTAGCTGGGCCATTATCCCGGATGGCATCGTCGACGGCGAGCAGGCGGTTGCCGGCATAAGTGTACAGGAGCTGATCAATGGGGCCGTACTGCTTCGCACTGGTGGAAGTGGCCGGAGCCCGCAGCCCCCGGCGCCGCAGGGTCAGAATATTGCCGTTCTCGTCGTAGCTGACAAAGCGCAGGCCGTAGTTTTGTTTTTCCGCGGTCCAGGCCCCGGTGGCGGTGCGGGCCACAAAGTCGCCCTGCAACAGGCGGTTGCTGGCATCATATACGTAGCCGTAGGCTCGGGTCACGTTGTCAGACTGGCTGCGCCACTTTTGCCCCGTGATGTTGCCGTTGTATTGTAAATAGTCGGTGGTGAAACCGTGCTCATAGTACAGCTCCATGCCCCAGATGTCGTTGGGCTCGCTCTGCACGGCGTCGTTGATGTGGGTGAGCCACCCGCGGATATTGTAGCGGTAATCCACTTTCTGATTGCCCAAGCCAAGCTTTTTCTGCTGCAATTGCCCGAGTTCGTCGTAGCGCAGAGTTGCCAGCACAGTAGGCCGCAACTCGGTGCCGAGCTGTTGAGTTGTGGAGAGCAGGCGGCCGGCGTGGTCGTAGGTATGGGTTTCGGCGACACTCACGGGTTGCGCGGCCGGGCGCGCATCCAGATGCACGGAGTACGTTTTCCGGGTTTTACCCGCAAAGTCGAGCTGGGTGGTGATGACGTCGGTACCGCCCCGGGCATTGGTGCCCTGGACCTGAATCGGGCGGGCGCGCTCGTCGTAGAACGTAGTGGTCGTCAACCAGGCACCAGGGCCCGTTTCGGGAAGGCCCAGCACCCGGCTGCGGGTCTGCGTTATTAAGTCCTTGACGCGGGCATCGGGACGGGGACCAGCACCGGTGAATTGGTGGTCGTACTGCGGGTTGTAGGCCGCGTCGGGTTGAGCGGCCGGATCATTGTCGAAATTATAGTCATCGTAATAGGAAAGCGTCAGCACCCGGGGCTGGGTGAACCGGCTGGTGGCCGACAGCGGGGGGTAAGCCTGGTAGAGCGTGTAATGATGAGGATTGGAAACGGCTGCCGTACGGGATTCGGCCTGAATGACAGTTCGTTCGGCTTCCCCTTGCAGCACTTCGAGAGGCGCATTGCGGGTGCAGAGCCCCGTGACCACGGGACGGCCCCACACGTCATATTTGGTGAAAGACCATTCCTGGCGCAGCCGTTGGGCCGCATCCTGGCTGAGCACCACCTGATCCAGTTGATTGTAGACTAGCTGGGTTTCGCCGTCGGTACCCGGAATCTGCTTGGCGATGACGCGGCCGTGCTTGTCGTAGCGGTAGCGAAACAGCAGTGGGTCGGCAGCATCGCGCAGCTGCCAGTTGTTGGCGCGCAACTGCGCCACTGCCTTCGGGGGCAGCACTATCCGCAGGTGACCAAAGTCATCGTACACGTAATACGTTTCCAACCATTGCTGAGCCGTGTTGAGGGAAACCAGTTGGTTGGGAATGCTGGTTTGCACCCGTTTCAGAATCACGTGTTTTTGCTGGTCTTCAAACTCCAGGATGCGGAAGCCGTGCTCATCCCGGGTTTCTTTCACCCATAGTGTAGCGGCGGCGTAGGGGGCTTGCACAAAGGTGGCGTTGATCTGGCTGCCGTAGCCGACCGTGAAATGCTGAACCTCGTCCGACACGACGTTGGGGCGCTCCTGAATGGTCGTGACATGACCGGTAGCCATTTGCCAAGCTTCGCCGGGGGCGGCCGTTGCTAAGGTCCGGTTGAGCGGAGAAGCTTCAAAAGCCGTTTCACCGTAGGGCACTCCCGTGCGGGGAAGCCCGGCTACTGGCGCTCCGGTTCCCGCGGGAATGTCGTGGTAGAATTCATATTGCTCCCGAATGGCATTCGGTCGGTAAGGGCCCAGGGCACCGGTGCCATTAGCCGCGGTGTAGGGCAAATAGCTTTTCGTTTCCCGGCCCAGCTCGTCGTAGGCCGTGGGCTGAACAATATCGCGCCGGAGCGGCGACTCCTGCCGTAGCACGCTCTGCACGGGCCGGCCCAAGCCGTCCAGGTAATCCGTTTTGATCTGCACGTCGTCCACGGGAGCCTGAACCAGATTCTCGGGGTCCGTAAATTCCTGCCGGGCAGTGTAGGTGCGCACAAAATTCAGCACCAGCGAGTCGGGGTTGCCGGTAAATGGATTAGGCGCCAGCGTGTTAATCGGCGAGGCCACCAGGCTACTCTCGACGGGCAGATTCTCTACCGGCGGCGCATAGGGCAGCAAATCGAGAAATACGTTCTTATACAGGAAGATGTGGAAGCCATTGCTGTTGGTAACCAGATCGTTCCAAACCCGCAGCCGGTACAGTCCTTCCATGGTGGGAAGCACCTTGCCCAGTTGAAGCGTTGTGTCGGTCTGAGCCGGTAGTTCCACCCAGGCCTGCCCTAACTGCCGCTCCCACTGATAGTGGTTGCCCGTGCCCGCCATGCTGCGGTGCATGGTCTGGTAGGTGCGGGCCACGCAGCGAAGCGTGTCAGCCATCGGCGTATTCTGGGGCATAAAATAAAACTCCGGGATGCAGCTGACTCCCACGGCGGTAAAGTTGGGCTCGATGGTGCCAAAATCCAGATAGTTGTTCTGCACCAAAACGGTCTGGGGCCGTCGGGCACTGCGGGCCCAGCTTGGAATTGCTATAAGCTGGTTGGCCGACAGATCCAGGTAGCGCACCGCCGGCAACAACGTCAGGGCAGCGGGTACTGCGCCCCGGAAGTTATTATGACCTAACCCCAGATAACTCAGGAAGCGAAAATCCCCTAGGAAGGCCGGCAGTTCACCCCCGAGCTGGTTCTCGCTCAGGTCCAGGGTTTGCAGCGCGCCCAGCTCACTCCAGGTGGGCGGAATGCTGCCCGCCAGTCGATTATGATGGGCATCCAGAGTTTTTAAAGCGCGCATAGTGGCCCAGGAAGCGGGCAGCAGCGCCGTGAAATAGTTGCTCGACACATCCAGCTCTTCCAGGGCGGCAAGCTGCCCCAGACCAGCCGGCAACGGGCCCGTGAGTTGGTTGTGCGCCACCGTCAGGCGCGTGAGCTGGGTGAGGCGGCCGAGGGAATCAGACAAGCTGCCCGTAAGCCGGTTGTGGGCTAGGCTCAGGCTTTGCAGTGTGCCCAGACGCCCCCACTGGGCCGGAATACTGCCGCTGAGCAGATTGTCCTGGAGGGTAATAGTGCGAATCTGCTGCCAGGCCGCGAATGATTGGGGCAGGCTGCCCGTAAGGCGGTTGAGGCAAGCACCAAACTCAATGAGGAAACGCAGCTGGCCCAGTGTGCTAGGCAAGCTTCCGGATAAGGCGTTATAGCTGAGGTTGAGGGTTTGCAGAGCTCGAGCACCCCCAAGCTCCGCCGGAATGCTGCCGCTGAGTTGGTTGGCAGAAACATTCAGCTGTTGCAAACTGGTCAGCTGACCAAGGGCGGACGGCAGCGTCCCAGTCAGCTTGTTGTCGCTCAGCAACAAAGACTGTAGCTGAGAAAGTTGGCCTAAAGCCGCGGGAATGGAGCCGCTAAGCTTGTTGCTGTTCAGATTGAGGCTTTCCAGAAAAGGCAGCGTGCCCAGCCAGTCCGGAATCGGGCCGGTCAGCTGGTTCTGATCCAGCGACAGGTGCTGAAGCTGGGTCAGTTGCTGGTACTCGGTTGGGATGGGACCAGTCAGCGCATTCTGGGTTAGCGTCAGGTACCGGAGTTGGCGCAATTCCCCTAAGCAAGGGTGCAGAGGACCCGTCAGGTGGCCGTAAGCACCGTACAGGCCCACTACGTCGCCGCCCTCCAGCCGCACCCCGGGCCATGCGTGGAGGGGAGTGTCCTTAATGCTCTGCCAAGTGGAAACAGAGACGGTGGCAAACAGAAACTGGCGTAATACGCGCAGCTCGGTGGAGTCGGCAACAACGCCTTCGGGGGCCTGCGCCCGGGCTGGAATGGCGCTGGCCCAGGCCAGCAGGAAAACCAAGAAAATCAGGCGGATAGGGAAAGGATAGCGCATAGCAAGGCTGGAAAAGCAGCTAAAGGATAGGAGTAGAAAAGCAGCGGGATAGGAATTGCCGCCCCGGATCAGGGGCGAGAATAGTGGTACTCTTGCTGACTCAGCACGCGGTTCTGCTCGTCGCGGGTGCGAAGCAGGCGCCCAAAGGCGTCGTACTCATAGAAGAGCGTCCGCCCGTCGGGAGCCGTGCGCGAGGTGGGCCCAACCAGGGGCGCGTGGGTGAAGGTGGTTACCCGGGCGGCCGGCAGCCGAGTGCGCAGCAGGTTGATTTTGGCGCGGATGTCAGCGGCGGAGCCAGGGTTGGGACCAGCCAAGGCATCAACGGCTGGCTGACCCAGCACGGCCAGCACTTCCGGATAAGTGGCATTCTTGATTTCGGCCACCACGTAGCACGCATTATAGCCCCAGAGATAGGTAACGGGGGCCTCGCCGGGCCGGTGTTGCTCGAGTACATTGCCGCGCGCATCGTAGCGGTCAATGACAGCGGCTTCCTGGTAGCGCGCATCCTGCTGAAACTGGCCCTGCTGCACTGCCGAGGGCTGGAAGTTGGTCGGCAGAATAGGGTCAACAGTTTTCAGCTGCCAGATGCGCCGTGGGCGCAGCCCGTCATAGTGTACTACTGTGCCCGCCGTTAGGCCCAGGGGCCAGTCGTGCTGCCGCCACTGCTGCTGCTCAATAACGGGAGCCAATACGTGGCGGGCAACCAGTGCCTGAATTCCGCGGCTGGCCGTATCTGCGGCGCCTGAGGTCGCAAAGTCCAGTGGGTACCGGTAGCGCGTGGTCAGTGTATCGGCCGTCCCGGCACATACCCGAATGGTGGTTGGCTGGGCGTGGTTTGGGTTGCCGTACTGGTAAAGCGTTGTCGTAGTCAGAGGAGCCTGGGTGGTGTCTTGCGCGGCGTAGCGATATACTACCGTCGAGTCGAGGTGAAGCCAGTAGCTGGGATGAGAAAAGTTTTGATAGGCATAATAGCCGGTGCTGAATTCGCGCTTTTCCGGGATGTTATTGCAGGCCGAGCCCCGGGAGGCCACCTGCGCCATCACCTTGAAGCCCTGGATAACACTGCGGTTGCGGGAGTCGAGGGAATAGGTGTTGGTGGTGCGCTCGAGCAGGCGAAATTTGCTTCCGTCCTCCGACTGGTACACGCTCCGGGACAACAGCTGGCCGCGACGCCAGGAGTTGTCGATAGGGGCTACCATGGGTAGCTCGGTGCTGGCGCTATCCTGGCAGACGGAATACTCACTTACCGTCTTACCGCTGCGTGGGCCGTCATCGACGCTGACGGCAGAATAGGCTACCGCTTGGCCGCTGGCTTGTCCCAAAGGGCTGGAGCCAGCCGTTATTTCCCAGCCTGCATTAGGATAGAAACTGCATATTCCGGGTGTAACGAATTCAATAACGGGCTCCTCTAAGACGCCATAGCGGATTTCACGCCGGTAAGAATAGCGCAGTGGAAGCCCGGGAGTGTAGCCACTGGAACGGTCTGGGTGGTTGGGCTGAACGTAGGAATACCGCTTGGTGAGGGTGGGCCCACCCGCAGCTGGGGAAGTAGTGATGCGCCGAATCCGCACCCCGCCTACCAAGTGCTTGTAGTGTTCGTACTTGTCGGGGGCAGAAATGTCGCGCCATGTGACGCGCATCTCCGTTTCCATATCGGGGTTATCAGATTCAGCCATCAACTGATAGGTATGGCCCGTCAGCAGCATAATGCTGTCCGCAATGCCGGTATGTTCGTCCACCGTGTTGGTTTCGCAGCCGGCTATCTTGTATATCTGGATCTGCCGGTCTTTTCCATCGGTTATATCGAATAGAGTGGCGCCACCAGTGTTGTGACTCCACCCGCCGGTACCGGAGCAGTTGATGGAAAAGTCAATAGCGGCCCGGACATCACGGCTGTATTCCACCTTAAATGTAGTCGAGACGGTCACCGGGGTGTTGGAAGGGGCCAAGGCTGCCGCCGAATAAACCTTGATAGGTTGAGGGATTTTGCGGCGCTCGTCCGTCGTGTTAGACTCAAAAGAGAGCGTTGTGCGGCCCCCGGTTGGGTAGATGATCTGCTGGAGCAGCCCAGCCTGCACATAAGCTGAATCGGGAGTGCGGTCGGCCTGACCCAGAGCCCGAGGCTGGTAGATAGTCTGGAAGATCTGCCGCGGTATCAGATCCAGGTTAGTACGGTTGTTAAAAAATCCCCAGTGGTCCTGGGCGTAGGAGTCGCGCGGGGGCAGAGGAATGGCGGAGTACTGAAACCGGTGGCCCGGCTTGCGAAGAGAGCCGGCACTTTCGGTGATGCCGTCGAGCCGTAATCGGCTGTTGAAGCGCGGTGCGGCACCCCCGGTACTTTGGAAATACGACTGTTGCAGGTCAAACCGGCGAATAAGTCGCGCCGGGGCTTGCCGCGTGGCTTGGGCGTACAACTCCACCGAACCCAGGCTGGCATCAGAGGGGATATCCAGCCGTTTGGTGGAGTCTGCATTAAACTGCACGTAGCCCGAAGCAAAACGGATTCGAAACAGCTTGACGGCCTTGGTTTCTACGTAGCTCGTGCTCGTGACCACCCCTTCGGAATTGGGGTTGGTTGGAACGCCGTTGGCCAGCATGTAATAGATGGGTAGTACCTGCTGCTGGGACTGGGTGGGAGCGTACGAAATGCGGTGGCGGTTGTACTCAAAGGAGATGGTATCCGTGGCGTCGGCAGAAATGATGCGCGACAGATACCACGCCGAGCGGTGCCATACGTCGGGCCCGCGCTGCCGGATGGTTGTGCTTTCCCAGTCGGCAAATTGGTAAACCGTCCCGGAAGGCGATGTGATGGTCAGCTGACTGCCGAAGCCCAGCAGGGAAGCCTTAATGACCACGGGGTCGAAAGGAATCGGATGGGGCAGGCCGTCAACGCCGAAGGCAAACTGCCCGCCGCCTTCCGGATAGTTGTAGGAAAACAGGTCGGGCTCGCAATCCAGGCGGTTTTCGGCCACTGTCTGCAGCAGTCGGAAGTCAAGGACATCATTAATGGTACCGGCATCCGGAATCGTGCGGCGGTTGGCCAGAAATCCGAGGGTTTCATGCTCGTCTGGCAAGCCCCGCAACGAGCGGGAAATCATGCCGCCGGCCTGCAGGCTCCAGCCCAACCCCACCCACGACGCGTCGTCCGTCACCCGGATGCCCCCAGCGTGGTAGGTAAGGCTGATGGGCAGCTTCAGTTGTCGGCTTTTCACCTCAAACAGCGGCACGCTGACGGACGGCGTTCCGCTTTGTTCACTGACGGGCATGGTCACGTAGCGCTCCAGGGCGGCCGTGGTAGGCGAGCCCGGAACGTAGCTTTGCAGCTGTGGCACTGCCGGCGTAATGGTCGGCTGCTGGGCCAGGGCGGGGTGAAATGTACCCAGCAGCAGCTGGCAGATACAGTAGCTGCGCCACGCCCACGGAAGAACCGAGCGGTACACCCGCGAGACGTTGTTCAGGAATAAGCCCTGAACCGGGGAAAAGAGCAGAGACATAAATAATGGCTATAAAATGGAAATGAGAATAGTATTGCGCCCGGCCGCCGCCCGGGTTATTCGTTGCCCTAGCGGCCGCTGCAATGCCGTAAATGCAGACTCAGCTACGCAGCGATACAGCGTTGACAGCCGGAGGAGAGAGGGATAAAAAAGGCACGAACGGGCCCTCACCTGGTCGCCTGGCGTGGGCCAGGCGACCAAATGGAATACTGCTGCAATAGGGTAGAAGCGCGGGCGGCTACGGTCGGGATGGTTTAATGGATTTTTGCCCAGGACCGCGGGGATAACTAACTATAGAAGCTAGCAGCGTAAATGATGGAAATAGAGTAGTAAATAGTGATTGGGGTAACAATTGCGTTGATAATAAGCCCGCTGCTAATTGATAAACTACACCAGAGCGGCACCCGGAAATAGTCGAAAAATGCACGCGTAATGAATCGGATAGGAATGCTGGATTAGTAATAAATTGATAGGGGGCTAGAAATCAGGAAGGGCATAGTTTAGAAATGATAAAGGGAGTTAGTTAGTGGAAACCGGAGGGTAGAGTTAGATAGGACTGGTTGCAGACCGCAAGGCGTATGTGCATCTTTGCTTAAATCACACACAAGTATATTCAATATAAGAATGCGTGTCAAGTGCTTGCAATTCTTTTTTTGAATAAATTATTCCATGGACTGGATTCCCGCTAAAATTCGCCTGATTCGCCAGCAATTCCAGATGACCCAGCTGGAACTGGCTCAGGCCAGCGGCTTGTCCCAGCGCGACATCAGCCAGCTGGAGAACGGGCGCAAGGAAGGGGTGCCGAAAGAGTTTATTCGCTTTCTGCATACGCGGGGCGTCGACCTGAACTGGCTCTTTACGGATCCGGCCGAGGAAGTCGGTCAGGCACTGGCGCCAGCTAAAGGCTATACCGCGGCCGAACCGGGCGCTGCGCTGCTGGTCGAGGAGGAACGGGTTGGCTACGGGGCTTCTCCGAAGAAGGCGGCGCCCGTTGCCGAACTGCGGATGGTAGATGCCGCAGCGGCGGCGCAGTATGCCGCGCGCTGCGTCGAGCCGGCATTTGAGCAAACCTTGCCCGCGCTAACTCTGCCGCTACCCCAGGTACAGCAGGGCCGTTTCCGCTGCTTTCAGGTGACGGACACCAGCCTGCAGCCCGATTTTCAGCTCCACGACTGGGTTATTGCCCGTCTGCTGACGCCCAAACCGTCCGTGAATCAGCTGGACCCGGCCGCCATCTACGTCGTGGTTACTGTCCAGAGGCTGGCCATTGGCCGACTGACTCCCGCGGTGGCTGGCGCAGTGCAGCTGGTGGTGGAAGCGGGCCAGGCCGGGGCGGAATTCACCTGGGCACACGTGCAGGAGCTGTGGCTCGTCACGGGGCGGCTGAGCTTTCAGCTCCCGGCACCGGCCCCCGACACGCTGGCGGCGCAGTTGCATAATCTGCTCGAGCGGGTGCAGCGCCTGGAGCGGGAGCGGTAACTTCCCCTGCGACCCGCTTATTCAACGACAACGCCTTCCGCGGGCAGCTTACGGAGCTGTCGGCGGAGGGCGTTGATGGTTGGAGCGCGGCCTACTTCGCGCTGGTCGTCTGAATGCTTACCGAGGCGCTTTTCAGCCCCGCACTGCTGACGGTGAGCTGGGCGGTGCCCGCCTTGTCGGTGGCCTGCACCAGTACCACGAGCATGCCCTGGAAGGCTTTCATACGGGGCTCCTGGAAGGGCTCCAGGCTGGCCGGGTTGCCGTTGGCGGCGGCGCGGAAGCTGCCCGCGCCTGCTACTTTAAACTGGAGCTGGTTCGTGGCCTCGGGGCAGAGGTTACCCTGGGCGTCTTCCACCCGGGCCGTCACGAAAGCCAGGTCCTGCCCGTCGGCGGTCAGCTTCGTACGGTCGGCCACGAGGCGCACGTGGTGGGGCGGGCCGGCGGTATGCACCTCTTCCGTCGCCACGACCTTGCCGGCGGCATTGTAGGCTACCACTTTGAGGCTGCCCGGCGCGTATTTCACCTCGTTCCACATCAGGCGGTAGCGGGCCTGGGGGCTGCCGGTGGTGGTTTTGCGCTGGCGGCCCTGGCTTTTGCCGTTCACAAACAGCTCGGCCTCGGGGTAGTTGGTGTAACAGTACACGGGGGTGGTCTGGCCCTCGCGGCCCGGCCAGGTCCAGTGCGGCAGCAGGTGGAGCGTGGGGGCCGGGTTCCAGCGCGACTTATAGAGGTAGAACCGGTCTTTGGGCAGGCCGGCCAGGTCCAGGATGCCGAAGTAGGAGCTGTGCGACGGCCAGGCCTCGTCGTAGGGCGTGGGCTCGCCCAGGTAGTCGAAGCCGGTCCAGACGAACTCGCCCAGCACGTAGGGCAGGGCGTCCTGCTGCACGAACTCCTCGTCCGGAGTCTGCGACCAGTTGCACACCTCCAAGTCGTACGACGACGACTGGTTGTCGGCGTACTTCTTGTCTTTGCCGGGCACCACGGGAAACTTGTAGACCCCGCGGGAACTGACGGTGGAGGCCGTTTCGGAGCCCAGCATCATCCCCTGGGGCAGCTTGGCGCGGGCCTCGGGGTAGCGGGACGGCTTGTAGTTGAAGCCGGGCACGTCGAGCAGGGCCGCGAAGCCGTTGCCCACGGCCGCGTCGAACTGGTCCATGCCGGCCGTCACGGGGCGGGTGGGGTCTTCGCGGTGCACGATGTCCTGCAGGCGCTGGGCAATGGATACCCCGCCCGGGGCCCACTGGTCGGGCACCTCGTTGCCGATGCTCCACAGAATCACCGAGGGGTGGTTCCGGTCGCGGTGCACCATGTTCACGAGGTCCTTTTCCGCCCACTGATCGAAGTACTGGCTGTAGCCGTTCTTCACCTTGGGCTTTTTCCATTCATCAAACGACTCCACGATAAGCATAAAGCCCAGTTCGTCGGCCAGGCTCACCAGCTCCGGGGCCGGCATGTTGTGGGTGGTGCGGATGGCATCGGCGCCCAGCTCCTTGAGCAGGGTGAGCTGGCGCCGCAGGGCGGCCGCGTTCACGGCCGTACCCAGGGGACCCAGGTCGTGGTGGTTGCAGACGCCCCGGAACTTGCGCGGCTGCCCGTTGAGGAAGAAGCCCTTGTCGGCCTCAAACCGGAACGAGCGGATGCCGAAGCGGGTGCGGTACTCGTCCTTGAGTTCGTCGCCGGCATATAGCCTGGACACGGCCGTGTAGAGCACCGGCGTTTCCGGCGACCAGAGCCGGGGTTTGGCCACTACCAGCTGCTGCTCGAAGGTGCCGGGGGCGGCCGCCAGCGTGGTCGTGGTCGTCGTGAGCACCTTGCCGGCCGCGTCCCGGATTTCGGTTTGCAGGCGCAGGGGCGCGCGGGTGCCGGCCGGGGCTTCCACCTGGGTTTTGAGCGTCACCTTGGCGGCTTCGGCGGTGATGTCGGGCGTGGTCAGGTAGGTGCCCCACACGGGAACGTGCACGTCGTTGGTCACGATAAGGTGCACGTTGCGGTAGAGGCCGGCACCCGGGTACCAGCGCGAGGCCTCGGGCTGGTTCTGCAGCCGCACGGCCAGCAGGTTCGGGCCGGTCGGCTTGAGAAAGTCGGTTATGTCAAAGGAAAAAGAGTTGTAGCCGTAGGGCCAGGAGCCCACCTCGCGCCCGTTCACAAACACGTGGGCATTGCTCATGGCCCCGTCGAAGAGCAGCACGGCCCGCTTGCCCGGCTTGAAGCCGGGTACCGTCAGCGCCCGCCGGTACCAGCCCGTCCCGATGAAGGGCAGCCCACCGGTGCGGCCGGCCTTGAGGGTGGCCTGCTTCTCGTTGTTCTGCTCGATTTTCACTTCCTGCAGGTCGTTGTTGCCGTCGAAAGGGCCGTAGATGGCCCAGTCGTGGGGCACGCTAACGGTTTGCCACTTCGCATCCGAAAAGTCGGGGGCGGCAGCATTGACCACGTCGCCCTTGCTGAACTTCCAGTTCGTGGTCAGCAAAATGTCCTGGCGAACCTGCCCGAAAGCCGCGTCGCCGGCGGCCAGCCACAGCACCACCGCCACGCGCAGACCCGGAAAAAGAGAAGAGAAAAAACGCATAGCCGGAGAGGTTGGGGCCGGTTGGAAACAAAGAAAGCGGAGCGAAGAAGTCGGAGGGTAGGTTCGAGTGTCAGAGCACTACAGTCTATTGCAGCCGAATAAATCCAACATCCGCATGCACCGATTCGGGGCCCGGCCTGGCAGTCTGTAGCTGCAGGGCCAGAAAGCAGGCAAACGGAGTGCGGATAAAGCGCATATGAACAGAAACTCAGGCGAAACGACCGGCTATGTTCAGTAGGAGCAGTCTTCCGTCTGATTTTGCAATCGTTTGCATAAATAGAGATTGCTGCCGCAATAAGCAAGTGGGTATAAGGTTGGTAAAAGGGTTATTGTTTGGTAAGCAAGGTATTGGCGAATGATTTTCAAAAGAAATAGTTTAGTTCATTCCCGGGCTTACTGCTCCTTCGCCCTCGTGTTCTGGAGTAGCGCCAACTAATCACCCTCCTAAATCCGCTTCTGTCTAAGGTAAAAGCCGAGTGAAATTATCAATAGCAGCAAAATGATGGGTAAAGCAGGCCGCTGTGAGTTTGATTTTGCAATCGATTGCATAGATTTGCGACTGCCCCGGTGCTCCCGGCTGGGCATAAATTGGTCCGACTACCTGTTAGATATCAGCATGTTGAAAGAAGAAATTGCGACGGCCTTTCAGGAGCGCTACGACTATGCGCCGCTACTGGTGCGGGCTCCCGGCCGGGTGAACCTGATCGGGGAGCATACCGACTACAACGGCGGCTTCGTGCTGCCCGCGGCCATCGACCGGGAGATTGTCTTTGCCGTGGGCCTCAACGGCGGCAGCGCGGCCCGCTTGTTTTCTTTTGACAAAGACGAGGCGCTTGAACTGGATCTGGCCGCGGGCGCCGTGCAGCCCGGCCCGACGCTGTGGGCCAACTACCTGCTGGGCGTGGTGGCGCAGTTTCAGCAGCGCGGCATCGTTGTGCCGGGCTTTGACTGCGTGTTCGGGGGCAACGTGCCGATGGGGGCGGGGCTGTCTTCGTCGGCGGCGGTGGAATGCGGGCTGGCCTTTGCCCTCAATGAGCTGCTGCGTACCGGCTTCAGCCTGCTGGAGCTGGCCCTGATC
Organism: Hymenobacter persicinus; assembly: GCF_004167665.1. GTDB lineage: Bacteria > Bacteroidota > Bacteroidia > Cytophagales > Hymenobacteraceae > Hymenobacter > Hymenobacter persicinus. Next base: position 231 of record NZ_SEWE01000042.1, on the reverse strand, counting down.
GGGCAGGCCGCCGAGCACACGTTTGCCGGGGTGCAGTGCGGCCTCATGGATCAGTTTGCCAGCCTGCACGGGCGCGCCGGCCATGTTGTGCGTCTCGACTGCCGCTCGCTGGAATACGAGTATTTTCCTTTCGATTCGGCCGCCTACCACCTGGTGCTCTGCAATTCGGGGGTGAAGCACAGCCTGGCCAGCTCGGAGTACAACACCCGCCGCCGGGAGTGCGAGCAGGGC
>NZ_SEWE01000041.1 GCF_004167665.1 Hymenobacter persicinus | reverse complement strand
CCTGGGCCAGCCCGCGGGCACGATGCTGACCCTGTCGCTGGGGCCATTGGATTTTCTGGGGGATTTGTACGTCTTTCTGCAAGACAGCAAAGGCACCTTGTGGTTTTGCAAGCCCAGTACCAGCTGGCGTTGGGCCAGTGTAGGCCAGCCGGGCAGCGGAGGCTTGTCTGTGTCGATGGGCACGCTCAATGCAGGCAGTGATGATGCGTATGTGTTTGGGCTCGACTACACGGGCACCCTGTGGAGCTGCGGCTAGACCCGCACGGTATGTACAGCGCCCGTTGGCTACCTGCGCATAGGTAGCCAACGGGCGCTGTTGATGTTAACGCACGGCCTGCCCCGCCAATCCTAACCCCTGCCCCGCTGCATAGTTGGCCGCCAGCGGCTCAAGGCCGCTATTACCGCGAAAGCTTGTCGCCAAAAGTCACAATGCTACTTTATAAGCTGTACCGCTTGGTAGTTATCCTCTGACTGCCAGTCAACCAGCAGATGGCGCGGGTCGAGGGCGGCTCGGGCGGGCGGGCCAGGTACCGTTACTACTATCGTTTGCGGACCGGATTTGAGCAGGTGCTTTTGCCGGTAAAGCAACTTGCCGAACTCCTGCCCGGCCGCGGCGGGACCAAAGACGCCAACTTCCACCCAGTCCTGGAGCGGCAGCTGCGTTTCGGCGCCGAGGCTATCCACCACCAGCTTCCGGGCCCGCAGCGTGAGCGTCACCTGCCAGCGGCCCCGCTGACCTTGTCTGGCCGTAGCAGTTTCCGTGGCCAGGTCCCAGAACATATTGGCCGCAAACAGGTCGTGCAGCAAGGGGCGGAGTGAGTCCGGGGTGGCCGTCTGGAGCTCCCGATAGAGGTCGAGGGAAGTAGGATGGGGAACGGTACCGGGACGGTGGTGGGCCAGCAGGTTGCGAAGCGCCCCGTTTACCCGGTCCCGGCCCATATACTGGCTCAGGGCGTACAGAGCCAGCGGACCTTTGCGGTAGTGTTGGTACCAGTCATTGGCCTGCAGCAGCGGCAAGGCGGCGCGGGTGCGCGGGGTCTCGTTTTCTTCCCGCAAAAAACGTAGCAGCCGCTCGAGGTGCTCCGGGCCGTACTTGTCTTCCACCATGCCCAGGGCCGAGTACCAGGCCAGGCTTTCAGTAATCAGGCCGGCGCCCTCCACGTAAGCCTGCTTGAGCTGATTGCCCCACCACTGGTGGGCCACCTCGTGCGCCACCACGGCCGTTACCAGGTCAAAGCCCCGCGCATCGGCCTCCGGATTCAGTAGGAAAAAGCCTTCCTCGACCGTAATGTCGATGGGGGCGGCGTGGTGGCCGAAGCCGTAGCCGGGGTGGGCCACAAAGCGAAGCTGACGGTGGGGGTAAGGCCCAAACTGCCGGGAATAATAGTCCAGCGACGCCTGGGCGCTACGAACCATGCGCGCCGGGTTCAGCGTAAGGCCCGGCGGATAAAACACCTGGACGGCTACTGCCGGGCCGCCCGCCGGGTTTCGCCAGCGGCCTTCCTGCACGGCGTAGCGGGCCGAGAAAATGGCGTATTCATTGCGAATGGGCGCGTCCGTGGCGTAGTGGAAGTAGTGGCGGCCGGCGTTGAGCCAGGTCCGGCGCAGGGTACCCGGGGCCACCACCTGCTGGTCGGCATCCGTGCCCACGACGGCCTCAAAGCGGATCTGCTCGGCAAATGGGGCGTAGCGCCGGGCCGCCTCGTCGTAGAGCGAGGGAGTGGCGGGTCGGGCCGGCAGGCCGTGCGCTTTGCGGGCGCCGGCCTCGTCCAGCTCCCGGTAGGGCTGGTAGCCAATGGCGGGCAGCCACTCCATATTCCGGAAGCTGGTGCCGTTGTCCAGGACCAGCGCGTCGGCGCCGCCGTTGGTAAAGCCCCGGGCGTGGTAGGTGACGGCAAAGCGCAGGCGCAGTGAATCGCCGGGCTGCAACGGCCGGCGCAGGGCGTAGATACGGTGGCCCAGCGCTTCGTCAGCGAGGAGCTCCCGGAAAGGCTGGTCGAGGTGCACGGCGGAGGTAGCCACGCCGGCGCCCGTAGCCAGATGGACTGAGTCGATGGGCGCCCGGCCGGGGTTTTTCAGCTGGTAAGTGCCCCGGATGACCACCGTGCGCTGCCGGGGGTAGATTTCCACCCCCAGCCTGACGCCAGTCAGCAGAGGCTGGGGCGCATTCCGGTAGCGGTGGTAGCGTTGCTCATAGCTTGCCCGCTGCGCCGCGGCAGCAGCCCCGCTGACGTAGGGGTTGAGCACGTTGGTGTTGTAGAAAATAAAGCCGCCGAGCAGCACAACGCCGGTGGCCGCTCCCGCCGCTACCCAGCGCACCGCGCCCGTCAAGCGCTGGCGGGCCAGTCGGAGCCGGGCACCAAGCCCCGTTTCTCGGCTCCGCACCCAAAACAACCCCGCCACCCCGGCCAGCAGCAGGGCCCACGCCGCCCAGTAGGCCTTAAACCACAGCCAGGGGGTGAGCGTCGGCCCGAAGCCCGCCATTTCGGTGTAGGTCCAGCCCGGGCTGGCGCCGTAGATGAGCAGCTTGTGCTCAAGGCCCAGAGTCGGCGCAAAGGTGAGGGCGCCGTAAACCAGCAGGGCCACCAGATGCCCCGCAAACTTCTGATTGACCAGCACGTGCACGCTGAGCGCCAGCAGGGCGAAGAGCAGGCAGTCCACGAGCTGCAGCCCAAACAGCACCGGTACGTACAGCCCGATTTCGGCCCGGGCTCCGCCCAAGGAGGCCTGCGCCACCAGCCCGGCCGTCAGGAGCAGAGCCAGCCACCCCACCAGCAGGAGGGCCAGGGCCAGGAACCGACTCAGCAGCAGCACCCATTCCGGTACCGGCGCCGCGTGCACCAGGTCGCCCAGGCCGGCTTCCCGTTCCCGCCACACCAGTTCCCCGGCGTAGAAAACGGTCAGCAACGCAAGGAGCACCCAAAATGAGGCGGGCTCCGTGAGCGGCGCGGTCAGGTAGTCCAGTACAAAGTCGGTGCGGGGCAGCAGGGGCACGCCCCGGCCCTTCAGGTTGCCGCGGATAGTGAGGCCCACCAGCAACGCCAATAAGGTCAGCAGGGGCAGCCCGGCCCGGCTGGTGGCCAGCTGCCGAAAGGCCGTCCAGGTAAGCCGCCGCAGCTGCCGCCAGTGGGTAGTGCGGCCGTATGTGCCCCGGCCTGTCGGCCGCGCACCCACAGCTTCCGGGGACCATCCCGGCCGGGACAGGCCGGGGGCATCCAGCTGGGCGGCGGGCTGGACCTTGCGGGCTGATTCGGGGATGTTGAATTGAAAACGCCAATACGTGAAGGCCAGCAAAGCCAGCGAGAAACCTAGCCACAGCAGGCGGTTGGCGAGAAATGGACCGTCCAACGAGAGTAGGCGCGTGTTCTTTTCCACAGGGCTCCAGTCGGTGGACACATGGTCCAGAACCAGCCCAAAGCTCATTGGGTCGGCCAGGCGGCCCCAGTTCCCGGTCTGCGGCAGCACCGGCCAGATCAGGTAGGCTACCGCAAACAGGGCCGCCCCGGCCAGGTAGCTGCCCAGGGCCCGGCGACTGAGCGTTACCACCGAGAACTGCAGGGCCGAGGCGAAAAAGGCGTTGGGCAGCGCGATAAAGCCAAAGGTGGTCAGGTAGGCCGCGCCCCGGAACGGGCCCAGCAGCTCAGCCTCAACCCCGGTTCCGTACACGGCCAGCAGCAGCCCCGCCGGAATGGCCAGCAGCACGAGCGCGCTCAGGGCAAAGGCGGCCAGAAACCGTCCGCCCAGGTACTGCGCCTTGCTGACCGGCGCGGGGTAGGTGAGCAGGTGCATACGGGTCTGCACGTCCCGGGTGCCCGCCTCGCCCGCCACGGAGGCCCCGATCAGCAGCCACTTCACGCTGCAGATGGCCGTGACGGCTGCCAGCACAATGGGCGCGTTGAGCAGAAAATACCCGTCGCGGGCGTCGGGGAGGTAGTTGCCGACGACGATAAGAAAAGCCAGCGCCAGCAGAACCACGAAATACAGCCCGGTCGTCACCTGGCGGAGCTGGTAGCCGAATTCGAGCGCGAAAATCCGTCGGAGCTTCATCGGGCAGCCTTCTGCGTTTGAGCTAGGTCACCAGTCGGGCCGAAGCAGCCCGCCAGCGCGCTGAAGTACACGTCCTCCAGGTCCGGCGCCACCGGCTCGAAGCCGGGGCCGGGGCTGACCGGGCTGTGCACGTGCACCAGGAGGCGGCCGCTGAGCCGCTTGGCCGAAATAATCCGGTGCTCCGGCGCCAGCGGGGGCAGGGCGGCGGTGGCGGTCAGCTGGCGCCAGATGCGGCCGCGCAGGGAGGTCACTGCCGCCAGCGGCTCGGCTTCCAGCCGAATTTGCCCCTGGTCGATGATGGCCATGTTGGTGCACAGCTCTGCCACGTCCGCCACGATGTGGGTGGAGAGCAGCACCACGCTGGTGTCGCTCAGCTCGCTGAGCAGGTTGAGAAAGCGCACCCGCTCGGCCGGGTCCAGGCCCGCCGTGGGCTCATCGACGATGAGCAGCCGGGGATTGCCCAGCAACGCCACCGCCACGCCGAAGCGCTGCCGCATGCCGCCGGAGTAGCCGCCTAGCTTCTGGTGGCGCTTGTCCCAGAGGTTGGTTTGCCGGAGCAGGGCCTCGGTTACGGCCTGGCGCTCGGTTCGGCTGGTAAGGCCCTTGAGCACCGCGAAGTAGTCGAGCAGCTCCGCGGCGCTGGCCTTGGGGTAGAGCCCAAACTCCTGGGGCAGGTAGCCCAGGGTCTGGCGCAGGGCTTCCTTCTGATGAATCACGTCGATGTCGCCGAGTTGGATGTGCCCCTCGTCCGGCTCCTGAAGCGTGGCCAGGGTGCGCATCAGCGTTGACTTGCCCGCGCCGTTGGGGCCCAGCAGCCCGTACAGGCCCGGCGGCACCCGGAGCGACACCTGGTGCAGGGCCTGCACGCCATTGGCATACCTTTTCGAGACGTTGCGGATGGTCAGCCCAGCCGGATGATTTTCCATTGAATTAGCGTTGCTTGGAGGCATGCTTTGGCGGCCGGGGCCGCGCCGGGACGGGACTTTCCGCCGGTAACCCAAAGCAAGGCCGCCTGGCCGGGCCGGCGAAAACCGATATGCTGAAGCCGGGAAGCAGTCGACCAAGCACCGCGTTGCGGCCGCCACCGCCCCGGCGGGCTGCCGGCCGCCTTTCGTAGAGCAGAATTAGACGCTGGTCGAAGACGCGGGGCAGAGTCGGGCTGCAGCCCCCACCTTTGCGCCATGGAGCGCATCAAAAACATCTTCCGGCTGATTCACCTCGTCGTGTGGATCCTGTTCGGCCTGCTGGTTGCCCTGCAGCTGAGCAGTGAGGGCGACATCCACTGGCTCAGCACCGGGGCGGGATTTATAGCCACCGGCCTCTACGTTTTCTACTGCCATTTTTACCTGCTGACCCACACCGCCGGGCCCGGCAAGCGCCGGCGTTACCTGCTTGGGCTGCTGGCCATTGTGCTGACCGGCCCCGGGCCTTTTCTGCTGCTCTACCACAAACCGCTGGACACGTTTGGGCAGTGGCGGTCCTACTACTGCATGCACCTGATTTCGACGGCTATTTTCCTGGGGCTGAGCTGGCTGGCCCGGGTTACCGAAAATCTGGTGCTCAACACCCTGCGGAAAGAGCAACTGGAAAAGCAGGCGGCCGAGGCGGAGCTGACGTATCTCAAGGCCCAGATCAACCCGCACTTTCTTTTCAACACGCTCAACAACATCCACACGCTGGTGTATAAGCAGGCCCCGGCCGCCCCGGCGGCGGTGCTGCAGCTGGCCTCGCTGATGCGCTACATGATTTATGAGTCGAATGCGGCCACGGTGCCCCTGACCCGGGAGCTGGACTACCTACAGGACTACGTGAACCTGCAGCAGCTGCGCTACAAAAGCAGCCCGGTAGTGGACCTGCGGATAACGGGAGACCCCGCCGCCGGCTATATTGCTCCCCTGCTGTTCGTTCACCTGCTGGAAAATGCCTACAAGCACAGCCCCGCCCGGTTGGCGGCCGGCGACCTGAAAGTCCGCGTGGACCTTCAAGGCAACGTGTTGACGTTCAGCGTGCAGAACCCCATTGGGAACAAGCCGGCAACTCCGTTGGACGAGCCCGGGGGCATCGGCCTGCCCAATGTCCGCAAACGGCTGGCCTTGCTGTACCCGGGGCAGCACACGCTCACGATTCATCCTACCGCCGCCACCTTTACGGCCACGCTTACCGTCCACGGAGTTCAGCCCCCGCCGCATGCAACCACCCCTCACCTGCGCCATCATTGAGGATGAGTACCTGGCCCAGGAAATCCTGGAAGAGTACATCCGCAAAGTGCCGTTTCTGGAATTGAAGGGCATCTACGCCAGTCCGCTCGAGGCCGCCGGCCCGCTGCAGACCGCCCGGCCCGACCTGCTGTTTCTCGATATCAACATGCCGGACCTGGATGGGCTGAGCTTTATTCCGATGCTCAACCCCCGGCCCCTGATTATCCTCACCACCGCCTACGACCAGTACGCGCTGAAGGCCTACGAGCTGGAGGTGCGCGACTATCTGCTCAAGCCCTTCCCATTTGAGCGGTTCTACAAGGCGGTGCTGCGCCTCTACCTGGAGTCGCGCCCCCTCGCCACGCCGGCGGAAAACCCGGCCGCGGCGGTCCGAACGGAGCCCGAGCAGGAGTATATTTTTCTGAAGGTGGGCCACCGCATCCAGAAGATTGCCACCCGCGACATTCTGTTCGTGGAGGGTATGAAAGACTATCTCCGGATTCATACCGCTCAGGAAAAGATTATGACGCTGCTGAGCTTTGCCAAGCTGGAAGAGCTGCTGCCCGCCCGCGAGTTTGCCCGCGTGCACCGCTCGTTTCTGGTCGCCATCGACAAGATTGACCACATCGAGAAAAACCGGATTCAGCTGGCCGACCAGCTCATTCCCATCAGCGACACCTACGCCGAGGGCTTTTACCGGAAGCTGAAGGGGCTGCAGTAGGAAAAGGTCGTCGGAACTATAGGAAAGCTGCCCGGTTCGTTACTGCGCGGCGGGGGGCTGCTGGTCGGCGGTGAAAGCCGTTTCGGGCATGGTGAGCAGCACCGGCAGCACCAGCAGGCCGACCAGCGCAATCATGGCGCCGGGCACGAGCGGCCAGCCCGTGCGGGCGATGAGCAGCTCGGCCACGAAGGGCGTCAGGCCCCCGAATACGGCCGTGGCCGCCGTGGCCCCCAGGGCCAGACCGCTTAGGCGGCCCTCGCCGGGAAACTGCTCGGCAGTGGCCGCGGCCCCCACGGCACTCACGCCCCCGGCCACCGCCGCCAGCACGACGGCACCCACAACGGCCTGCAGGACGCTGCCGCCCCGCATCAGCGAAAACAAGGTGATGGGCAGCAGGGTGCTGGCCCCGGCCAGCGCAGCCAGCACGGGCTTGCGCCCCAACCGGTCGGAAAGCAGCCCGACGAAGGGCGTGACCAGAATAACCACCACCGCGGCAATGGTCGACAGCCCCAGGGCCTCGCCTTCCCCGCGCTGCCCCGTGGTAGCTAAAAAGGTGGGCACGTAGGTGATGCCGACGTAGTAGGTGATGGAGCCCAGGGCAGAAATGGAAAACGTGCGCACAATGGCCGGCCGGTGGTGGCGCAGCGTGTGCCGCAGCGGCGCCGTCGGCACGGTACCCGCTGCCTGCTGCCGCTCGAAGTCCGGCGACTCCTGCATGGTGGAGCGGGCCAGCCAGACGCCGCCGGCCAGCCCCGCGCCCAGCAGGAAGGGCAGGCGCCAGCCCCAGGTGTCCACGCTGGCCGTCGGCAGGCTGTAGACGAGCAGGGCGCACACGCCCACGGCCAGCAGTGCCCCGACCTCACTGGCCGCCGCGGCCAGGGAAGTAACCAGGCCGCGGCGCCCGGGCTGGGCTCCTTCCAGCAGGTAGGCCACCACGCCGGTATACTCACCACCCACCGAGAAGGCCATCAGGCAGCGCAGCACCAGCAGCAGCCACCCGGCCAGGGCCCCAAGCTGGGCGTGGGTGGGCAGCAGGGCCGTGGCCAGCATGGCGCCCGTCATCAGCGCCATCGACAGCAGCATCATCCGTCGTCGGCCGTACCGGTCGCCGATGTGCCCGAAAAACAGCGCGCCCAGGGGCCGCATCAGGTACGATACCGCAAACCCGCCCAGGGCCGTGAGCAGCGAGGCGGCGCCCGGCCCGAAAAACACCCGCGAGAGGACGGTAGCGAAGTACAGGCAGAGCGTGAAGTCGTACCACTCGATGATGGTAGAGCACGCGGCCACCGCGAGGGAGGTGCGGGAGAGGGCCACCCGCGGCGGGGGCTGCTGGATCAGGGAAGGCTGCACGGGCTGGAAAGGTTGATTCTGGAGAAGTAAGTAAGGTACGGCGCCGGCTTGTAGCACGCCGGACGGCTCACTCCAGCCCCAGCCGCCCTGTTCCTGATTTTCGCAGAAGCCAGCTTCGTCTAAGCCGCTACCGCCACGGGCCGGGGCTTGGCCCGCTGGGTAAGCCAGCGGTGAATCGGGTGCTCCACGAGTTTGTAGAGGCCAATGGAAACCAGGTTCATCAGCACAAACTTCACCAGCACGTTGGTGGTCAGGTGGTACTCAATCAAAAAGTTGAGCACGCCCACGTGGGTCAGGTAAAACACGTAGGAGCTTTTGCCCAGCAGCGAAAACAGGTCGGTTTCGAGCAGGCGGCGCACCACGGTCTGCTCGTGAATCAGGCCCCAGAACAGCGCAACGATACCCAGGGGCAGCAGCACGTTGTGCACGAAAATGGCGGAGTAGGTGGTCAGGCCCGGAATGGGGCCGGGGTCGTGGCTGAATTCAAAGGCCGTGAAGGCCAGCATGCACAGCCCCATCCAGGCGCTGCCCAGGTAGGTGGCCCAGCCGGTAGCTACCTGCGGCTTCGGCCGCTTGATAACGTACAGCCCCAGGCCCATGCCGAGCACAAACTCAATGCAACGGCCAAAAAAGGTCCAGTTCAACATGAAGCGCACGGTCTTGAAAAAGCCGTAGAGGTGCTCCGGGGCCAGGGACCCGACGCCCACCAGCGCGAAGCCCGTGGCCAGCAGCCCCAGCGCCCAGAGTGGGAGCAGCTTGGGCTGGCGCATCACGCTCAGCAGCATAAACGGCGCGGCCAGGTAAAAGCATTCTTCCACCGTCAGCGACCAGCCCTGCCCGGCCAGGGTCCAGGTCAGGTTGCTGAAAAAGCCCCGGATAAAGGTCAGGTTCGCAAAAATGGCAATGGCCTTGTCGGTGGGCGAGAAGTACTGCCACACCCGCGACGGGTCGTAGGCCGTGCTGAGCTGACTGGCCACGATGGTGACGACCGTCACCAGAAAGTACATCGGGTAGATGCGGGCCATGCGGTTGCGGGTGTAGCGCACAATCCACTGCCACGACAGGGTGATGTTCTCCGCGTAGCGAAGCGTAATCAGAAAGCCGCTGAGTACGAAGAAGATGGCTACCCCGATGTCGAAGGCAACGAGCAGCCCGTTGCCAGCGCGCTGCAGCGGGGTCAGCGGCTGCGCGTAGTTGATCGGGTTGTGGCAGACAAAGACCATGAAGGCGGCAATGGCCCGCATGCCGGTAAGCGACGGAATGTACTTTTTGGAAGCGGCGGGTAGAAGTTTTTCCACAAAAAAGGGCAAAGCCAGGAGCTGATTGTGAACGGTTTGAAACCGCAAATTACGGCTTTCCCGGCTGGCAAGCGCCGCAAAGTTTGCTCGGCCCACGCCGGGATAGGCAGCCCTTTTGCCATCCGGAAGCAAGCGGGAAGATGCCGGGTGACGGCAGGGCAGTGCGGACCGCCGGCCGTATCTTTGCCCAACACCTAGCGAAATCTGCTGGCGCGTAGGTTTGCGCCCCAGCTCACGCCGCTGTTTTCTTCGCTTTCAACTCTGCCTACCATGACCCGCAAAAATCTGCTGCAATGGCTGCCCCTGGCGTTGTTCGCCCTCGTGATGCTGACCGACCTGCGGCCGCTGGTGCTGGGTACCATGCAGCGCGGCCTGCTGGCCACGGGCCTGTGGAAGGCGGAGGTGCCGGTGAGCCCGCGGGCGCCCATCGTGCCCACCGGTGGGGCCGCCTACCCGCACAGCCTGCCGCTGCTCACGCTGGAGGGCCGGCCAGTAAACCTGAGCGCGCTGAAGGGCAAGGTGGTGTTCGTGAACCTGTGGGCCAGCTGGTGCCCGCCCTGCGTGGCCGAGATGCCGGGGATTTACGCCCTCTACCAGAAGCTGGACCCGGCCAAGGTGGCCTTCGTCATGATTTCGCTCGACCAGAATCCAGCCAAGGCCCGGGCCCTGCTCAAGCGGCGCGGCTACACGTTTCCGGTGTACTTCCCGGCTGGTCCGCTGCCTGCGCCATTCGACTCCAACTCGATTCCCTCCACCGTCATTCTGGGGCCCGACGGGCAGGTAGCCGCCCGCCACGACGGCATGGCCGAATACGACACGCCCGAGTTCAAAGCGGCCCTGGAAAAGCTGGCTGGCCCCAACCGCAACTAGCCGCGTCTTAGGCCGTCGGGCTAGGCAGGAACTGGGCTCGTTTAGGCTTCCAGGCCGCGGCTGATGCCCATTTCCAGGCCGCGCAGCTCGGCCAGACCCCGCAGGCGCCCGATGGCGGAGTAGCCGGGGTTGGTGTGCTTGCGCAGGTCGTCGAGCATCTGGTGGCCGTGGTCGGGGCGCATGGGCAGCCGCACGTGCCGCCGCCGCATGGCCAGCACCAGCTCGCGCATCACGGCGTACATATCCACGTCGCCCTCCAGGTGGTTGGCCTCGTAGAAGTTGCCCGCCGCGTCGCGTTGGGTGCTGCGCAGGTGTACGAAGTGGATCCGGTCGGCAAACCGGCGCACCATTTCCGGCAGGTCGTTGTCGGGGCGCACGCCGAACGAGCCGGTGCAGAAGCAGAGGCCGTTGCTGGGCGAGGGCACGGCGTCAAACAGCGCCTGCACGTCTTCGGCCGTGCTCACCACCCGCGGCAACCCCAGAATCGGGTAAGGCGGGTCGTCGGGGTGCAGGGCCAGGTCGATGCCCACCCGCTCGGCCACGGGCACCATCTCGCGCAGAAACAAAATCAGGTTTTCCCGCAGCCGGGCCGCGTCGATGTGCCGGTAAGCGTCTAGGGCCCGCTGAAACTGGGTTAGCGTGAAGCTTTCCTCCGAGCCGGGCAGGCCGGCAATGATGTTGCGCTGCAGCAACGCCCGCTCGGCTTCGCTCATGCCCTCCAGGCGCTGCCGGGCCTGGGTCAGCTCGGCCTCGGTGTACTCCGCGGCGGCGCCGGGGCGCTGGAGCAGCAGGGCGTCGAAGGCCACGAAGGCCGCCTTTTCGAAGCGCAGAGCCCGGGAACCGTCTTCCACTTCGTAGGCCAGGTCGGTGCGGGTCCAGTCGAGCACCGGCATGAAGTTGTAGGTGACCGTGTAGATGCCGCAGGCGGCCAGGTTGCGCAACGACTCCTGGTAGTTGGTGATGTGGCGCTGGAACTCGCCGGTGCGGGTTTTGATGCTTTCCGACACGGGCACACTTTCCACCACGCTCCAGCGCAGGCCCGCGGCCGCCACCTCGGCCTGCCGCCGCCGGATTTCGGCCTGGGACCAGATCTGGCCGTTGGGAACGTGGTGCAGGGCCGATACCACATCGGTGGCGCCGGCCTGGCGGATGTCGGCCAGGCTCACCGGGTCGGTAGGACCATACCAGCGCCAGCTTTGAATCAGGGACATAGGAAACAGGAGTTGTGCGTTCAGAGAAACAGTCGGCGCAGGAAAGGGCCTCTACACGCCGCTGTAGGCGTTGAAGCCGCCGTCGACCATCACCGTTTCGCCGTTGACGAAGCGGGAGGCGTTGCTGAGCAGGTAAATCAGGGTGCCGGTCAGCTCCTCGGGCTCGCCGAAGCGCTGGAAGGGGGTATGGGCAATGAACTTGCGGGCCCGGTCGGTGTGGGTGCCGTCGGCGGCAATGAGCAGGTCGTGGTTTTGCTCGGTCAGGAACACGCCGGGGGCCATGGCATTGATGCGCAGCCCGCCGCCGTAGCGCAGCCCAAGCTCCACGGCCATCCACTGGGTGTAGGCCTCAATGGCTTTCTTGGCCAGCGTGTAACCCATCACCCGGGTCAGGGGCCGCTGGGCCGTGATGGAGGAGATGTTGACAATGGAGCCCCGGCCCTGGGCGGCCATCACGCGGCCAAACACGGTGGTCGGAATCACGGTGCCAAACAGGTTCAAATCCACGGCCCGGCGGGTGTCCTCGATGCCGACGTCGAACAAGTCCTGGTCGGGGCCCACGGTGGCCCGGGGCATGTTGCCGCCGGCGGCATTCACCAGCCCGTCGATGGTGCCCCAGGCGGCCAGAATCGTGTCGCGGGCGGCTTCCATCTGGGCCTGGTCGAGCACGTCGGCCAAGATTACCAGGGCCTCGCCACCCGCGGCCCGGATGGCGGCGGCCCGGGCTTCGGCCCGTTCGGCGTTGCGGCCCAGAATGGCCACCTTGGCGCCCGCTTCGGCCACGGCCAGCGAGAGGGCCGCGCCCAGCACGCCGGTGGCTCCGGTGATGACGACAACTTTATTTTCCAACGAAAACTGACGCAGAGAAGGCATAGGAAGAAGGGTAACGAAACGAAAGGCCCGGGGCGGCTGCTTACGAAGCTAAGCCCGGGCGGGGCGGAAAACGGAAAAAGCGGGCGCGCAGAAAAGGCTAGGGGCGCAGCTCCACGGTACCCTCGAGGCGGATGTCGTCGGAGGCGCTGCCCACCATTAGGGTAAAGGCGCCGGGCTCGGCCACCCACTGCAGCTGCTGGTTGTAGAAGGCCAGCTGGTCGGGGCCCACGGTGAAGGTCACGGTCTGGCTTTCGCCGGGCTTGAGGTACACCTTGCGAAAGGCCTTGAGCTCTTTCAGGGGCCGCACCACCGACGCCACCGGGTCGCGCAGGTAGAGCTGGGCCACTTCCTCGCCGGCCACTTTGCCGGTGTTGGTGAGCGTAAACTGCACCTGGGTCGACTCGCCGGCTTGCAGCTGGGCGCGACTGATGCGGAGGTCAGAGTAACGGAAGCTGGTGTAGCTCAGGCCGTAGCCGAAGGCGTAGCGCGGGGTGTTGGGCGCGTCGATATAGGCCGACTTGTAGCGGATGTCGCCGGGCTTGGTGACGGGCCGGCCGGTGTTGTACACTTGGTAGCTGAGCGGAATCTGGCCCACGCTGCGCGGAAACGTGATGGGCAGCTTGCCGGCGGGGTTGTAGTCGCCGTAGAGCACGTCGGCCAGGGCCGCGCCGCCTTCCGAACCCGGCCACCAGGCGTAGAGAATGGCCGGGGCCTGGTCGGCAATGTCGTTGAAAATCAGGGGGCGGCCGCCAAACACGACCACGGCCACGGGCTTGCCGGTGGCCTGCAGGGCCCGAAACAGCTCTTCCTGCACGCCGGGCAGGTGCAGGTCGGTGCGCGACTTGGCTTCCCCGCTCATGTCCCAGGATTCGCCCACGGCCAGCACCACCACGTCCGCATTATTGGCCGCGGCCACGGCCTGCTCGAAGCCGGCGCGGGAGGTGCCGCTGATGTCGCAGCCCCGGGCGTAGAGCAGGCGGGTGGTTTTGCCGGCGCGCTGGCTCAAGCCCTCGTAGAGCGAGGTAATGCGGGTAGTGTCCTGGGAGTCCACGGTCCAGCTGCCGTTCAGGTCGCGCTTGGCCTTGGCCAGGGGCCCGATCAGGGCCACCGTGCGCAGCTGCTTGGTCAGGGGCAGGGTAGCGTTGTCGTTTTTGAGCAGCACCATCGACTTGCGGGCCATCTGCCGGGCCGCGGCGCGGTTTTGCGGGTCGCTAAGAACGCGCTTTTCCCGCTTGGCATCCGAGAACTTGTAGGGGTCGTCGAAGAGGCCGAGCTCGAACTTCTTGCGCAGAATGCGGCGCACCGCGTCGTCGAGCAGGTCGGGGCTGACCTTGCCGTCTTTCACGAGCTGGGCCAGCTGATGGCGGTAGGCGTCGCTTTCCATGTCCATGTCGCTGCCGGCCGTGATGGCCATTTGCGCCGCGTCGGCCGCGTTTTGGGCGTAGCCCCAGGGCACCATCTCCCCAATCGAGCCCCAGTCCGACACCACGAAGCCCGGGTAGTTCCACTGGCCTTTCAGGATGTCGCGCTGCAGGTAGCGGTGGCCGGTGGCCGGAATGCCGTTGAGGGTGTTAAACGAGTTCATGAACGTGGCCACGCCGGCGTCAGCGGCCGCCTTGAAAGGCGGCAGGTAGGTTTGCCAGAGCTGCTGGGGGCTCAGGTCCACGGCGTTGTAGTCGCGGCCGGCGGTGGCGGCCCCGTAGGCCGCAAAGTGCTTGGCGCAGGCCATGATGGCGTCGGTGCCGCCGAGCTTCTCGCCCTGGAAGCCCAGCACCCGGGCGCGGGCAATTTCGGCGCCGAGGTAGGCGTCTTCGCCGGCGCCTTCCATCACCCGGCCCCAGCGCGGGTCGCGGCCCACGTCGACCATGGGCGCAAAAGTCCAGTGAATGCCCGAGGCCGCGGCTTCGCGGGCCGCCACGTGGGCCCCGAGCCGGATGGCGTCCAGGTCCCAGGAGGCGGCTTCGGCCAGCGGAATCGGGAACACGGTCTGGTAGCCGTGAATCACGTCCAGGCTGAAGAGCAGCGGGATTTTGAGCCTCGACTTCAGTGCCTCGGCCTGGATGGCCCGGGTGTCGGCCACGCCTTTTACGTTGAGCACGGAGCCCACCTGCCCGCTGCTGATGCTGCTGAGCAAGCTGGTTTTGCGGTTGCTGGCCGGGCCCGTCAGCTCGCGCCCTGAGTACTGATTGAGCTGGCCGACTTTCTCCTCCAGCGTCATTTGCTGCAGCAGGGCCGTCACCCGCGGCTCGACGGGCAGCTGCTGGGCGGCCAGCAGCAGGGGCGGACTCAGCAGGAAAGCGGAAACAAGAAGGCGTCTATACAGCACGGGCAAAAAGTTATTCGGGAGAAAGGAAGGAAACGGGGCGCTATTGCAGCCCTTCCACGATGCCGTCGTAGGCGGGCTTGCGGGCATAGCTGTCGTCGAAGGGCAGGGGCCACTCGGGGCAGGCGCAGTCGGCGCGCTTCCAGGTGTCGGCATCGGCCACGTTCCAGGTGGTGAGGCCGTAACGCTGGGCGGGCGGCAGGGCCTTGTAGGTCTGCACCAGGGCTTTGTACTTCACTTTCTGGGCTGCTGCCAGCGCCGGGGTAAAGGTGGCGCCGGCACTCCGGCCGGGGTTCATGGAAATGTCGAGCTCGGCTACGTGCACCCGCAGGCCGGTGGCCGCGGCGGCGCTGATGGCGCTGGCAATCCGGGCGTCGGAAATGTTGCTGCTCGTGTGCAGTTGCAGGCCGATGCCGTCGATGGGAATGCCGCGGGCTTTGAGGTCGTTGACCAGCTTGAGAATGCCGTTGCGGCGGGCGTCGCTGTACTCGTGACCGTAATCGTTGTAAAACAGCAGGGCGGCGGGGTCGGCGGCGTGAGCATACTGAAAGGCGCGGTCAATGTACCGGTCGCCCAGGTGCTGCCGCCACAGGTTGGCCGAGCGCAGGTTGCCGGCGTCGTCGATGGCCTCATTGACCACGTCCCAGCCCTGGACCTGGCCCTTAAAATGCGTCACTACGGTCTGAATGTGGGTGCGCATCAGGTTTTCCCAGGCGGCCGAGTCGCCCTGAAAGTTGGTCACCCAGCCGGGCAGCGAGTTGTACCAGAGCAGGGTGTGGCCGTGCACGCGCAGGTTGTGCTGGCGGGCAAAGCTGACCAGGTAGTCGGCGTCGGTCCAGTTGTAGGTGGTGGCGCCGGGGTGCAGGGCCCCAAACTTCATGGCGTTTTCGGCCGTGATGCTGCTGTACTCCGTGGTCATCACCTGGCGGTAAGCGGCGTTGTTTTGCAGCAGGCTCACGCTCACGGCCGCGCCCACCGGAAACGGGGCCAGCTCGCGCAGGCTGCCCGGCGCCTGGGACTGGGGCCCGGCCGCCGCCGATTCCTTCGAGCCGCACTGCCCCAGCAGCAAGCCCAGGGCGCCAAGAAAAAGAAGGGGTTTCACGGGTAAAAACAAGGCAAAGGGTGGGACAAAACGGGCGGCGGCGGCGGATAGCCTCAGGGTTTGGCCGGGCGCTGGTCGAAGTAGTCGGCCAGGCGGTACATCTGCTGGTTCAGCTCGCGCATCTTCTCGAGCAGGGGCTGGTAGGGCTCCAGGGTGTTGTCGACGATACCCTTGTTGGCGTTGGTATTGGACGGTTCAGCCCCGACCAGGGTCGGGTCGTTGTCTTGGTACTTAAACCAGTGCCAGCCCACGCAATTCTTCGATTCGAGCAGGCCCAGGGTGAAATTCTGGTAGAACAGCCCCCGGTCGGCCTGGGTGCGAACCACCCAGCCCGCGCCGGCGGTGTTGGCCAGCCCCGGCGCGTCCTCGCCCTTCACGTACCACTCCGTCACGATAAAGGGCTTGCCGGCCAGCGCCGCCCAGTCGGCCACCCACTTTTTCTCCGGCGTCCAGTTGTTGTAGTAGTTGATGCTCACCGCGTCCAGGTACTTGCCCGCCGTGCGCAGCAGCTCGGGGTAGTAGCGCTGGGCCCCGTGAAAGCGGCAGCCCAGGTACATGTGGTTGGGGTCGTACTTTTTAATGGCCCGGGCCACGATGCTAAAGTACCGGTCGGCGGCGTAGGCCAGAAAGTCCTGGCGGTGCTGGTCGGTGATGGTTTCGAGGGTGATGCCGCGCTCATCGGCCCACTGCTTCGCCGCCCGGTAGCCGGGCTCGGTCACGGGCAGCTTGAGGTAGCCGTCGAGGTTTTTGCGCAGCAGGGGCATCTCGTTGTCGGAGAAGTAGCCGAACAGGTTCGGGTCCTTCTTGTACTGGCTGAGTTGCTTAGCGTGCTTTTCGGCAAACTCCTCGAAACCGGGGTCGAAAACGAAAATTACGTCATTGGGGTAGCCCTTGTGGCCGGGCTGCACGAAGGTGCCGCCGCGCTGGTCGCCGTACTTGCTCATGAAGTCCAGGTTCATGGTGTAGGCCAGGGGCTTATCGGCCTTGTCGTTTTCGGCCCGGATTTCCTTGGTCGCCGACCACGCCCCGGTCCCGTTGAAGCCGTTTTCGAGCAGGAATTTGCGGGTGGCGGCCATCCAGCCGGCCCGGTCGCCGTACTTGTCGGCTACCGCCTTTTGGGTGCGCGCCGAGTTGCCGGGCTGCACGTCGTTGGGGGCGTTGTGCAGGAAGTAGTAGCCCGCCGGGTCCACGGCCCACCAGCGCCCGGCTATTTTCTCGACGTGGAAGTAGCCCGTGGCCTTGGTGCGCTGGTCGAGGCGGCCGCCGTACTTGCTCAGCGGAGTCGGGCCCGGCACGAAGCCCCGCAGCTGGGCGATGGTGCGGGTGGGGTAGGCCTTGTACTCCGAAAAGCCCGCCTTGCCGTCGATGGTGGAGTTGTTGATGGTCTTCTTGGCTTCCACGCGCAGGGTGTACTCGGTGGTATCCTGCTGGGCCTGGACGGCGGGAGCCAGCAGGAGCATGGCGGTGGCGAGTAGTGCGGTTTTGCTTCCACGTAGTGCGTCATGCTGAGCGAAGCGGAGCGGAGCCGAAGCATCTCTACCGCTTCGTTGAGCTACCGTTGCAATGAAGCGGTAGAGATGCTTCGGCAAGCTCAGCATGACGTTCTGTTGTATCGTTTCCATGCGCATCGTCTATTTTCCGTCGTATTGCTGGGCCATCCGGCGGTAGTAGTCCTGGAGCACGTAGTAGGCTTTCTTTTTCACCCCGGTGCTCGAAATCAGGCCTTTGCGGTTGAAGCCGTTCTGGTACACCGGGTGCTGGCGGCGGGTGGCGCGGAAGTCGGCCAGAATCCAGGGCGTCATGCCGCGCAGGCCCTCAATGGCGCCGAGCATCTTGAGCTGGTTCTGGTACAACGACTCCTGGTATTCCTCGCTCCAGCGGGTTTCGGCGTCGCCGTGGTAGCCGGCCAGGGCGTCGCCGCCAAACTCGCTGATGACCACGGGTTTATTGTACTTGATGTCGAACGTGTACTGGCTGATGCCGCTCGGGCTGCCGCCCCAGTACCAGCCGGCGTACTCGTTGAAGCTGGTCAAATCCAGCTCGGCGCCCAGCGGGTCGTCCACGGTCACCTTGAACCCGTCGCGGTGCAGCTCCAGGGCGGCGGCCAGCAGGCGGGTGTCGTCGAGGGCGCGGGCCTTGCGCACGAGGCTGGTCATGAACTTCAGGCGGGCCTCGCCGGGCGGGGTTTCGTTGCCCACGCTCCACACCACGATGCTGGCCCGGTTTTTCCCCAGCGCAATCAAGTCCGAGAGCTGGGTTTCGGCATTCTGGTAGGTGGCCGGATTTTCCCAGGCAATGGTCCAATACACAGGCACCTCGGCCCAGACCAGCAAACCCATTTCGTCGGCCAGGCGGAGCATGGTTTCATTGTGGGGGTAGTGGGCTAGGCGCACGTAGTTGCAGCCCAGCTCCTTGGCCCAGGTCAGCAGCATGCGCAAATCACCCTCGCCCCGGGCCCGGCCCGGAATCAGCGGGTTCTCGTCGTGCACGCTGATGCCGCGCAGGTAGATGCTGCGGCCGTTGAGCAGAATGTCCTGCCCCCGGGTCTGGATGGTGCGGAAGCCGATGCGGTCCTGCACCGCGTCGGCGCCGCTGCTCAGGCTGACGGCGTAGAGCTTGGGGCTTTGCGGCGACCAGAGTCGGAGCTTTTTAGCCGGCAGCGTAAACGTGGCCCGGCCCTCGGCGTCTGTTTTGAGGGTGTGCTTCAGGCCCGCTTCCGGAATGCTGAGCATTACCGATTGGCCGGCTTTGGTTGCGCCGCTGAGCTGGACGTAGCCCGTGAGTTTGGCGGCGTCGTGGGGCGCGAGCTGCACCTTGTAGTCGGTGATAAACGTGGCCGGGGTTTCGGCAATAAATACGTCCCGGGTGATGCCGCCGTAGTTCCACCAGTCGGTGTTGATGGTGGGCACCGCGTCGGGGTGACGGGTGTTGTCGGCCTTCACCACCACGAAGTTGTCGCCGCCGGTGCTGAGCAGGTCGGTGATGTCGTACTGAATCGGGGTGAAGCCACCCTGGTGCCGGCCGAGCTTTTTGCCGTTGAGGTAGATGTGGCTTTCGTAGTTGATAGCCCCGAAATACAGAAAGTAGCGCTGGCCGGGCCGGGGCAGCAGGCGGAAGCTTTTCTTAAACCAGATGGTGCCTTCGTAGTAGAGCAGCTTGGGGTCCTGGGAGTTCCAGTCGCCGGGAATCTGCATGGCCGGCGACTTGTCGAAGTCGTACTCAATCAGCTCGGGCTCCTGGCTGGAGCTGGGCTTCTGGTTGTCGTAGTAGCCGCCCCGGCCCGATTTGGACTGGTCGAAAGCCTCGCGGCGGTAGTCGTAAAAGCCGTTTTCGTAGGGGTCGATGATGTAGTTCCAGCTGCCGTTGAGGCTCAGCACCCGGCGGCCGGCCGCGTTTTGCAGCAGTGCCGACTGGGCGCAGGCCGGGCGGACGCCAAACGTGCCGACGAGCAGCAGGGCCGCCGTGAGCAGCTTCAGCAGAATTCGGGTATGCATCAGTGGTGAAATAGTGAGGTGGTGAACTTGTGAACTGGTGAAGCTGGGAAGGGGGGAGTTGTCGTTTCGCTGGCGCCAGCGGCGCAGCTCGGGCATTGCAGTGCCGCCCGAACGACAACTCCCTATTTCGCCATTGCACCTTCTCACCGTTAGTTATAGCCCGGGTTCTGGGTCAGAATCGGGTTGGTCTGGATTTCCTGGACCGGAATGGGGAAGAGCAGGTCGTTTTGGTCGATGCGGACGCTGGAGCCGGTGCGGGTGAAGAAGGCGTTCATCACCGTGATGGCGCGGTTGGTGCGCACAAGGTCGAACCAGCGGTGGCCCTCGAAATTCAGCTCCAGGCGACGCTCCAGCTCGAGGCGGGTGCGCAGGGTTTCGGCGGTGGTGCTGGCCGGCAGGTCCACGGTGGCGTTGGCCGTGGCCACGGGCAGCCCCCGGGAGCGGCGAATCACCTGGTTGACGGCCGTCAGGGCCAAGCTGTTGGGGCCGGTGGCTTCATTCACGGCCTCGGCGTACATGAGCAGCAGGTCGGCGTGGCGCAGCACAATCCAGTCGTTTTCGGCGTCGGTGGCGCTGGTCGGCGTGTCGATGTACTTCTTGGTGTAGTAGCCCAGGGTGGTGGCGGCGCCGGCGGGCAGCACGTAGGAAGTGGCCGCGCGCACATCGGTGGTGCCGCTGGCGGTGAAGGCCGCAATCAGATCGGGGTCCACGGTGTTGAACTGCTGACCCGTGAAAGAAGCCCCCAGCAGGCTCGTCGACTGGGCCGTGGTGTAGGCGGGCATAAACCACGTGGTGAAGGCGCTGCCCAGGCCCAGGGTACCCTTGGTGTAGCGGGCCGCGAAGATGATTTCACTGTTCATCTCGTTGTTAGTGGCAAACACGTTGGCGTACGTGGCCTGCAGGGCGTAGGTCGAGCCCGTGGCCAGGGGCTGGAGCTTGTCGGCGGCGGCCTGGTACTTCTTCTGAGTCAGCAGCACCTTGCCCAGCAGGGTGGTGGCGGCGCCCTTGGTCGCGCGGCCCAGGTTGGTGCCGGTCTGCGCTACGGGCAGGTTCTTTTCGGCAAAGTCCAGGTCGTCCTCAATCTGCTTGTAGACTTCCGCCACCGGCCGGCGGCCGAACGGATAGGCGTCCTGAATGCTTGGCAGCTCCTGGGTGACCAGCGGCACGTCGCCCCAGATGCGCACGGCGTTGAAGTAAGCCAGGGCCCGGATAAAGCGCACCTCGCCGTAGTAGCGGTTGCGGGTCGCGTCGGTGAGCTTGACGCCCCCGGCCCGGCTCAGAATCAGGTTGCAGCGGGCAATGCAGCGGTAGGTCGAGAGCCAGTAGCTCTGGATGTTGGGGTTGTCGCTGAACAGGGAGAAGTCGTTGAACTCGTTGAGCCGCTCCCCCGACGTGACGGTGTAGCTGTTGTCGGACGGGATTTCGCCGAAGATGAAGATGCCCCGGGGCCCGCCCGCGCGGCCGTACAGGTCCTGGAGGGAGGAGTAGGCCGCCGTCACGCCGTTGAAGATGCTCAGCGAGTCGGTGTAGCTGTCGGCCGTCGGGATGCGGGTGGGGTCGTTGAGCTCAATGAACTCCTTTTGGCAAGAGCTGGTGCCCAGGGCGCCCAGGCCCAGAATGGCGGCCAAACCAGCGCCGGAAACGATATTTTTAAAGTCGAACGTCATGGTGGGAGGGGGTAGTGAGTTGCCAGTTACGAGTTGCCGGTTGCCTGCTTGTTCGGGCGGGAAACCAGACGTTGAAGCTTGCTGACTGGCAACTGGAAACAGACAGCTGGAAACAGAATTAAAAGCCAACCTGCAAACCCAGGGTGAGGGTGCGGTTCATGGGGTAGGAGCCCTGGTCCACGCCGTAAGTCGGGTTGGTGGTGTTGCCGTAGTTGTTGGCCTCGGGGTTGTAGCCCACGTACTTGGTGAAGGTGTACAGGTTCTGCACCGAGCTGTACACGGCCGCGCTCTGCAGGCCGCCCTTCTTGGCCCAGCCCACGGGCAGGTTGTAGCGCAAGGTCACGTTGCGGATGCGCAGAAATGAGCCGTCCTGAATGAAGTAGGAGTTGAATTGGGTGCGCAGCGAACTGGCCGAGGTAGCAAAGGGCGTCTTGCCGTCGCCGGGGTTCTCGGGGCTGCGCCACCGGTCCACGAGCTGGACGCGGCCGTTGGTCTGGCCCGGGGAGTTGAAGGTGTACCGGTCGCCGGCGTAAAGCACGTCGTTGCCCTGGGAGCCCTGCAGCGTGACGGCCAATGACAGGTCCTTGTAGCCGAACGTGTTTTGCAGGCCGTAGGTGAAGTCGGGGAAGGGGTTGCCGATGACGCCGATGTCGAGGGAGTTGATCTGCCCGTCGCCATTGACGTCCTTGAACTTGAAGTCGCCGGGCTTCACGGCCAGGGTGCTGCCGGTCCACTTGGGGCTGCTGTCCACGTCGGCCTGGTTGAGGTAGATGCCTTCCTGCTGGTAGCCGTAGAATACGCCCAGGGGCTGGCCCGGCACCACCCGAATCGAGCTGGTGTAGCCAAATACGGCGTCGAAGGTGATTTGCTCGTTGGCCCCGGCCAGGGCCAGCACCTGGTTGCGGTTCAACGACAGGTTAGCGGCCGTGCTCCAGGTAAAGGCGCCCTTCACGATGTTGGCCGTGTTGAGCTGAAATTCCAGGCCGCGGTTGCGCACCTCGCCCACGTTGGCCAAGGCCCGCGACGAGTAGCCCAGAATAGCCGGGATGTTGCGGTTGAGCAGCAAATCGGTGGTGTTGCGCTGGTAGGCGGCCACGGTCAGGTAGATCCGGTCCCGGAACAAGCCCAGGTCGAAGCCGGCGTCGAATTGGGTGTTGGTTTCCCAGCCCAGGTTGCGCAGGGCCAGGCCGTTGGGCGCAAAGCCGTAGTTGCGCGTGCCGTTGCCGGTGCCAAACACGTAGTTGGACGCCGTCTGGTAGCTCTGGTAGTTGTAGTCGCCGATGTTGTTGTTGCCCGTCACGCCGTAGGAAGCGCGCAGCTTCAGCTCCGAAATCGTGGGAATGGCCTTGATGAAGGTTTCCTCGCCGGCTCGCCAGGCCAGGGCCACCGAGGGGAAGGTGGCGTAGCGGTTGTCGGGGCCGAAGCGGGAGGAGCCGTCAGTGCGCAGGGCCGCGGTCAGGATGTAGCGCTCCTTAAAGGCGTAGTCGGCACGGCCAAACACCGACACCAGGGAGTTGGCCGAGTACGAGGCCTGCCCGAACAGCTGGCCGGCCGCGGTGGCGTACTGGATGTCGGGGGTGGTGTAGGTGCCGGTCTGGCCCAGCACGGTGCTGCCCTCGTTGGTGTTGCGCTGGGCCGAGTAGCCGGCCAGCAGGGTCAGGTTGTGGTCGAGGCCGAGCTGGCGGTTGTAGGTGGCCGTGTTTTCCCAGACCCAGTTCAGGTTGGTGCTGTTGGCCTGGCGGGCGTCGATGTTGTTGAGAATCGGCGTCGAGAGGTTGGCCCCAGCGTTGTTGACGGTGCCCAGGGTGGCGGGCACGTAGATGGCGCGGCGGTTATTGACTAGCTCGGCCCCGAAGCTGGAGCGCAGGTTCAGCCCCTTCAGCAGCTCAAAGTCCAGAAACGAGGAGCCCAGGGCCCGTACCGAGTTGGTCCGGTCCTGATACAGGTCGACGGTGGCCACGGGGTTGAGCAGGTCGCCGGGTGTGGTGATGCCCGAGCCCGAGTTGCGGATGGCGCCGTAGTCACCGTTGGCCAGGCGCACCGGAATGATGGGCGGCAGAATCAGGGCCGCCGTCACGATGGCCGTCTCGCCGCCGGGGCCACCGCCGGAGATGTTGCCGCCGTTGTAGCTGCCCGAAATCGGCTTCACGTCGGTGCGGGAGTAGTTGGGCGCCAAGCTCAGGCCCAGCTTGAGCTTCTTGCTGAGCTGGGCGTCGTAGTTGGCGCGCAGGGCAAACCGGTCGAAGCCGGTGTTGTCAATCACCCCCTTCTGCTTGAAGTAGCTGCCCGAAATGTAGAAGCGCGACACGTCGGTGCCGCCCGAGGCCGAGAGCTGGTACTGCTGCTGGGAGCCGGTGCCGAAAATCTCGTTCTGCCAGTCGGTGTTGGGCAGCTCGGGGGCGCCGGGCTGGAGGGTGGCCGGGATGGGGCGGTTGCCGTTGGTGAACGACTCGCGCAGGTATTCCAGGTACTGGTCCCGGTTCATCAGGTCCACTTTCTTGGCTACCTGCACCACGCCGCTGTTGGCCGTGAAGTTGAAGCGGGTTTTGCCGTCGGAGCGCCCGCGCTTGGTGGTCACAATCACGATGCCGTTGCCCCCGCGGGAGCCGTAGATGGCGCTGGCCGCCGCATCCTTCAGAATCTGGATGCTTTGGATGTCGCCGGGCGGAATCTGGTTGTAGCTGTCGGCGTTGTTGAGCGGGTAGCCATCCACGACGTAGAGCGGGGAGTTGCCGGCCGAAATCGAGCCCAGGCCGCGCACCCGAATCACAGCGCCCTGGCCCGGCTCTCCGGAGGGCTCCGTAATCTGGGCGCCAGCCACCAGCCCCACCAGCGCTTCGGAGGGCGACGAAACCGGAATCAGCTCCACCTGCTTGGCCGAAACCGAGGCAATGGACGTCGCCAGCAGTTTTTTCTCCTGCACCCCGTAGCCCACTACCACCACTTCACTCAGGGTTTTGTTGTCGGGGGCCAGGGCCACGTTCACCGCGTCGCGGCCGTTGAGCGGCACTTCCTGGGCCAGGTAGCCGATAAAGGAAAACACGAGCGTGGCGCCCCCGTCGGCCTTGATGGTGTAGCGGCCGTCGGGGTCGGTCTGGGTGCCGTTGCTGGTGCCGCGCACCACCACGTTTACGCCCGGCAGCCCCTGGCCCTTTTCATCCACTACCCGGCCCTTCACGGTGATATCGGCCGGAGCCGTTTGCAGAAAGGCGGCCGCGGCGGCCCGGGGCGCGGCCTGCAGGGCCGGACTCAGCCCCAGCAGCGGGAGCAGTACCAGCGGCCGAACAACCTGCCGGAGTGGAAACGGGAGTAGCAAAGGTGTCATAGGGAAGGTGTGGGAATTGGTGATGGGCACTAGGAAAACCAGCAGGCCGAAAGCTTGGCCGTAGCCGGGGCGGGCGGGCTGCTCAGTGGAGCGGCGGCCGGCCGGGCGGGCAGGAAAAGCAGCGGCCCGAAAGGGCGTCAGAGGCTGAATTCCTTGCTTTTTAGGGGCTTGGTTGTGCTAAGTACCGCACATTCGGCCGGGATTGTACCCCTGCAATCCGGGTTTATCTACGCAAACGTTTGCGGGCGTTTCGGGCGCGCCGGCTCACCCGGGGTGTCACCGGGCCGCCGCCGGCTCGTGGTCCGGGCGGCGCTGGCCGGGCCGTTTTGCGGATTCCGGCATACGCCAAATAATAGTAGCTTTACCCACTTGGGCGTTGCCTGCCGCGTTGTTGTTTCCCGCTATTGAAGTACCCTTCGGACCCCTGATGCCCCCAGTGAATTTAAAACGGCTTGCCCAGGAGCTCAACCTGTCGATTGCCACCGTGTCGCGGGCCCTGCAGGACAGCTACGAAGTATCAGCCCACACCAAGGAGCGGGTGCGGGCCCTGGCGGCCGAGCTCAACTACCAGCCCAACGCCTACGCCAGCAGCCTGCGCCGCAACGTGAGCAAAACCATCGGGGTGGTGATTCCGGAAGTCAACAACCACTTCTTTTCGCTGGCCATCAACGGCATCGAGGAGGTGGCCCGGCAGAGCGGCTACCACGTGCTCATCTACCTCACCCACGACGACTACGAGCGGGAGGTCGGCATCACGCAGTACCTCACCGGGGGCCGCGTCGACGGGTTGCTGATGTCGGTGGCCAGCGAGAGCCGGGAGTTTGAGCACCTGCAGAAGCTCTACGCCAGCAAGCCCGCCATCGTGTTTTTCGACCGGGTGTGCGAGGCCCTGCCCACGGCCAAGGTCACGACCAACGACTACGAAAGCGGCTACCTGGCCACCGCGCACCTGATTGAGGCCGGCTGCCGCCACATTGCCCACCTGCTCGTGTCGGGCAACCTCTCTATTGGGCGCATGCGCATGCAGGGCTACCAGGCCGCCCTGCGCGAGCATGGCCTCGAGTTCGACGAAACCCTGGTGCTCACTGGCGACGCCGACGACGAACGCAACAAGGAGCGCATCATGGACCTGCTGCGCACCCGCCCCGAGGTCGACGGTATTTTCGCGTCCGTCGAGCGGCTGGCCCTGAGCAGCTACCAAGCCTGCAAGGAGCTGGGGCGCGCCATTCCCGAGCAGATCAAGGTGGTGGGCTTTTCCAACCTGGGCGTGGCTTCCCTGCTCGACCCGGCCCTGACCACCATCACCCAGCCCGCCTACGATATCGGCCGGCAGGCCGCCACCATTCTGCTGCGGGCCATTGAGAAGAAAAAAGCCATTCTGCCCAGCCAGAGCGTGGTGCTGAAGTCGGAGCTGTTTGCGCGCCGCTCCACGGCTCGGTAACGTTGGCGGCTGGCATGTGGGGGCAGGAGGGTGGAGTCGCTTTTACGGGCCATTTTGCCGCGCTCAGTCTTCTTTTTACGCCATTGATGCCTGCTCCCCTGAAGCTCCCTCCGCGTTTACGTTCCGTTCCCTTGCGCTTTGTCGGTTGCCGGCCGGGCCGGCTCTTGGCCGTCTTACTCGGCGTGCTGCTTAGCCTGCCGCAGTCCGGCCGGGCCCAGAGCAGCCTCTCGAAAGTGTGGGTGCCCGACCTGGGCAACGGAACCTACAAAAACCCGGTGCTCTACGCCGACTACTCCGACCCCGACGCCATCCGGGTCGGGCAGGACTTTTACCTGGTCTCGTCGAGCTTCAACGCCGTGCCGGGCCTGCAGATCCTGCACTCCCGGGATTTGGTCAACTGGAGCATTATCGGGGCCGTGTTTCGGCAGCAGCCCCCGCTGGCCCGCTACCAGCTGCCCCAGCACGGCAACGGCGTGTGGGCGCCCGCCATCCGCTACCACAACAAAGAGTTCTACATCTACTATCCCGACCCAGACTTGGGTATTTTCGTGACCAAAGCCAAGAATCCGGCCGGGCCGTGGTCGGCGCCGGTGTGCGTGAAGGAAGCCAAAGGCTGGATTGACCCCTGCCCGCTCTGGGACGCCGACGGCCGGGCCTACCTCGTGCACGGCTTTGCCGGGTCCCGGGCGGGTATCAAAACCATTCTGGCCGTAAGCCCCATGAGTGCCGACGGCCTTAGCCTGACGGGCGAGGATGCCCTTGTCTTCGACGGCCACGCCCACCATCCCACGCTGGAAGGCCCCAAGTTCTACCAGCGCCACGGCTACTACTACATCTTTGCCCCGGCCGGCGGCGTACCCACGGGCTGGCAGCTGGTGCTGCGCTCCCGCCACGTGTACGGCCCCTACGAGGAGCGCATCGTTATGGACCAGGGCAAGACGCCCATCAATGGACCCCACCAGGGTGCTTGGGTCGACACTGACCGGGGCGAAGACTGGTTTCTGCACTTCCAGGACCAGGGCCCCTACGGCCGGGTGGTGCATTTGCAGCCCATGCAGTGGAAAGATGACTGGCCCGTCATTGGCGAAGACCCCGACGGCGACGGCAAGGGCCAGCCGGTGCTGACCTACCGCAAGCCCGCCGTGAAGGCCCCTGCCCAGCCCCTGGCCACGCCGCCCACTTCCGACGAGTTTAGCGCAACCCAACTGGGCCTACAGTGGCAGTGGCACGCCAACCCCCAGGACTACTGGGCCTACCTCAACGGTCCCCAGGGCTACCTGCGGTTGTATTCGGTGCTGCTGCCCGAAGACTACAAAAATCTGTGGCAGGTGCCCAACCTGCTGCTGCAAAAGCTGCCGGCCGAAGCCTTCACCGCCACCACCAAGCTCACGTTTGCCCCGCGGGTGGAGGGCGAGAAAGTGGGCTTGGTGATGATGGGCCTCGACTACGCCTACCTTGCCTTGAGCTACCGCAACGGGCAGTTGCAGCTCAGCCAGAGCGTGTGCCGGCAGGCCGACAAGCTCAGCCCCGAAACTACCACGGCTCCCGTGCCCGGCCCCGCGCCGGGCCAGCCCGTCTACCTGCGCGTGGCCGTGCGGCCCGGCGCCAAGTGCCAGTTCAGCTACAGCCTCGACGGCCAGCAGTTTCAGTTCCTGGGCGCGGAGTTTCAGGCCGTGGAGGGCAAGTGGATCGGGGCCAAGGTGGGCCTGTTCAGCACCCGCCCCACCAAGTTCAACGACTCGGGCAACACCGATGTCGACTGGTTTCGAATTGAGTAGAGCCCGGCACCTTTCGGGCGCGGCGGACGTATGAGCGCCAAACCACCGGCTGCTGAGCTAAGTTAAACCCGGCCCCGCACCACCCGAGTTGCATGCAAGAACAACCCCCGCGTACGGAGCTGCTGACTGCTTTTCCCTACCTGAATATCTATTTGCTCCGTGGGCCTCAGCCCGCGCTGGAAACCGAGTGGCGGGGCTTCGTGGGCAGCGCCGACTTTCGCTCCGCCCTGGCCGAAGCGCTGGAGCTGGCCCGCAAGCACGCCGTGGTGGGCTGGGTGGCCGACGACCGGCGCCTGGGGGCCCTGCGCCCCAAAGACCTCGACTGGAGCTTCCGCTACCTGCACGCGCCCCTGGCCGAACTGGGAGTGCGGCGTTTTGCCCAGCTCGAAGCCGAGGAGCCGCTGAACCGGTTTATTATTGGCACCAAATACCAGCAGGCCACCGCGGCGCTGCCTTTCGAGTTGCGCCAGTTTGCTGACCTCGACTTAGCCCGCCGCTGGGCCTGCGGCTAACGCTGTTTCTCTTTCCACTACCTGCTGCCCTAGCACTCATGAAAAAATCCCTGTTTCTTCTGCTGCCCGCTCTGCTGAGCCTGGCCAGCTGCCAGCAAAACCCGGCCGCCACAACTGAAGCGGCCGCAACGCCCGGCGCCGGCGCGTCGGCACCCGCCGCCGTGTCCACCGGGGCTGCCACTGAAGCCGAAGCCCGCGCCGCAGTGAGCCGCTACGTGCAGGCCCTGCCCAACGTGGCCCTCTACCAGACCGACTCCGCCCGGGCCGTCGATGTGGATACCCACTGGCAGGTGCTCGTGCCGCGCACCGACTGGGCCCGGCGCATGCCCAACAAGGCCGCCTTTGAAGTGAATAAGCAAACCGGCGCCGTTACTACCCGGCCGGTGAAGTAGGGGCGCAATTTTTTGCGCCGGCGCAAAATCAAACCGGAGCAGCCCGCTGTTTGACAGGGCCGGCCCACCCGTCGTGGGCACCGCGGGCCGGCTCTTGTCGCGTTTTCTGGTTACTTTTGCCCTCGCTATGGCTGATTCCCGCGAACGTATTGCCCTCATGCTGAACCGGCACGGTTTGCGCCAGACGGCGGCCCGCGTGCAGGTGCTGCAAACGCTGCACGAGTCGGAATTTGCCTTGTCGGGAGCCGAGATTGAGAAGACGCTGGGCCAGGACCTGGACCGCATCACGCTCTACCGCACCCTGCGCTCCTTCGAGGAAAAAGGCCTGGTGCACCGCGTGCTCGACGCCTCCGACGTGGCCCGCTACGCCTCCTGCTCGCTGGAGTGCTCCGAGCACGCCCACTTCGACAACCACGTGCACTTCAAATGCACGGCCTGCACCCACATCTACTGCCTCAACCAGATTGCCATTCCAGCCGTCGCGCTGCCCCGGGAATTTCAGGCGGTCAGCCGCGACTATCTGCTTTCGGGCGTGTGCAGCCACTGCCAGCCGGCACAGTAGAGCTGTGGCAACTGAACGCAAAACAAGCGCGCTTCCGTCCGGAAGCGCGCTTGTTTTGCGTTGTAGCTAGCCTATTTGGCCTTGAACTGCTGAATGGCTTGGCGGGTGAAGTCCGACAGCACCAGCCGGCCGCTGATGGCGGCGCGCTCGGTGAGCAGGGAGTCCCAGTTTTCGGTGCCGGCCCAGATAACGCGCTTCAAATCGGTCAGCGCCTGCGGATTGTAAGTGGCCAGCTTTTCGGCAAAGGCCTGCACGGCCGCGTCCAGTTCCTGCTGATTGTGCAGTAAGGCCGCGTACAGCCCTTTTTCCTGGGCCCAGGCCGCACTGCGAAACTCGGCGGCATCCAGGGCCAGCTGGGCGTAGGCCGCCTTGCCGATTTTGAGCTCCACCACCGGCCCGACCACAAACGGCCCGATGCCCACGACCAGCTCACTGAGCTTCACGGCGGCTTGGTTCGTGGCAAAGCAGTAGTCGGTGGCCGCGGCCACGCCCACGCCGCCGCCGATGGCCTTGCCCTGCACCCGCCCGATAATCACCTTGGGGCAGGTGCGGCAGGCGTTGATAACTTTGGCGAAGCCGGAGAAAAACTCCAGGCCCTGGGCCTCGTCCCGAATGGCAATGAGCTCATCGAAGCTGGCGCCGGCGCAGAAGGTTTTTTCGCCCTCACTGCGCAGGATGATGACTTTGGTAGCTTCGTCCAGGCCGGCCTGGGTGATGGTAGCGGCCAGCTGGGTGAGCAGGGCCCCGGGCAGGGAGTTGTGGGAGGGGTGGAAAAACGAAACCGTGCTGATGCCGTGCGCGTCGGTCGTCAGGCTGACCTGGCCGGCGCTCAGGGTAGAGGTAGTGCTCATAGAGAAAGGAAGAAAGGTAAACGTCCTGCTGAGCGCAGCCAGGCAGTGGGCGGGCAGAGCGTGAGTCGGCTGCCGCTGCAACGGCAGCCCGCAGATGCTTCGACTGCACTCAGCAGGATGCTCGAATGGCGAAAGAAGGGAGCGGAAAGGGAAATTAGTCCTGGTTTTTCTTTTTGACCATGGTCAGAATCGTCGCTACGGCCACGGTTTCCTGGGTTTGGTCGGTGACTTCCACGTACCAGCGCACAATGCCCTTGGCCACGTCCTCGGCGTCGCGCTTCTCCTGGCCGATTTTCTCCTTCACCGTCAGCGTCACGCCGATGGTAGTGCCGGGGTACACGGGCTTGGTGAAGCGGCACTCGTCGAGGCCGTAGTTGAGCAGCACCGGGCCCTTGCGCGGGTCCACGAACATGCCGGCGGCTTTGCTCAGGATGTAGTAGCCGTGGGCCACCCGGCCGGTGAAGAGCGTGCCTTCGAGAGAGGTTTCATCGACGTGGGCGTAGAAATTGTCGCCCGACACCTGGGCAAAGGCGCTGATGTCGGCCTCGGTGACGGTGTGCCGGTGGGTCACGTAGGTCTGCCCGATTTCCAGCTCCTCGAAGTAGTGCTGGAACGGGTGCTTGTCCTTCTCAATCTGCTTGGCTTTGGGCTGGTAGACCTCAGTAATGGCCGTAATCATGGTGGGGGAGCCCTGGAGCGCCACGCGCTGCATGAAGTGCTCCACGCCGCGCATGCCGCCCATTTCCTGGCCGCCGCCGGCCCGGCCGGGTCCGCCGTGGATCAGCAGGGGCAGCGGGGAACCGTGGCCGGTGCTTTCCTTAGCCATTTCCTCGTTCAGAACCAGGATGCGGCCGTGGTGGGTGGCCGCGCCGAGCACGAAGTCCTGGGCCAGGCGCGGGTCGTTGGTGGCCAGGGAGCAGACCAGGGAGCCTTTGCCCATGTTCACGAGCTTGATGGCCTCGTCGGTGTCCTTGTAAGGCATCAGCGTGGCCACGGGGCCGAAGGCTTCCAGCTCGTGGGAGTCGAGGTTGCGGAAGGGCTGGTCGTTGCGCAGCAGGATGGGGGAGAAGAACGCGCCCTTCTCGAAGTGGGCGCCGCGGTCCTGGCCCAGCACGTCGAGGCCCGCGTCCAGGTCGCCGTACACGATGGGGGTGTTCTTGGCCAGAAGCTCCACCTGCTCGCGCAGGCGCTGCCGCTGCTCGCGACCGGCCAGGGCGCCCATGCGCACGCCCTCGGCCAGCGGGTGGCCGATGGTGGTCTGGCTCAGAAGCTTGCCCAGGGCAATCTGCACGTCTTCGATCAGGCTTTCGGGCACCAGGATGCGGCGGATGGCGGTGCACTTCTGCCCGCACTTGCCGGTCATCTCCTTGCGCACTTCCTTCACGAACAAATCAAACTCGGGCGTGCCGGGCTTGGCGTCGAGACCCAGCACGGCGGCGTTCAGGGAGTCGGCTTCCATGGTGAAGGGCACGGCTTCCTCCACGATGCGCGGGTGGGCCCGCAGCTTGCGGCCGGTGGCGGCCGAGCCGGTAAAGGTCACCACGTCCTGGTAGTTGACGTGGTCGAGAATTCCCTGACCCGAGCCCACAATCAGTTGCAAGGCGCCGGCGGGCAGAATGCCCGAAGCAATGATTTCACGCACGACGGCCTCGGTGAGGTAGGCCGAGGGGACGGCGGGCTTGACCACTGCGGGCATGCCGGCCAGCAGGTTCACCGCAATTTTCTCCAGCATGCCCCACACCGGGAAGTTGTAGGCGTTGATGTGCACGGCCACGCCCTCACGGGGCACCATCAGGTGCTGGGCCATGAAGGTGCCGCCCTTGCTCAGCCCGACCGGCTCGCCCTCCACGTAAAACGGCTTGTCGGGGAATTTGCGGCGCAAAGAGGCGTTGGCAAACAGGTTGCCGATACCGCCCTCGATGTCCACCCAGGAGTCGGCGCGGGTGGCGCCGGTGCGCACGCTCAGGGCATAGAACTGCTCCTTTTTCTCCATCAGGTGCAGGGCCAAGGCCTTGAGCATGCGGCCCCGCTCGTGGAAAGTCATCTTGCGCAGGGCCGGGTTGCCCACGGTCCGGGCGTAGTGGAAAATGGCTTCGTAGTCGAAGCCCTCGGTGTTGGCCAGGGCAATGACTTCGCCGGTGCTGGCATCGAGCAGCTCCTGGGGGGCGGAGGCGCCGGGCGTCCAGCGGCCGAGGGTGTAGTTTTCGAGAGTCGTCATGTGCGTTGATGCCTCACCCCCTAGCCCCCTCTCCGGGAGAGAGGAGGGGAACTAGTCCTAGAAAATCTAGTAGCTAGTATTTGCGGGCGTGAATGGTGGCTTCGGGTTGGTGGGAATAAGGAAACGAAAGGCTAAAACCAGTTTCCCCTGTCCTTCCGGAGAGGGGGCTAGGGGGCGAGGTTACACCCGTTCGATAATGGCCGCGTAGCCCTGGCCAACACCGATGCACATCGTCACCAGGGCGTAGCGCTTCTGCTGTTTCTGCAGCTCCAGGGCGGCCGTGTTCAGAATGCGGGCCCCGGACATGCCCAGGGGGTGACCCAGGGCAATGGCGCCGCCGTTGGGGTTGATGCGCGGGTCGGAGCCTTCCAGGCCCAGGCCGCGGGCGCAGGCCAGGGTTTGGGCGGCAAAGGCTTCGTTGAACTCAATCAGGTCCATCTGGTCCAGGGTCAGGCCGGCTTTTTTCAAAGCCAGCTGGGAGGCCGGCACGGGACCGATGCCCATGTAGCGGGGCTCCACGCCCGCCACGCCCATGCTCACGAGGCGGGCCCGGGGCATAAGGTTGTGCTGCTTCAGGCCGTCTTCCGAAGCCAGCAGCAAAGCCGCCGCGCCGTCGTTGAGGCCCGAGGAGTTGCCGGCCGTGACGGAGCCGGTTTTGCGGAAGGCGGGGCGCAGCTGGGCCAGCACCTCCAGGGTCGTGTCGGCCTTGATGAACTCGTCCTGGCTGAACAGCACCGGCTCACCCTTGCGCTGGGGAATGGGCACGGCCACGATTTCCTCGGCGAAACGGCCGGAGTCCCGGGCCCGGGCGGCGCGCTGGTGGGAGTCGTAGGCGAACTGGTCTTGGTCTTCCCGGCTGATGTTGTCGCGCTCGGCCAGGTTCTCGGCAGTTTCCCCCATGGCGTCGGTGCCGTAAAGCTCCTCCATCCGCGGGTTCACGAAGCGCCAGCCGAAGCTGGAATCGTACATTTTGGCGTCGGTGCCAAACGCTTTGGTCGGCTTCGAGGTCACGTAGGGCGCCCGGGTCATGCTTTCCACGCCCCCGGACACGAACAGGTCCCCGTCGCCGCACTGGATGGCGCGGGCGGCGGCAATGCTGGCCGAGAGGCCCGAGGCGCAGAGACGGTTCACGGTTTCGCCGGGCACGGAGGTGGGCAGGCCGGCCAGTAGCAACGCCATGCGGGCCACGTTGCGGTTGTCTTCGCCGGCCTGGTTGGCGCAGCCGAGCAGCACGTCGGCAATGGCGGCGGGGTCGGCGGAGGCGTTGCGACGCAGCAATTCCCGAATGACCAGCGCGGCCATATCGTCGGGCCGGACGGCGGACAGAGTGCCGCCGAAGTTGCCAATCGGGGTGCGGATGCCGTCAACTATATAGGCTTGTTTCACGGGGGGAGGTGGTGAAATTGTGAAGTTGTGAAATGGTGAGTTGGTCGTTCTGGCGGCGCCTACTGCGCTTTCGGAGCGTCAACTCTGGCCGTCGGCGGACAGGAACTCGTTGCTGGTGCGGTAGGCGGTGCCTTTAAACAAAGCCAGCACGGTGCCGTCCTGGGTGGTGGCGCGCACCTGGTACACGCCGATTTTGTACTTGAGGTCTTCTTCCCGGGCTTCCACCATGATGACGTCACCGAGCTTACCGGCCGCGAGGTAGTCGACAGTGACGCTTAGGCCCACGCTCTGGCGGCCGTGGCTGTTGCAGGCGAAGGCAAAGGCCGAATCGGCCGCAGAAAACGTTACGCCCCCGTGCAGGGCCCCGAAGCCGTTGAGCATGTCGGGGCGCACGGTGAAGTGCAGGCGGCAGTAGCCGGGCCCTACCTCGTCCACTGCCAGGCCCAGCAGCCGGCTGAACGTGTCGTGGCGCAGCATTCGTTCCTTGACGGCCTGTACCGGGTGGTTACTCGAAGGACTTTGTGCCATGGTTCCAGCGGTACTCCCGGTCGTTCTTCAGGAGAATATAGCCGCACAGGGCGGACGAGGTAGAGCAGCTCAGATAAAATTCGTCGGGACCGAGCAGGTAGGCCGCATACAGCTTGCGGCTCGTCGGCAAGTCGTTGTCGTAGCCCCCGTACCATTCCGATTCGCCTTTGTGGAAGTTCGCAATGGCAATGAGCTGCCCGCTCTTCAGGACAAAAGCCTTCATCAAGTCTTTTTTCAGGCGGTAGCCGGCTTTGGCAGCGTCGTATTCTACCACGGGAATGGGCAGAATCGTGGCGGTCTTGCGGGCTTCCCCTTTCGTGGCGAAATATCCCCAGGACACCTTATCGTTAACCGGATCCGGATACGTGATAAAGTCCCAGAAGTCGCCCCGGAAGAACTCTTTGGTCAGCTTCGCCGCGTATTCCTGGCGGTCATAGACGGGCTTTTGCGGGGCCTGATAAAACAACAGCAGCAGTAGCAGAGGCAAGGTCATAACGCAGCATTAAGCGTGGGCTGCCGGCTCGGGCTGCGAAAGATGCTGATTGGCCCGCACCACCCGGCGCAGCAGGGCACTGGCGCGATACCGGTCCTCGTGGTACTCGTCGTAGAGGTCGTCGAGGGTTTTGAGCACGGTTGCAGGGCCCAGCTCGTCGGCCCAGGCCAGCAGGCCCTTGGGGTAATTCACGCCCTTGGTCATGGCCAGCTCCAGGTCTTCGCGCGAAGCCACGTTCAGGGCCAGCGCGTCCACGGCTTCGTTGATGAGCATGGCCAGCACCCGGTTCAGAATCAGGCGACCCAGCTGCTCGTCCCGGTTCGGCTCGGGCTGGATGGCGTCGGCAGCGTAGCTGTAGAAGCCCCGGCCCGATTTGCGCCCGTAGTAGCCGGCCTCAAACAGGCGCTTTTGGGTGAAGGAAGGCTTGAAGCGCGGGTCGTAGAAGAAGGAGGCAAACACTGACTCGGTGACCCGGTAGTTTACGTCGTGACCGATAAAATCCATCAGGGCAAACGGCCCCATGCGGAAGCCGCCCAGCTCAGTCAGGGCCCAGTCGATGGTGGCCATGTCGGCCAGGCCCTCTTCCAGGATGCGGATGGCCTCGCCGTAGAAGGGTCGGGCCACGCGGTTGACGATAAAGCCCGGGGTGTCCTTGGCCAGCACCGGCCGCTTGCCCCAGCTGTGCACCAAGTCGCGCACCTCTTCGGCCAGTCCGGCCCGGGTCTGCACCGCCGGAATAACTTCCACCAGCTGCATGACGGGTGCGGGGTTGAAGAAGTGAATGCCGATAAACCGCTCGGGTTTCTTACACGCCGCAGCAATGGAGGCAATGGACAACGACGAGGTATTCGAGGCCAGAATGCAGGTGTCGGGCACCAGCATTTCCACTTCCCGAAACAGCTGCTGCTTCACTGAAAGGTCTTCCACAATGGCTTCGAGCACCAACTCACAGTCGTTGAAGGTGCCCACATCCTGGGTCAGCCGCAGGCGGCCAAAGGTTTCGGCGGCTGCGTCAGCCGTGATTTTGCCCTTCTCGGCCAGCTTATTCAAACTGCTTTGAATGCCGGCGCCGGCCCGCTGCAAGGCCTCGGCGTTCTGGTCGAGCAAACGCACGGTATGGCCGGCCGTAGCCACCACCTGCGCAAGTCCCGCCCCCATAGCCCCGCTGCCGATAATTCCGATTGTCATAAGTTGGTGAACTGGTGAGGTGGTGGACTAGTGAGTTTGATGTTTTGGCGGTACAGTTCCGCGCCCCTGGCGCAAACAGAACAACTCACCGTTTCACCATCTCACTAGTTCACCGCTAAGCGTGGCATTTGAAGTAGTCGAAGGGTTCGAGGCAGTCGTCGCACTGGTAGTGGGCTTTGCAGGCCGTGGAGCCGAACTGGCTGACCAAGTGAGTGTGCTCGGATTTGCAGAGCGGGCAGCGCACGGCCGTGTCCTTGCCGAACAGGTTGAGCACGTGGCCCGTAGCCGTGCCGTCGACGGGCGGCGCAATGCCGTAGGCTTCGAGCTTGCGGCGGCCGGCGGCACTCATCCAGTCGGTGGTCCAGGCCGGGCTGAGCTGGTTGTGAATCGTGACCTTGGTGATGCCCTCGGCCAGCAGGCGCAGGCGGATTTCGGTGGCAATGACGTTCATGGCCGGGCAGCCCGAGTAGGTCGGGGTAATGCTGACTGTAACCTGCTCGCCCTCCACCCGCACGCTGCGCACGATGCCCAGGTCCAGGATGCTGAGCACCGGCACCTCGGGGTCGGTGACCTCCTCCAGCAGCTGCCAGATGCGTTCCTCGGTGGGGGCCGTGGCTACCATTTCAGACCCGGATACGTGCGTTGCATGTACTGCAGCTCGGCCAAGATGTAACCCAGGTGCTCCGAATGGCGGCCTTCCTTGCCGCCGGTCATCATAAATACACCCTGGGGCACCGGTACCGTGGCCTCGCCGAAAACGTGGGCCACGTGGGCGTCCATGGCGGGCCGCAGCGCGGCGTAGTCGGGGATAATGCCGGCGGCTTGCAGGGCCTGTTCGGTGGCCGTGGGTGTGGTCAGCTCCCCGGAGTAGCGCCAGAGCGTAGCCAGGGCCTTATCGAGGCGCTGCCGGCTTTCGGCGGTGCCGTCACCGAGGCGAATCATCCACTCCGAGCTCCACTTCAGGTGGTAGGCGGCTTCCTTCACGGCCTTTTCGGCAATGGCGGCCAGCTGGGCGTCGGGGCTCTTGTGCAGTTCTACCAAGCAGTGGTAGTGGAACGTGTCGAAGAGAAACTGCCGGACGATGGTGGCCGCAAAGTCGCCGTTAGGCTGCTCCACCAGCAAGGGGTTGCGGTACTCGGTGGCCAGGCGCAGAAAGGCCAAGTCGTCCTCGGTGCGGCCCTGGCCTTCGAGCTCCGCGGCGTACTGAAACAGGCTGCGGGTTTCGCCGAGCAAGTCCAGGGCAATGTTGGCCATGGCCAGGTCCTGCTCCAGAATCGGCCCGTGCCCGCACCATTCCGACAGGCGGTGGCCCAGAATCAGGCTCGTGTCGGCTAGCTGGAGCACGTAGGCAAACAGCTGCTGCCGCACTTCGGGCGAGTAGTTGTTCAGGGCCGGGGTTTCGGACGGGGCAACTTGCATAGGGCGCAGCATTACATGTGCTTGATGGAGTCCGGTACTTCGTAGAAGGTCGGGTGCCGGTACACTTTGTCGTTGGCCGGGTCGAAGAAGGCGGCCGCGTCGTCGGGGTTCGAGGCGTGCACGTGCTTGCTTTCCACCACCCAGATACTGACGCCTTCGAGGCGACGGGTGTACACGTCGCGGGCATTCTGGATGGCCATGGTGGCGTCGGCGGCGTGCAGGCTGCCCACGTGCTTATGGTCGAGGCCCTGCTTGCTGCGGATAAAAACTTCCCACAGCGGCCATTCGGATTGAGTCATGTTTGGTTGCGTTGTAGCGACGCCTATTTGCGTCTCAATCGTTGTTTGTTCACGCCGATGAGGACGAGTTGTTCAACGGGAGACGCAAATATGCGTCTCTACATCGTTCAACTTTAAGCGGCCTGCGTTTCAGCCCGCTCGGCGCGCTTTTTGGCGTGGGCCAGGGCGGCCTCGCGCACCCAGGCGCCCTCCTCGTGGGCCTTGACGCGGGCGCCGAGGCGGTCCTGGTTGCACATGCCGTTGCCCTTCACCACGTTCCAGAATTCCTCCCAGTTTACTTCGCCGAAGTCGTAGGCCTGGCGGGCCTCGTTCCACTTCACGGCCGGGTCGGGCACGGTGAGGCCCAGGAACTCGGCCTGGGGCACCATCATGTCCACAAATTTCTGGCGCAGCTCGTCGTTGGTGAAGCGCTTGATGCGCCAGTTCATGCTCTGGGCCGTGTTGGGCGAATCAGCGTCCTTGGGGCCGAACATCATCAGCGTGGGCCACCACCAGCGGTTCAGGGCTTCCTGGGCCATGGCTTTCTGCT
The DNA here is from genome assembly GCF_004167665.1 of Hymenobacter persicinus. Taxonomy (GTDB): domain Bacteria; phylum Bacteroidota; class Bacteroidia; order Cytophagales; family Hymenobacteraceae; genus Hymenobacter; species Hymenobacter persicinus. The sequence goes on along the minus strand of NZ_SEWE01000041.1, from coordinate 6,353 downwards.
CGGGCGCGCCCTCGCACAGGGTCTGCATAATCTCGAAGCCCTGGCGCTGGTGGAAGCTTTCTTCCTTGCACACGCGCACCATGGCCCGGGCGTAGGGGCCGTACGACGTGCGGCACAGCGGCACCTGGTTCAGAATGGCGGCGCCATCCACGAGCCAGCCTACGCAGCCCATATCGGCCCACGAGAGGGTCGGGTAGTTGAAAATGCTCGAGTACTTGGCCTTGCCCGAGTGCAGGTCGGCCAGCATCTGGTCCCGGGAGGCACCCAGGGTTTCGGCGGCAGAGTACAGGTACAAGCCGTGGCCGGCCTCGTCCTGCACCTTCGAAAGCAGGATGGACTTGCGCTTCAGCGAGGGGGCGCGGGTAATCCAGTTGCCCTCGGGCAGCATCCCGACCAACTCGGAGTGGGCGTGCTGGGAAATCTGCCGGATCAGCGTCTTGCGGTACGCATCGGGCATCCAGTCCTTGGGCTCAATGCTGATGTCCGCGTCGATGCGGGCCTGAAACTGATCTTCGAGGTTGATTTCTACCGTTTCCATGCGCTTTCAACAAAGTTTAACTAACATTCGTTAGTTAAAAGTAGGAAAAATATCGGGCTTTGGTTCGTTTACGGAAAATTCTACCTGACCGTCATGCAGAGGCGCAGCCGAAGCATCTCGCTTGCTGACGTCTGGGTACTAATTTTACGTCAGCACGCGAGATGCTTCGCTACGCTCTGCATGACGGTCGACAAATCCGGAGCAGCCTACTGGTCAAAATCCACCGTCACCTTTTCCGAGGTGGGGCGGGCCTGGCAGGAAAGCACGTAGCCTTTGGCAACTTCCGTCTCGGAGAGGGAATAGTTGACGTCCATTTCCACCGTTCCTTCCGTCACACGGCAGCGGCAGGTGCTGCACATGCCGTTTTTGCAGGAGTAGGGCGCATCCACGCCAGTATCGAGCAGGGCGTCCAGCACCGTGTTGCCGTAATACGACATGTCCAGCACGCGCGTCGTGCCGTCGAGCTTCACCGTTACCTGGCTGTGCTTGTCGTCCTGGCCTGCCACGTGGGCGCGGGTGGGGCCGGCGGCTTTCTTGGCGCCGCCGGCCGAGCCGAACATCTCGAAGTGAATCTTTTCGGGGGCCACGCCCGCGGCGGTCAGGGCCGCTTTCACGCCCAGAATCATTTCCTCCGGCCCGCAGATAAAGCATTCGTCAATCTGGTCGGCAGGCACGATCTTATCGAGGAACCGCTCGGTTTTGGCTTGGTCGATGCGGCCGAACAGCAGATCGGCGGCGCCCTGCTCCCGGCTCAGGATGTGGTAGACGCTCAGGCGGTTCAGAAACTTGTTCTTGAACGCCTCAATGCCTTCCTTGAAGATGATGGAATTGCGCCCCCGGTTGCCGTAGATCAGCGTCACGCGGCTGTTGGGCTCGGTCAGCAGCACCGTTTTGAGGATGCTGAACACGGGCGTGATGCCGCTGCCGGCCGCAAACAGCACGTAGTGCTTGGCCTGCTCGGGGTGCAGCGGGGTGTGGAAGTGGCCCGCCGGGGGCATCACGTCCAGCTCCTCACCAACCTGGAGCGAATCCACCGCCAAGGACGAAAACCGACCCTCGGGCACCTTCTTGATGGCCACCTGCCACTCGTTTTCCAGCGGACTGCTGCAGATGGAGTAGGAGCGGCGCAGCTCCTCGCCGTTGTGCTCGCGCCGGAAGGTCAGGTACTGGCCCTGGGTGAAGCGGAACGTGTCGCGCAATTCCGCCGGCACGTCCAAGGACACTACCACCGCGTCGGGCGTCTCCCGCTGAATGCGCTTGATTTTAACTTTGTGAAATCGACTCATTGGTTTTTTCAGTTGCCAGTTGCCAGTTGTGAGTTGCCAGTTACTGCTCGTTGAACGAACTGGCAACTCACGACCGGCAACTCATTTTGCCAGCCCGTTTAGCAGCAGGGTCATAATGTTTTCTTCGAGCTCCTCGGCCGTGATGCCCCGGCCGGGCCGGTACCAGAGCTCCACCCAGCGCACGGCCGACAGAATCGTGAACAACGCCACCGAGGTGTTTACTGGCTGAAGCTCCCCGGCCGCTATGCCCTGCTCAATCAGGGCCGCGAAGCCCTTTTCGTAATTTTTGCGGGCCTGCTTGAAGGCTTCGAGCTTGTCGGCGGTCAGGTATTTCCAGTCGTTGTTGGCCACCGACACGGCCGCGCCGTCCTCAATCATGAGGCGGATGTGCAGATGAATCAGGGCCTTGATCTTGTCGACGTAGCTGGCCTGGGTCTGCTCAATCTGGGCCAGCTGGGAAATGTAGGTGTCCGAGACGTGGAAGCAGATGATTTCCAGGATTTCGTCCTTGGAGTTGATGTGGTTGTACATGCTGGCCGCCTCCATGCCCACCTGCGCGCCTAAGTCGCGCATGGAAGTGCCACCGAACCCCTTGGCCTTGAAGAGCTTGGCCGCTTCGTCGAGGATAAGCTGCCGCTTGTTGTTCTTTACTTTCTTCGCCATAAATGCCGGCTGGTTGACTAGCAGCCGTTAGTTTTTACGCAATATGGGCGAATCGTTACCACTTGCCGTCACGAGCGTCCTTATTTCAGCTTGCGCAGGTCCTGCACCCGGTTGAGTTTGCCGCCCTCACTGCGGGGCAGCTCCCCGAAGCCCAGCAGCGTGACCTTCATGCTGAGCCCGATGTTGTCCTTGATTTTCTTGGCAAACGTGCCCTGCAGGGTCTGCAGGCAGTCGTGCTGGCGGATGGCGTCGGCCGTGACCGTGGCCAGGCCCAGCTCCCGCATCAGCTCCTCGGCCAGCTCCACGCGCACTTCTACTTCATCCATGGCGCCCCGGCGCGAGGCCACCACCTGGTAGTAGGGGCTCACGTGGGCCAGGCCCTGCAGAATGTCCTCGACCTGGGTGTGAAAGAAGTTGACCCCGCGGATGATGAGCATGTCGTCGGAGCGGCCCCGAATCGGGCCCATCTTCACGTGGGTGCGGCTTACCGAGTGGTCGTAGTAGATGTTGGTGATGTCGTTGGTCCAGTAGCGCAGAATGGGCATGGCCTTTTTGGTGAGCGTGGTCAGTACCAGCACGCCCAACTCGCCCTCGGCCACCGGCTCGCCGGTATCCTTGTCCACCACTTCGGGGTAGAAATGGTCTTCCCAGAGGTAGCTGCCCGTGCCCCGCTCATCCACGGCCTCCTGCGACACGCCCGGGCCCATGATTTCACTCAGCCCGTAGATGTTTGAGGCCCGTACGCGCAGCCCGCTTTCCACCTGCTCCCGGATGGCTTCCGTCCAGGGCTCTGCGCCCAGCACGGCGTACTGCAGGTTGAGCGCGTCGTGGCTGATGCCGCGGCGCCGGATTTCCTCGGCCAGCACCTGGGCGTAGGAAGGCGTGGCGCAGAGTACCTCGGGCTGAAAATCCTGGAGCAGCTGCAGCTGCCGGTCGGTGCCGCCGCCCGACACGGGAATCACCGTCATGCCCAGCTTCTCGGCCCCGTAATGGATGCCCAGGCCGCCAGTAAACAGGCCGTAGCCGTAGGCATTCTGCATTTTCATGCCCGGCCGGCAGCCCGCCGCGGCTAAGGAGCGGGCCACTACTTCGGCAAAAATGTCCAGGTCGTGGGCCGTGTAGCCCACCACGGTGGCCTTGCCGGTGGTGCCGCTGGAGCAGTGCAGACGGGCTACTTCGGTTTGGGGCACGGCAAACAGGCCGAAGGGGTAATTGTCGCGGAAGTCGGTCTTTTTCGTGAAGCCCAGCTTGGGCAAATCTTCCAGCCCCCGGAACGTGGACGGATGCACGCCCAGCGCATCAAACTTCTGCTGGTAAAACGGCACCCGGCCGTACACGTAAGCCACCTGCTCCTGGAGCCGGGCATTCTGCAACGCCCGCAGCTGGGGGAGGGGCATCCGTTCTATTTCGGGGTTAAAGAGCATCTGATTCCGCGTTTACGCTGAGAAAAAGCCGGTATTCCTGCTGGAAGGTAGCCGCTTGCCGATAAACTAACAAATGTTTGTTAATTTTTTGCCGGTAACCCGGGAAGCCGAGCTTAGCCAGGCATACTTCTCGGCATTATGTGTTCCTGGTCCACCGCGCTTCTGAGCAGCGTGAAACGGCCTTATCGGCCTGCGTCGGCCAAATGACAAGATTTTGTTATTCGGCCTTTTTGCGCGGTAATATTTTGATAAGCTGTGGTTTAACCATAGGTGGTGAGTGTATACTCACTAAAAGTTAGCTAACACTTACCAGGACTATTTATTCTTTGCTTACGTTTGTATCGTTGTCGGCAGAATCCCCCCGGTCTGCCAGACTCCCAATTCCCACGCCCTGTTTCCCGGTGTCTCCCCCCCCACCAGGAAATGTCAGTAGAACCCCGAGCGGCGTTCGAAATCAAAAGCCAGCCAAATCGATTTGCTCGATTCGGCTGGCTTTTGGGCTTTTCGGCAGGGGCAGTGAGCCGCAGTTGCGCTAAGCCTGGGCAGCGTACTTGGTTTTGATAAACTCGCGCATCTCGGGCGTGTATTCGGGGCGCTGGTTGGCCAGGCCTTTCCAGAGCGCGTCCACGAGGCCGAGCAGAAAGCGGGTTTCGAGTTCGGGCTGCGCGTAGCCAAGCTTGCGGAAGGCGTCGATGAGCAGGCCGGGCATGGGCTGCAGAAACTGCTCGTGCTGCTTGCGGGCCGTCTCCACATCGATCAGGCGCGACTGGAGCTTCCAGAAGTAGGGCTCCTCGCGCACCAGCTCGTAGGGCAGGTCGATGATTTTGTAGACCAGCTCCAGCGGGGAGTTGTTCATCAGCCGGCCGCGGTTCTGCTCGATGACGCGCTTGTAGCCGCTCTTGATGATGTAGTCGAGCAGGCGCTCCTTGCTGCCGAAGTATTTGAAAATCAGGGCTTCGGAAACCTCGGCTTCCTTGGCAATAAGTTGAGTAGACGTATTTTCAAAGCCTTTTTCAGCAAAAAGCTGCAAGGCAGTAAGCGCGATATGCGGTTTGCGGTTCATGGCCTAAAGGTAGTATTTGACGCAACTAATCAGGCGCAATATGGCCCTTTGGCGGGGTTTCACCGCCGAATTGCGGGAAATCATACCACGCCAAAGCGCCCCCGAATAGTCCGGGCCGGACTATTCGGGGGCGCTTTGGGGTAGGGAGCCGACGCGCGTTACGCCTGCTGCTTGCGGCGGCCTTCCAGAATGCGGAAGAACGAGCGGCTCTGGATTTCCTCCTGGGTGAGACCGGTGGCCAAGACTTCTTCCTCGGTGATGGCGCCGCAGTTCAGGGCCTTCAGGAAGAAGTTAAGCAGGCCCTGGCCGGTGGCCGCGTCGTCGAAGATGTCGCCGGTGAGGGTGCTGATGGCGGCCCGCTCCACGAAGGTCTTGAGGCGGAACAGCGCGTCGTCGTAGGAGCTCAAAAAGAAGCTGTAGGTGGCCGCGTAGCGCATCGGCAGCTGGGCCGGGTTCAGGTCCCAGCCCTGGTAGAGGCCGTTGATGAGCGAATGAGTGGTGTGGTGGAAGCCCTGGCGCCAGGCGTTGTGCACCGACTCCCGGTTTTCGCGCAGCTGCTCATACGTGAGGTTGTCGCCGCGGTGGGGGCCGATGGGCATCACGTTGGTGGCCCCGTCGGAGAGGAAGATGCCGGTACCGCCCAGCGCCACCTTGGTCATGTGGTGGGCAAAGTCGCAGACGGGGTGGGCCATGGTCTGGTACTTGGCCGTGATGCCGGCGGAGGCCGTGTAGTCGTAGGTGCCGAAGTGGGCGGCCACGCAGCGGCCCTCGCTGGCGCGGATGATGCGCATGAGCGGGTTGCGGCCTTCCTCGTCCATGATGATCTGGGTGGCTTCCACCATCGTCTCCATCTTGAGCGTGCCGGGGGCCAGGCCATTGGCCTGCTCCAGCTTCTCAAACAGGCGCACCAGGGTAGTCATCTGCTCAGGAATGGTCACTTTGGGCAGCATCACCACGAAGTTGTCGGGCAGCTTGCCGCCGGTTTGCTCCAGCAGGGCCGTCAGGAAAATGTCGAGGGTGCGCACGCCGCGGGCTTTCAAATCCTCGGTGAAGGGCTTGATGCGGATGCCGATGAAGGGCGAAATCGTGCCGTTCTGCATGCCCTTGGCCAGCTCGCCGGCGGCCTGCACGGCGGTGGCGTCCTCTTCGTCGTTGGGGCGGTTGCCGAAGCCATCCTCAAAGTCGATGCGGAAGTCTTCCACGGCCTCGCGCTCCAGCTTCTTGATAATCTTGTTGTAGACCGAGTAGGCCAGCCAGGCGTGCTCCTGCTTGCGCTCGGCGGGGCTCATGGCGTCGAGGCGGGCGGTGAGGTCGGCCACATCTTTTTCCAGGGTGGGCAGGTGCTCGTAGCCCTTGAGCTGGAGCACGCGGGCCAGCTC
>NZ_SEWE01000040.1 GCF_004167665.1 Hymenobacter persicinus | reverse complement strand
GGCAAACGTGCCCGACCAGCCCGCGCTGGTTTTGGTAAGCGTGCAGGGCGGGGTGTCAGAACGGCTCGAATAAGAATAACCCTCGATGGGCATCCAATACACAACGAACTTATCTGCCGCCGCCCCGGCCGGCTTGCCGTAGATAATTACGGTACCTACCGTACCCGTTGCAGGGTTTGTCTCGCTGATTCTTAGCCAGTCGTCCGCCGGGTGAGGCGGCGTTGCGGCCTCGTAGCGGGCGCTGGCGGGGCGGCTAGTAACCACGCCATCCCGGTTGTAGGTAACATAGCCCGGCGGCGCCACCGGCGCCGAGTAGTCGATTTCGGGCGGCAATACCTCTTCGTCTTTCTTGGAACAGGCCGTGAGCAGCGTCGCGGCCGTCAGCAGCAGGGAATAGGGTAGCTTCATAAAGTCAATTAAATTGGGAATAATAGAATCGTTGCTTGAATATAGCTGCTTTATTCCTTGCGCACCCGCTCGAGCACCAGCTGGTTCATTGGGTTGGGAGCCAGGCCGCGGACGTTGTTCTGGGTCAGGCGCACCACCTCGTCGTAGTACAGGGCAATAACCGGGCATTCGTCCACGATGATACGGTCCATCTGCTGGTAGAGGGCGTAGCGCTTTTCCACGTTTTGCTCCAGGTTGGCCTGCTCGTAGAGCTTGTCGTAGGCGGCACTTTTAAAGTGCGTTTTGTTGGGCCCGGCCGGAGCAAAGTTCTTGCTGTAGAATAAGGCCAGGTAGTTTTCCGCGTCGGGATAGTCGCCGAGCCAGCTCTTGGTGAAAAAAGCGGCCCGGCCGTTGTCCACCATTTCCTGCTGAGCCCCGCCCTGATTGATGTCGATGGCGACCTGCACGCCCACGTCGGCCCAGTTTTTCTGCAGGTACTCGCACACTTCCTTGCGCTCCACGAGCGTGCTCAGGTGCAGGGTCAGCGGCTTGCCCGGGCCGTAGCCGGCGGCTTTGAGCAGCTCCCGGGCCTTGGCGGGGTTGTACGAGTAGCCCGGCACCAGCTTAGCGCTGTACGAAGGCAACGACGAGGGCACGAAGCCCGAAATGCCCGGCTGGCCCACGTTGTTGAGGAAATAGGCAATCAGCTCGGGCTTGTTCAGCGCGTAGTTCAGGGCCTGCCGCACCCGCTTGTCGCGCAAAGCCGGGCCCGCGGCGTCCCCGCGCAGGTTGGTCGGGTCGAGCTGGATGCCGAGGTACTCGGTGTTCAGGTAGGGCGTCTTTTCCAGCCGGAACTTTCCCCGGAAGTCGTCGCGCACCTGGCCGTTGGGGTACAGAATAAGGTCGCGGCTGCCGGCCCGAATCCCGCTCAGAAAGTCGAGCTTACCCTGCTGGAAGGTCAGAAACTCAGTTTTGCGGTCCTGGATAAAGCTGATCTGCACCGCGTCGAGGTAAGGCAATGGTTGGCCTTTTTCGTCACGCTTCCAGTAGGTGGGGTTGCGGTGGTAGATGATGGCATTGCCCTCATCCCACTCCTTGAACCGGAACGGCCCCGTGCCCACCGGATGCTCCCGGAAGTCCTTGCCATATTTTTCCACGGCCTCCCGGGGCACCACGTAGGCGTAGGGCATGGCCAGAATGCCCAGAAACGGGATAAACGGCTCCTTCAAATACACCCGCAGTGTGGAATCGTTCAGGGCCTTGAAGCAGGTATCCACCGGCTCCCCGGCAGCATTTTCGAGCACCTTGCCCCGGAAAATCCAGCCGCCGGGGCTGGCGGTGGTTTTATCCAGCAGGCGCTTAAAGCTGTAGACGAAGTCGGGCGCCGTCACCGGCCGGCCCTTACCCCCGGCAAACACCTCCGAATCGTGAAAGCGCACGCCGGGCCGCAGCCAGAACGTGTACTGCCGCCCGTCCCGCGACACCTCGTAGCGCCGGGCCACCGCGGGCTGGGGCTGCAGGGCCGAATCGAGCTCCACCAGGCCGTTGTAGAGCTGAGTCACAGCCCAGATGTTGGCCTGGCGGTTGGCAAAGGCCGGATCCAGCGACGTCAACGATTCGGGCTGGTTGTAGCGAAACACGCGCCGCTCGTCGGTCGGCTGGGCAGGACCCGAGCACCCGGCTAGGGCCGGCAGCAGCAAGGCAACATAAACGGCAGAACGGCGCGCAAACGAAAGCATGGGAACGGGGGAATCACGTATATTTGTAGGACAAAGGTATCCGGTTTGCGGCATGCGCCGCGCCGGACTTCATTGCGCTTCTATGAACCTGACCTATTACGGCCACTCCAGCTTCCTGCTCGAAACCGGCGGCCGCAAGCTGCTTTTCGACCCCTTCATCAGCCCCAACCCGCTGGCCAAGGACATCGACGTGGCCCAAATCGAGGCCGACTACATCCTGCTCAGCCACGGCCACGGCGACCATGTCGCCGACGTGGAGGCCATTGGCTCCCGCACCGGCGCCGAGCTCATTGGCATGGTCGAAGTCGTGGGCTGGTTTGGAGCCAAGGGCCTGAAAGCCACCTACGGCATGAACGTGGGCGGCACCTTGCACCTCCCCTTCGGCACGGTGAAGATGGTGGCCGCCCTGCACTCCAGCTCCATGCCCGACGGCTCCTACGGCGGCATTGCGGCCGGCTTCCTCATTGAGGCCGAAGGCAAAACCGTGTACTTCGCCGGCGACACGGCCCTGAGCTACGAAATGAAGCTGCTCGGCGAGCGGTACAACGTCGACGCGGCCCTGCTTCCCATCGGCGACCATTACACCATGGGCATCGACGACGCGCTGGTAGCGGCCGAGTGGGCCGGAGCCAGCCGCATCATCGGCATGCACTTCGATACCTTCCCGCCCATTGCCATCGACCACGCCGCGGCCCAGGCCAAAGCCCAGCAAGCCGGCAAAGAGCTCACGCTGCTGAAAATCGGCGAAACCATTACCCTTTAAAATTCTGAGTTCTGGATTCTGAATTATGAATTGGCCCGACAAAAGGGCGCCTTTCTGATTCGCAGTTCATGATTCATAATTCATAATTTACATCCCATGGGAAAAATCATTGCGGTAGCCAATCAGAAGGGCGGCGTGGGCAAAACCACCTCGGCGATTAACCTGGCGGCCAGCCTGGCGGCCCTGGAATATCGCACGCTGCTGGTGGACGCCGATCCGCAGGCCAACGCCACTTCCGGCGTGGGCTTCGATCCGAAGGACATCGAGAACAGCATCTACGAGTGCATGGTCGACGGCATCAACGCCCAGGACATCATCCTGCAAACCCAGGTGCTGCCCCACCTCGACCTGATGCCTTCCCACATCGACCTCGTCGGGGCCGAAGTGGAGATGATCAACCTGCCCAACCGGGAGGAAAAGATGAAGGACGCCCTGCGCCCCCTGGCCGACCAGTACGACTTCATCATCATCGACTGCTCCCCATCCCTGGGCCTGATTACGGTGAATGCCCTTACGGCCGCCCACTCGGTGATTGTGCCCGTGCAGTGCGAGTATTTCGCCCTCGAGGGCCTAGGCAAGCTGCTCAATACCATCAAAATCATCCAGAGCCGCCTCAACGAGGAGCTCGAAATTGAGGGCATCCTGCTCACCATGTACGACGTGCGCCTGCGCCTGTCGAACCAGGTAGTGGAAGAAGTAAAGCTCCACTTCCAGCAGCTCGTCTTCGACACCATCATCCCCCGCAACGTGAAGCTGTCGGAGTCGCCCTCGTTCGGCATCCCCGTCATTCTACACGACGCCGAAAGCAAGGGCAGCATCAGCTACCTGAACCTGGCCCGCGAAATCGTGGAGAAAAACGTAGCTGCCAGTGCGCCAGAAGCCGCGGAGGGCGAGGCGGCTTAAGGCTTCCAATTATCATTTCAATAGAAAGGGCCGGCAATAGTTGCCGGCCCTTTCTGCTTACATCAATTGGCAAGTCATGCTGAGCTTGTCGCAGCATCCCTACCGCCTCATTATGAAGTTCAGAAGAGCTATTGTCCACGCCATCTAGCCTATTTGCAGCTAATAAAGCCCTCTTGCCTTTAAAATCGTTTGTTGCTTAAGCTTAAAAAGATCGTCAACATAATTGCCATATATAGCTATTGCAAACCTACCTTTTACCAGATAATAGGGAGAGGGGTACCATTCTTCAATTTGGTCCTTGGTCATATCTGCAACAGGAAAACTAACTTTTTCCTTAAATATTATTCGCTCCGGTTTAACGGTTATCTGTTTTTTGTATGGATGCGTGTAATCTATTACTGAGTACGGACTTGCCCACTCACCGTTTTCAGCCTGATACAAAGCAAAAAACTGGTATTTTTCGTGATATAGCTTACCTGCCTCCCTTGACACAAACAGCAATACAACGTTATGCGCTGAAAAGCCAGGGATACCATAATGGTCAAAAGCAATGAAATCAATTGTATCTTTAGAATATTTTCCATTAATCAATTTTAATATTTTATATTTAGCTAGATACTTACCATCCATACTTATTCTGCGGCGAATCACATTTCTCCCTTTATCAACAATTGTATCCACTTGTTCTGTTTGCTTCGGCGCAAGCTCAACTTTAATTTTTTCACCAATAAAAACAATCAAATCACTATTATGCTTCTGTCCAAAGCCGTTTGCGGCAAAAAATAAATTAAGCAAACAGACAAACACTATTACTTTCATGTATTTTCTTTAAAATCAGCAGTATACAGCCTGTTTAATCACGACTGCCTCAGTTGGATTTTTGCCCTAAACTAGTAAACAAATAGTGTGACCCTGCCCTATCACACCCACAGCCATTGGGCTGTACCGAGTGATAACTACACCCCCGAAGCAGATCCGCTGCGAATTCGTCTATATCACCGCGCCAACCACCCGGTGCTACGCAGCCGACAAAACCTATAACGCGCCTGCCAATGCCTGTAACACTGCCGACATAGCCTATAACGCTGTTGACCGACCTCATAGCATGAGTGCCGCAAGCCATAACGCCTTCAACCCCACTGGCAACTTCCACTACCATCTCATCAACAGGCCTTACGGCCAACGTTCCACGCTTTTTTCGCTTCCGTGGAACATTTTTCCCGCCGCTTCCCGGGGGTTTGTGTATTTTTGACCTCCGCTTTCGCCTGGCATTGGGCGAGGGCAGCTTGTAGGTATGTCTGAGACGAACGAAGAGAAAACGACCCCCGCCGCGGCTCCTGCGGCCCCCAAACGCAAAATTGGCGGCCTCGGCCGGGGCCTCAACGCCCTGATTGAAGGCAGCTACGAGAAAAAGGGCGAGCGGCTCGTGTCGCACCCCATGAACTCGGTGGGCTTCATTCCCGTGGGCCAGATTGAGGCCAACCCCTACCAGCCCCGCACCCACTTCGACCAAGAGGCGCTGCAGGAACTGGCCGAATCCATCAAGGTTCAGGGCATCATCCAGCCCGTCACGGTGCGGCAGCTGGGCACCAACTCCTACCAGCTCATTTCGGGGGAGCGGCGCCTGCAGGCTTCCAAGCTGGCAGGCCTCGACACGATTCCCGCCTACATTCGCAAGGCCGACGACCAGCAGATGCTGGAAATGGCTTTGATTGAGAACATTCAGCGCGAAAACCTCAACGCCATCGAAATTGCGCTGAGCTACCAGCGCCTGGTGAGCGAGTGCAACCTAAAGCAGGAAGAGCTGGGCGACCGGGTGGGCAAGAACCGCTCAACCGTGACCAACTATCTGCGCCTGCTCAAGCTGCCGCCCGATATCCAGATTGGCCTGCGCGACACGGTTATTTCAATGGGCCACGCCCGGGCGCTGATCAACATCGACGACGCGGAGCAGCAGCTGGCCTTGTTTCACCGCATCGTGGCCGAGGAACTCTCGGTGCGCAAGGTGGAGCAGCTGGTGCGCGCCGGCGTATCGGTGCCCAAGAAGGCCGACGCTCCCACCGCCCAGAGCGTGCAGGACCAGCAGATTCACATTCCCGTGGCCGAGCTGCGCCGCACGGAGCGCTACCTCTCCGACCGGTTTGGCAGCAAGGTGCTCGTCAAGCCCGGACCGCAGGGCAATGGGGAGATTAAAATTGCGTTTGACTCGGTAGAAGACATGCAGCGCATTCTGCACATTCTGCAACCAGCCTAAACCTGACTACTTCCCGCACCATGATGGGGCTTCGCACCGCAACGGCCGGACTATTGCTGCTGGCAGCCTTCGCGCTGCCCGAGTCCGCGCTGGCGCAGGCCGAGATGACCGTGGGGCCCGACTCGGCCAAGGTGAATACCACCGCGGCCGTCACGGACTCGTCGCGGCGCACCGAGAAGCTGTTCGGCTTCCGGATGACGCGGCCCAAAAAGGCCGGGATTCTCTCGGCCATCCTGCCCGGCACCGGCCAGATCTACAACCGCAAGTATTGGAAGCTGCCGCTGGTGTATGGCGCCGTGGGCGGCACCATCTACGGCGAAATCTACTACCAGCGCCTGTACTCGGAGTTCAAGCAGGCCGACGCCAACCTCAACGACGGCGACAAGAACACGACCAAGGACGTCGGCCCTAACACCAAAGAGGTGGACAGCGTCAACATTCGGCGGGGCCTGATTCTGTACCGGACTCCGCGCGACCAGTTTTACTTCTACATCGGCATTGCCTACGGGCTCAACATCCTCGATGCCGTGGTGGATGCCCACCTCAAGGACTTCGACATCAGCGACGACCTGAGTCTGCACTGGCAGCCCACGATGATCTGGATGCCCACGGCCGTGCCCACGCCCGGCCTGTCGGTTACGCTCAACCTGAATTCCCGGCGCTCGGCGCGCCCTAAGCTTACTCTATGAAACTGCTCCTGATTGGCTACGGCAAAATGGGCCAGGCCATCGAAGCCCAGGCCATTGCCCGCGGCCACCAGGTGGTCGGCATCGTGGACCCTTCCCGGCCCGCTACCCGCATCACCGACTTCGACGCTTCCTCGGCCGACGTGGCCATTGAGTTCACCCACCCCGACGCGGCCTTTGCCAACGTGCTGGCCTGCTTGCAGCAGGGCCTACCGGTGGTGTGCGGCTCCACGGGCTGGCTCCACCACTTCGCCGAAGCCAAGGCGCTTACCCAGCAAACCAACGGCGCCCTGTTTTACGCTTCCAACTATAGCGTGGGCGTCAACCTGTTCTTTCACTTCAACGAGTACATCGCCGCCAAAATGCACCAGTTCGGCGGCTACGACGTGCAGGTCCGCGAAATTCACCACACCCAGAAAGTAGACCAGCCCAGCGGCACGGCCCTGACGGCCGCCGAAGGTATCCTGCGCCACTTCCCGAGCAAAAAATCCTGGCGCAACGAGGCCACCGAGGCCGCCGGGGAGCTAGCCATTCTCTCCGAGCGGGAAGGCCAAGTGGTGGGCACGCACATCGTGACGTACTCGTCGGAGGCCGACAGTATCGAGCTCAAGCACGAGGCCCACAGCCGCGACGGGTTCGTGCAGGGCGCTCTGCTGGCCGCCGAGTGGCTGCCGGGCCGCCAGGGCGTGTTCGGCATGAAGGAGCTGCTGGGGCTGTAGGATTTCTGGTTTTTGGTCGTTCGTTTTTGGTTTTTGGCCGGGATTCCTGAAAAGCCATAAACCAAAAACGAACAACCAAAAACCAATTTCAGATATTACGTTGTTCTAAGGCGGCTCCGGCTGCCGTATCCGTTTCACTTCGCCGACTTATGGCCGTCCAATCCTGGGAGGAGCGCGCTGCCGCCCTCAATAAAACCACCCCGCCTTCCGATCCAAATCAGAAGCCCAAGAGCTTTTTCCGCGAGTGGGGCGACGCCATCCTGTTTGCCGTGGTGGCCGCAACGCTCATCCGCTGGGCCACGTTCGAAGCCTACACCATCCCGACGCCCTCCATGGAGCACTCCCTGCTCGTGGGCGACTATTTGTTTGTGAGCAAGCTGCACTACGGCCCGCGCACCCCGCAGACGCCCCTGCAGGTGCCCCTGACTCACCAGACCATCTGGGGCACGAACCTGAAAAGCTACTCCGACGCCATTCAGCTGCCCTCCTACCGCCTGCCGGGTTTTTCGGAAGTGAAGCGCAACGACGTGGTGGTGTTCAACGTGCCCTTCGAGAATCAGCACCCCGCTGATTTGCGCACCAACTACATCAAGCGTTGCGTGGCCGTGGCCGGCGACGTGCTCGAAATCAAGGAGCAGCAGGTCTACATCAACGGCAAGCCCGCCGTAAACCCGCCCCAGAGCCAGAACCGCTACTTTTTGCAGGTGGCTGAGCCCGTGCGCGACAAGATTTTCCAGGAGCAGGGCGTGACGGACTTCAACAGCCCCAACGGTGTACCCCAGCCTCAGGTCACGGCCATGGGCCCGGCCTACGTGGTAGACATGACGCCCAAAACGGCCGACTACTTCAAGCAGCAGTTCTTTATTAAGGGCGTGGTGCTCGACAAGTCGGAGCCCGGCGTGGGCGAGCCGGACGTATTTCCCAACAACCCCGATTATCCCGCCAGCCAGCCCGACATGAGCGGCACCGGTGCCTTCGCCAAGTGGAACAAGGACAACTATGGCCCCCTGCAATTGCCCAAGCAGGGGCAGACCGTGCAGCTTACGCCCCAGAACACGCCTATCTACCAGAAAATCATCCTGCGCTACGAGCACAACGAGGGCATCACGGTGCAGAACGGCGTGATTCTGCAGAACGGCAAGCCCCTGACCAGCTACACCTTCAAGCAGGACTACTACTTCATGATGGGCGACAACCGCCACGACTCGCTCGACTCCCGCTACTGGGGCTTCGTGCCCAAAGACCACATCGTGGGCAAGGCCGTGATGATCTGGCTGTCGGTGAATCCCTACGCCGACTTCTTCCACAAAGTCCGCTGGAGCCGCCTGTTCAACCTGATTGACTAAAGCTCCCTGGGACTGCCAGTGCGAGCAACGCAAAGCAATCCGTCCTCTGAAATGTGAACAGTTCCTTAACTACAAAAGCCCCGACGTATGCTTACGTCGGGGCTTTTTAGCTTAGGGGAAGTTCTACTCGCAGTTCAGAACGGCTTGCCTCGCGCTGCTCGCACAGGCTTGGAGAGTTACCACTCAATCGGCTTTTCGCCGTGCTGCTGTAGGTACTGGTTGGTTTTGCTGAAGGGCTTGGAGCCGAAGAAGCCCCGGTCGGCGGCAAAGGGCGAGGGGTGCGCCGACTTAATGACCAAGTGCTTCCGCTCGTCGATAACCTCGCCTTTTTTCTGGGCGTAGGCGCCCCAAAGGATAAACACCACGTGCTCCTTGCCGGCGGAAATCTTTTGAATCACCGCATCGGTGAACTGCTCCCAGCCTTTTTTCTGGTGGGAGCCCGGCTCCCCGGCACGCACCGTGAGCGTGGCGTTGAGCAGCAACACGCCCTGGCGGGCCCAGCGGTCCAGGTTGCCGCTGGCGGCAGGCGGCGTGCCGGGCAAGTCGTCCTGGAGCTCCTTGAAGATGTTGAGCAGGGAGGGCGGGGTACGGATACCGTCGGCCACGGAAAACGACAGGCCGTTGGCCTGGCCCTTGCCGTGGTAGGGGTCCTGACCCAGAATTACGACCTTGACCTGGTCGAAGGGGCAGGCATCGAAGGCATGAAAAATGCTCGGCCCGGGCGGGTACACGGTGGCCGTGGCGTACTCCCCGCGCACGTAGGCAATCAGGTGTTGAAAATAGGGTTTTTCAAACTCGTCGGCGAGGACCTTACGCCAGCTTTCTTCTATCTTTACAGACATTTTTGTGGACATTGAGTCAGGTATTTTAGCGGGTTGGGCAAGCCACGGGCGGCCCCTTTTGCGTAGATAAACCAATTCCCGAAAACGGCTGTTAGTTCTCCACCGCTTAGCACAGGAGCCATGAATACCATCACCACGCAGGGCGTGACCGTCAGCGTTACGACCAACTATTTGCCGGATTACTCCAGCCCTAGTCAGGAACACTACGTGTTTGCCTACAAGATTGATATCCACAACGGCAGCGAATATACCGTGAAGCTGTTGCGGCGGCACTGGTACATCTACGATGCCAACGGCGTGGTGCGCGAGGTGGAAGGCGAAGGTGTGGTGGGCCAGCAGCCCGTGCTGGAGCCCGGCGAGTCGCACCAGTACGTGTCGGGCTGCAACCTCAAGTCGGGCCTGGGCAAGATGCGCGGCACCTACCAGATGGAGCGCCTCGTCGACGGCAAGGAATTCACGGTCGACATTCCGGAATTCACCCTTGTGGTACCTTACCGCCTGAATTAGGACTTAGCTGCTGGGCGCTGGCAGTTACACTCCAGCCGCCACTACCACCAGCTAACAACCCGTAACCAACTGCTCCCTTGCTTTTCCAGGCGCTCAGCTACATTCTGTTTTTACTCCGTTCGGGGAATGCGCACGGTCTGCATTCCCCGTTCGTTTTTGAACTATATACCCGCGTTATCCACGACGAAACGCCGGTTGCGGCCTATGGTCCCATCGAGGCGCGCCGGCAGCAGCTGCGTACCGACAACACGACCATCACGGTCCGGGATTTCGGCGCGGGTTCCCACACCGGGGCGGGCCGGCAGCGCCGCCTGCGCGACGTTGCCCGCACCGCCGCCAAGCCTCGCCAGTTTGGGCAGCTGCTGTTTCGGCTGGTGCGCCACTTTCAGCCCCAGGTAGTCCTGGAACTCGGTACTTCGTTGGGACTGACCACCGCCTACCTAGCCGCGGCCAACCCGGCGGCCCGCGTAATCACGTTTGAGGGCTGCCCCCAGACAGCCGCCGTGGCCGCCGATACGTTTCGGGAACTGAGCCTGACCAACATCCAGCAGGTCGAAGGCAACCTCGACGACACCCTGCCCACCGCGCTGGCGGCCCTGCCCGGCCCACTCGACTTCGCCTTTTTCGACGGCAACCACCGCTACGAGCCCACGGTGCGTTACTTCGAGCAGTGCCTGCCCTACCGCACCAACCAGAGCGTGTTCGTGCTCGACGACATTCACTGGTCGGCGGAAATGGCCCGGGCTTGGCGCACCATCCAGCACCACCCGCAGGTGCTGCTCACCATCGACCTGTTTTTCGTCGGCCTGGTATTTTTCCGCCCCAACCAGCCCAAGCAGCACTTCCGCCTGCGCTTCGATAACGTTCTGGATAAGCTGCTGAACCGGGTGAAGCCACTGTCGGCTTAAGTAATTCTTACCAACGAAGAAGGCCGCCGGGCCGGAGGTGCTCCCGACCTGGCGGCCTTCTTCGTTGTCCCCAAACTGCGTTACCGAATAGCTTCGCGCACTTTGGTGAGCTTGATGAGCAGGTCTTCGAGCCGGTCGAGGGCCAGCATGTTGGCGCCGTCCGATTTGGCCGTGGCGGGCGTGGGGTGGGTTTCGATAAACAGACCATCGGCGCCGACGGCAATGGCGGCCTTGGCAATGGTTTCAATGAGGGCCGGCTGCCCGCCGGTGACTCCGCTGGCCTGGTTGGGGCGCTGCAGGGAGTGGGTCACGTCCATCACGACCGGCACGCCGAAGCTGCGCATGGCCGGCAGGTTGCGGAAGTCCACCACCAGGTCGGAGTAGCCGAAGGAGTTGCCCCGGTCGGTCAGAATCACGTTGTCATTGCCCGACTGCTTGATCTTGTCCACCGCAAACTGCATGGACTCCCCGTTTAGGAACTGACCTTTCTTCACGTTGACGACCTTGCCGGTTTGGGCCGCGGCCACCAGCAGATCCGTCTGCCGGCACAAAAAAGCCGGAATCTGGAGCACATCAACGTATTCGGCGGCAAACGCGGCTTCCCCCGACTCGTGGATATCGGTCACGGTGGGCACCCCGATTTCGCGGCTCACCTTGGCCAGGATGCGCAGGGCCGTCTCGTCGCCGATGCCGGTGAACGAGTCGAGGCGGCTGCGGTTGGCCTTGCGGTAGGAGCCCTTGAAGATGAAGGGAATCTGCAGCTTGTCGGTGATGTGCTGCACCTTTTCGGCAATGCGCAGGGCCATGTCTTCGCCCTCAATGACGCAGGGCCCCGCCATCAGGAAAAACTGGCCGGAGTTGGTGTTGCGGAAATGGGGCAGCGTGTTGGCCAAAGAAGTCAGCATACGGAAGGGGTTATTTCTTTTTCAGACAGATGAACAGCTCCCGGCCCTGCCGGGGCGGCAGCGAATTATACGCCGTTTCGAAGTGGTGGAAGTTGAAGTAGGGCGCAAAGTACGCGCGGTACTCTTCCCGGGTGCCGCCGAAGGGAGGCTCGGAACTGGGGCCGAAGTCGGTATCGAACAGCAGCCCCATGAGCGTGCCGCCGGGCCGGAGCAGCTCGGCGCACTTCTGGGCGTAGGCAGGGCGCAGGGCGGGGTCGAGGGCGCAGAAAAAGGTTTGCTCCACAATCAGGTCGTAGGGCGGCTGGGCAGGCAGCGCGAAGAAATCGGCCAGCAACAGATGCTCGGCCGGAAAGCCCGGCACTCGCTGGTGCAGGGCCGCCAGCGCCGCCGGCGCGAGGTCGGCGACGAAAATATTTTTGTATCCTTGCCCGTGCAGCGCCTCAGCTTCATAAGCCCGGCCAGCCCCCGGAATCAGGATGCGGCTGTTGGCGGGCAACTCCAGCTGGCTGAAATATTCGCGCAGGGGGGGCGTTATGGCGCCGGCATCCCAGCCCGTGCGGCCGGCGGCGTAGCGCTCCTGCCAGTAGGCGGCATCCAGCGGCGAATCCATTTCCATGCAGATGTAGTATTTAAGGCTTAAACTTGCCTGGGCAGGCAATCCCTTTATTTTTGCCCAAAGGTAACTCACCCTCCGGATTGTTCCGGCTTCATTCAAAACCCCTCCCGCAATGGAACAAGATCAAAACCCCGAGCCCAAGAACAACAACCGCGTGCTGCTGATTGTGGCCCTGATTCTGGTTTTGCTCGGCATCAATGGCGTGCTGTTCTACATGAACCAGCAGAAAGGCAAGCAAAATGAGCAGCTCACGGCCGATATCAAGGTGAAAGACACCAAGCTGGAGGAGCAAATCAAGCAGTATGAGGCCCTCAAGGCTGATTTTGAGCGCCAGAGCCAGGAAGTCCAGGGCATGGGGTTGGCCAACGATTCGCTCGAAGCCAAGATTGCCTCCATCAACGCCGACCTGCTGAAGCTGCGCTCCTTCAAGGCGGGCAGCTTCTCCATCGCCGAGCAGCGCCGCTTCAAGCAGCGGGCCGCCAACTTCGAAAATCAGCTCCGCAAGAAGGATGAGGAAATTGCCCAGCTTAAGCAGGACAATGAAGCTCTCTACACCGAAACCACCACGCTGAAAGAGCGCCAGAACCGCCTCACCGACACAATTTCGACGGTGGTGCGCTCCAACCAGGAGCTGGCCGAGAAAGTCACCATTGCTTCGCGCCTGCAGGCGGAAAATATCCGCGTGGGCGTCATCAACGCCCGCAACAAGGAGAAAGACGACGAAGACAACGAGTTCAAGGCTAAGCGCGTGGAAAAGGTGAAAGTCACCTTCAATCTGGCCCGCAACGACGTGTCGCCGAAAGAAACCAAGCAGATCATGATGCGCCTGATTGAGCCCGACGGCGCGGCCCTCTATAACCTGAGCACCGGCGGCGGCACGTTCATGATTGACGGCTCCGAGGCCTTCTACACGGCCAAGCAGGATATCGTCTACGACAACACCCGCCAGCCCGTGCAGTTTCTCTACGCCAAGGGTGCCCCCTACAAAACCGGCCTGCACACCGTGGAGCTCTACGAAGGCGGCGTGATGATTGGCAAAACGACCTTCACGCTGAAGTAAGGAGTTAGAAACTAGGGGCTCAGACGTTAGAGCCCTTGTTTTCCCCGCATCCGATAAACAGAAAAGGCCCCGGCTACAACAGCCGGGGCCTTTTCTGTGCTGAGAGCTAAGCACTGAATCTTACTTCAGGGAAGCCTCAAACTCGTCGAGCTTTTTGTGGGTGGCCGTGATGTTCTCGGTGAAAATGACCACCACCGAGCCGGGTTTGGCCGTTTTGAGCACGTGGTCAATCGAATCAGGCTCGTTTTCGATGTAGGTGATGGGCAGGTCGGGCTTGTCGAGGCGCAGGCCTTTTTCCATCAGGGCCTTGATTTCCTCGGCCGTCTTGCCGCGCAGGTCCCGGTCCTGGCGCAGCACCACTTCGTCGAAAATCTGCCCGGCCACACGGGAGAAGCCCAACGTGTCCTCGTCGCGCCGGTCGCCCAGGCCCGACACGATGCCGACCTTATGGGTAGCGGGCGTGGCGTTCAAAAACTCGGCAAACTTCTGAATGCCGGCCGTATTGTGGGCGTAGTCGACGATGACCTCGAACTCCGGAAACTTGTAGATGTTCATCCGGCCCGGCGTTTTGGTGGCCGAGGGAATGAACGTGCGCAGGGCCGTCTTGATGTCGTCGCGCTCGAAGCCGGCCAGATATCCCGCCAGCGCCGCCGCCAGACTGTTTTCGATGTTGAAGCCGGCCCGTCCCCCGAAGGTAATCGGGAACTCCACGGCCCGGTCGATGCGCAGCTTGTAGCTGTTGCGGTAGATGGTCACGTAGCCTTCCTCGTACACGGCAGCCACGCCCCCGGCCTCCACGTGGTCGAGGATGCGGGGGTTGTTTTCGTCCATGCTGAACAGCGCCACCCGGCACTGCAGGCCCTTGGCCATGGCGTACACTAGGTCATCGTCGGCGTTGAGTACGGCCCAGCCGTTTTTGCGCACCGTGCGGGGCAGCACGCCTTTCACGGCCGCCATTTCCTCCACGGTGTGGATGTCGCGCAAACCCAGGTGGTCGGCGGCCACGTTGGTCACCACGGCAATGTCGCAGGTGTGGAAACCCAGGCCGGAGCGCAGCATGCCCCCACGGGCCGTTTCGAGCACCGCGAAGTTCACCGTTGGGTCCTTGAGCACGAACTCCGCGCTCTGGCCGCCCGTGCAGTCGCCTTTCTGGAGCTGCTTGCCCTGAATGTAGATGCCGTCGGTGGTGGTGAAGCCGACCTTATAGCCTTTGCTGGCCACCATGTGCGCAATCAGGCGGGTGGTGGTGGTTTTACCGTTGGTGCCGGTAATGGCAATAATCGGAATGCGGGCCGTGGCGCCGGGCGGAAACAGCATGTCCACGACCGGGGCGGCCACGTTGCGGGCCAGCCCCACGGTGGGCGAAATGTGCATCCGGAAGCCGGGGGCCGCGTTTACTTCAATCACGGCCCCGCGCGACTCATTCAGGGGCACGGCAATGTCGTTGGTGAGCAGGTCGATGCCGCAGATGTCGAGCCCGATGATGCCCCCGACCCGCTCGGCGAGCAGCACGTTGTAGGGGTGCAGCTGGTCGGTAACGTCGGTGGCGGTGCCGCCGGTGCTGATGTTGGCCGTGCTTTTCAGATACACCGTTTCGCCCTCGGGCAGTACCGTCTTCAGGTTCATGCCCGCCCCTTTCAGGATGTCGAGCGTGTGCTTGTCGGCCTTGATACTGGTGAGCACCTTTTCGTGGCCGATGCCGCGGCGCGGGTCCTTGTTGACTTCGTCGATGAGCTGCTGAATGGTGCTCTTGCCGTCGCCGGTGACGGCGGCCGGGGTACGCTTGGCGGCAGCCACCAGCTTGCCGTTGACCACCAGCAGGCGGAAATCGTGGCCTTCGATAAACTGCTCCACAATGACGGCGCGGGAATACACCTGCGCCGCTTTCAGGCCCGCCACGGCTTCTTTCCAGTTCATAATGCGGATGGTGGCGCCCTTGCCGTGGTTGCCGTCGAGGGGCTTGGTCACGATGGGGAAGCCCAGCTCCTCAATGGCATCGCGCAGGCCGTCTTCCGAGTACACCGTGGTGCCGTTGGGCACGGGCACACCGGCATCCTTGAGCATGGCCTTGGTGCGGTTTTTATTGCCGGCAATTTCCACCCCCGCGTGCGAGGTCTGCGAGGTGGTGGTGGCCCAGATGCGCTTCTGGTTCACGCCGTAGCCCAGCTGAATGATGCTGGTATTCTTGAGCTGGATGTAGGGAATGTTGCGCGAGGCGGCCTCGGCCACAATGCTCCAGGTGCTGGGCCCGAAAAACTCGTCTTCCCGGATTTCGTGCAGCTCGGCCACAATGGGCTTGATGTCGACTTTCTCCTTCTTGCAGAGCGCCTCCACAATTTCGACGGCGGCCTCGGCGGCCACGCGGCCGGCGCGCTCCTCCTGGTAGGCAAACACGACGAACTCCACTCCTACTTCCCGGGCCGGGTACGACTTGCCCCAGTACACGGGCATGCCCGCCAAGCGCTGCAATTCGAGCGCCACGTGCTGAATCACGTGGCCCAGCGGCTCCCCGTCGGTGAGCTGCTCCAGCGTCAGGGGTGGGTGCTTCACCGACTGCTTGTTGGAAATGTAGCCGGAGTTGGCTTCCTCAGGCTTGCCCAGACCGGGCAGCAGCTTGGTAAGACGGCCCGCGAGGCCGGGCACGGCATTGGACCACTTGTCGGCATAATCCCCGAGGTCCACCTTCATGACAATAAGCTTAAAGTGCTTCACGGACCAATAGCTGGGCCCGCGCATCGTGCGGAGGTCAATAATCTTCATACTGGGTTTTGGGGTGGAGGTCGACTGGTGCGCAGCTCTGCGCCGAAGCGGTTGTACGCGGAATTGAAATGTAGGGATAATGATTCAGAAACCCGCCGCGGAGCCGTTTTTTCGGGCTTTTGCTAACCCTGTCACGGTCTGGGAATTGGCTTAGCCAACCCGTGGGGCCTAAACGCAAAAAACCCGGTCGGGGCTAATCGACCGGGCAACAGGGCAAAATAGAAAACAGGAACTAAAAAAGAGGTGACGAGCGGATTCGAACCGCTGTAGGAGGTTTTGCAGACCTCTACCTAGCCACTCGGTCACGTCACCGGGCTTGGTTTGGGATGCAAAGCTACGCCACGGAATTGCTTTTACCAAACCGGCTGCTGGTTTTTCGCCGGCTGGGCCGGTAACGCGTTGGGCATCTGAACAAAGAAATTACCGGACCGGGAGCTCGGGGCCCGCGCGGATTACTACTGCGCAAAAAAAGGCCCCGACTTGCGCCGGGGCCTTTCTCTTACGCAAAGGTTAAAAGCACTAGGCTTTCTCCTCGTCCTTCTTGTCAGCGGCTTCGTCGCCGGCAATCAGGTCTTTGGCTTTGTCAACTACGTCGCCAGCTACTTCCTTGGCTTTCTCGAAAGCGGCGGAGTGGGTAGCAGCGTCGATGGCGTCGCCGGCAACTTCCTTGGCCTTGTCGAAGGCGGCGGCAGCGGCACCGGTTACGGCAGCCAGGATACCACCTTCGGCGGGAGCCTCAGCAGCTTCGTCGGCGGCCGGAGCAGCTTTCTCAGCTTTCGGAGCGGCGGCCAGCTTCTGCTCGCCAGCCTGACGCTCGGTGCCCATCATCTTGTCGCGCAGAGCCGACAGAGCGTCCAGGTCGCCGAGGGTCGACTTCTCAGCCGCGGCGGGCTTCTTGAGGTCGCTCAGCTTGCCTTCGCCTTGGGCAGCAGCGCCACCGGCAGGCTTCTTCTTAGTGAACTTCGAAGCGCGGCTTTCTTCTTCCTGCTGCTGGTTGAACACGGCAGTGTGCGACAGCACGATGCGACGGTCATCCTTCGAGAACTCCACTACGCGGAAGTCCAGCTGCTCGCCGTTCTCGGCGTTCGAGCCGTCCTCTTTCACGAGCGACTTGGGATACGCGAAGCCCTCGATGCCGTACGGCAGCTCGAGAACAGCGCCCCGGTCGTTTTTCTCCGTGATGGTAGCCTTGTGCACCGAGCCGGGGGTGAATACCGTCTGGAACGTATCCCAGGGGTTTTCTTCCAGCTGCTTGTGGCCCAGGGCCAGACGACGGTTGGTTACGTCCAGTTCCAGTACTACCACGTCCAGACGGTCGCCCACCTTCACCATTTCGGAAGGGTGCTTGATCTTCTTGGTCCACGACAGGTCCGAAACGTGCACGAGGCCGTCTACGCCTTCTTCCAGCTCGACGAACAGGCCGAAGTTGGTCAGGTTACGCACCAGACCGTTGTGCTTGGTGCCCACGGCGTACTTGGTGCCGAAGTCGCCACGGGTCCATGGATCTTCGCTGAGCTGCTTGATGCCCAGGCTCATCTTGCGGTCTTCGCGGTCGAGGGTCAGAATCTGCGCCTCTACTACGTCGCCCTGCTTGATGAAGTCCTGCGGGTTGCGCAGGTGCTGGCTCCAGCTCATTTCCGACACGTGGATCAGGCCTTCGACGCCTGGCACGATTTCCATGAATGCGCCGTAGTCGGCTACGTTCACAATGCGGCCTTTCACCTTGGTGCCTACGCCCATGTCGGCGGGCAGCGAATCCCACGGATGCGGGGTCAGCTGCTTCAAGCCCAGGGAGATACGCTTCTTGGCTTCGTCGAAGTCCAGAACTACTACGTTCAGCTTCTGATCCAGCTGCAGCACTTCCGATGGGTGCGCGATACGGCCCCACGAGATGTCAGTGATGTGCAGCAGACCGTCGACGCCGCCGAGGTCGATGAACACACCGAAGTTGGTCATGTTCTTGATAACGCCCTCGAGGATCTGGCCTTTCTCCAGGTTGTTGAGGATAGCCTCACGCTGCTTCTCGAGGTCTTTCTCGATCAGGACTTTGTGCGAAACGACTACGTTGTCGAAAGCGGCGTTGATTTTCACCACTTTCACTTCCATGCGACGGCCGACGTAAATGTCGAAGTCACGGATAGGCTTCACGTCAATCTGCGAGCCGGGCAGGAAGGCTTCTACGCCGTCCAGATCCATGATCAGACCACCTTTGGTCCGACGCTTCACGACGCCTTCGAGAATGGTGTCATTCTCCAGAGCGTCGTAAATCGACTTCCAGGCCTGCTTGATCTTCGCCTTCTTGCGCGACAGGATCAGCTGACCGTTCGAGTCTTCCTGGTCTTCGATGAATACCTCCACCTGGTCACCGATTTTGAGGTCGGTCAGGTCGCGGAATTCCGACAGGGGCACGAGGCCGTCCGACTTGAAGCCGATGTTCAGGATGACGTCGCGGTCGGTGATACCTACCACGGTACCTTTTACCACTTCTTCTTCCTGGACCGTCGTCAGCGTGTCGCCGTACATCTGCTCCATCTCGGCGCGCTGCTCGGGGGTGTAGTTACCGCCGAACTGCGAGGCACCGATGTTGTCCCAATCGAAGTTGTCTACTACTTCTACTGCCATAATACTGGTTGACCCTGCTGTACACGTCCGGCTCAGGGCCGACCACCGGAACGCGTTATGAGTAAGTTCCTGAGGCTCAGCCCCAGACCCCACCACCCTGGCGGGGCGGCAAAGATACGGAGTTGCGGGCAGGATTACTAGGCCCGCCGCGGCGCAAATTCCACGGCTTTTCGTCCGCATACTGGCCGCCGGCCCAGGACCCGGAAACGGCACCAGCCTGCCGGGAGGGCAGGCTGGCGGGTTGAGGGTGGCCACGGCCGAAAAAACTAGCGGCGCAGCGCGCGCAGGGCCGGGCTGGCCTCGTTTTCGGCCGATACGGGCACGTCCGTTTCGTCGATGATGTAGAGCGGGCGCTGGCGGGCGTTGGCGCCGAGGCGGGCAATGTACTCGCCGATGACGCCGACGGCCATCAGCTGCACGCCGCCCAGAAACAGGATGCTCACCATCAGGGAAGGCCAGCCTTCGGGGTTGCGCAGAAAAAAGTGGGCGTAGATGGCGTACAGCATCACCACAAACGCGGCGCCCGACACGACGAAGCCCCCGATGGTGGCCAGGCGCAGGGGCAGGTCGGAGAAGGACGTGATGCCGTCGAGGGCCAGCTTGATGAGCTTGCTGTAGGTGTAGCCGGGCACGCCGCCGGCCCGCTCCGAGCGGTCAAACTCCAGGAACGTCTGCCGGTAGCCGATCCAGGAAATTTGGCCCCGGATAAATTTATTCTGCTCCGGCATCTGCTTGAGGGCATTGACCACCTTGCGCGAAACGATGCGAAAGTCGCCGGTATCGAGCGGGATGTTGACCGAGGTGATGCGGGCCAGCAGGCGGTAGAAAACCTTCGCCGTGAACAGCTTCACCATGCTCTCCCCCTGCCGGGTGCGGCGCTTGGCGTACACCACCTCGTAGCCCTCTTTGAGCTTGGCGTACAGCTCCGGAATCAATTCCGGCGGGTCCTGCAGGTCGCCATCCATGACCACCACCGTGGCCCCGGCCGACAAATCCAGGCCCGCGGTGATGGCAATCTGGTGACCGAAGTTGCGGCTGAAGTTGATGAAGTGAATCCGCGGGTCTTCGGCCGCCATAGCCCGGATCAGCGCCAGCGAATCGTCGTGGGAGCCGTCGTTGACGTAAATCAGCTCGGTCTGCAAGGGCAGCGCGTCGAGCACGGCCCGGACGCGGGCGTTGAGGGCGGGCAGGTTGACCTGCTCGTTGTAGATGGGAATGACGATGGATAAGTCCACGGCGGGCACGGGGGAAGGACGGACTAGGCCGCCGGTGATTTACGGGCCAGGGCAAAGACGCTCACGCCAACGGGGGCATTAAGCAGGCGGAGCAGGCGGTTTTCGGCGGTGATAAAGCCGCGCAGCACGGAATTGAGCAGCGGGGGCGTGGCAAAGAAATCGTCTTGGAGCGGCTCCTCGGGCGTGGCCACGGGCGCGGGCCGTAGCCGCTTGAGCAGGCGCACGGCCGCCGTGGGAAAGAACAGGCCCACGTTCCAGTAGGAGCGGCGCTGCACCCGCAGGCCCGCCCGGCTTAGGCCCGCGGCCAGCTGGGCGGCGGTGTAGCGGCGGAAGTGCTGGTTGACCACGTCGTGCTTGCCCCACAGAAACGAAAACGCCGGCACGAACACCAGCAACTGCCCGCCCGGACGCAACACCCGGGTCCACTCGCGCAGGGCCTGGGCTTCGTCCTGGATGTGCTCGAGCACGTCGGAGGCAATGACCAGGTCGAAGGAAGCGTCGGGAAAGTCGAGGTGGGCACCGTCCATGCACGAGACATTGGCAATACCGCGCTGTTGGGCCACGGCAATGCCGGTTTCGCTCACGTCAATGCCGGTCAGGTCGGAGTAGCCGGTGCGGGTCAGGCGCTGGAGCAGCGGCCCACCGGAGCAGCCAATTTCCAGAATAGCGGCCGTTTTGGGCAGCTTCAAATCCTGAATCAGGCGAAAAACCATGTCGCGCCGGGCCTGAAACCACCAGTAGTTTTCCTCAATCTGGTGGTATTTTTCTTCGTACTCAAGATTCATTGCGACGCAAAAAACAGGTAATAGCCCGGCTCCGGCAGCCCGGCGCGGGGCTGAGGGAACGGCAAAGATAAGACGTCGGCTGCTGATTGCGCCCCGCCCGGCGCAAACCAACTTCTGACGCTTTGGCGGATGGTAACGTGCAAAATTTGGGGTGCCCCCGCCGGGTTTATCCCCCGTTCTCCCCGATTCACCGCCCAGCTTCCGGCGTTGGTCTGCCCATGCGGCTCCGGGCTAGACCGCGCCTGAGCCGGCCTGGGCAACCCGGGCCCGGTGGCTGGGGTAAGAATAGCCGCAACCCGCACCAATCACCAATTCTACTACTTCTTTCCCTTTCGCCATGAGCTACATTAAAGTCGGCCAGGATACCAATGGCCAGGACATTCGCCTCCACTACACCGACCAGGGCCAGGGCAGCCCCGTTGTGCTGATTCACGGCTGGCCCGCCTCCTACGAAATGTGGGAGTACCAGCTGGCCGAGCTGCCCAAGCACGGCAACCGCGTCATTGCCTACACCCGCCGCGGCTTCGGCCAGTCGACCAAAACCTGGGAAGGGCACGACTACGACACACTGGCCGATGACCTGAAAGCTGTGCTCGACGAGCTGGATTTGCAGGACGTGACGCTGGTGGGCTTCTCGATGGGCGGCGGCGAAGTGGCTCGCTACATGAGCCGGCACGGCGGCGCCCGGGTGGGGCGCGTGGCCTTCGTGGCGGCCGTGACGCCCTTTTTGCTGCAAACCGACGACAACCCCGACGGGGCGCCCAAAGCCACCTTCGACAAGATGGTGGAAGGCATCCGCAAAGACCGGTTCGACTTCCTGGCCACGTTCGGCAAGCAGTTTTTCGGTGTGGGCACCCTGAGCCACCCCGTCAGCCAAGCCACGCTCGACTGGATGCAGGCCATGTGCCAGATTGCCTCGCCCCGGGCCACGGAACAGGACGTGTACGCCTTTGCCGCCACCGACTTCCGCCAAGACCTGAAAACCATCCAGGTGCCCACGCTGGTCATTCACGGCAGCAGCGACGAAACGGTGCCGCTTAAAGTCAGCGGCGGCCGCATGAAGCAGTTTGTGCCCCACGCCCAGTACCTCGAGTACGACGGCGCCCCGCACGGCCTGTTTGTCACCGAAAAAGACCGCCTCAACCAAGATCTGCTGGCCTTTATCGGCGTGCAGGGGGCTGCCGGCACCGCCCCGCGCGGCTACTAAGCTCGTAGCGCCATAAAAAGTAAAAGGGCCCGTTGGCGAAGCACTGCTTCGCCAACGGGCCCTTTTACTTTTTACGCGGACAACCCGCCGCGGCGGTTAGGCGCGGCCCATTTCCCGCAGGTAGGCCACGTGCGAAGCCACGGCGTAGCGCATCTTGGGGTAGTCGTTGTAGGTGATGCCGAATTCCTCGCAGGCCTGGCGCACGATTTTGCTCAGGGCCGGGTAGTGCACGTGCGAAATAGTCGGGAACAGGTGGTGCTCGACTTGGAAGTTGAGCCCGCCCACCAGCCAGCTGATGACGCGGTTGTGGGTGGCAAAGTTGGCCGTGGTCTTGATCTGGTGAATGGCCCACTCATCTTCGAGCTTGCCGGTCGTTTCGTGGGGCACGGGGAAGGCAGCGTGCTCCACGGTGTGGGCCAGCTGAAACACGAGACTCAGCGAGAAGCCGGCCACGGCCATAAACACCAGAAAGCCCACCAGCCAGCTCACGAAGCCGACCATGTAAATCGGCAGGCCCACGAACAGCAGCAGGTGCAGGGCCTTAAAGCCCCAGAACACGCCTTCGTCGGAAGCCGTCATTTTCTTGATAGGCATCTCCCCGATCTTGCCCTTGAAGTACTTCTGGTAGTCCATGAAGAAAATCCAGGCAATGAAGAGCAGGGCGTAGAAAAACCAGAAGTACAGGTGCTGGAAGCGGTGCAGCTTGTAGCGCGGCTGCGTCGAGCTCAGGCGCAGCCAGGGCTGGGCATCGATGTCGTCGTCGACGCCCTCGATGTTGGTGTACATGTGGTGAATCAGGTTGTGCTTGGCATTCCACATGAAGCTGTTGCCGCCCATCACGTTGAGGGTGAAAGAGGCAAACTGATTCAGCCAGCGGCTTTTGCTGAACGAGCCGTGGGCGCCGTCGTGCATCACGTTGAAGCCAATGGCCGCGCCGGTCAGCCCCAGCAGCACGCACTCAGCCACGCTCAGCCACCACGGACCGGTGAAAAATACCAGGTGGGCGTAGAGGACCACGAAGGTCAGGGTCAGCACCACGGCCTTCACAAACAGGCTGGCGTTGCCGGTAGTGGATTTTTCGGTTTCCTCGAAATAGGTATTGATTCTGCGCTTGAGCTCGGCGTGAAACGAGCGGGACGCGGCAAACTTGGGAACTGCCATGAAGTGTTGTTGGGTGGAAAGCACAAAGATATCCCATTCCAACCTCAACCAGCCGAAGTTAGTTTACCGCCGCTGCCTGCACCTTCACCGAAAGCTCATCTTTAGCCCTGACCTACAGCAAGCTACTAGGCTCGCAGTAAACCGTATAGGCAGCTCAGCTGGCCGGGGCGCCGACCGGCAGGCCCGGCTGCAATAGCGGCTGCAGGGCGCGGAAAGGCACATAAACTTGTACTTCTCCCTGGGCATAAGAGGCAATTTCGTAGGGCCCGTACACGAACACGGCCCCGCCGCTGGTCAGGTACACGTTGTGGGTAACGGGCATCTGTTTTACGAACAGAAACTTTTCCAGCGGCGTACCCGGCGGCTGGGCCAGGCTGCGGCGCACGTAGCGGCCGAGCAGCTCCTGCAGCGCGCCCTTGACGCCGGGCCGGAAAATGTCCGCGTAGCGCAGGGCCCGGCCCGTGCGCGCGTTGAGGGTCACGACGCTGGTGTTGTAGTTGCCGTGGGCCCCGCCGCCGTAGCCATAGAACTGCACCCCGAAGCTGAGCAGCCCGCCCTGATTCCAGAAAACTTCGGTGGTGCGCTGGTCTTCGTAGTTGAGAAAGGCGGGGAAGGTGGCAGCATCGTTGGGCGGCAGCTGCTGCAGAGCGGCGTTGGCCTCCCGGCGGTAGTCTTTGCTGGAAAGCTGGCCCTGCGCCCGAAATAGGGCGTCCAGCGTGGGGGCTGGCTGGGAGTCGAGCGTGTCGCCGTGCAGGGCGCGGCGCAGGGCGGCGTCTACGGCGGCGGGGCCAGCTGTGGTTTGCAGGGCGTGCAGGCTCCAGCGGGCGTAGGGCGCCGTCGGCTCCCGGCGCTGGGGGAAAGCCGCCAGCGAATCGAGCCGGTAGATTGATTGCAGCACCAGGCTTCCCGCGGGCCGGGCGGCCCGCAGGCGCAAGGCCCGACCGGCGCGGGTGCCCACCAGCTCCGTTCCTTGCCACTTCAGCCGCCACACCGGGCTCTGGTCCCGGGCGTCGAGCGTGGTCAGGCTTTGGTCGCGCAGCACCACGCTGTCGGGGTCCGCCACCGTATTGCCATCCACGATGAGCGGCTCCCCGTCGGCGTGGCTGTAGCTGCCGAAAAAGTGCCCGCGCGAGTCGGCTCCCAGCAACTGGGGCCAGCGCTGCAGGTGCAGCGTAATACTGTCGCCGGGGCCCAGCGCGGCGCGGTAGGTGCGGTACCAGGTCCCGGCCGAGTCGGCCGAAGCTGGCACGGGCGCCGGAACAGTCGCCTTGGTTGGCGCGGCGGTTTGGTCGGCGGTGGCAGCCGAATCGGGATGACTCTGGCAGGCCGCCAGCGCGGTGAGGGCACCCAAGCTGGCCCGCAGGCAGGAACGACGAATCATGGCGTTGGGAAAAGCTGAACGGTGCTTTCTAACGCGAAACCGCACAAAATAGCCGACTGGAGGGCAGTCGGCTTGGTCGGGGGTCAATTCAGATAGGCGTGCCAGTTCTGGTCGAGAGTGCCGGCGCTGAGCTTGAGGAACCCCGAAAGCGTGGGTTTTTTGGGCTTTTGCCGGATGTGGAGCCCGGCCTCGTCGGGGGTGCGGTGGCCCTTGGCGTGGTTGCAGCGCGAGCAGGCCGTGAGCAGGTTCGTCCAGCTCGACTCGCCCCCGCGCGACCGGGGCAGCACGTGGTCCAGGGTCAGGTTTTTGGTCGAGCCGCAGTACTGGCACTCGAAATGGTCGCGCTTCATGATGTTGTGACGGCTCAGGGCAATGCCTTTGTAGGGCACGCGCACGTAGCGTTGCAACCGGATGATGCTGGGCTTAGGATAGGTGTGGGAGATGGTCCGCAGCGTGCCGTGCTCCGAGTTGGCTATCATCTCGGCCTTGTCGAGATAAAGCAACACGAAAGCTTTCTGCACGCTGCACAACGTAATGGCAGTATAGTCGCCATTCAGTACAAGCACTTTTTGGTCCATACGCTCGGGTGTCGAATCATCGGGGTACAGCGAAAGCTAGATGATTCTAAGCGTATTAACAACAGTTACCGGTTGCGAGTTGCCAGTTGCCAGTTTGTTCTGAAATAATAACCGGCAACCCGCCACCGGCAACTCAGTCGGCCAGCAGGCGCTTGATCAGACGCAGCTTGTGGGAGTACTTCTGGCGCTGGCGGTGGTAGATGCCGTTGTGGTCGAGCGGGTCGATGCGCACCTCCCCGCTGGCGTGCAGAATCTGCTGATCCTCGAGCAGAATGCCCACGTGCACGATGGCCCCGTCGGCATTGTCGAAGAAGGCTAGGTCGCCGGGCTTGGTCTGGGATACGAAGTGCACGGCCTGGCCGTGGTCAATCTGCTGGCGGGCGTCGCGGGGGAGCTGCACGCCAATCAACCCGTAGAGCTGCTGCATGAGGCCCGAGCAGTCGAGCCCGAACAAGGACTTGCCGCCCCACACGTAGGGCGACTTCAGATACACCTGCCCCATTTTCTGCACCAAAGCCAGACGCTTGTCGACGGGGCCGCTCGGGCCGTGGCCGTTGAGCGGGTTGGTGGCCGCGCCGTTGTAGAACATGGTTTGCGCGCCCAGGCGCAGGGTCATGCCGTCGAAGAACGGCAGGCGGCTGCCCAGCGTAACCGGAATCCGGGTGTGCGCGTCGCTGACCATCTGCACCACGTCGAGGCTGCGCGGGTGGTCCTGGGCACTCCAGGCCGCGAAATACTCGGCCGTAACGGGCAGGTGCTGCTTGAAATCAATCCAGCCCACGTACTGGTCGGCAGCAATGCGGATCTGGTGCCAGTTGCCCTGGGTGAGCAAGATGGTGTAGCACTCCCCGAAAATCAGCTGGGTGATGAGCTCGGCCTTGTCGGTGGGCTCGGCGCGTACCGGCACGGCGCTCAGCGCGCAGATTCCGTGTTCCAAAGTGGTGAGATGGTGAGTAGTGAACGGGTGAGCTAATGCAGAATCAAGCGGCAAGTTCGCGGTTTTATTGGCACAAACCAGAACGGCAAACGCACCATTTCACAATCTCACAAACTCCCTCTTAGTATTCCCGGGCGCGGTCCATTTCGCGTTTCTGATCCTTGGCCTTGATGTCGTCGCGCTTGTCGTAGAGCTTTTTGCCCTTGGCCAGCGCTATTTCGAGCTTGGCAAAGCCCCGGTCGTTGACAAACAGGCGGATGGGCACGATGGTCACGCCCTGCTCTATGGCCTTACCGGCCAGCTGGCGCAGCTCCTTTTTGGTGAGCAGCAGCTTCCGCTCCCGCTTGGGCTCGTGGTTGTTGTAGGTGCCGAGCGTGTACTGCGAGATGCTCAGGTTATGCACCCACAGCGAGCCGTCGGCGTGAAAGGCGCAGAAGCCGTCCTGCAGGTTTACGTTGCCCTCGCGGATGCTCTTGATTTCGGTGCCCTGCAGCATCATGCCCGCGTCGTACTTGGCCAGAAAGCTGTATTCGTAGCTGGCGCGGCGGTTTAGGATGTTGATGCGCTTGGGGGTATCGTCTTTTTGTTTGGCCATGGTCAAAGGGTGCCGCGGCCGGCAGCGCGGCGCGGCGGGTAATACAAGAAGTAGCGTAAGTACGCAAATTCGGCGCCGGCGGCGAGAAACGCGCTTACGTGAGTTTCAGGCGCGGGTCGGGGCTGCTGAGCTGGTCGGCAAACGCGCCGGCCTCGAACTGGAAGTGGGCCGTCATGGCCACCATGCCAGCATTGTCGGTGCAGAACTCGAAGTCGGGAATGAAGATTTCCCAGCCCCGCTCCTCCCCTAGCTGGGTCAGGGCCGCGCGCAGGCCGGAGTTGGCCGCCACCCCCCCGGCCAGGGCCAGCTGGGTCAGGCCATGGTCCTGGGCGGCGCGGGTGAACTGGCGCAGCAGGGTCAGGATGATGGTGTGCTGGATGCTGGCGCACAAGTCGGCCAGATTTTCCTGGATGAAATTTGGGTTCTGAGCCGTTTGCTGGCGCAGAAAGTACATAACGGCCGTTTTGAGCCCGCTAAACGAGAAGTCGTAGCCGGGCATGGCCCCCACCGGAAACGGGAAGCGCGTGGGGTTGCCCAGCTTGGCCTGCTTGTCCAGGTGGGGGCCGCCGGGGTACGGCAGGCCGAGCAGCTTGGCGGTTTTATCAAAGGCCTCCCCGGCCGCGTCGTCGATGGTCTGGCCGATAACCTCCATGTCGAGGGCGCTGCGCACAATCACCAGCTGGGTATGGCCCCCGCTGACGGTCAGGCACAGAAACGGGAACTGCGGCCGCGGAGCCCGGATGAAGTGGGCCAGAATGTGGGCCCGCATGTGGTTGACGGCAATCAGGGGCTTGTCGAGGGCCAGGGCGAAGGTTTTGGCGAACATGGAGCCCACCAAGAGCGAGCCCAGCAGGCCCGGCCCCTGGGTGAAGGCCACCGCGTCGAGGTCGGATTTCGTTACCTTTGCCCGGCGCAGGGCCTCCTGCACCACCGGAATCAGGTGCTGCTGGTGGGCGCGCGAGGCCAGCTCGGGCACCACGCCGCCGTACTGCTCGTGCACTTGCTGGGTGGCCACCACGTTGGACAGGATTTCGCCGCCCGCCATAACGGCGGCCGAGGTATCGTCGCAGGAAGATTCGATGGCCAGAATAACGGGGGTACTCATGTTGGTAGGTTCAGCGTTTGACAACGGGTACAAAGGTCGTTTAAATCAGTAAACCGGGAATTTTGCAGATAGTCTGACTTCACTAGCGTACTTTTTCGGACGACCCGGGTCTTTAGGCAAGCAGTTTGCCCCGGCCGCCGTTGACTAAATTCGCGCATCTTCGTATTCTGCCCGACTCCCCTTTCCCGTTTAGCTTCCCGTGCCGCGCTTTCTCTCCGTCACCCTTAAAGTTCTGCTGGGCCTGCTGCTGCTGGTCGGGCTGGCCGTGGGCGGAATCCTGCTGGCCCTGCGCATCCCGAGCGTACAAACCAACCTCGCCCACCGGGCCGCGGCCATGCTTACCGAAAAGCTCGGACAGCGCGTGATTATCGGCAGCGTGGACGTGCGACCGTTTTCGCGGGTCCTGCTCCAGGGCATTCAAGTGCTGGACCGCCGCGGCAATGAGCTCTTCAGCGTGGGCCGGGCCGACGCCGACATCCGCCTGTTTTCGGTGTTTGACCCCAGCCACCTGCACGTGGGCAAGCTCACCCTCGGCGAGCCCCGCTTTGCCCTGGTCACCTACCCCGAAACGCCCGATTCTACCAACCTGAGCGAGTTTCTGGGGGCCGTCAAGCGCCTGCTGGGCCCCTCGGATACCACCAAGAAAAGCAAGCCCTTCGACTTCAAGATCGAAGCCATCGGGCTGCGCAACGGCCGCTTCGTGCTCGACCGCCGGAACGTGGCCAAAGCGCCCGACTACGGCCGCACGATGGACTACGCCCACATGTACATCGACAGCATCTACGCCGATGCCAGCGGTTTGCGCCTGCAAGCCGACACGATTCACGCCAACATCGCCGGCCTGCGGGCCGTGGATACCCCCTCCCAAACCCGCCTGCGGGAGCTGACGGCCGACATGACCTACGCCACCCGGTTCTGGGAATTCAAGGACCTGAACCTGCGCGTGGGCAACAGCCAGCTCCACGACTACGTGCGCTTCGACTACCAGCACTTTCTCAACTTCACCGACTTCAACGACTCGGTGCGGGTGACGGCCAGCCTGAAGCCTTCGCGGGTATACTCCGACGACATCGCCAAGTTTGCGCCCCAGCCCTTCCTGCGCGACCTGAAGGAAACGGTGCTGATTTCGGGTCAGGCCAAGGGCTACGTCCGAAACTTCACCACCAAGAACCTTGACCTTACCTACGGGGCCAAAACCCACGTCGTGGGCAACATCGACGTGCAGGGCCTGCCCAACCTGAAGGAAAGCTTCGTCTCGATGCGCCTGAAGCCCTCGGTCATCGATGGGCGCGACATCAAGCGCTACATTCCGGCCTCGGGCTGGCCCTACGTGCAGCGCCTGGGCACGGTGCGCCTGAACGGGGAGTTTCTGGGTTTCTACAACGACTTCGTGGCCAACGGCGCCTTCAAAACCGCCCTCGGCGACGTGGTGTCGGACGTGAACATCAAGTTCAAGACCGACCCGCGCTACTCCAGCTACGAGGGGCAGGTGCGCACCACCGGCTTCCAGCTCGGCAAGCTGCTCGGCGACGAGAGCCTGGTGCGCGACATCACCATGAGCGGGCACGTGGAGGGCGTGGGCTTCCGGCCCGAGGGCGCCCGGCTCAAGGCCAATGCCACCGTGCAGAGCATCTGGCTCAACGGCTACCGCTTCCGCAACATCACCACCAACGGGCAGTTCAGCAAGCAGTTTTTCGACGGCAAGCTGGCCGTGAACGACCCCAACCTGCAAATCAGCGCCACCGGCACCGTCGACCTGAACAAAACCCGGCAGGCCTTCGACGTGCAGGCCCAGGTGAAGCGCGCCGACCTGCGGGCCCTGGGCTTCACCACCCAGCGCATCACGCTGGCCACCACCGCCGACGCCCACTTCCGGGGCCTGAAGCTCGACGACCTCATCGGCACCATCAAGCTCCGCAAGTCCCGGTTGGGCTACGAGGGCAAGATTGTGCCCATCGACACGTTCGACGTGGTCAGCCAGCGCCTGGCCGGGCAGCGCAACCTGCGCGTGCGCTCCGAAGTGCTCAACCTCGACGCCACCGGCAACTTCAACTTCACCACCGTGGCCCGCGACGTGCAGACGCTGCTGACCGAGTACCGCCTCAACTTCGAAAGCAACGAGGCCGCCACGGCCGCCTACTACCGCCGCAAGCGCCAGCGCCCCATTCCGGAGTACGAAATTGCCCTGAACCTCTACCTGAAGCGGGCCAATCCGGTGCTGCACATCTTCGTGCCCCAGCTCACGCTGTCGGACTACTCGACGGTGGCGGGCTCCTTCCGTAACGGGCTGACCTCGATTTTCCAGATTGGCGGCCACTTCGACGCCGTGCAGTTCGACAGCGTGAAGGCCGTCAACAACGACTTTGAATTCACGACGTCCAAGCTGCCCTACAAGCCCGAGGTGCTGGCCCAGGCCAACATCACCTCCGAGCGGCAGGTGCTGCCCGGCCTCGGCAAAACCGAGAAGTTCTACGTCGAGGGCGTCTGGGACCAGGAGCGCATCAACTTCTCGACTTCCCTGGC
Organism: Hymenobacter persicinus; assembly: GCF_004167665.1. GTDB lineage: Bacteria > Bacteroidota > Bacteroidia > Cytophagales > Hymenobacteraceae > Hymenobacter > Hymenobacter persicinus. The sequence continues at coordinate 15,485 of NZ_SEWE01000040.1, read as the reverse complement.
CCAGACTGGCACCACCAACAAAGCTACCATCAACGGGGCCTTGGCCTTTCTGCCCCGGGCCATTCAGGTGGTGTTCCGGCAGTCGGGCGTGAACCTGCTGGGCAAGGACTGGACCATTGCGGCCGACAACTCGGTGCTGATTTCGGGCAAGGGCACCGAATTTGACATTCAGAATCTGACCCTCAGCAACGGCGCCCAGAGCGTGAGTGCCCAGGGCTTTATTTCTGCCGACCCCGGCAAGCAGCTCCAACTCGCGCTGAAGGACTTTCAGCTGGCCACGCTCAGCTCGCTCACCACCCAGAAAATCGGGGGGCGGGTGAATGCTACGGGCAAAATCAGCGGCATTTATGGCCCTTTGGAAGTAACCAGCGCCCTGAATGTGGACTCACTTACGCTCGACAAAACCCTGATCGGGGACGTGCGCGGGCAGGGCAACTGGCACAACGGCACCAACCACCTCGACGTGGACCTGGACGTGATTCGGGGCGCGGCCCGGGTGGTGCGGCTGGCGGGCACCTACGCCCCACGCGAAGCCGAGCAGCAGCTCAACCTGACCGCCATCCTCGACAACGCCCCCGTGAAGCTGGCTGAGCCGTTCTTGAACTCGCTCTTCAAGGACATGAGCGGCACGGCCGTGGGCACGCTCCGCCTCACCGGCCGCCTGGCCGCCCCCATCCTGCTCGGCGACATCGACGTGAGCGAGGGCAAGCTCACGTTTATTTACCTGAACACGACTTACACCTTCGCCGACCGAATCCGGTTTGCCGACGACGGCATCGTGCTTAAGAGCATCCGGGTGCGCGACCCGCTGGGCAATTCCGGCGTTATCGACGGCACCATCTTCGAGAAGGGCTTCCAGGACATGCGCCTGGATTTGCGGGCTACGTTCACCAAGCTGCTGGTGCTCAACACCACCCGCAAGGATAACGAGCTGTACTTCGGCACGGCCTACGCCACCGGCGACGCCCGAGTGCGCGGCCCGGCTGATAACCTGGTGGTAAACGTGACGGCCCGCAGTGAAGCCGGCACCCGCCTTTCCCTGCCCCTCGACAACGCGGCCAAGGCCGAAAAGGCCAACTACATCAAGTTTGTCAACCGCAACGTGCCCGACACCGCCAGGGTGAAGGTGCCCACCGCGGCCAGCGGGCGAGTGGATCTGGCCGGCATCCGGCTCAACTTCAACCTGACCGTGACCCCCGACGCCTACATCGAAATCCTGCTCGACGAAAGTACCGGCGACGTGATTCGGGGTACGGCCACCGGACAGCTGCGCCTTAACATTGACACCCGCGGCGACTTCAATATGTACGGGGCCGTGGAAATCGTGCGCGGGGCCTACAACTTCACGTTGCAAGGGCTGGTCAATAAGGAATTTGTAGTGCGCCCCGGCGGCACTATCACCTGGAACGGCGACCCGCTCCAGGGCGAGATGAATGTGACGGCGGCCTACACCCAGCGCACCTCCCTGGCCCCGATTCTGCAAACCAACAGCGCCGTGGTGCCCGTGACGGCCGTGATGAACCTGACCGGGCCGCTGCTGCTGCCCATTATCCGGCTCAACCTGGAATTCAACGACATTCCGTCGTCGCTGGAAGGGGAGCTCACGCCGTTTCTGTCGGCCCTGCGCAACGACGAGCAGGAACTCAACCGCCAGGTGTTCAGCCTGATTGTATTTCGCCAGCTGACTTCGCCGGGCTCCCTGTCGTCGGTGGCCTCGTTCCGGGGTCAGGACAACGCCTTTGGCAACAGCCTGGGCCAGATTATCAGCACCCAGCTCGGTTTGCTCACCTCCCAGATTGACCCCAACCTGGAAATTTCCTTCAACTTCAACGGCATCACTGCCGAGCAGCTGCAGGCCCTGCAGGTGCGCCTGAGTTACAGCTTCCTCAACGGCCGCCTGCGCGTGACCCGGGAGGGCGGCTTCAGCAACAGCACCGCCGTGCCCACCGGCACGGGCGGCACGGCCACCACCGCCCAGGCCTCCCTGCTCGGCGACCTGAGCCTGGAGTACTACCTGCGCCCCGACGGGAAATTCCGGGCCAAGCTGCGCTACGAAACCACCCCGCGCGACTACAGCGACCTGTCGGGGCTGAGCAACCAGACCCGGGCCGGCGTCAGCTTGCTGCACACCGAGCAGTTCGACTCGTTCCGGGAGCTGTTTTCGCGCAAGCGCCTGAGTCGCCGGGCCGCTGCCACCCGCAAGGCCCGGGAAGTGCTCAACGTGGACGACGACCCACGCACGGTGATGTAGCCTTGAAATGCTGGGGGCTGGACGTTGAATGTTGAATTGGGAGCTTTGAACGAGGTTAAATAATGTTAAATCTTGCCCGGAGCTGTAGCGCCTGGTTGCCCTGCTGACGCTCTGCGGCGGTTTAACGGCCGAAACCGGCCAGCTCGGCCCGGGCCCAATTCGGAATTCATAATCCAACATTCATAATTCAACGGTACTTTTGCCCTCCATGCCCCAGAATCGTCCTACCCGTAAGAAAAAGCTCGGCAACTATCCGCACACGATGGTCGTGTTCAGCATCACGCTGGCCTTGCTGGTTATCGGGCTGTTCGGGCTGCTGCTGATTCACGCCCACAAGCTCTCCAACCTGGTCAAGGAGAACATCGAAATGCAGGTGTATCTGGAGCGGGACCTGCCCGAAACCGAGCTGCTGCGCCTGCAGCAGGACTTTGGCCGCAAGAAGTACATTGCCTTCAAGGACGACCAGCCCCAGGTGCGGTTTCTCTCGAAGGAGGAAGGCGCCAAGCAGTTTGTGGAGCAGACCGGCGAGGATTTCCAGCAGTTTCTGGGCGACAACCCCCTGCGCGACGCCTACATCCTGAAAATCAACGCCGACTACACCGACGCGGCCAATCTGACCAGCATTGAGAAGGACCTCAAGGCCCAGAAGGGCGTGTTCGAGGTCCAGTACGTGCAGAGCCTGATTACGTCCATCAATCAGAACGTGCGCAAGCTGAGCCTGGTGCTGCTGGGATTCGCCGTGGTTCTGACCTTGGTCGTGACCGTGCTCATCAACAACACCATCAAGCTGGCCCTGTTTTCCCAGCGCTTCCTGATTCGGAGCATGCAGTTGGTGGGCGCTACCTCGTTTTTCATTCAGCGGCCCTTCCTGCGCCGGGCTACCTGGCAGGGCTTCGTGAGCGGGGCCCTGGCCGCCCTGCTGCTGCTGGCCCTGCTACAGTACGCTTACCTGCAGGTAGACGAGCTGCGCCTGCTCCGCGACGAGCGGCTCATCGGGGCCCTGGTGGTCGTGATGATCCTGCTGGGCGCGGGCATCGGCTTTTTGAGCTCTTACCGCGCCGTGCGCAAGTACCTGGGCATGTCGCTGGATGATTTGTACTAAGCAGGCCTTGGGTCTTAGGTCTCTGGTGGGCTTAGGATTGATTTGCAAGGCCTGAGTCTTTAAAACTGAACTTTATGGAACAGAAACCCACTCCCCGCTTCGCCTTCGGGCCGCGCAACTACCGGCTGATGTTTATCGGTCTGGCCGTGCTGGCCGCCGGCTTCATCACCATGACCTTGGACTCGGCCCCCTACGGCGAAGGGTTCCTGGGCATCACCCTCGGCCCGATTCTGCTGGCCGTGGGCTTCGGCATCGAGTTCTGGGCCATTATGGCCCGCAACGGAGACCAGGCCGCGGTAGCCACCGACAGCGTGACGCGGGAGGAACTGGCGGCCAACCCCATTCCCGGCGGTGCCCCCGTGCCCACCACTTCCAGCCCCACCTACAAGCGCAACTAAATGAGCTACTGGCACGCCCTGCTGCTCGCCATTGTCGAGGGGCTGACGGAGTTTTTGCCCATTTCCAGCACCGGGCACATGATTATCACCTCTGCCCTGCTGGGAATTCCGGTTACCGCGTTTACCAAGCTCTACCTGGTCGTTATCCAGCTCGGCGCCATTCTGTCGGTGTTTGCCGTGTACTGGCGGCGCTTTTTCCAGAGCTTCGATTTCTACCTGAAGCTGCTGGCGGCCTTTCTGCCGATTGTGGTGGTGGGCCTGCTGCTCAAAAAGCACATCGACGCCCTGCTCGAGTCCGTGACGACGGTGGCCGTCATGCTGCTGCTGGGCGGCATCGTGCTCTTGTTTATTGACAAGTGGTTTCCCCAGGAAGACCCGCAGGAAGGCGGCCATCCGGTTACCAACCCCAGCTTCAAGGAAGCCGTGATTATCGGCCTGTTTCAGTGCCTGGCCGTGGTACCGGGCGTGAGCCGGTCGGCGGCCACCATCATCGGGGGCCTCACCCAGAAGCTCACCCGCCGCGCCGCCGCCGAGTTTGCTTTCTTCCTGGCCATGCCCACCATGGCCGCCGCCGCCGTCAAGGACCTTTACGACTACTACAAGGACGCCAAAGCGACGGGCACCGACCTGGGGCATTTATTTACTCCTGAGCAGCTCAAAATGCTGGCCTTGGGCAACGTGGTAGCCTTTGTGGTGGCCCTGGTCGCCATCCGCCTGTTTGTGGGCTTCGTCACCAAGTACGGCTTCCGCGCCTTCGGCATCTACCGCATCATCGTCGGGGGCCTGCTGCTGATTCTGCTGGGTCTGGGCACCAATCTGAACCTGCTATGAGTGATTTGACGCTGGCCGCCTTCAACTTCGAGGAGGGCGAAGTGCTGCTGCTCGACAAGCCCCTGACCTGGACCTCGTTCGACGTGGTGCGCAAGGTCAAGAACGCGCTGCGCATCAAGAAAATCGGCCACGCCGGCACCCTCGACCCGCTGGCCACGGGTCTGCTGATTTTGTGCACGGGCAAAAAAACCAAGCAGATTGACCTGATTCAGGCCCAGGAAAAAGAGTACACCGGCACCTTCCGCCTGGGCCAGACCACCCCGAGCTTTGACCTGGAAACCCCCGTCGATGCCGAGCAGCCTTTTGCTCACCTCACCGAGGAGCAGATCCGGGCCGCCACGGCGCAGTTTACGGGCCTGATTGAGCAGACGCCCCCGCTGTTTTCGGCCGTCAAGATCAACGGGGAGCGGGCCTACGAGGTGGCCCGCCGCGGCGGGGAGGCCGAAATCAAGAGCAAGCAGGTCACGATTCGGGCGTTTGAAATTACCCGAATTGAATTGCCCGAGGTTGACTTCCGCGTGACTTGCTCCAAGGGCACCTACATCCGCAGCCTGGCCCGCGACTTTGGCGCCGCCCTGGGCGTGGGCGCCCATCTGACCAAGCTCGTGCGCACCCGCATTGGGGAGTACGCCCTGGCCGACGCGCTGACTATGGAGCAAATTGAGGCCCTGCGCCCCCCGCGGCCGGAAGGCGAAGCCAGCCGCCCACCCCGCCAGCAGAAGCAGCGCCGCCCCGAGCGCCGGGCCGGGCTGGAGTTTTACAACGCCAACAACAGCGCGCCCGCTGAATCGAACGAGAATGAGGAGCCGGCGTAAACAGTGCTGACCCTCACCTTCCCCATCTCCCAATCTTACCGCTGATGCAAGTCGTTCGGGACCCGGCCCACTTTCCCGCCCTCACCAACGCTACCGTCACCACGGGCACGTTTGATGGCGTTCATGTGGGCCACCAGAAAATCCTGCACCGTCTGCGCGAAGTAGCCCAGCAGAGCGGCGGGCCGGCCGTGGTTATCACCTACTGGCCCCACCCCCGCCTGGTGCTGGGGCCGCCCCTGACCCACCCCGAAATGCTGGCGCTGCGCCTGCTCAACACCCTCGACGAGCGGATTGAGAAGCTCCGCGAGTTTGGCGTCGACGACCTGCTGATTGTGCCCTTCACCCGGGAGTTTGCCACCCTGACTTCGGAAGAGTACATCCAGCAGATCCTGCTCGACACCGTCGGGACCCGGCAGCTGGTGATTGGCTACGACCACCGCTTCGGTAAAAACCGGGAGGGCGGCTTCGACTACCTCAGCCAGCACGCCGGCCGCTACGGCCTGAGCGTGGAGGAAATTCCGCGCGAGGACGTGGACGCGGTGGGCGTGAGCAGCACCCGCATCCGCCGCGCCCTCGAAGCCGGCGACGTGCAGACGGCCTCCCGCCACTTGGGCTACCACTACCCGCTCACCGGCCTCGTGGTGCGCGGCCAGCAGCTGGGCCGCACCATCGGCTACCCCACGGCGAATATTCAGTGCCAGGAGCCCCTGAAGCTGATTCCGGCCCGGGGCGTGTACGCCGCGCTGGCCACTACCGCCGCTGGCACCCACCACCCGGCCATGCTCAACATCGGGGTGCGCCCCACCGTAGGCGGCGACCTGGCCCAGACCGTGGAAGCCCACCTGCTCGACTTCGAAGGCGACCTTTACGACCAGCCCCTGACCGTGCAGTTTGTGGCCCGCCTGCGCGACGAGCAGAAGTTCAACGGCCTCGAGGCGCTGAAAGCCCAGCTGGCCCTCGATGCCCAGGCCGCCCGCCAGCACCTCGTGGGCGGCTGAGGAGCGGTTTGCCCCGGCCCAGGTTATTGCTAAATTCGGACTGGCTGACCAGATCCAGTATCGGGGACGCCGACAATTACGCGTTAGGTCCAATTCCCCGCTTTCCCATCCGTTTAGTATGCCCGCTATTCTACTACGCCGCGCCGTATTGGCGCTGGTCCTGCTGCTGGGGTACCCGGCAGCCGCTCAGCCGACTTGGCAGCGCCTTTTCGGAACTACCGGCCACGAAACCAGCTCCCGCATCCTGCCCCTGCACGACGGAGGCTACCTGCTGCTGGGCTCCCACGCGGCCACCGACGAAACCTACAACGAGCTTTACTTGGTGCGGACTGATGCCCGGGGCAGCCTGCTCTGGACCCGACGCCACCGCCTGCCCGCCTGCACGGATGTGCGCCCCGGCGCGGCCTGCGAAAATGCCGCCGGCCAGGTGCTGCTGACCACCGTTACGACCCAGCCCGACGACCATCACCTGACTTACAGCACCGGCGTACTGCTGCTGTTGCAGCCCGACGGCAGCATCGCCTGGAGCCGCCGCACCGACCCGGTACGCGGGCTGGGCCAGGGCTACGCCGGCGTAGCCCTGGCCGCCGACGGCAGCTTCTGGGTAGGCTACAACGATACCGCTGGCTCGGCCCTGCTGCGCCTGAGCGCGGGCGGGCAGGAGCTCCAGCGCTTGCCGTTCGTGATACCGCGCGCCGCTACGCCGGCTTACCTGCCGTTTGTCAACGGCTCCATTGCCAACCTGTTTCGCCTGCCCTCGGGCCTGTACGTGTACGCCGGGGCCCGCCTCGTGCAGCTCTCGGAGCAAGGCGTGCGCGGCCCCGAAACCGAGCTCCCCCCGCTGGTAGCCCGCAACAACGAAAGCAACTACGCGGTGACGGACGTGGTAGCTCTGCCGTGCGACGAGGTGCTGGTCGTCTCCGAAGGACAACTCGACAAGGTGCAGCTGGGCTCATCGGCGGTGCGCTGGACCCGCACCCGCAGCCAGGGTACCCTGATGGTGTCGCCGGCCCACGCCGCCGGCCTGCCCGACGGCCACCTGCTCGTCTTTGGCACCACGTATTTCAATAGCCACGTAGTGCGCCTGGTGCTCACCCAGCTTGATTCTGACGGCCGCCAGTTGTATGGACCGCCCAGTCCCGGCTCGTCAGCTCCGCAGCCCCTGCAGCAGCTCTTGGGTGAGGCCCTCAGCGCGGCCCCGGCCGGGCTGGTGGTGCATCCGGCCACCGGGCAGGTTGTGGTGGGGGGGGTTCTGCGCGACTTCCACACACCCGAGGAAATATTTCTCAGCGCCGGTTCCTTCGCCAGCCTGGCCCCGCCCACGCTGGCCCCGCTGACGGCTTGGCCCAACCCCGTAACCGGGCTGGAGCCGCTGACGGTGCCCGCGCTGTTTGCCCAGCTGGGCCAGCTGGAGCTCCACAACCTACAGGGGCAGTTGGTACGCCGCTGGCCCACGCCCACCGACCAGGGCGACGCCCGGCTCCCGATGCAGGACGTGCCGCAGGGGCTCTACATCCTCACCGGCCGCCAGGCCAACGGGGCCCCCAGCCGGGTGCGCATAACCAAGCAGTAGGGCTGGACGGCCGCGTAAGACTGGGAGAAATTCTACCTTTCGACTTCAAACCCATTCCCCACCCGATGATCAATAAAGTTGTAGCCGATGCCCAGGCGGCCCTGCACGGCCTCACTGATGGCATGACGCTCATGCTCGGCGGCTTCGGCCTCTGCGGCATTCCCGAAAATTCCATCCAGGAAATCCTGCGCCTGGGCGTGAAAAATCTGACCTGCATTTCCAATAACGCCGGCGTCGACGACTTCGGCATCGGGCTGATGCTGCAAACCAAGCAGGTGCGCAAGATGATTTCGAGCTACGTGGGTGAAAACGCCGAGTTTGAGCGCCAGCTCCTCTCCGGCGAGCTGGAAGTGGAGCTGATTCCCCAGGGTACCCTGGCCGAGCGGTGCCGGGCCGGCGGAGCGGGCATTCCCGCCTTTTACACCCCGGCCGGCTACGGCACCGAGGTAGGCGAAGGCAAGGAAAGCCGGGAGTTCAACGGCAAGATGTACCTGCTCGAAACCGCCCTGCACGCTGATTTCGCCTTTGTCAAAGCCTGGAAGGGCGACACGGCCGGCAACCTGATCTACAAGGGCACGGCCCGCAACTTCAACCCCATGATGGCTACGGCCGGCAAAATCACGGTGGCCGAGGTGGAAGAGCTGGTGCCCGCCGGCGAGCTGGATCCCAACCAGATTCACACCCCCGGTATCTTCGTGCAGCGCATCTTCCAGGGCAAAAACTACGAGAAGCGCATCGAGCAACGCACGGTGAGGGCTTAGCCAGTATAAACCAGAACATCATTCCGAGCGAAGCCGAGGAATCTCGCGTGCTGACGCCGGAGTAGTAATTCAACGTCCGCACGCGAGGTGCTTCGGCTGCGCCTCTGCATGACTCCAAAAACAACGACTATGCTCGACAAACACGGCATTGCCAAGCGCATTGCGCAAGAGGTACAGAACAACTCCTACGTCAACCTCGGCATCGGCATTCCGACCCTGGTGGCCAACTATATTCCGGCCGGCATCAACGTGGAGCTGCAAAGCGAAAACGGCCTGCTCGGCATGGGCCCCTTCCCCACCGACGCCGAAGTAGACCCCGACCTAATCAATGCCGGCAAGCAAACCGTGACCACCCTGCCCGGCTCCAGCCTGTTTTCCTCCGCCGACTCGTTCGGCATGATTCGCGGAGAACACGTCGACCTGACTATTCTCGGGGCCATGGAGGTGTCGGAAAACGGCGACATTGCCAACTGGAAGATTCCCGGCAAAATGGTGAAGGGCATGGGTGGCGCCATGGATTTGGTGGCCTCGGCTAAAAACATCATTGTGGCCATGCAGCACGTGGCCCGCGACGGCTCTTCCAAGCTGCTGCCGGCCTGCACGCTGCCCATCACGGGCCTGCACTGCGTGAAGAAAATCGTGACCGAGCTGGCTGTGCTCGACGTGACGCCCGACGGCTTCGTGCTGCGGGAGCGCGCCCCGGGCGTGAGCGTGGAGCAGATTCAGGCCGCCACGGCCGGCAAGCTGGTAATTCCCGCGGGCGGCGTGCCCGAAATGCAGGGCGTGTAAGCCCTGGAATGCCGAAAGCAAAAAAGCGTCGTGCGGCGGCCCCGGGCCCGGCACGACGCTTTTTTGCTTTCGACACCGGCTTCCCTGCTTCCCGTTGTATCTTCGGCACCCGGACATTTTTCTCGCTGCCCATGCCCCGTTACTTCTACGCCTTTCTGCTGCTCTTCCCCGCTTTGTCAGCCCGCGCCCAGTCGCCGGTTATTGACCGCACCGACCTGCCGGCCGTGTCCGGTACCGTCACCGTGGACTCGTCGCGCCTGAGCCATGCGGCCCCCGCGCTGCCGGCCGGGGCGCCCCCGCTCACCCAGCGCGGGGCCAACCAGACCTGGAACTACCAAAGCTTGGTGCCCACTTCCCAGTCCGTGGACCGCTACGTACCCTTGGCGGCTACCAGCCTGACCTACCAGCTTTCTTTCGGGCCGTTCGGGGGCGTCAACCGGGCCACGGTGGCCTCGCCCGAGCCCCTGCCGGCGGGCGTGGGCGGCGTGCTGCCCATCACCGACCCCTACCAGTTCTACAACCTCAGCCCCGCCAACGCCGCCGCCCAGGACTACCGCTCCGTGGGCTTCGGCGGCACGCTGGCCGGCCTGCAGGTACCCGTGACCTACCGCAGCCAGGCTGAGCAGGACGTTATCTACCGGCTGCCGCTGAGCTTTGCCAGTGCCCCCGACTCCAGCAACTCCTTTCTGCAAACCCCGTCGGCCGCCGCGGCCACCGGCTATTTCAACCGCAAGCGTAAGCGCGTCAACAAGGTCGATGCCTGGGGCACGCTGGTCACGCCGTTTGGCTCGTTCCAGACCGTGCGGGTTGTCACCAAGCTCATCGACCACGACAGCATTGCCCTTGGCGGCGGGGCCGGCACCGGCTTCGACTTGCCCCTGACCCGGGAGTACAAGTGGCTGGCCAAGGGCTACCACGTGCCCGTGCTGACCATCACGACCCAGGTATTGGCCAACGTGGAAACCATCACGGCCGTGCAGTACCGCGACCGGTACCGCCGCCTCGTGACGGCCACCCGACCCGGCATGGCCCTGGCCACGGTGGAAGTATTTCCCAATCCCCTCGGCCACGGGCCGCTGCACCTGACGGGCTTGCCGGGCACGGCGGCCGCGCTGCGGGCCACCGACCTGACCGGCCGGGTGCTGCTGGAGCAGGCCCTGCCGGCGGGGCAAACGGAAGTCACGATTCCGGCGGCGGCTTTCGGAAGTTTCCGCGGTGTGGTGGTGCTGCGCGTACAGGCCGCCGCGGGCGTGGCGGTGCGCCGCCTGGTGCGCGACTAGCCCCGTACCGCCGGCCGCGGCGGGCCAGAATTGCGGGGCGCGTGAGCGTTTTTGATATCCCGGCTGTTGTTCAGCCGTATGACGGGCACCGGGCCTTAGACGGGCCGGGTACCTTTGCGTTTTCTTTCACGACACTGTTTTCCTAATTTATATGGCCACTTCTTCTTCCGCCAAAGCTGGCGGCAGCCACGCCAAGAAAGTACCCGCCGACAAAGCCACGGCCGCCGAGCGGCTCACGCCCACGGCCATTCCGGCCCACAAGCTGGTGTTGCGCACCCTGCGCCGCTCCGACTTCAAGGCCGTGAAAGCCATCATGGACAAGGTGTATTCCAACATGGAAGGCTCCTGGTCGGCCGAGGAGTTTGGGGCTTTGCTGCGCAAGTTTCCTGAGGGCCAGATCGGCATCGAGGACAACGGCACGCTGGTAGCTGCCGCCCTGGCCATCATCGTGCAGTACTCCGACTTCGGCGACCGGCACACCTACGCCAAAATCACCGGCAACGGCAAGTTTGACACCCACAACCCCGACGGCGACACGCTCTACGGCGTCGACGTATTCGTGGACCCCGAGTACCGCTCCCTGCGCCTGGGTCGCCGCCTCTACGACGCTCGCAAGGAAATCTGCGAGAACCTGAACCTGCGCGCCATGGTGGCCGGGGGCCGGATTCCGGGCTACGCGGCCTATGCCAACGAGATGACGCCGGCCAAGTACGTGGAGATGGTGCGCAACAAGGAAATCACCGACCCCATCCTCACCTTCCAGCTGGCCAACGACTTCTACGTCCGCAAGCTCATCCGCGGGTATCTGCCCTACGACTCCGAGAGCAAGGCCTACGCCACGCTGCTGGAGTGGATCAACGTGTACTACGACGAGGAATCGGACAAGCTCATCGGCAACCAGAAGTCTAACGTGCGCATCGGCATCGTGCAGTGGCAGATGCGGGCCACGAAGAACATCGACGACTTTTTCCAGCAGATGGAGTTCTTCGTCGACACGGTATCGGGCTACAAGGCCGACTGCGTGCTGTTCCCGGAGTTCTTTAATGCGCCCATGATGGCCCTGACCAATGAGGAGTCGCCCGCGGTGGCTATTCGCTCGATGGCGGCCTTCACCGAGCCCATCAAAACCAAGATGATGGAGCTGGCCGTGAGCTACAACATCAACGTCATTGCCGGCTCCATGCCGCTCTACGACGACGGCAAGCTTTATAACGTGAGCTACCTCTGCCGCCGCGACGGAACCGTGGACGAGCAGTACAAGCTCCACGTGACCCCCGACGAGGCCAGCTACTGGGGCATGCGCGGCGGCGACAAGCTGCGGTGTTTCGACACGGACTTCGGCAAAATCGGCATTCTGATCTGCTACGACGTGGAGTTCCCCGAGCTGAGCCGAATGCTGAGCGACGAGGGCATGAAAATCCTGTTCGTGCCCTTCTGGACCGACACCAAGAATGCCTACCAGCGCGTGCGTCTCTGCGCCCAGGCCCGGGCCATCGAAAATGAGTGCTACGTGGCCATCACCGGCTCGGTCGGCAACCTGCCCCGGGTCGAGAACATGGACATTCAGTACTCCCAGAGCGCCGTGTTCAGCCCTTCCGACTTCGCCTTTCCCCACGACGCCATCGTGGCCGAGGCGACGCCTAACACCGAGATGACCCTGATTGCCGACCTCGACCTGGACCTGCTCAAGGACTTGAACACCTCCGGGGCCGTGCGCAACCTGCGCGACCGGCGCAAGGACCTGTACTCGCTGAGCTGGAACATCAAGAAGACCGACCGCGACGACGAGCTACTGGCCCAGGGCTCCGACGACCGGCAGGTGCGGGCCAGCAAGCGCAAGGCAGTGGCGGCTGGCTAAGCCGGCCACCCAGCAGAAAGCCCCGCCTCCAATCAGGAGGCGGGGCTTTTTTAGTGGATAACAACCTGCACAAGTAATAGAATCGGCTGGTGAGAAAAACTGTATTACCAGCTGGAATAGCGTATTCTAATAGGCAACCCGACGTTCGGTCCGGGGGCGCGGCGCGGGCATTGGTACCGAAGGGCGGCGCCCAGGGGCCGGGCACCCCGCCCCGTACACGGGCCGCGGCCGGGTTTGATAATTGAGCAGGGATAGAATCGTGATTACGTCAATCACGCGGCGCACTTTCGGGTCGCGGTAGAGCGAGTCGAGGTAGGCAGGAGAAGGCTCCCGGGGCGGAACCGGCGGGTAGCGCCGGGGTTGGCTCGCCTGGGGTTCGGAAGCCGGGCTGGCCGGCCGGCTTTTGGCCCCGAACAGAAACCGTACCTGCAGCTGCACCACCCCGTTATGAAAGTTGTTGCGGGCCAGCGGCGCGAGGCTGCCAGCGCCGTAGCCGGGGCGGTACGCGCGAGTGAAGTCGCCGCTGTAGCGCAACTCTGCTCCCAGACCGTTGTCGAGCTGGTAGCCCAGCCCGGCCACGTAGCCCGCGGCCACCGGCGTCAGGGCGCGCAAGTCGGTGCTGAGCGTTTCCTCGTGCCCCCGGCGTGCCCCTTCCCCCGTGGGCCGCACGGCTTCGCGCTTGCCCAGGGCCACGCTCAGCTGCGGCCCCACTTCCGCAAACAGCCCCCGCCCGTTGCTGCCCGGCCCGAACGTGTAGAGTACCGGCACGTCGAGGTAAGTCAGGGAAGCCCGGTAGGTGCTCGTAGCAGCCGCCACGGCCGAATTCTGGTACACGTGGCGGTAGTTGGCCCCGGAGGCCCCCTTCTGGGAATAAAGCGCCTCGAGCTGGAGTCCGCTGCCCACCGACAGCGGGTAGGCCAGCACCAAGCCGGTGGCCCAGCCCGGCTGCCAGCCGGTTTGCCGGCCAATGGTTCCGCCCGTGTAGGTGGCCAGGTTGAGCCCGGTTTTTACGCCCCCGCGCAAGCTCTGCTGGGCGTGGGCCTGGCCCGCCAGCCCCAGGCAGCAAGCAAGACCAAGTGAAACTGCGCCCTGGCGGGCAAAGAAAAGTAGACGTGGGGTTTTCATGGGAAGGAGCAGAAAAGCAGGTGAAGGAAAGCAGGCAGCCGCGGGGCGGGTAGAGGTTATTTATTGCACACTGATAGTTTGCCGCACCGCCCCGGCTCCCGTGCCGACCTGCACGGTATAGAGCCCCCGGGGCTGGCCATCCAGGCGCAGGGTATAGCGGGGCTGGGCGGCGCCGGCCCAGGTATCGTGGGATACTTCACGACCCAATCGGTCAAACACTTGGATGGAAGTACCCGCCGTGATGCCGGCGGCTTCCAGCGTGAAGCGGCCGTCGGGGCTGGGATTGGGGTAGGCTTGCAGGCGATTCTGCTGGGCGGAGTGAGCCGCACGGACGGGCAGGGCCAGGCTGGTAAGCTTGCGGACCCCGTTGCTGTGGCCCGTGAGGAAGTCGTAGGAGGACGACCAGACGGCCAGCGGCCCCGCCGCCGTCAGTAGTTGGTGGTTTTCGGTGTTTTCCAGCGCCGTCCAAGTGGCGCCACCATCCCGGCTGTAGGACGAGCCCGCATCGGTCGGCACGCCGGGAACGGGCAGATTTTCGCCCACCGAAAGGTAGTTGCCGGTACCGGGCACCAGCACCAGATTGCCGCCGTGCAAGGGCCCGGAAAAGGCCGCCGTCTGCCACGTGGCCCCGCCGTCGGAGGTCTGGTACAGGGGAGCGTTATCGGTGAAGCCGTCGGTGCGGGAAAACAGCGCCAGCCCGTGCTGGGCATCGGCAAAAGCCAGGGCCCGGGGCCCGTTGGGTGTGAACGTGGCCCCCGACAGCACCTCGCTCACGCTCCAGGTCAGCCCACGGTCAGTGGAGTGAAACACCCGGGAGGCGGTGGTAGACACCCAGATGTTGTTGCCCACCACGGCCGGGCGGCTCACCGACGTCAGGTATTCATCATCCGTGAGCAGGGGCAGGCTGCGGTTCGCCGTCCAGGTGGCGCCTCCGTCGGCCGTGAGGTACAGCACCAGCCGGTCACCGTTGTCGGCGTCGCCGAGGCACAGGCCGTGGGTGGCGTCAAAAAAGCCCACGTAGTTCAGGCTGCGGTCGGCCGTGGCGCTGGTCAGCGTGAGCATAGGCTGCCAGGTAGTGCCGCCGTCGGTGGTCCGCAGAAGCTGGCTGCGGGTGGAGCCGATGGTCGTAACCCAGGCCGCGGCGGCGCTTTGGGCCGTCAGGGAAGTCAGAACTTCATCGGCGGCCAGGCCGGGCACCGTCCGGGTTTGCCAGGCGGACCCGCCGTTGATGGTGCGGGCCACTTCCTGGGTTCCGATGCCCTGGGGCGTAAATAGGCCGCTCGGGTTGCTGCCCACGGCCCAGGCGGCCGAGGCGTCGACGGCCTGTAGTGAGGCCGGATAATACGTAGTGCTGCTAAAGGCTACGGGTTGGCTGACCCACTGGGCATGGCTGGTCGACAGGCCCAGCAGGCTGGCACACAGGAAGAGGAAAGGCTTTTTCATAGGAGTTGACCGGAAAGGAAGTAGGGGGAGGAACTGTTGCAAAGGTCATGGCCCTTGACCGGTCCTGAAATCGCCGGAAAGCAGGATTTTCCTCTACTGGAAAACCAGTAATTTCATTTCCAGCGCAGGTTTTTCCCCAAATAGCCCGCATGTTTGCCTCCGCATGGCTTCACTGCTCTCCCTCCTTTGCACGCCCCGATTCTCCCGCAGCCGCCTGGCCCCAGGCTTGCTGCTGGCGGCCTTGAGCCTGCCCGCGGCGGC
>NZ_SEWE01000039.1 GCF_004167665.1 Hymenobacter persicinus | reverse complement strand
GCCCCGACCGCGCCCGCGCCCAGAATCAGCGCGGTCTGCCCGCCGGTGGGCTCGGCGAGGCGGTCGTTCGGCAGGCCGGGGCGGTGCAGCACGAGCTTTTTGGCCAGCATGGTGATGGTCCAGAACAGAAACAGCACGGTAAAGGAGCTGCTCAGGGCCGAGAGCGTGTTGATCAGCACCGAGACCTTGGTCACGTCGCCGAAGGCGAAGAGCGAGAACAGGCGGCCCAGCAGCAGGAAGGTGGGCGCGCCGGGCGGGTGGGGCACCAGCAGCTTGTAGGAGCAGGCAATGAACTCGCCGCAGTCCCAGAACGAGGCCGTCGGCTCCAAGGTCAGCAGGTAAGTGAGGGTGGCCAGGGCAAACACCAGCCAGCCCACCAGATTATTCAGACTTTTGTAACTACGCATACTTGCTTGGGGTAGGGGCGGGAAAGAGTCCCACCCGCCGATGCACGACGGGGTTAGTCAGGAATGGAAATCAGTGAAAGGTCAAAAGTAGGTAATAAATCCGGCCGTGCCGCACCCGGCGCAGCGGAGAAATCCCGCGTCCTTGCGCCCAGGACACGAAAAAAGCAGCCGGGAGGTACGGCTGCTTTTTCGGGCAAAATCAGGAAGAGAAACTGGGTCAGTTCTGCAGCACCAGGCGTTTGGTAGTCAGAACTTTGCCATTGGCAATCAGGCTGTAGAAGTAAATGCCGGCGGGCAGATCCGCGAGGTTCACCGAAACGGCTTCCCCGGCAAAGTCCGGCTTCAGCGCCACGCTCCGCACTTCCCGGCCGATGATGTTGCTCAGGCGCAGCTTGTAGTCGGCGCCGGCCTTTTGGCTGAGCGAAACCATCACCGAGCCCTTGGCCGGGTTGGGGTACACGCTCAGCGTCGGAGTCGCAGGCCGGGCTTCATCTACCGGCGTGGCATTGCTGACCGTAATGACGCCCGCCATGCCCGCGCCACCGGAACCCCCATGAATCGTGCAGTGGTAGGGGAAGTTGCCCAGCGTGTTAAAGGTCAAAGACTTGGTAGTGGCCGTGGAATTCATCGGGAACGTAACCCAAGCCCCGTTGTCGGAAGCCGTGGGGTGGCTTTGCTGGCCCACGTACTGCCAAGTAACCACGTCGCCGGGCCGAATCGTGACGGCCTGGGGCGAGTAGAAATTGTCGCCCACCGAAATGGTGACCGTGGCCGCGAGAGTCGAGAACTGGATGAGCAACAGCGCCCACACCAACAGAAAGCGAGTAGAGATTTTCATGACATTCAGTCGTTGAAAGAACTGCCGGAAAGAGCAGTTAGGTTGGCAAAACACTGACTCCGGCGGCGGGCAGCCGGCCGGGAGGCGGATCAACTTGCCTGCCTGCTACCAGACAAGCACCGTGCCTGAAACCCGTTTCCGGCGGGGCGCCCTGGGCCGCAGCACGCGCTGCCGCTGTCAGACCGCCGGAACACGTTCAGGTTTAAAGAACCAGAAGTATGCAGCACTCGGAGGCGGTGGGGCAAAGGTTGCCGCGGACAGGAAAAAAATATTCGAATGAGTGAATATAACGAATTTCCTGCAGTCCGAACGTGCGCAGCTGCCCGTTAATTTCGACGGCCAGCCGGCCGGTTTCGTCCACGCCCACAATTTGCCCGGTCACCCGCTCTCCGTCGACTTCGTACTCGTGGCGCTGCTGGTAGCGGTACAAGGACTGTAGATAATCGTAGCGCAGCTGAGACAGGCGGCCGGCCCGTAGCTGCAGGTAACGGCGCTCCAGGCACTCGAGCAGGCGCACGGCCTGCGGGCGCAGCGGGTAGGCCCGGCCCGTAATCCAAGCCAGGGAAGTGGCCGTGGGCATGCCAAATTCCCGCTGGTTGACGTTCAAGCCAATGCCAATAACGCTATATTGAATCTTCGCGCCACTGAGTGTGTTTTCAATCAGGATTCCTCCCAGCTTTTGACTGCCGTAGAAAATATCGTTGGGCCACTTCAGCCGCAGGGCCGCATCGGGGCCCAGCAGGCTGCGGGCCCAGTCGAGTACGCCCAGGGCCACGGCCTGGCTGAGCTGGAACTGCTCGGTAGCGGCCAGAAACGAAGGCTTCCAGATAACCGACAGTGTGAGGTTTTCGCCGGGCGTGGCTTCCCAGCGGTTGCCGCGCTGTCCGCGGCCCGCCGTCTGTTTGTCCGTTATGACGGTACAGCCGTCGGTGGCGCTGTTTTTGACAATAAGGGCCTGGGCTTCGGCATTTGTCGAGGCGCATTCGGGCAACCAGATGATCTGCTGGCCCGTGAAGAGCGTTTGGGGGGTTAGTGCCTCCACCTGTTTTTCTTACTTTGTGACTTCAAACCTAACAATACCCTATGAAAAGTACCCTGGTTCGGCAGGATTCAGACAGATTGGCAGACATCGTAGTGCGGGGCATGCAGGAAAAAAAAGCTGCTGATATCGTAGTACTCAATCTGAAGGACCTCAAAATCGCGGTGGCGGACTATTTTGTCATCTGCTCCGCGTCTTCCGATACGCAGATCGAAGCCATTGCGCGCTCGGTCGAAGAAGAAGTAGAAAAGCTTACCGGCCAGAGCCCCTGGCAGACCGAAGGTCGCATGCACCGCGAGTGGGTGCTGCTCGACTACGTGGACGTGGTCGTGCACGTGTTCCTGCGCGACCGTCGCCAGTTCTATGGTCTGGAAGAGCTCTGGGGCGACGCGGAAATCAGCTACATCACGGAAGAAACGGCTACCGTTTAAAGTAAAACGGGCCGGAGTTCGTTTTAACAATTACGTGGGCGGCGTGTTCCGCCTTTGTTTTTCGTTTAGTAACTCTTTTTCATGCCAGATATAACGCCCAAAAAGAAGAAGCCCATGCTGCCCTCGCCCGCCCCGCGGCCGAGTATGCAGATGTGGGTGCTGGCTGGGTTGGTGGTGTTCATCTTCGGGATGCTCTTCATCAATCGCAGCAGCTCGAGTATTGAAACCAATCAGCAGAAATTTAAGCAAATGCTGCTGGCCGGGGACGTGCGCGACGTGACCCTCGTCAACGACCGGGTTGTGGAGGTGACGCTCAAGCCCGAAGCCGCCAAAAGCACCAAATATAGCCCCGAACTCAGCCGCCGCGGACCGCTGGCCATCGATGGCGGCGGCCCCCAGTACAGCTTCCGGGTTGTGGACGGCAAGACCTTCAAGGAGGACTTGGATAAGATGCAGGCGGCGCTGCCGGAAGATCAGCAGGTCGGCCTCAACATTGACACCCGCCAAGCCTACGGCGACCTGGTGAGCATGGTCTTCTGGGGTGGTTTGATGCTGGTGTTGTTTTTCTTCCTGCTGCGCCGCATGAGCGGGGGAGCAGGCGGGCCCGGCGGGCAGATTTTCAACATCGGTAAAAGCCGCGCAGCCCTTTTCGAAGGCGGCGACAAGGTGAAAGTCACCTTTAAGGATGTGGCCGGTCTGGAAGAGGCCAAGGAGGAAGTAGAGGAAATCGTGGAGTTCTTGAAGAACCCTTCGAAGTTCACCGTCCTTGGTGGCAAGATTCCGAAAGGTGCTCTGCTCGTAGGGCCTCCCGGTACGGGTAAAACCCTGATGGCGAAAGCTGTAGCCGGGGAAGCTGACGTGCCTTTCTTCTCCCTGTCGGGTTCCGACTTTGTGGAAATGTTCGTGGGCGTAGGTGCTGCCCGGGTGCGGGACTTGTTCAAGCAAGCCAAAGCCAAGGCCCCCTGCATCATCTTTATCGACGAAATTGACGCCATTGGCCGCAGCCGCAGCCGCGGCAACGTGCCCGGCGGCAACGACGAGCGGGAAAACACGCTCAACTCCTTGCTGGTAGAAATGGATGGCTTCGGCACCGACTCCGGGGTTATCATTCTGGCCGCTACCAACCGTCCGGACACGCTGGACTCGGCCCTGCTGCGTCCCGGCCGCTTCGACCGGCAGATCAGCATCGACAAGCCCGATATCAACGGCCGCACCCAGATCTTCGACGTGCACCTCAAGCCGCTGACCTTGGGCCCCGACGTGGATGCCCGTAAGCTGGCCGCGCAAACGCCCGGTTTTGCCGGTGCCGAAATTGCCAACGTCTGCAACGAAGCCGCCCTGATTGCCGCCCGCCGCGACAAGAAGATGGTGACCATGCAGGACTTCACCGACGCCGTGGACCGCGTTATCGGGGGCCTGGAGAAGAAGAACAAAATCATCAGCCCCGGCGAGAAGCGCATTGTGGCCTACCACGAGGCGGGCCACGCCATTGCCGGCTGGTTTTTGGAGCACGCCGACCCGCTGGTGAAAGTGAGCATCGTGCCCCGCGGGGTGGCGGCACTGGGCTATGCGCAGTATCTGCCCCGAGAGCAGTTCCTCTACAACACCGAGCAGCTCACCGACGAAATGTGCATGGCCCTAGGCGGCCGCGCCGCCGAGGAGCTGGTGTTCGGCAAGATTTCTACCGGTGCTTTGTCGGATCTGGAGCGCATCACCAAGATGGCCTACAGCATCGTGACCATGTACGGTATGAACGCCAAGCTGGGCAACATCTCGTTTTACGACTCGAAAGGGCAGAATGAGTACGGTTTTTCGAAGCCTTACTCGGAAGCCACTTCGCAGATGATTGACGAGGAAGTGCGCACCATCGTGGAGAATGCCTACAACCGCACCAAGGAGCTGCTCACCGAGCGGCGCCACGAGCTGGAGGTCATTGCCCGGGAGCTGCTGGAAAAGGAAGTGCTGCTGCAGGAAGACCTTACCCGTCTTGTTGGCCCACGCCCCTTCGACACTCAGACTTCATACCAGGCCCATATGGCCGGCACTGACCGCAGCGAAACTCTCAGCGAGTTGAAGCAGGAGCACCCCGTGCCGCTCAGCAACGACCTGCCCGAGAATGACCTGCCCGGCATGAGCGACGATTCGACCGGAACCGGCCGTTCCGACGTGCCCTACGGCAATGCGGCTGCTCCCATGAGCTAAGGCCCGCGCCTCCTTAAAAAAAAGCCAGCCCTCGTGGTTGGCTTTTTTTGTGCCCTGCCGAACTTGGGAGGGCCGGCTCCCGATGAGTGAACTGGCTGCTGCCGACCATTGCCTTATATTTGCTCCCATGGCCGAATCTTCCCGCGACCTTACTCTGCGCCGCATCCGCGAAGCCCTGCAGCAGCCGGCGCCCCAGCCCGCGGCTCCCGACTTTGCGGCGCCCCTGTTTCCGGCCCCGGCCGACGAGCTGGCCGTGGCCTTTGCCGAAAGCTTTGTGCGCAGCGGGGGCGTATTTTATTACTGCACCTCCGAGGAGCACTTTTTCGACCAGCTTTTCACCTACAAAAAGGAGAAGGGTCTCGACAATCTGTTCGTGTGGGAGCCGGAGCTGAAAAAGCTGCTCCACACCGGCGGCATCGGCTTTGTCGGCGACGAAACCGACTGGATTGCCAAAGCCGACGCCGGCCTGACGACCTGCGAGGCCCTGGTGGCCCGCACCGGCAGCGTGCTCGTCAGCGCGGGCACGGCCAGTGGGCGCCGCCTAAGCATCTACCCCGACCAGCACCTAGTGCTGGCCCGCACCTCCCAGGTGGTGGCCGATATCGGCGACGGGCTGCGAACCGTGCAGCAGCGCCACGGCGACAAACTCCCTTCCATGATTTCTCTGACCACCGGCCCGAGCCGGACGGCGGATATCGAGAAAACGCTGGTGCTCGGTGCTCACGGCCCGCGCAGCATCGTGTTGTTTTTACTGGATGACGAAGCCGCTTCCCAAGCTCCTGCCTGACCTGGCGCTGCCCCCCGGCCGCCGGGTATACTTTGCGTCTGACTTCCACCTCGGCGCCCCCGACGCGGCCCGCTCGGCCGAGCGGGAACGGAAAATCGTGCGCTGGCTCGACCAGATTGCCGCCGACGCGGCAGCCGTGTATTTGGTCGGCGACATCTTCGACTTCTGGTTTGAGTACAAGCACGCCATTCCCCGGGGGTTCGTGCGAATTCAGGGCAAGCTGGCCGAGCTGACCGACGCGGGCATTCCGGTGAGTTTTTTCACCGGCAACCACGACATGTGGATGTTCGACTACTTCACCCAGGAGTTGGGTATTCCGATCCTGCGCGAGCCGGTCAGTCAGCGCATTGGTCAGCAGCTGTTCCACATCGGGCACGGCGACGGGCTGGGCCCCAAGGACCACACTTACAAGGTACTTAAGCAGGTTTTTGCTTCCCCGATGGCCCAGTGGCTGTTTGCCCGCCTGCATCCCAATTTCGGCATCGGGCTGGCCAATGCCTGGAGCCGCCGCAGCCGGATTCAAAACTCGGCCTCCGATGAGCAGTACTTCGGCGACGATGAGTGGCTGCTCGTGTACTGCCGGGAGCTGGAGCAGCGCCAGCACCACGACTATTACGTGTTCGGCCACCGCCACCTGCCCCTCGACGTGGCCGTGGCGCCCGGCAGCCGCTACGTGAACCTGGGGGAGTGGGTCAATTATTGTTCGTACGCCGTATACGATGGACATGACCTGGCATTGCGGCATTTTGAGCAGAAGTAACGACTCGTATGGGGTAGTAAGTGGTAGGACGCATTGGTCTAAACGGCTGGTGCTTATCGTGCTACTCACGGCTTACGGTTCCCTGCTTGCCCTGGCCCAAACCACCGTGCCCGCCGCGGCCTCGGTAGCGCCGGCTTCCAGAGCGGCTCCGGTTTCATCGACGCCCGTGGATGCGGCGGCCCCGGCCAAGCCCGTAGTGCCCGATGCCAACGGCTGGACCCTGGTACGCACGATTCCGCTCCGCCAGCCTGGCGCGGCTTCCCTCGACCGCCGCGGCAACCTTTACGTGGCCGATGGGCAGGACAACATCCACCAGTACGGGGCCGACGGGCAGGCGCTGAACGTGTACTCGCCGCCCCAGCCCGGGCACACGGCCCAGATTGAGGCCTGGAACACCTCCAAAATCTTGGTCTTCTACGACGACCGCCAGCAGGTGCTGCTGCTCGACCGGTTCATGGCCCCGCTCACCCAGGTGCGCCTCACCGACTTTCTCGACGGCCAGATCCGGGCCGCCACCCTGGCTCCCGACGACCGGCTCTGGCTCTTCAACGAAAGCGACCTGACCCTGCGTCAGTTCGACCCCACGCCCCAGCGCCTGACGTTGAGCACGCCCCTGGACTTGCTGATTGGCCGCTCCCGACCGGACTTTCGTTTTCTGCGCCAGTACCAGAACAACCTCTACCTGCTCGACCGGACCAGCGGCATCTTCGTGTTCGACAACCTGGGCAACTACCGCAAGAAGTTGCCCTTTACCAACCTCTCGACCTTGGGTTTCCGCGACGACGAGCTCTACTACCTGGCCGACGGCGCCATTCACTTTTTCCACCTCTACAAGCTCACCGAACGGACGCTGCCCCTGCTAACGTCCGACGTGCGCCAGGCGCTCTTCGGCGAGCAGTATGCCTACCTATTGACCGGCAGCAGCATTCTGGTGTATAAGCTCTAGCTGCCTCCGTCCCGATAATTTTCTCCACTTAAGAGCCGCCCCGCGTGATAGTCGCGCGGGGCGGCTCTTTTGCTTGGCAGCGCTGGGTCGCGCCCAACCAAGCAGAATCGTAACAACCTCGTCCGTGCGGAGTGCGTTGTGCAAACCAGTATCTGGCTTACATTTTCTCGCTTTATTCTCCACCACAACCCCCTCTCTATGAAGGCCCTCGTAATTCATGGGATGCGCGACGTGCGCGTCGATACCGTCGACGACCCCAAGATTGAAGACGCGCGCGACGCTATTATCCGCGTGACCAGCACCGCCATCTGCGGCTCCGACCTGCACATTTATAACGGCAGTATTCCGCAGCCCCGGCCCATGGTGCTCGGGCACGAGTTTATGGGCATCGTGGAGGAAGTCGGCAAGGGCGTGGGCGGCAAGCTCAAGGTCGGTGACCGGGTGGTGGTGCCGTTTCCCATTGCCTGCGGTACCTGCTACTTCTGCAACCACGAGCTGCCCGGGCACTGCGAAAACTCCAACCCCGACCACTACGGCCCCGAGGGCGGGCTGCTCACGGAAAATGGTGGGGCTCTGTTCGGCTACACCGACCTCTACGGCGGCTACAATGGCGGCCAAGCTGAGTACGTACGCGTGCCCTACGCCGACTTTGGGCCCCGCGTTATTCCCGACTCGCTCACCGATGAGCAGGCCCTGTTTCTGACCGATATCTTCCCCACCGGCTACTCCGGCATCGACTGGGCCGACGTGAAGGGGGGCGAAACCATTGCCATCTTCGGCGCCGGCCCCGTGGGCATTATGGCGGCCAAATCGGCGTGGCTGCGCGGGGCGGCCCGGGTTGTCATTGTCGATACGCTCCAGTACCGCCTCGACAAGGCCAAGGCTACCGCCAACGTGGAAACCATTCTCTGGGAAGACGCTAAGTCGACCGTGGAGCAGATCCGGGCCGTGACCGAGGGCCGCGGGGCCGACGTGTGCGTGGAGTGCGTGGGCTTCGAGCCCGACCGGGACTTGCTGGACCGCGCCAAGGCCATTATCAACCTCGAGAAAGGCTCCGACAAAGTGCTGACCACGTGCCTGAGCGCCGTGCGCCGCGGCGGCGTTGTGACGGTGCTCGGCGTCTACGCCACGCCGTTCGACAACTTTCCCATCGGCCAGTTCTTCGACAAAGGTATCACCATCCGCGGTGGGCAGGCTCCGGCCCAGAAGCACATCGACAAGCTGCTGCAGTACGTGGTGGAAGGCAAAGTCCGCCTCGACGACATCATCACCCACCGCCTGCCCCTGGCCGAAGCCGCCCACGGCTACGACATCTTCCGCAATAAGAAGGAAGACTGCGTGAAGGTGGTGCTCAAGCCGTAGGTTCTGGCTGCCCCGCACTCGTTGGAAATGGCCGGCCGCACAGCCGGCCTTTTTTGCGCCCTTTCCCCGGCGCCGCGACCCCGCACATGCCGAAATTTCGCGGCCTCCACCGGCGGCGGGGCTGATGGTTTTCTGCCTACATTTGGTACTGACCACCCGCGGGGTTGTTCGTCCCTTTCCGCTCTCCCACCAGCTCGTTTGCTTTATGTCCGCTGCCATTTTCTGCCGCGCCGGGGTACTTATAGCCTTATTTGCTTTTGGCGGCTTCTCCGCCGGGGCGCAGCAGGTTGCGCTGGTGGCCAGCCGCCTGGCCCCCGGCCTGGAAACGGGCAATGCGCGGCGCACGCTGCGGGTAAGCGTCACGGATGAAACCGGCTTTCGGCGCTGGCTGCTGCAAAATTATCCCCAAGCCCAGGTTCGGCCGGAAGCTACCCACCGTCAGCTGCTCCGGGTGCAGGGCGTGATGGGCGCGGTGCTGGCCGCCTGCCCGTGGGTGAGCTTCGTGGAAGCTGCCGACCGCCAAGCCCGCCCGGAGCGCCAGCTCAACGGCGCCGACCTCACGGTAAACAGCGTCACGGCCGTGCACGCCCGCTACCCCCAGCTTACGGGCCAGGGACTCACTGTGAGCGTGAAGGAAAGCCCGCTCGACAACGACGATATTGACTTTAAGGGGCGTTTGGTAAATCCTGACCCCAAGGCCGAGACGCTGAATTCGCACTCCACTATCATGACCACGCTCATTGCGGGCGGGGGCAACTCTTCGCCCAACGGCAAGGGGGCCGCTTGGCAAGCCCGCATTGCGCAGTCCAGCTACGACAACCTGCTGCCCGATGACGGCCCCGGGCTGGCGGGCCAGGGCGTATCGGTGCAGAATCACTCCTACGGGGTGCCAACGGTAGAGAGCTTCTACGGCCAGGAGGCGCGGGCCTACGACCAGCAGGCCCGCCAGTACCCGACTTTACTGCACGTTTTCTCGTCCGGTAACTTCGGCAGTCAGCCCGGCCCGGCCGGCCCTTACGCGGGGCTCCCCAACACGGGCAACCTCAGCGGGGAGTTTAAAAACAGCAAGAACAGTCTGAGCGTGGGGGCTACCGACGCGGCGGGCGTGGTAGGGCGGCTCAGCTCCCGCGGCCCGGCCGCCGATGGCCGCCTCAAGCCCGAGCTGGTTGCTTACGGCGACGGCGGCACTTCTGACGCGGCCTCCCTGGTGTCGGGAGTAAGCTTGCTGACCCAACACGCCTACCGGCAGCAGCGGGGCGCGTTGCCCTCGGCCGCGCTGGTAAAGGCCGTACTCCTGAATACGGCCGATGACGTGGAGCGGCCCAACGTGGATTTTGTGGCGGGCTACGGCCAAGTCGATGCCTTGGGAGCTGTGCAGACTATGCTGGATGGCCGTTTTGCGGAAGGTACCGTGGCGCAGGGGCAGGAGCAGGTGATTGCCGTAACTGTGCCGGCAGGAGCCCACCGCCTGAAAATTACGCTGGCGTGGTCGGACCCGGAGGCGACCGTGAATGCCGCCACCGCCCTCGTCAACGACCTGGACCTGAGCCTCGTCCGCCCGGCCGACGGCCAGCGGTGGCTGCCCTGGACGCTGAGTGCCTATCCTCACCTCGACTCGTTGGCCTTGCCCGCCCGCCGCCGGGCCAACCACCGCGACAACGCCGAACAGATTACCGTGGACCTGCCGACGGCCGGCACCTATCAGGTGCGGGTGCGCGGCTACCAACTGGGGCAGGGCCCGCAGGCGTTCAGCATAGCCTACGAAATAGAGCAGGGGCTAACCTGGGTGCATCCTACCAAAGCCCGCAACTTGCGCGCCGCTGAGGCCACCCGGCTGCGGTGGCAGTGGGCCGGGCCCGCCACGGCCGCCCGGCTGGAATACCGCCCCGTGGGGCAAACCGCCTGGAGCGTGGTAAAGGCATCCCTGGATCTGGCCCAGCAAAACTTCCTCTGGACCGCGCCGGACACCTACGAAGCCGCCCAGTTTCGCCTGCTCACCGGGACTGAGACTATCGTTTCGGATACTTTTTTCGTTGCGAGGCCCCTGAACCTGACGGTGGGCTACGCCTGCGCCGACGAAACCCTGCTGACCTGGCCGCGGGTACCCGGCGCCACGCAGTACCAGGTATACCAGTTGGGCGCTTCCCAATTGCAGCCTTTCCAGGTGGTAACCGATACCATGCTGCTGCTGACTCCGGCCCAGGCGGCAACCCGGTACTACGCCGTGGCACCCATCGTGCAGGGCCGGGTGGGGGAGCGGGGTAGTACCGTGGACATCACGCAAACTGCCTTTGGCTGCTATGTCCGCTCATTTCTGCCCCGACAGACGGTAATGGATACGGTGCAGTTCAACCTGACTCTGGGCTCGACGTACCGGCTCCAGGCCATTACGCTGGAGCGGCGTCCTGTTGGGGGCGAATTTGTTGGGGTGCAAACCCTGACCACTAACCTGCCGCTGACCACCCGCCTGACCGACCCCCAGCCGCTGCTGGGGCGGGCCGAATACCGGGTTCGGCTGCCGCTCAGCACCGGCCAAACGGTGTTCAGCCAGATTGAAGAAATATACCACGTGCCCGCCATCGACGATGTGCAGGTGTATCCGGTGCCCGTCACGGCCGGAAAGCTACTGACCATTGTGGGCCCGCCTGATCAGGTCTTGCGCGTACGCCTGTTCGACTTGGCGGGCCGGCTGCAGCACGATGTGACCACCGATACCAGCATCATCAAAACGCTGGAAACTTACACCCTGCGGCCCGGAACTTACCTGCTGCGCATTAGCCTGCCCGGCGGACGCGAGGTAACCCGGCGCATCTTGGTACTGTAGGCGGGCGGGAAGATTTGCCTCTGCGCTGTCAGCAGCCGTGAGCCGGCGCGCCCGCTCACGTTTAACCTAGGCCCGGATGGGTAAGTCCACGCTTAGGGGGGCTTTGCGGACTTTTCCGCCCGACCTAGCCGAAACCAAACAGGGCCGCGCGCCAAATGCCAAATGCTACTGGCAACGCATCCGCATTCTGCGTTGCGTCAAGACGAGTTGCTGGATAAGCTGCTTTGTCAGGCGGCGCGAAAGACGTTGCTTGCCAGAAGCTATTGTATGCCCAACCCATTCAGACCTCAGTCACTGGCCAGGTAGATAACCTTATAACAAGAAGCGCCCCCCGGCTGAGTAGCCGGGGGGCGCTTTTAGATTCTGCTAAACCGGACGGCTTAGTAGAGGTAGTTGAGGGCGGTTTTGTCGTTGGTGTTGAACGGACGGCTAACGCCGTTGCCAACGCAGGCCAGCATCCACGAGTTTGGATCAGCGCCCGAAGGAGTGCCGGGGATGAGGATAGCGCCAACCGTGCTGGCACCTTCGTTCGAGGCCGAACCGCCGCAGCTATACGCGCGGTTGAAGTAGTCGGTGTGACGCAGGCCAATGCAGTGGCCCATTTCGTGCGCCATGATGGTGGCAATGTAGTTAACGTTGGTGCTGTTGATTACGCTCGGCGACAGTTTGAAGCCCGGAGCCGGGTTGCCGTTCGAGGGGAAACCACCCGACTGACCCAGTACGCCGGCACCCAGGTTTGCCGAGGTGATGGGCAGATCGGCCGTGGCCGTGCTGGTGATGCGGGTGAAGTGCAGCTGCAGGTTTTCGGCGTTGTAGCGGCGGATAGCCTCATCCACGGCCGACACGTAAGCGGAGGGGAAGCTGCCGATGAGCTTCACCGTCAGCGTGCGGGGCAGGCGCTGCACCAGGTTGGTGGTGCGGTACTGCTCGTCCTGACCTACGCGCAGGAGCTTGGCATCGGGTGTGCTGTTCAGTACTTCATCCGTCAACAGGATGTCGCCTTCTACGCGCACCCCGCCTTCTACTTTCTGCGCCCCAACCGTGGTGAAGCCCAGATTTCTGATCTGGCCCATCACATCTTCCGAAATCTCGGACTTATTCTCAATCACTTCTTTCTTCCCGCAGGAAGTCAACACCGACATAGAGCAGGCACATACGGCCAAGGCGGACAGAACTTTTGTGATTTTCATGCTTTTTTTGGTTTGGTTAGGTTGGGGGTGATTGGAGAATGGATGAATTATGGGCAAAAATTGGGGATAAAAATTATGAATGTCAATAGTAAAAACGCAAAACTTTAAAAAAAACGCAAAGTATGCGGGTGCGTGCCAGCGCAATGCCTTAATAAATGACGCTACATAAAATTGAATAATACAAACATCTGAATTTTCGAATTTATAATTATTTTCCTGCTTCATTCCGCTTATTCCAAATAATTGCTGACCTGCCGGAAGCGCTACCCGCTGGCATTTTTCCGAAACGTGGGCTAGCATAAGCTGCCGTAACGCGGCGGAGGCTACCCCAAGCCTGAAGTGGTTCCGGTCAGCCTGTCTTAGGGAAACTGCAATAGGTTGGAGGAAAGCGGGTTAAGCGGGGTGGTGCCAAGCCGAAGTAGATTTCCAGGATAAACTGCGCCATATTGGGGGTAATGGCCCCGCGCATAGGCGGCGCTGTCAGGAGCGTAATCGGGTAAGGGGCCCGAAATGCTTATCTTTGTTTTTAACCCTTTCCGCGCGGATTCTTTCCGCCTCACGATATATCCTTCAAGCCGTGGCTTGCACTTCTTGTTCCTCCGGTGGGGGCTGTTCTACTACTGCCAAGGGCTGCGGCTCGAAAGGCAGCTGTAGCTCGGGCTGTACCCGCCTCAACGTATTCGACTGGCTCCAGGACGTGGAGATGCCCAGCGACTTTCAGGGCTTCGATATCGTCGAAATCCGCTTTAAAGGTGGCCGTAAAGACTTCTACCGCAACGCCAGCCGCCTGCCCTTGGTCACGGGCGACGCGGTGGTGGTGGATGCCGGCGGCAACGGCTGGCACCTGGGGCACGTCTCGCTCAAGGGCGAGCTGGTGCGCCTGCAGATGAAAAAGAAAAAGGTGCCCACCGACTCCAAGGAAATCCGCGCCGTGCTGCGCGTGGCCTCCGAGCAGGATGTGGAGCGCTGGACGGCCGTGCGCGACCTGGAAACCGGCACCATGTTCCGGGCCCGCTCGGTGGTGGAGGAGCTGCGCCTGAAAATGAAGCTCTCCGACGTGGAGTACCAGGCCGACCGCACCCGCGCCACGTTCTTCTACTCGGCCGAAGACCGGGTGGACTTCCGCGACCTGATCAAGCGCCTCGCCGACGAGTTTCGGGTGCGGGTGGAAATGCGCCAGATTTCGCTCCGCCACGAAGCCGGCCGCCTCGGCGGTATCGGCTCCTGCGGGCGCGAGCTGTGTTGCTCCACTTGGCTCACCGACTTCAAGAGCGTGAGCACCACCGCCGCCCGCTACCAGAACCTGAGCCTGAATCCGGCGAAGCTGTCCGGGCAGTGCGGCCGCCTCAAGTGCTGCCTCAACTACGAGCTGGATACCTACCTCGACGCGCTGAAGGACATTCCGCAGGTGCAGCGCCCCCTGCTCACGGAGAAAGGCGAGGCCTTCTTGCAGAAAACCGACATCTTCAAGCGCCGCATGTGGTTTGCCCTGCGCGGCGACAACAACTGGGTGATGCTCAGCACCGACCGGGTGCGCGAGGTGCAGGAGCTGAATAAGAAAGGCGAAAAGCCGGAAAGCCTGCTGGCCCCGGTGAAGGAAGAAGAGCGGCCCGTGGAGGTTTCGGCCCACGTGGAAGGCAACCTCGACCGCCTCGACGATAAGATCAAAGCCGGCAAGCGGCCCAAGCGCAAGAAAAAGCCCGGCAGCAAAGACCGGCCCGAAGGGGCTGCGGATGTGGCTCCACAGCCAGGGGCTCCGGCCGCCTCGCGCCGCGGCAACGCCAGCCGCTCCATCAGCAATGCGCCCGCCAAGCCGGCCCCCCCCGCGGAAGGTGACGTCAGTGAGGGCAGTGCCCCGGCCGGAGAAGAAGCTCGCCGGCCCCGCGGAGCGGCCGCCCGCCCCATGAATCGCCGCAACAGCCGCGGTGGCCGGGGAGAAGGTGGCCGGAGCGAAGGGCGCACCGAGGGACGCGGGGAAAGCCGCCGCCCCGAGACCCCGCGGCCCGACGGCTCGGCCGAAGCCCGCCCACCCCGCGGTGAGGGCCGTCCGCCCCGGTCAACCACTCCTCCGGCGGGCGGAGACGGCGCGGCGCGGCCGGCCGGCGAAGCTGGCGCGGAGCGCGGCAGCCGGGGTGGCCGCTCGTCGCGGCGTGGGGGCCGGCCCCGGCCCGAAGGCGGCGCTACTCCTCCACCAGCAGCCCCATCCGCTTCGTAAGTATGCGTCAGATCCTCCGTTTGCTGCCCCTGCTCAGCTTGTTGCTGGCGCTGGCCGCCTGCGACCCGGCGCAGGTGTATGAGAAAAATACCGACCTCGACGAGAATGTGTGGGCCGTGCAGGTGAAGCCGGCCTTCGAGTTCACGATTCAGGACACGACCCAGCTCTACGACGTCTTTTTCAACATCCGCAACGCCTCGGCCTACGGTTACTACAACCTGTACGTGAAGCACACGCTTACCGGCCCCGACGGCAAGCCCGTGTCCAAGCTGCTGCACCAGATGCTGCTGATGGACCCGCGCACCGGGGAGCCCAGCGGCAGCGGCACCGGCGACATCTACGACCATCAGTTTCTGGCTTTGCCGCGGCAGCGCTTCCACCAAGCGGGTACCTACAAAATGGTGCTCGAGCAGTACATGCGTCAGGACCAGCTGCCCGGCATCATGGCCGTGGGAATTCGCGTGGCCAAGGCCGGCGGCAAGTAGGCGGTCCTGGAAAACACAAAAAAGCCTTCCCGGCCGCGGCCGGGAAGGCTTTTTTGTGTCCGCGTCAGGCTCAAGCCGAGCCCGGGCGGCCAACCAGCATACACTAGTTGATCAGACGTACGCTAACGGCGTTCAGGCCTTTTTTGCCCTGCTGCACTTCGAACTCCACTTTGTCGGAGTCGCGAACTGGCTGCTGAAGACCGGTAGCGTGAACGAAGATATCCTCACCGCCGCCGTCGGGCGTGATGAAGCCAAAGCCTTTGGTTTCGTTGAAAAATTTGATGGTGCCCGTGCTCATACTACTGCTTGATGGGAGTGAAAGAATGAGGTAAAGGTATATGTATTTTTCACTTAGCGAAGCGGAACAAGGAGAATAACGGGGCCGGGGCGGGATAGAAGCTCGGCGCTAGGGCCTGAAAGCAAGTCGTTTCACCGAAAAATAAGGCTGCGGCAGACTTTTCCCCAACTCCGCCCCACGGCCGCGGCGGCAAACAAAAAGCCCCGGCAAAGCCGGGGCTCAAGGCTACGGAAGGCAGTAGCTATAACCGAAAAGCCGGAGGCACTAGATACGTTCTACTTTCACGGCGTTGAGGCCTTTTTTACCTTCAATTACTTCGAAGGAAACCCGGTCATTCTCGCGGATTTCGTGAATAAGGCCCGTCTGGTGCACAAAGATATCCTGATTGTCGTCGTCTTGAATAATGAAGCCAAACCCTTTGGACTCATTGAAGAATTTTACTTTGCCCGTTTTCATAGCGTGCGTCTGGTGGTCTTGGTAGTAAACCGTTGGGGTAAATGAACGCAGTAAAACTAGCAAGCTTTTTCTAACTGCCCACCGCGGCGGCGGGAATAAAACTGCGCACCCGGGAAAAAGTACGCCCGTGCGGGGCGGGGAAAATACCGGGGCCGCCGCGCCCGAAACGACGCTGGCGCGCTGGGTGGAAGCAGTTGAAATAGGGGCTGGAAGTGGGGCGGCAAAAAACTCTCTCCGGCGCTGGGCGTATACTTTAACGACTCAACGAGTTGTTTTTCACTACTTCACCACCTCCCACCACTGCCATGAAAAACGAAGAGAAAGATTCCACCGCCAGCAACCAGGCCACTAACTCGACCAACTCCTGGACTTCGTCGGGCGCCTCGACTACTCCGAACAGCGCTTCCCCCGCGTCAGGAACCGGGTCGACTCCGGGTACTTCCAGCGAAACCCTGGCCTCGGCTGAAACCAGCGTAGGCCGCGGGGCCGTGGGCAGCAACCAAAGCAATACCACCGAGAACCGCGTCGCCAACCCCGGCACCCTCAAGGCCGGCGCTGCCGGCACCAAGCCCGGCGCTACGGCCGCCAAAGCTTCGAGCAGCGCCAAAAAAAGCCCTGCTTCGGCGGCCAGCAATAAGAACATGAGCAGCAAGAGCAGCAGCTCTTCGGGAAAGAGCAGCACTTCCGCCAACAGCACCGACCAGAGCCAGTACGGCGGTAACTTCGGCAATAGCACCCAGGGCAGCTACCAGGACCACGACCGGCAGGAAAACCAGCAGAGCGGCGCTGCCCGCGGTGAGTTTGGCAGCCAGGGCTACGGCAACACCCAGGGCGGCTACGGCAACCAGTACCGCGAAACCCCCGCCCGCGGCGACGGTCACTACGGCCACGACGAGCAGTACGGCGGCGACCAGTACGGCGGGGGCCGCTACGGGCAGCACAACTCTTACCGCAACTACGACGGCCGGCCCGAGCAGTACCAGGGTGGGCACCGCGAGGCGGAATACGGCCGCGGCGGGCAGAATAACTGGGGCCAGCAAAACCAGCAGAACAACTGGGGCAACCAGAACCAGCGCCCCGACTACGGCTACTCCCAGGGTGGCTATGGTCAGGCCCAGGGCGGTGGCTACCAGAACCGCAGCGACTTTGGCTCGGGCAACCAGCAGTACAACTGGGACAACCAGGATCAGTACCGTGGCAATCAAAACAGCTACGGCAACCAAGGCTACGGTGACCAAAACCGCTACAGTAGCCAGGGATACGGCGACCAGAACCGCTACGGCAACCGGGGTGGCGGCTACAACCAGCAGGACCGCTCCTACAACAGCGCCAACCAGAATGACAACGGTTCCCGCCAGGGCCGCAGCGGCGGCTATAGCAACGACTACGGCAACTCTTCGGGCGGCGCCCACTACGGCGGCAACCGGGGCTACGAAAATGAGCGCGGCAGCTACGGCCGCAACCGCAACCAAGACGAGGATTACCGCTCGTCGCGGGGTGGATACGATAACCAGGGTTCCGGCCGCGGCAACGATTATGGCCCGCGCGGGGGCGTGAACGACTACGCCCAGCGCGGCTCCAACCCCGAGGACGACCGCCGCTACCGGGCCGGCTCGTCGGGCCGAAATGAAGACCGCAACTATGGCGGCTGGCAGGAAGGCCGGGGCACCAGCGGCTACGGCCGGGGCGCCGGCAACTACGGCGGCAGCGCCCAGGACGGCTTCGGCTCCCGCGGCGGCTCTTACAACGACGAATACGACTCGGCTGACCGCAACAGCCGTGGCGGCTCCCCGTCTCGCGGCGACTACGACCGCGCCGACCGTAACCAGAACTACGGCACTGACCGCCGCAGCCAGTACCGTCACGACGACGACTCCAGCGACTACGGCACCGCCCCGCGCCGCAACCGCGGCCGGGATGAAGACGACCGTCGCTAAATCAGAATAGAGCACAAAAAAGGCCTCCCAAAGATTGGGAGGCCTTTTTTGTGGGGGTAACGCGGCCGAATTGCCGGTGCTGTCCTTTACGCTTGGGGCTGGAACTGCTGCTGGTAATCCTTGGCAAATTGCTCGATGCTGCGCGGCGGACAGTTGGTGAATACCTCCACGGCCGTGGAAACCCCGGCGGCGTAACCGGCTTTGTAGAGGCGCTGCAATTCCAGCATGGAGTCGCGCTGCCAGGCGGGAGCCGCGGCCATCGACTGAGCCGCGGCTTCTTCCGGCAAGTCTACGTAGCTGACGGGGCGGCCCGTGGCCTGCCCGATGGCTGCCGCCACCTCGTGCCCGCTGATGGCGGCCGGACCGGTGAGGGTGTACGCCTGACCGTAGTGCTCGGTGCCCGGGGCACTCAGCACCGCCGCGGCCGTGGCGGCAATATCGCGCGCGTCGATGTAGCTGACTTTGCCCTCGCCGAGCGGCAGATACAGCTTGCCTTCCTGACGGATGGACTCGCCGCTGTAGTTGAAGAAGTTCTGCATAAAGCCGCCGGGCCGCAGAATGGTGTAAGCCAGCCCGCTTTGTTCGAGGTACCGTTCAATCTCGCGGTGCCAGCGGCCGAGCTGAATGCCGGGCTCCGCCTCAGCGCCGGCGGCGGAAAGCCGGACCACCTGCTGCACGCCAGCCTGCTTGGCGGCGTCAATCAGGCGCTTGGCCAACTCAACCTGGTCTTCGCTGAAAGGGGTAATCAGAAATACCCGGTCGACGCCGGTGAGGGCTACGTGCAGGGTTTCGGGCTTGGCGAAGTCCATTTCAACTAGCTGCACGTCGGGGTTGAGCTGTTTGAGCCGTTCGCCTTTGATGAGAGAGTGCACGCCGGCGCGGACCTTGAGGCCGCGGTTGCCCAGGGCCTTGACCACTTCGGCGCCGACGGTGCCAGTGGCGCCCGTCACAAGAATCGTTTGAGCCATGAATGGGAAGTTAAAAAGTCAGTGAGAAAATGTTGGAGCAACGGTGGCAGGGTAGGTTACTTACGCGTGGCTTTGTAAAGCTTGCCCTTCTCGTTGCTGAAAATAAAGTCGCGGTTGTTGACGAACACCAGCGCCTCGGCCTGCCCGCTCGAGGGAAGATTTAGGCAGCTCTTGGCACCGTCGAAGAGCTTTTTGCCCGGTTGCCGCTCAATCAGATAAGCGTGGCCGTAGCCGAGCAGCGCCACCGTGCGGCCGTCGGGGCTCACGTCGGCGGCCGTAATCCAGGTGTTGATTTGAATGCTGTCGGCGAGGCGGGCGGTGTAATTGCCGGGGCGGGCGGGCAGCACGTATTGCTTGACCCAGTGCCCGGCGCCGCGGTTTTTGGTGAACAGGTAGAGGCTGTCCTGCCAGTAGTAAAACGCCTCACAGTCGAAGTTGCGGCCGGCTTTCTTAGGCGGGAAGCGGTGCTGGTCGGGGTAGCGGAAGCGGATGGTGTCGATTTGCTTGAAGCCGGGGCCGGCAAGGCGGTAGATGGCCAGGTTGCGGCGCTTGTTCTGGTTGTTGCCGAAGTCGCCGATGTAAAGGTGGCCGGCCGGGTCGCGGGCCAAATCTTCCCAGTCGATATTGGTCAGGGGCGCCAGATCTACGGTCTGGAGCAGGTCGCCCTGCTGGGTCACGCGGTAAAGCTTGGCCGTGTTGCCGCCGTCGCCGTGGGTCCAGAGGTCGTCTTCCACGTCGGCTAGTTCCAGGCCCGAGCTTTCCACCACCAAGTCCTTGTTGAGGCGGCCGCTGAGGGCAACGTCGTAGGCAGAACTCACCTTATCGAAGTCGCCGCGGCCCTGGTCGTTGGTGCAGCCGCAAACCACGGACTGCAGAAACACCAGCACCGGAAATAGCTTGTCGCGCAGCAGAAACAGCATAGGAAAGAAAGGAGGTGAAGGTCCGGCCCCGGCCGTGCATACGCAGCGCGGCGGGCCGGGGATAAAAAAACTGCCGGCCCCGGCCCGCTTGCTCTTTTTTGGCCCAACCGGAAGCTGTATATTACCAGGCTCAACCACTTGTTGTTCAGCCGACTTTATGGGAACCCGCTACCTTCTGACGTTGCTGCTCGCCGGCCTCACCTTTTTGCCGGCCCGGGCCCAGCTGAGTGCGGGCGCTGCGTCGGATTCGAGCCGGCAACTGCGGCCGGCAGTGCCGTCGAGCCGGCTGCGGAGCGTTAGGCCGGTGGTGCTGCGGGCCGGCATTCCACTGGCCCTGATCGGGGTGAGCTACTTTGGCCGGGAGCAGAAGCTGATTCACCTGGCCCGGCTGGAAGTGCGGGAGGAAACGCTGGAGAACTTTCCCGCCTTCAACACCAACCTCGACGACTACACCCGCCACCTGCCGGGCGTGGCCGCCTACGCCCTGCACGCGGCCGGGGTGAAGCCGGCCCGGGGCGTGGTGCCCTTCTCCCTGATTTATTTGGCGGCCCACCACCTGAACATGGGCGTGACCAGCAACCTGAAGCGGCTCTGCCGGGAAGCCCGCCCCGACAATCCCACCGACCTGAGCTCGTTTCCCTCGGCCCATACCAGCGAAGCCTTCCTGACGGCCACGCTGCTGCACGAGCAATTCGGCAAAGCCAGCCCCTGGATCAGCGTTGGAGGCTTTGCCGTGGCTACGGCCACCGGCACCATGCGCGTGCTGCACAACCGCCACTGGATTACGGACGTGGTGGCCGGGGCCGGCATCGGGTTTTTGTCGGCGGAAGCGGTGTGGCGGGCCTACCCGTACCTGGCTCAACTACTGCCCCAGCGCGCGGCCCGCAAGCTGCTGCTGGTGCCAACCTACGGGGCGGGCGGCGCCGTGGGCCTGGTGCTGGCCGTGCAGCCCTGATTTTTACCCTCAAAACCGCAGGTAGGGCCGCAGCTTTTCCAGGGTTTCGGCGTCCAGAATCCGAATCTGGCGCAGGTCGTCGGCCTGCTTGAACGGACCGTGCTGCTGGCGGAAGGCCACTATCACCCGGGCCAGGCGCTTGCCGAGGTAGGGATGAGCTTGCAGTACTTCAAACGGGGCGTTGTTCACGTCGAGCGGGGCCGGGGCATAGCCGGGCGCCACAAACGTGTACTTGCGCAGGCTGTCGACCAAGTCGGGGGCGTCGCGCAGGCTGTAGATTTCGCTGAGCTGGTCTTCGCGCAGAAACCCGCCCAGGCGCTGCCGGTACTCCACCACCCGGCCCGAAAGGCCCCGGCCGATGCCGCGAATCTGCATCAGGGCCGTGGTGTCGGCCGTGTTCAGGTCGAAGGCCACCAAGTGCCGGGGCTTGCGGGCAAACTTGCTAGGGGTGGTCTCAAACGCCTTACTGGGGTAGCGGCTGGTTGGGAAAGCGGGGTAGTCGCGCGGAGCGCGGGCCTCGCGGGGCGGCAGCTGGTCGGGCAGCTGGATGTAGGGCGCCAGCCGGGCGTACACCGAGTCGGGCAGGCCGTAGGTGCGCTTGATCTGCTCCTTGGCTTTGAAGCCGCCGATAACGTCGCGGAAGTGCACGATGCGCTTGGCCACGTAGCCCGGCAGGCCCCGGGCTTCCCAGTCGGTAGCCGACAGCGCATTCGGATCGAACGGGGCCAGCGCCACCTGGGGCACGGTGGGTCGGCGGGGGTAACGGCGCCGCGGGTAACGCGAATTGAACGCGCGCGGCTGGTGCTGAGCGGCCAGATTCGCGGCCAGCCGGTTGAGCTGCTGCTGGTCGGGAGCGGGGTCGTAGGTAGGCAGCACGGGGCGTAGCAGGCGCGGGGCCGCCAGCCAGAGCAGCAGCAGCGCGCAGAGCACGACAAAGCCGGATGTTTCGCGGCGGGAAAAGCCAAAGTGCCGCCGCAGGTAGCGCCGCCAGGCTGGTGGGGCCGGGGTAGTGGTAGGGATATTCTTCACGATAATTCTAGTTAGCCCTGCTAGATAAGGAATTGCGGGGGCAAGCCGCAAGCTCTTCACCCGAAAAGTCCGGTCTGGGTCCTTGAGGCGAATGGGGCGAACCAGGACTTGCGGGGCAGCGTTGAAAGGAGGAGCAGTGCTACGAGCGGGAAAAAGTGCAAACCGGCGGGGTTCTGGCCCGCCGCCCGGATTTTGGGGAAAACTGATTGCGAAACCCGCCCGTACTTGCCATGAAACCAGCCCAAGGCCGTATTATTACGGCTGCTAGCCCGCCCGCTTTTTTCCGCTACCGTCGTTATGAGCCAAACTGCCCCCCGCACCACCGAATTTCTGGACCAGCTCGCCGCCGACCTGCGCGCGTTGCGTGAGGTCACCGTGCAGCGCTTCCGGACTCTGTCCGACGACCAGCTCAACCGCCGCCCGGCGCCCGGCAAGTGGAGCATCGGCCAGTGCCTGGAACACCTCAACATCACGGGTGGCCTGGTGCTGCCGGTCATGGCCCGCAAGCTTAAGCAGGCCCAGGAAAGCGGTAGCAAGCCCGCGGCCACGGTGAAAAGCGGCTTTATCGGGCGCAAGCTGATTGTGGCCATGAAAACTCCGGCCAGCGAGAATCCGCTTAAGTCGCCCCAGCAGTACGCGCCCAGCGGCAGCCGCCTGCCCCGCACGGTGGTGGAAGTGTTCAGCCGCCAGCTCGACGAACTGGCCAACATGGTGGAGCAGGCCCGCACCGTCAACGCCAACGCCATCCGCATCCCCAACCCGGTTATTCCGCTGCTCTACCTGCGCCTCACCGACCAGCTGGAGCTGCTGGTCGTGCACCTGAAGCGCCACGTGCTGCAGGCCGAGCGGGTGCTCGACGGCGTGGGCATGGTCATCGACTAACCCGCCCCAACCAGCCATGTGAGACTCGCCGCGTCCCGGCTTCCGCACCTGTCGGAAGCCGGGACGCGGCTGTTAAGGCGCGGCGTAATGCTGCGGCAGTCAGCTTTTTGGGCAAGGCAACAACATTATTTGCAAGCCGGCGTGTGGAATAGAGCTCGACGGCGCATCTGAATTTTGCCTTCCTTGCCACTCCACCCGATTTCGCCTTATGCGGTCCTTCCTGTTAAGTTTATTCGCCCTGCTGATGCTCTTTTCCACCGGTTCTTCCCAGTCGACCCCTCCCGGCACCGGCGGTCCCGACGCCAAGAAATGGCGGCAGGTGGATGCTTTGCTGCGCAAAGATCAGACGGCCTCGGCCGCCAAGTTGGTGGAGGAGCTGTACCGCGCCGCCCGCCAGCGCCAGGATGCGCCCGACTATCTGCGGGCCCTGTTCTACAAGCTGCGCCTGGCCGAGGCCAAAGAAGAGGAAGCGGACGAAAAAGCAATTACTCTGCTGGAAGCTGAGCTGAAAACGGCGCAGTTTCCGGCCCGGCCCATCCTGCACAGCCTGCTGGCCCAACTCTACGCTAACTACTACCGCCAGCACCGCTACCAGCTCTACGACCGAACCCGCGCCGCCGGCTCCGACCCCGTCGATGCTAGCCGCGCCGACATTCAAACCTGGGATGCCGCCCGCCTGGGCAGTGCCGTGGTGCAGCACTACCGCGCCTCGTTGGCCGACGAAGCCGGGCGCCAGCAGCAGCTCAAGCTAACGGCGCTGGGCTACGCCGTAACTGGTGGCGACGCCGAAAGCCGGGCTCTGGTGCCCACGCTCTACGACCTGCTGGCACGCCGGGCCATTGAGGGCCTCGGCAACGACGAATACTACGTTACCAAGCCCGCCGAGCAGTTTGAGCTGACCAACCCTGCCCTGCTGGGCCCGGCTGCCGAGTTTGCCCGCCTGCCGCTGACCACTCCGTTGGCCGACTCGCTCAACGGGCAGTTTCACGTGCTGCGGGTGTTGCAGCAGCTCACCGCTTTCCGCCTCGCTGATGCCGCTAACCCCGCCGCCCTGGCCGACGTGGACCTCGCCCGACTGCGCTTCGTGAACGAGCACGCCGCCCTGCCCGACCAGCCCGCTCAGTACCGCGCCGCCCTGGCCCGCGCCACCGACGCCTACCGGGCCCTGCCTATTGCCAGCCGGTTTATGTTTGAGCAGGCCAACGCGCTGCGGGAAGACAACCCTACCCAGGCCCGGGAACTAGCCTTGGCCGCCGAAAAGGCGTATCCAAAGTCCCGCGGAGCCCGGCAGGCCGCCAGCCTGCGCCAGAGCCTGGAAGCCGTGGAGCTGAGCTTTACGACCGAAGAGGTTGTGCTGCCGACCCGGCCCTGGCTGCTGAAGCTGGAAGTGCGCAACGTAACCAAGCTCTACGCCCGGGCCTACCGCGTGTCGTCGGCCCAGGTGGTACGGCAGTTGGAGCGGGCCCGGCAGTCGGATGGCACGGCGGCCGGATTGCGCAAAGCCTACGCCCGCGCCCTAGCCGCGGCGCCGGCGGCGGCCTGGGAGCTGGCCGTGCCCGGCCCCGCCGACTACAAAGCCCATTCGGTGCAGCAGGCTGGTCCGGCCCTGCCGCTGGGGCATTACCTGCTGGTGCTGAGCACAACCCCCGACGACCCAACCAAGGAGCGCGCCGGCGTGACGACGGCCTACGCCGAGCTGGGCGTGAGCGAGTTGAGCCAGGTGCGCCGGAGCGCGGCCGCGGCCGAAGGCGTTGAGCTGCTGGTGCTGCACCGCCAGAGTGGGCAGCCCGTGGCCGGCGCCGCCGTGCTGCCGTTTTTTCAGCACTACGACCAGAAAGCCCGCGAGTATCAGCAGGAGCGGGGTCCGTCCCTGACTACGAATGCCGACGGGCAGACCCAGATTCCGGTGGCCGGCACTTCGGGCTTGCCCACTCGCCAGTTGTACGCCGTGCTGCTGACCAAGGGCCCCGATTCCTTGCTCGTCACCCAGAGCGGCTACTATCCGCGCCGCAGCCCCGAACGGCAGCCGCAGGCGCAGCGCACCACGTTTCTGTACACCGACCGCGCCATTTACCGTCCCGGCCAGACGCTGTACTTCAAAGGCATCATGACCTCGACCACCGAAGGCAAATCGGTGCTGCTGACCAATGAGGCCGTGACCGTACGGCTGATAGACGTGAACGGGCAAACCGTGCAGACGCTGCCCTTCACCACTTCCGAGTTCGGCTCCTTCCACGGCTCGGTAGTGCTGCCGACGGGCCTGCTCAACGGCGATATGAGTCTGCAAACCGACCACGGCAGCGCCAGCTTTGGGGTGGAAGACTATAAGCGCCCCACGTTCCAGGTGACGTTCGAGCCCGTGGCCGGTACGCCGGTGCTGGGCAAACCAGTGACGGTGCGTGGCAAAGCTGCCGCCTACGCCGGCCAGCCCGTCGATGGGGCCACGGTGCAGTACCGGGTGGTGCGGCGCACGGTCTGGCCTATGTTTGGCCGTGGCTTCGGCGGCGGACAGCCAGAATTGGAAATCAGCCACGGCACCGCCCGGACCGACTCGGCCGGCGGCTTTGTGGTGGAGTTTGTGGCCAAAGGCGAAGCCCCAGCCGCCCGCGGCAAGCGCGGCCCCTGGAATCCGGGCTACGTGTTCGAAGTGACGGCCGACGTAACCGACGCAGCCGGCGAAACCCACTCCGGGCAGCAGCGCCTCAGTCTGGGCAACGCGGCCCTCACCCTGCGCCTGGCGCTGCCCGAGGTAGTAAACCGTGAGCAGCTGCCGACCCTGCAGCTGCTTAGCACCAACGCCGCCGGCGAGGCCTGGCCGGCCCGGGGTACGCTGCGCCTGTTTCGCCTGACCCCGCCCGCCCGCGCCCTGCGGCTCCGGACCTGGGAGCGGCCGGAGCGCGAGGCCCTGAGCCCAGACGAGTTTCGGCGCCAGTTTCCGCTCGATGCCTACGGCCGGGAAGATAACGACAGCACCTGGGCCCGCACGCTGGTGCTCACCCAGGACTTCAACACTGACCAAAGCCCGCTGCTGCCGGCGCTGCGCGACCCGCTGAGCCGGCAGGAACCCGGCCGCTACGTACTGGAAGCCGCCATACCGGCCGCTGCGGGCGCGGAGGCTACCGCTACGGAGCACTACTTCACGCTCTTTTCCGCTACTGCCGCCACGGTGCCCGTGCCTACGCCTAACTGGTTTGTGGCTTTGCAGGACAGCGTGGCGCCCGGGCAGGCGGCCCGCTTTCTGGTGGGCAGCTCCGAAGAGGGTGCCCGGCTGCTAATAGAGGCCGAGGCCACCGGCCAGGGCCTGCGCCGCGAGTGGCTCACGCTCCGGGCCGGGGAGCAGCGCGTGGTAGAAATTCCGACCACTGCGGCCCTGGACGGCACCGCGCTCTACGTGCACGTCACCCAGGTGCGCGACAACCGCCTGTATCTGAATTCGGCTACGGTGCAGGTCACGGCGCCACCCGCGCCGCTGGTGCTCAGCCTGGCAACTTTCCGCGACAAGCTCCAGCCCGGCCAGCAGGAAACCTGGCGCGTCACGATTCACCAGACCGGCGGCAAGCCCGCCAAGGCTGAGCTGCTGGCCACTCTCTACGACAAATCCTTGGACGTATTCCGGCCCCATTCCTTTGTGGAGCTGGCGTTTTCCAAGCCGTACTATCCGCCCGTGCTGGCCTGGACCGGGCGGTTTGGGACGGAAGTGTCGCGGGAATTATTCGCCGGCACGCCGGCGGGTGAATCTATTTGGAGTCTGGTTTATCCTCACCTCAACATGTGGGGCTACCTGGGCGAAGATGCAATTGCGGACCAGAGTGAACGCAAAGAAAGTGTCGTTCGGACGCTGAATAGAAGAGTAGCGAGCGTCCGGGTAGAATCCGCCGCCATGGCCGCGCCGGCAATGATGAACAAGGCATACGACAGCTCCGCGCAACTCAACGAAGTAGTGGTAGCCCCCGCCCCGGGGCAGCCGGCCGCCTCGGCCCCTGACCTTTCCGCGGTGCAGGCCCGCACCGACTTCCGCGAAACCGCGTTCTGGTTGCCCGCCCTGCGCACCAATGCGCAGGGCGAGACAATTCTGGAATTCCAGATGCCCGAGGCCGTCACGCGCTGGCAGCTGCTCACGCTGGCCCACGACCAACAGCTGCACAGCGGTTTGCTCCAGCGCGAGCTGGTCACCCAGAAGCAGCTGCAGGTGACGCCTAACGCCCCGCGCTTCTTTCGCGAAGGTGACCAACTCACGTTCACTGCCAAGCTCAGCAACCTTTCGGCCGCAGCCCTGAGCGGCACGGCCCAGCTGTTCTTGTTCGACGCCCGCACCCAGCAGCCCCTGGAAAGCCGGGTGCTGAAAGGTCCGGCCCAGGTGAGGTTTGACCTGGCCGCCAACCAAAGCACCGCCCTGGCTTGGGAACTGAGCATCCCGGAAACCGCCGAGGGCCAGGTGCCCCTGGAAGCCATAACCTACCGCGTGGTGGCGTCGGGAAAGGAACTGAAAACTGGGGATAAAAAAGCCAAAAACGAAAAGCGGAAAACCAAAAACGAAGAACTGGCCACGGTGCAGGACGGCGAGGAAAACACGCTGCCAGTACTGCCCAATCGGATTCTGCTCACCGAGAGCCTGGCGCTGCCCATCGTGGGGCCGGCCACGCGGGAGTTTGAGCTCAAAAAGCTCACCAGCACCACTTCGGCCACCCGACGCAACTATTCCCTGACGCTGGAGATGACCGAAAACCCGGCTTGGCACGCCGTGCAGGCCCTGCCTTACCTGATGGAGTACCCCTACGAGTGCTCCGAGCAGGTATTCAGCCGCCTCTACGCCAATTTGCTGGCGGCCAAAATCCTGCAAAGCAATCCGCGGCTGAAGCCTATGCTGGCCGAGTGGCAGCGCGCCGCCCAGGCCGGGGACAAGGTTGCCCTCCGCAGCAAGCTGGAGCAGAACCAGGAGCTGAAAAATCTGCTGCTGCAGGAAACGCCC
Source organism: Hymenobacter persicinus (assembly GCF_004167665.1). Taxonomy (GTDB): domain Bacteria; phylum Bacteroidota; class Bacteroidia; order Cytophagales; family Hymenobacteraceae; genus Hymenobacter; species Hymenobacter persicinus. The sequence continues at coordinate 18,820 of NZ_SEWE01000039.1, read as the reverse complement.
TGGGTGCGCGACGCCCAAAGCGAAACCGAGCGGCTGCGGCGCCTGAGTGAGCTCTTCGACGAGCCCCGCCTGAAGGCCGAAACCACCCGCGCCCTGACCAAGCTTGCTCAGATGCAGCAGCCCGACGGTGCCTTCCCGTGGTTTGAGAAAATGCCCGCCGACCGTTACATCACCCAGCTTATCGTGGCCGGCTTCGGCAAGCTGCGCAAGCTCGGCGCCTTCGATGCCGCCCAGGACGGGCAGGCCCGCGAGATTCTGCGCCGGGCCCTGGCCTACCAGGACGAGCAGCTCCAGCGCGACTACGCCGCCCTGCGCCAGCAAAAGGGCGTGGATCTGAAAAAGAACCACCTCTCCGACCTTCAGGTGCAGGCTTTGTACGCCCGCAGCTTCTGGTCCGCCCCGGCCGTGGCCAAAGCGGCCCAGGCGGCGCAGACCTATTATCAGCAGCAGGCTGCCACCTTCTGGCCCGCTCAGACCCGCTACCTCCAGGCCCAGATTGCGCTGAGCCTGCACCGTCAGCAAGCGCAGCCTATTGTCGTCAAAGACATTCTGGCGGCCCTCAGCGAAAATGCCCTGCACTCCCCGGAGCTGGGCATGTACTGGAAAGAGGTCCGCGGCGGCTACTACTGGCGCGAGGCGCCCACCGAAACCCAAGCTACGCTGATTGAAGCCTACGACGAGGTGCTTGGCGACCAGAAGTCGGTAGATGAAATGAAGCTGTGGCTGCTCAAGCAGAAGCAAACCCAGAGCTGGGAAAGCACCCGCGCTACGGCTGATGCCTGCTACGCCCTGCTGCTGCGCGGATCCGACTGGCTCCAGCCCACCCAACCCGTGCGGGTGACGGTGGGGGGCATACCGGTGGTGCCCACCGCCCAGCAGGCGGGTACCGGCTACTACAAAACGACGTTCCCGGCCGCCGAAATCAAGCCGAGCCAGGGCAAGGTGACGGTGCAGAAAACCGATGCGGGCGTGGCTTGGGGGGCGCTGTACTGGCAGTATTTCGAGCAAATTGATAAGGTAACGGCCGCGGCCACGGGTCTGCAGCTGGAGCGCCAGCTGTACCGGGAGCAACGTACCGCCGGTGGCCCCGTGCTCGAGCGCCTCACCGCCGCCACGCCCCTGCGCGTGGGCGAGGTGCTGGTAGTGCGTCTGGTGCTGCGCGCCGACCGGGACCTGGAATACGTGCACCTCAAAGACCAGCGCGCCGCCGGTCTGGAGCTTATCGGCCAAACCAGCGGCTACCGCTACCAGGGCGGGCTGAGCTACTACGAAAGCCCCCGCGACGCGGCTACCAACTTCTTTATCGGTTTCTTCCCCAAAGGCACCCACACGTTCGAATACCAGCTGCGCGCCGCCCAGGGCGGCGACTTCTCAGCGGGCCTCAGCCAGCTCCAGTGCCTGTACGCCCCGGAGTTTACGACCCACTCGGCCGGTACGCGGGTGCAAATCAGCGCACTAGGGAAGAAATAGGAAAAAGCTGGATTTTTCGGGACGAACGGCCGGCGGATGGCCCGGAAAGGGGGTTGGGAGTCGGGGAGCGGGGCGGCGGCTTGCGAGGAGGGGCAGGCAGCCGTACTTTTGCGACTTCCGAGTCTTTGCAACGATAGTGATGAGAAGCTTTTTTATGTTCTTTGGCTTGCTGCTCTGCGGCGCGCCAGCTTTTGCCCAGGGAGTTAAGAATCCGGCCTCGGCCGACCACAAAGGGCTGGTAGAGCTGCCCGCCACCCGCCTGCCCGGCGAAGAGAAATTGTCGGCCCGGGAGCGGGCGGAGCGGGACTTTCTGATGCCCGTGCGCCGCAAGCAGGCCGCCGCCCTGCGCGCCGCCCAGGATGAAGCCATTCAGCAGGCCACGGCCGAGGCTTCGTTTATTGGTCCTGAGGAAGCCAAGCCCGAGGAAGCCGCCGCGCCCGCCGTCAAGGCGACCCCGCACCGCACTTACCACCGCCGCAGCACCCACCGCCGAACCAGCTCAACCACGCACAAGCGCAAAACGACCAGTAAGTCGGGCACGGCGAAAAAGAAAGTCGTCACGAAGAAACGCCGTCGGTAATCCTACCGCCGCTGATAACAGCAAAAAGCCAGCTCCCGGAGCTGGTTTTTTTGTTTGGTTAGTTGTCGGTGCCCAGCTCATTCGTGGGCTCGTCTTCTTCGGGCGGGGTGCCGTAGCGCGGGGTGCGCAGCGTGCGGGTGCGGCTGGCATCTACGGCCCCAAAGCGTACGCAGTAGCCCAACTGCAGGGCCGCGTAGGAAGCGCGGGTGCGGGCCACGAAGCTGCCCTGCTGCACGTTGCCGGCATCGTCCAGATACTCAACCCGGGTGGAGCGGATAATGCCCGCCGGCCGCAGGCCCCGCTGGTAGGTAGCAGTCAGGAGCAGCGCTTGGCGCACGCCCAGCTCGAAGCGCAGCAGCGCCTCCAGGCCCGCCATGGGCACCGCGGCGCGGCGGGTGTCCTCCACCCATACCAGGGGCCGCGTACTGGTTGGGCGCGTATCCTGGGCATCGTGCCAGAGCCGGCCGCTGAAGCTGGAGCCCCCGTAAAGCGGCAGGCCGTAGGAGCCGGTCAGGGCCAGGTCGAGTGCCCAGCGCGGCGCCGGCAGCCAGACGTCGTAGACCACGGCCCGCAGGCCGTACTGGTACAGGGTTCGGCTGCCTAAGCCAGTGCTCAGCTGGCTGTTGTCTTGGCGGTAGGCCAACATCTGGGGCAGGCCGGTAATGCGCTGCTCGATGCCCAAACCCAGCCACGAACGCACGGGCACCGTCAGGCGCAGGACCGCGCCGGTATTGAAGGCGGCCGTCGTGCGGAAGTTGTTGGGCAGATTATGCCGCGTCAATCCGGGCTGGGCCAGCGAAAAGCCGCCGCCCAGGCTGATTTCGGGGCCCCGCTGCGCGTACGCCGCGGGCAGGAATCCGGAAAACAAAAAACCGCAGCCCAGGAGGCTGCGGTTGAGCAAACACAGGTGCGGAGCAGTTGGCATGAGCCCGTAACGCTGCCGCCCCGGTTAAAATTGCAGCTACGTGCCCTGGGGCATCAGGCGCACCACGAGGCCGTCGAGGCGCTCGGTGATGCGGATCTGGCAGGAAAGGCGGCTGCCCTGGCTCATCACGGGCAAGCTCTCGAGCATGGCCAGCTCATCGTCGGAGGGCTCGGGCAGCTCGGGGCCGGCCAGCACTTCCACGTGGCAGGTGCCGCAGAGCGCCATGCCCCCGCAGGTGGCCTGAATGTCGTAGCCGTCGGCCTTGAGCAGCTCCATCAGGCTCAGGCCCATGTCGGTGGGGCCCACTACCTCGCGCCGCTGCCCGGGCGCTTCCTCCACATATACGCGTACTTCGTCGTTCATATTGTTGGGTTTTAGTTGTCAGTTGTTCGTTGTCAGTTGTCAGGTCGTTCACCGATAAACTAACAACTGACAACGAACAACTGACAACTAACTACAGCGTGGGTACGCCGTTGACGGTGGTGTATTTGAGCACGTACTTTTTGTCGGGGTTGATGTGCTTGAAAGCCCCCTGAGCCATGAGGGCCGCCTCGTGGAAGCCGCACAGAATCAGCTTCAGCTTGCCCGGATACGTGTTGATGTCGCCAATGGCGAAGATGCCGGGCTCCGAGGTGGAATAATCCAACGTGTTCACCTTCACCGCGTCGTCTTCGAGCTCCAGACCCCACTCACCGATAGGCCCGAGCTTAGGCGTGAGGCCGAACAGCGGAATAAATGAATCCACGGGCAGGCTTTCCGTCTCGCCGCCGTTGGCCGTGATGGTCACGGCTTCCAGGGCCCCGTCGCCGTGCACGTGGGTCACGTTGCTGCTCAGCACCAGGCGTACCTTGCCCGCGTCGTGCAGGGCCTTCACTTTCTCAGCCGAGTCGGCCGCGCCGCGGAACGTGGTGCCGCGGTGCACCAGGGTGACTTCCTTGGCTACATCGGCCAGGAAGATGGTCCAGTCGAGGGCCGAGTCGCCGCCGCCGGCAATAACCAGGCGCTGGTCGCGGAAGGTTTCGGGGTCGCGCACCATGTAGTACACGCCCTTGCCACCCTCGTAGGCGTCGAGGCTGTCGATGGCGGGCTTGCGGGGCTCAAACGAGCCCAGACCGCCGGCAATGGCAATGGTCTTGCACAGAATCTCGGTGCCGTCGGAAGTCGTCAGGGCGAAGGTGCCGTCGTCGAGCTTGCGGAAATGCTCCACCCGCTCGCCCAGGGTGAAGGTAGGGTGGAAGGGTTCAATCTGGCGCATCAGGTTGCGCACCAGGTCACCGGCCAGAATGTCGGGGAAGCCGGGAATATCGTAGATCGGCTTCTTGGGATAAATTTCGGAAAGCTGCCCGCCCACCTGGGGCAGCGCGTCCACGACGTGGCAGCGCAACTTCAGCAAACCAGCCTCAAAGACGGCGAACAAGCCTACCGGGCCGGCGCCGATAATGCAGATATCAGTGGAAATCGAATTGGACATGCAGAAAACAAAAAGATGAGGCGCCCGAGGCAGACGGGGTAGTAACCGAAAACCGCCCGAAACGTTGGCCGGCCGAAGCCGATTAACCGCCTTAAAACGGCTAAGCCTGGCCTTAGGCTGACGTTGCGCCCCCGGAAAATCCGGGTGCGCCGCAAAGATACAAACAAGGCGGGTACGTTTCGGCGGCAGTTTACGGCGGTGGCCCGCGCTTCAGCAGCGGGGTTTTCGGGTAGTAGGCCAATCCGGGCGGCGGCGCGTTTCGTACCTGCCGCGCGGTGGTTGGGAGCCGCGGCCGCAACGGGAATCTTGCCCCAGCCACAACAAAATGGGTTGGTTGAGCTTATCTGCTGCGTAAGCTACCTTTGTTCACCCTTAGCCACTTGCCTTTTGACTTCCGCCGCCCGTCCCCTGCGTTGCGCCATTATTGACGACAACGAAATCAACCGCCTCACCCTGGAGCACATGGTCGAGATGACCGACGGACTGGAGCTGGCGGCTTCGCTGCCCGATGCCCGGCAGGCCCTGACTTGGCTGCGCGAGGCGCCCGCCCTCGACCTGCTGCTGCTCGACGTGGAAATGCCCCACCTCTCGGGCCTGGATTTGGTCCGGCTGCTGCCCGCGCCCGCGCCGGCCGTGGTGCTCGTCACGTCGCACACCACCTACGCCGTGGATGCCTTCGACCTGCAGGTGGCTGACTATCTGGTGAAGCCCGTCGATTATCCGCGGTTTCTGAAGGCCATTGAGCGGGTGCGCAGCCGGCAGGTGCCAGCTGCGGCTGCCGTTGCCCCCGACGACGCGCTGACGACCGACGGACAAAATCTGTTCGTGCGCGTCAACAACAAGCTCGTGCGCGTCGACTTCAACGAGGTGCTTTACATCGAGGCGTTGTCGACGTACTCGGTGCTGGTAACCGAAAAGCAGAAGCACATTGTGTACGTGACCCTGAAAAGCATGGAGGAGCGGCTGCCCTTCGCGCACTTCGCCCGGGTCCACCGCTCCTACATCGTCAACACCCGCCGCATTGAGTCGGTGGAAGACAACCAGCTGCGGCTGGGCCAGTACGAAGTACCCATCGGCAAGTCGTACCAGGCTGATTTTATGCGCCGTCTGCGCAGCTTATAGCGCTACTGCTGCCAGCTCGGCCGGCAGCGCCCGCAGTACCTGCCCCACCAGCGCAGTAAGCTCCGCAACGGCCTGCTGGGGCCGGTGGGCGTCAATGGGCGGGTGCAGGGGCACCTGCTCGAGCTCGGCTACCAGCGGCGCGGCCTTGCTGACCCCGAAGGACACCAGGTTGGGCTTGATGTGGTGCACCAGCCGGGCCGTTTCAGTCCAGTTCCCGGCCGCGGCGGTGGCCTGCAATTCGGTCAGGGTATCCGGCATGTTTTTCAGAAACGAGCGGATCAGCGTGTGCACAAACGCTTCCTTGCCCCGGGCCAGGGTGCGCAGCTGGGTCAGGTCGTAGAGCGGGGCGGTGGGCGTGAGCAGCCGGACCATCTTCTCGAAGAGCAGGGTTTCGTCGAAGGGCTTGGCCACGCAGTCGTTCATGCCCGCGGCCAGGTACTGCTCGGTGTCCGATAAAAAGGCGTTGGCCGTCAGGGCCATAATGGGTACGTTGGCCTTGACCGGGTCGGCGTGCTGGCGGATGGCGCCCGTCACGACCATGCCATTCATGCCCGGCAGCTGAATGTCCATCAGCACTAAGTCGTAGGTGTTCTGCTCGAGGCGCAGCAAGGCGGCCGGGCCGTCTTCGGCCTCGTCGAGCTCAATACCCCACTCCTCGAGCAGCATGCGCGCCACCACCCGGTTGATTTCATTGTCTTCGACGAGCAGCATGCGCCGGTTGCGCAGCGCGCCCGTGTCGTAGGCGGCGGCCGGAGCGGCCGTGGAAGCGGGGGCCGTGGTGCGGGGCAGGGTGAGGCGGAAGGCGAAGGTGCTGCCCACCTGCGGCTGGCTCGTGACGGTGAGTACGCCGCCCATCTGCTCGACCAGCGCCTTGCTGATGCTTAGGCCCAGGCCGGTGCCGCCAAAGTTGCGGGAAGTGTCGGCGTAGGCCTGGGTGAAGTTTTCGAAGATGTGCTCCAGCTTTTCGGGCGCAATGCCGATGCCGGTATCGGTAACCCGAAACTCGACGGTGAGCGAGTCGGCCGTTTCGGTGAGCATTTCGCCCACCACCGTCACGCGGCCCCCGGCGGGCGTAAACTTGACGGCGTTGCTGACCAGATTGATCAGAATCTGGTTGAGGCGGTGGGCGTCGCCCTGCACCCAGGGGTAGGGGCAGGAGTTGCGCAGGGGCGTACCCTCAAACTGAATACCTTTTTCCGCGGCCTGCAGCGCCAGCGGCTGAATGGCCAGCCCCATTGAGTCGCACAGGTTAAACGACTCCACGTTGAGCTCGAGCTTGCCGGAGGTGATTTTGGCAATGTCCAGCACGTCGTTGATAACCGTAAGCAGGTGCTGGCCCGAGGAGCGGATAATGCTCACCAATTCGCGCTGCTGGGGATTAAGGGCGGTTTTGTCGAGGCGGGCGGCCATGCCCAGCACCCCGTTCAGCGGCGTGCGGATTTCGTGGCTCATGTTGGCCAGGAAGTTGGTGCGGGCCCGGGCCGCGTCTTCGGCGGCGCGCTTGGCCTGGCGCAGGGTCCGCTCACTGTCGATGCGCTCCGAAATGTCGTGGGAGTGCACGATGACGTAGGGCTCCTGCCCGGCTTCGCGCACCAGTACGCTATGGTAGAGCAGGTGATGAATGGCCGCGGAGTTTTTGGGCTGCACCCGTTGCACACCCTGTTCCTCCCCGTCGCGGCTCACCCGGGCCAGGTAGTCGGCGAAGGCGGCCTGGTCTTCGGCGGGCATCACCGAGGCCACGTTGCGGCCGGCCAGCTCCTGCTCGGTGTAGCCCAGCAGGTTGGTTAGGGAGGGGTTGAGGCTGAGCACCGTGCCGTCGAGGGTGTGGGTGCAGATCATGGCCTGGGTGTAGTGTTGCAGGTCGCGGTAGCGCTTTTCCCGGTCAGCCAGCGCGTGCTGGATTTCCTTCAGGTCCGAGACTTCCACCAGATAGACGCTTACGCAGTCCTCGGCCGCGTTGGGCACCAGGTAAGTGGTGAAGTAGCGGTTCTGAATCTGCAGCTCGTGGCGGCTGGTTGCGCCCGAAGCCAGGGCCAGGGCGCACCAGTCGTGCACGAGGTTGCGCAACCGCTCCAACTCGTCTTCGGGCAACTCGGCCGCAAACTGCTCGGCGGCGGGGTTGGCATACAGGCGCTGGCGCTGGCGACCGTAGCGCAGCACGGGGTTAGGGTTCTGCTCCGGGCTGCGCGACAGGCTCTGCAGCTGGGCCTCGGTGCGCTGCTGTTCGGTTACGTCGCAGCAGTGCAGCACCGTGTAGGGCTGGCCCTGGGCATCGGCCTGCGGAATGAGGTCAACTTCCAGCACGCGCCCACTGCGCAGGGGCAGCTTGCCTTTGTAGTGCGTCCCTGGACCGGGCTGACGCAGCTGCGCGGCAATGGCCTGAAAAGCGGCCGGGTCGGTCAGCAGTGGGGTCAGACTGACTTCGAGGGCTGTGAAGGGCAGGCCCACGAGCCCGGCAGCAGGGCCCGGAATTTCCAGCAAGGGGGCCAGGGCGTCGTTGGCGGCCACCACCACATTGTGCTCGTCGAGCAGCAGCAGCCCTTCGCGCAGGGAGGCCAGCAGCACCGTCAGGTAAGTGTTCGGGGTGCCGGGCGCGCTGGCCTGCGGACGGCTCAGAGCCAGCTCGGCTTGCAGGGCCCGAATCTGCTGGTGAGCGGCTTCCAGCGTGAGCGGTGCGCTGGCGGAGGACGGCGGCAGGGTGGTATCGGGCATTGCGAAGGCAGTAAAAGAGCAGAAAGCAAACTGAGCCGGAGCGGGTTGGGCCCGGCCGGGGGCGTCAAAAATACGATTACTTCGCGCAACCCGGATTAGGCGGCGCCGATAGTTTGGTGCTAAGTAGCTGAACCGTACTGCGCCAGCCCAGTAACCCCGAAAGCCCGCCGGGAGTTTGGCGCCGCCTAGTTGGGCAGTTGAGCTCCGGTCCAGCTAAACGACCCGGGCCCGGTTTGGCAGCGCGGGAAGCTGCCAAACCGGGCCCGGGTCAAAAGACGAACCAGGAACGGGGTGGTAAACGAGCTACGAAGTAAGGCCCACGCCGCAGCTTTGGCTGGAATGAGCTATGCACCCAACCGCCGCCGGGTAGTGCCAGAGGCCGGCCGGCTGGGTGAGGCCCAGCCAGATCAGCTGGTTTTCCAGTCCCGCTGCCGACGGCTCGGCTGGCACCTGGGCCGGGAGAGTAGCGGCCGGAAACGCAGTAAGCCAGTGCTGCTCCCCGCCGCGGTAGGCCACGTTGCCGGTGAGCTGAAACAGACAACGGTACAGGTACGCCAGGCCGGCGCCGCCGTCGGGGAAGTGCGGCGTACTGATGCCAGTGGCCGCCGCCGAAGTCCGCAGCAGCGTGTTGAGGCCCACGAGCTCCGCCAGGCGAGCCAGCTCCGCATCATGAAGCAGCCCGTGCGCCCGGTACAGAAGCAGACTCTGGCCCAGGTCGCCCCGCTGCCAGTTCAGGTGGTGACTAAACGTGGGCTGCCGCCAGTCGGGGCCCACCGCGTCGGGAAAGATAGAATAGTGCCCGGCCAGGAAATCGACTTCCTGCCGCACGGCCAGCAACGACTGGACCCCGCGGCTCACCAGGGCCTTGACGGCAGACTCGTGCACCGGCAGCAGCCCCACCCGAATCAGCAGTAGCAGCTCCCCGGCCAGACCGGCCAAGCCCAGGGGCTGCCCGGCCGGGTGCCGACTCAGCCACTGCACTGCCCGCCCGGCCGGGTAAGCCCGCCCGATGATGGCCGCCAGAAAGGGCGTGCCGGGCTGCTGGGGCTGCCGCTCGGTGAGGTAGCCAATGAGCTCGAGCAGCACTGGGCCCGGTCCCGGCACCACCCCCGACAGCAGCCGCCCGGCCGCCCGAAAGACAGCCTGGTCCAGCTCTTCCAACTGGTCGGAAGCCAGGCCGGGCAGCAGCTGCGGCTCGTGGCGCAGCCGGGTGTTCAGCCAGGCCAGCTCCCGGGCCACGGCGGCAAAGGCCGGGTCGTGGTGGGCCAGGTGCCGACCGGTGGCCGCCAGGGCCGCCCGCAGAAATAACTGGGCCTGGTGCAGGTGCTGTTCCTGCCCCGAAAGCTGGTAGAGCCAGTAGGCGTACAGGGCCAGGCGCGGATGCTCCGGCACGCGGGCGGCCAGCTGGGCCAGCTGGGCCGCCAGCAGGAAGGGAGTTGCATTCATGGCGCCTTCAAGCAAAAGGCTGCAACCCTCGGCGGAATGGCGGCCTGCGCCCCGTACTGCTGGCTTGGGTGAGCCCGAAATAAGAATAGAAATAAAAACTTAAACAATAACCGACGTGAGCGTATCGAAAGATATCGTATCGGAAGTAGTAATGATTTTAGCACCGGCCGTGGTGCCGGCCACGTGTACAAAACGGGTAACGGTATTCTTTTTCAGATTCAGAGTCGACTTCGGAGCGGCGGAGGTAGTTTTCATGATGCTGGAGTAAAAAAAGAGTGAATAAAATGAAGAAAAAGCAAGCGGATTTCGGCATTAGCGGCCGGTGATGTTGTTGACGCTGACAAACATACTAAAGCACTTTTACGCCCCCTACGTTCCTACACCAACGCCCTTTTTCGAAGGACAAACCCGGGTTTTTCCGGGACAAGTCCGGGGCGCAAGTCGGCTGCCGGCTGCTTGCCGGGCTTGTTCGGCAGGGCCCCGCTGTTACCTTTGACTGAACCGGGGGCCGCTGCCAACGGTTGAGTTATGCGCTAATCAGAAAATGCTTCGCCGCTGACATGGATAATAAGAATAACGTGTGGAAGAACGTCTTTATTCATCTGTGTATATGGCTGGTCTATATCACCTACGAGGGCTCTATTCTGCTTTTTACCAGCAACCTCCAATTTAATTATTTTGAAACCGGGCTGAATTTTTTGCTGTACGCCTTCCTGTTTTATTGCAACAGTGAAATTCTGCTGCCGGGCCTGCAGCGGCGGCGTAATTATTTTCTGTATTTGCTGCAGCTGGTGCTGCTGCTGGCCGTGTACAGCGGGCTGCGTTACGGGCTGAACCTGTATTTATTGCCGGGGCTGAACCGCCCGATGCTGCACCCGCCCTCGACCAAGATGATGTTCTGGGCCCAAACCCAATGGCGGGGTGGCTACTTTCTGATGCTGAGCTTCGGCTACTGGTTTGCCCGCAACTCGGTGCAGACCGAAAAGCGCCGCCGCGAGCAGGCCCAGCACCTGCAACTGGTGGAGCGCAACCTGCTGGAAACGGAAATGGCCTTTCTGAAAAGCCAGATCAATCCGCACTTCCTCTTCAACGCCCTCAACTTCCTCTATGCCCAGGTGTACCCGATTTCCGAGGGCTCGGCCCAGGGTATTCTGATTTTGTCCAACATCATGCGCTACGCCCTGCAGGCCCCGGGTGCCAACGGCAAGGTGATGCTGGAAGATGAGGTGCACTACCTCAACAATTACATCACCATCAACCAACTGCGCTTCAGCAACCGGCTCCAGATTGTATTCACCTGCTCCGGCTCGCCGCAGTTTCTGATGATCCTGCCTTTGCTGCTCATCACCTTCGTCGAGAACTGCTTCAAGCACGGCGAGCTGCTCGACCCCCAGAACCCGCTGCGGATTACCCTGGACGTGGTCGACAACCAGCTGCGCTTTTCCACCTGGAACAAGAAGCGCGACGGACCCAAAGAACAAACCAGCGGCATTGGCCTGGCCAATACCGCCCAACGCCTCGCCCTGCACTACCCCAACCGTCACACCCTGCACGTCACCAACGGAGCCGACTACTACGCCTGCTCCTTTACCTTAGACCTGTAAGCTTATGATTTCCTGCCTGGTGGTGGATGACGAGCAAGGCGCCCTCGACATCCTGACTACGTTCATCCAAAAAACGCCGTTTCTGACCCTGGCCGGCGCCACTACCAACCCCGTGGAGGCCCTGGGCATCGTGCAGAACCAGCCCATCGACCTCGTCTTCCTGGACATTCACATGCCCCAGATTTCGGGACTCGACTTCATGAAGCTCATCAACGGCAAGTGCCAGGTGATTCTGACCACGGCCTACAACGAGTTTGCCGTGGCCGGCTTCGAGCTCGAAGCCCTGGACTACCTGCTCAAGCCAGTCGCGATTGAGCGGTTTCTCAAGGCCGCGCAGAAGGCGCTCAACAAGTCGATGCGCCCCTCGGAGAAGTGGCAGCAACCCGAGCGGCCCAGCAACTTCATCTTCGTCAAGACGGAGAACAAGGGCAAGATGTGCAAAATCAACTTCGACGAAATTCTCTACGTGGAGGGGCTCAAGAACTACGTGGCCATCCATACCCCCGAGGAAACCATCATCAGCCTGCTCACTATTAAGGAGCTCGAAGCCCGCCTGCCCCCGCACGAGTTTGTGCGGGTGCACAAGTCCTACCTGGTGTCGATCAACAAGATCAAGGCCCTCGACGGCAACCAGATTATTATCAAGGACATGAAAGCCTACGTGCCGTTGGGCGAAACTTACCGGACGATGTTCCTGCGGGAGCTGCAGGAAAAAATCAAGAGCGGCCGGAAGTAGCCGCTGCCTGCCGCTGCTGCTGGGAGTGGTAGTGGCGGTGCAGAAAGTCATAAATCAGCAACTCGTGCAGGCGGGGCTGCACGGCCACCACGCGGTTGAGCAGCATGTGCACGTAGCTGCTCAGCAGCGCGTCGCGGCGCACTTCCAGCCGGCCGGCCTGCTCCAGCTCCCCAACTAGTTGCGCTACGGCCCGCACGGCGGGCATCCCGTGGTAGTCGAGGCCGGCGGCAGATTCTGCGGGCAATGCGGGAGGCTGGGCCGCCAGGGCGCGGGTGAGAGCGGCGCGGTGCTGGCGGTACTTGGCGTCGAGCTGCAGGCGCAGGGTCTTGCCGCCGCCAAACTCCTGGGTGAAGGAGTCGCGCAGTCGAAGCAGCAGCGCCGTTTTTTGCTCAATGGTATACGAAAAGGCGTCCAGCAGCTGATTCACCCAGCGCGTACCGTAGAGCCAGTGGTCGGCGGAGTTGCCGGGGCCGGTGTGGGTTAGCAGCCGCACCACGGCATGGCTGTCGGCGCAAAACAGCGCCTCACTGGCTGCCATGGTGCGGTGGCCGTAGCGCTCCAGCTCCCGGCGGTAGGTGTCGGTCTGGGTTTTCCAGATGTAGCCGTGCTTTACGTACGGCTGCACGTGGGCCTGCACCATGGCAATGACCTCGCCGATCCGGTCGGGGGCGGGCAGGTGCAGGCGCACCCGCAGGTGAGAGTCGGGGTCGGCGTAGCGGATAAAAAACCACTGGTCAATCAGCTGCCGGCCTCGCAGCTCATCGGTCAGGGGCTGCAGCACCTCCACCAGAATGCGGTTGGCGGCCTGGGGCCCGCAGTACCATTTTAAATACAGCCACTCAGAGCCCAGCGCAAACTCCCGCTGCACCGCCGGCCGCTCGTGGTCGGTGGTAGTAACAGGAGCAGGGACGTAGCAGCTTGTTGACCGCAGCAAAGAGGCCACGAATTGTCCCACGTAGGGCCGGCCCTGCTCGTCTTGAAGCAGGCTGTGGGCGGGGTCAAAGAAAAACTCCCGCAGGCGAATGGAAGGGCGGGTGCGAATCGTGTCGAGCCAGACCTGCACCGTGAGCAGGTTATCGGCATCAACGAGCAGCTCATTGTCGCCGTCGGCCAGGGTGAAGTAGCGCGGCAGCTGCCACTGGGCGCGGAAAGCGGCAAAGCGCGGAGCCAGTTCCGCCTCGGAAAGGCCCGCCAAGGCCTGCCAGTCGGCGGCCTCGAGGTGCCAGGCGGCCACCTGCAGAATGGCGCGTCCATAAGTAAGGCGGGGAAAGAACTTGGCTGCGAAGGCCACCTGGCTCCAGCTGAAGCGCAGACTCGCCTGCAGGCCCTGGGTTTGCAGGTCGCAAAGAAACTGGTACACGGGCAGAGCCTGGGCCGAGTAGTTGTGGGCCGAGCTCAGGCGGGGAATAATCTGGCGGTTGGTGCGCCGGCAGCGCAGCACCAGCCGGCCCCCGCGCACGGCCACCACCAGGTCGCGCACCCGCACCTGGTGCTCGGCATCGACGGCGGACTGGGCTAGGTAGGGAATTTCGTAGGGCCGCAGGCAGGGCCGCAGCAGGATGTTGCCCACCCGGCTGACCGGTAAATGGCAGATTTCGGCCAAAACCACCGCCGGATTTTGCGCCTGCTCCTGGGCGGTGATGTCGCGCACCACGGCCTCGATTTTGGCGTCGGCGTGGGCAAAGCGCCCGAGCAGGTTGGCGGCGCTGGAGCCCCCCACCGATTCGAGCACTACCTGTCCGGCCTCGCCGGGCCGAAACATGACCGAGAAGGAGGGGGGTAGCAGAGCGGGCAGGGGCGCAAAATCCGTTAGCTCGGCCTTGGTCAGCTCTACCGCGTAGGCTCCCCGGCGGTCGGCTTCGCGCAGCTTCTGGTAGAGCAGCTGCTGGACGGGGCTCTGACTCAGGGTGCGGTCCGGGGCGGGCTGGTCCAGCACCAAATCCTGAACTAGTGCGCCGAAGCTGCTTTTGCCAAACGACGAATACGCCAGCCCGCTTTCCCCGTCGAGGGCCTCGAGCAAGGGCACTTCCCGGTCTTCGTAGCGGGCCACAAATAAAGCCTGGAACTGCTCCAGCCGGGGCTGCCGGGCCGGGGCCGCCAGATACGTCAGCGCCTCCACGCCTTCCCGGATAGCGCCCTGCCAGTCCTCGCTCACCTGCCCGGGCCCGGCGTAGTCGTGCACCAGATCGGTCTGGAACACCCGGCCCGGCTCCCAGGGCGCCCCCAGGCTGTGCAGCAGCGCCTGAATGGGCGGATACCCCGCCAGCTGCTCCGAGTCGGCCGCGTCGAGGTTCGTTAGCGCCGCGCTGACTTCTTGGAGCGTGGCTTCGGTGGCAGCAATGGTAGCGCTGGGCTGGCGAGCTTGCAGGCGGCGGAGCACGGCAAGCAGGTGGGGCAGAAACTCGGGGCCCGTAACGGTAGGCTCCAGCTCACTGACCAGAATCTGCTCCGCAATCAGCTCGTCGATAAAGGCCAGGGCCTCGTCGGGTGGAATGGCGGCCGCCAGCAGGGGCGCGGCCAGCTGCTCGCGGGTGGCGCCGGTTTCGCCGACGGCCAGCACGCTGGTCAGGTAGTCGGAGGCTGCTACCGAGCTGATCTGGTGAACGAGCTGGCCCGTCGGCTCGGCCCGCAGCTCCACGTAGCGGATTTCGTGGCCAATTTCGTAGAAGCTGCTGTTGGGAGAATACAGTAGCCGCTCCCGCACGTCCGGCTGCGCGGCCAGGTGCTGGGCCAAGCCGCAGAGGTAGTGCATGTCGAGGCGGGTGTGGCGCCGCCCGGGGCCCGCGGGGCGCACCAGCCGGTCGGCCGCGCCCCAGTGGGCCACGCTGCAGCTGGCAAACAGGCCAAAGGGCGTGCAGCGGCTGCTCATGCGCAGGTAGTAGCGGCTCAGGCTATACAGCAGCTTTTCCTCCCGCCGCGGCTCGGCCGGCCTAGTGCCGTGCTGCCACTTGCGGCTCTCCGCGTGCAACTCCGGTGACGCCAGGTACAGGGCCTCGGCAAAGGCCGGGTCGGCGAGGCGGCGGCGGATATCGGCTACGGTAAACTGCGGGGCAAACGGCAGCGCCGGCGTGCGCACGACCAGCGCCGGATGAAACGAGTAGGACGGCTGCATAACGATACGGGGATAGAAGCCGGGGGCCGGCTACGGCGAAGGTAAGAATTGCGGGCTGTAAGCAAATTCACCCGACTTGTCCTGCGAATAAGCCTGTTGGTGTAAAAAAGTGGGAGAGGGCGAAACCGTCGGATAAGTTTGAATTATCCAAGCGGCCAAAACCTGGTGCGGCCGCCGTTTCCACTCCACTGTAAAGGTCTATGAACCGCCGCATTTCCCCCGCTTTCCTGCTGAGCGCGCTGCTGTCCGGAGCCCGCGTTGCGCCCCTGGCGGCGCTGGTGCTGGCCCTGCTGCTGGGCGGCGCGGCGGCGGCAGCCCGGCGCCCGGCCGGCGGCACCATCCGCGGGCAGGTGCTCAGCGCCGGCCAGCCCGTCTCGTTTGCCACCGTGGCCCTGCTGGCCGTGCCCGACTCGGCCGTGGTGCTGGCGCTGACCACCAAGGAGCAGGGCCGGTTCGAGTTTGCCGACGTGCCGGCCGGGACGTACTGGGTGCGGGTATCGTTTATTGCTTACCGCCCGCTCACCACGCCGCAGATTACCTTAGCCCCCGGACAGGCCCTGACGCTGGATGCGCTGAGTTTGCAGCCCAGTACTGTGGCGTTGGGCGGCGTAACCGTGACGGGCAGCAAGCCCCTGATTGAGCAGAAAGCCGACCGGCTGGTCTACAATGCCGGCAGCAGTCAGACTGCCGCCGGCGGCTCGGCCTGGGACCTGGTGCGCACCACGCCCGGCGTCATCACCAGCGCCCAGGGTGCCCTGAGCCTAGCGGGCAAGCAAGGTGTGCAGGTGATGGTCAATAACCGCCTGCGGCGGCTGTCGGCTGAGGAGCTGGCCGAATACCTGAAGGCGCTGCCGGGCAACACGGTGGAAAGCATCGAGGTTATCAGCAACCCGCCGGCCAACTACGACGCCGAAGGCACTGCCGGCCTGCTCAACATCATCACCAAGCACCGCGACGATGCCGGCCTGAACGGTACCACCCGCCTGGCTTTGGAGCAGGGCATCTACCCCAAAGTAACTGGGGCCGCCAACCTGAACTACCGCCGCGACAAGCTCAACCTGTACGCTTCCTATGGGGGCACCAACGGGAAATACCGCCTCAACGAGTCTGCTAAGCTGTTTTACGAAACCTCCGTCTGGGACCAGCACAACACGGTGACCCGCAATGCTACCTCGCACACGGGCTCGGTGGGCGCCGACTACTACCTCAGCCCGCGCAACGTGGTGGGGGTACTGCTGGAAGTGTCGGCGGCCAACCGCAAGGTCTACGAAGACATCCGCGCCACCGCTTTTCGCCCCGGCCTGGCGCCCGACTCCCTGCTGCGCACCGACGTCACGAACGGCATCAACACGGTGCTGGGCTCGGTCAACGCCAACTTCCGCCACGAGCTGGCCACCAAGGGCGGCAGCCTGTCGTTCGACCTTGACTACACCCCGTACCGCTCCCGCAACGACCAGGCAGCCCGCAACGTGACCTGGCGGGCCCGCCCCGACAACGACCGGATCAGCGAGTTTGCCAGTGCCAACCGCCAGCGCACCGATATCGGGTCGTTCAAAGCCGACTATGTGCTGCCGCTACCCCACCAGCTGCTGCTCGAAAGCGGGGCCAAGCTCAGCCTGGTCGATACCGACTACGACCTGCGCTTCGACAATATCATCGACCGGCAGAAGGTGAATGACCCGACCAAAACCAACCAGTTCCGCTACCACGAGGCCATCCAGGCCCTCTACGCCACGCTCAGCGGCTCGGCCGGCAAGCTCAACGCCAAGCTCGGCCTGCGCACCGAGTACACCCAGACGGCGGGCCGCTCCTCGGCCTCCACCACGGCTGTCAACCGCGACTACCTGCGCTTGTTCCCGACGGTGTTTGCCCAGTACAAAATCAGCGACGACCAGCAGCTCAAGTTTTCCTACGGAGTGCGCATCAACCGGCCCTCGTATTCCTACCTCAACCCGTTCGTGTACTACATGAGCCCCTACGTGACGGCCGCCGGCAACCCCTACCTGCGACCCTCGCTGAGCCACACGGTGGAAGGCACGTATTTCTTTAAAAATAAATACAGCGTATCGGTTTCGTATCAGCGCGTGTTGGATCCGTTTATGCAGCTAGCACAATTACATAATGAAACCAATCAGGTGGCTTTTATTCGCCTTAATACCAATCCGCGCAATATTTATAGTGCATCGGTAATTGTGCCCGCCGAAATAACCAAGTACTGGAAAATAAATGCGGTGGTCAGTGCCTACGCCCGCCAGGAAAACCTGACGTACCTCGCCGCCCGGCAGTCCTACGTGAAGCCTACCATCACGGCCACGGCCGTCAATAGCTTCCTGCTGCCGAAGAGCCTCTCGCTCGAATCGTTCGTGGGCTACAGCTCCTCGTACCGGGAATTTGTGCAGGAATACGGCCCCCAGTTCGATTTTTCGGTCAGCCTGCGCAAGAAGTTCGAGAACCGCAGCTCCCTGACCCTGGCCGCAAGTGACCTGTTCTTTACCAACGCCCCGCGCTACTCCACCAACTTCCCGAACCAGCGCGGGGAATATTACAACACCCGGGAAAGCCGCAACGTGCGCCTGTCGTACGCCTACCCTTTCGGCAGCCAGAAAATAAAATCGAGGCGCGACCGAACGACGGGTAATCAGGAGGAACGCGGCCGCACGAATTAATTACTTCTCTCTTCTTTTTTGAATATAAACGTGGCTTGCCCTGGAGGCCTACAGGGGATATCCATGATTTTATATTGCCACTTGTCCAGGCATGTATGGGCAGTCATTCTTTTCTATTCTCACCCCATGAAAAACAAGAACCTGCAGACGCTGCTGAGCACCGTCGCCAACCAGCAAGACGAAAACGCCGCCGAGTTCGAAAACCTCGGCCAGGAGCTGGCTGCCAAGCTCAAGGGCGGCAGCGAAGCCGCGGTGGACGACGAAATCACCATCAACTTCAGCTGCCCCCAGAACACGGGCTGCAAATAGGCGCTAGCCTCCGTCTGATTTTTTCCTTTCCACATCATTTCGCCGGTTTCCGGCACCCTGTACCATGAAAAACAAGAACCTCAAGTCCCTGCTCCAGACCGTCGCCAACCAGCAGGAAGAAAATGCCGCCGAGTTCGAAAACCTCGGCCAGGAGCTGGCTGCCAAGCTCAAGGGCGGCAGCGAAGCCGCGGTGGACGACGAAATCACCATCAACTTCAGCTGCCCCCAGAACACGGGCTGCAAATAGGCGCTAGCCTCCGTCTGATTTTTTCCTTTCCACATCATTTCGCCGGTTTCCGGCACCCTGTACCATGAAAAACAAGAACCTCAAGTCCCTGCTCCAGACCGTCGCCAACCAGCAGGAAGAAAATGCCGCCGAGTTCGAAAACCTCGGCCAGGAGCTGGCTGCCAAGCTCAAGGGCGGCAGCGAAGCCGCGGTGGACGACGAAATCACCATCAACTTCAGCTGCCCCCAGAACACGGGCTGCAAATAGGCGCTAGCCTCCGTCTGATTTTTTCCTTTCCACATCATTTCGCCGGTTTCCGGCACCCTGTACCATGAAAAACAAGAACCTCAAGTCCCTGCTCCAGACCGTCGCCAACCAGCAGGAAGAAAATGCCGCCGAGTTCGAAAACCTCGGCCAGGAGCTGGCTGCCAAGCTCAAGG
>NZ_SEWE01000038.1 GCF_004167665.1 Hymenobacter persicinus | reverse complement strand
GTTTATTTTTACCTTCTTCATGGCAGATCCTAACTCTTCAAAAACCGCCCTCTTCGGGGGCATTGCGGCCAACGTCGGCATTGCCATTTGCAAGTTCGTGGCGGCCTTTTTCACCGGCTCCTCGGCCATGCTTTCCGAGGGCATCCACTCCCTGGTCGACAGCGGCAACGGCGTGCTGCTGCTCTACGGCCTCAAGCAAAGCCAGAAGCCCGCCGACAAGCGCCACCCCTTCGGGCGCAGCAAGGAGCAGTATTTCTGGGGCCTAATTGTGGCCGTGCTCATCTTCGCCATCGGCGGGGGCATGTCGTTCTACGAGGGCATCAAGCACATCCTGGACCCTGAGCCCCTCACCGACGCGCGCTGGAACTACATTGTGCTCGGCGTGGCCATCCTGTTTGAGGGCTGGGCGTTCTGGCTGGCCGCCAAGGCCCTGACGGCGGGGGCCGGCGCCGGCGGACAAGGCTTCTGGGGGCAGCTGCGCACCAGCAAGGACCCGGCAGTGTTTGCCTCGGTGCTCGAAAACCTGGCCGCCCTGGTCGGGTTGCTGCTGGCTTTGCTGGGCGTGTACTTCGGTCACGCCCTGAACAATCCTTACTTCGACGGCGGCGCCTCGGTGGCCATCGGGCTGCTGCTGATGCTGGTGGCCGTGTTTCTGGTCAGCCGCACCCGCAGCCTGCTCGTGGGCACCGGCGTCGACGATGCCACCATCGACAGCGTGATGAGCATCGTGAGCCGGCAGCCGGGCGTGGAGCAGACCCGCCCGCCCCTGACCATGTACCTGGGCCCCGAAGACGTGGTGCTGGCCCTCGACGTGGACTTTCACGACCACCTCTCGGCCGTGGAGGTGGAAGTGGCCGTGGCTGCTTTGCAGGACGCGCTGCGCGTATCCCACCCCGAGTTCAAGCGGATTTTTGTTGAGGCCAAAAGCCTGACCGACAAGGACCGGGACACCCAGTTGCCCACCAACCAGGTGTCGCCGCAGATCTAGTCTCGGCCCCACCCGAGCCAACCTAATAGCTCGTTTGCGGGTACAAAGAGCGGTGGCGGCCTTTCAGCAAGGGCCGGCTGCCGCTCTTTTTTTGCTTACCAACCTTCTTGCTCATGGCCTCTAACGCTACTGCATCGAACCCTTTCCGCTCGTTTTGGATGGGGGGCTACGAATGCACGGACCAGCTCAATGCCTTTGGCAACCGGGTGGACTTTCTGACCCTGACCGGCCACCTGCAGCTCATCGACCAGGACTACCAGGACCTGGCGCCCTTCCAGGTGCGCACCGTGCGCGAGGGCATTCGGTGGAGCCAGGTCGAGAAAACCGCCTACCACTACGACTGGAGCACGGTGCAGGTGCTGCTCGACGCGGGCCGGCGCCACGGCATCCAGCAGGTCTGGGATTTGTGCCACTTCGGCTACCCCGACGACCTGACGCCCCTGCACCCGATGTTTGCCCGCCGCTTTGCCCACCTCTGCCGGGCTTTCGTGGCTTTCTACCGCAGCCAGCGCCCCGACGAGGAGCTGATTGTAACGCCCATCAACGAGGTCAGCTTTATGAGCTGGCTGGGCGGCGACGTGCGCGGCACTTCCCCCTACTGCGTGGGCCAGGGCTGGGAGGTGAAGCGCGGACTGATGCGGGCCTACATTGAGGGCGTAGCCGCCCTGCGCGAAGCCGACCCCGGCATCCGCATCCTGACCACTGAGCCGCTGATTCACATTGTGCCCGCCCACCACGCCACCCGCGGGCAGCGGGCCCGGGCCCGGGAATTCGACAACAACCAGTTTCAGGCCGTGGACATGCTGGCCGGCCGCCTCTGCCCCGAGCTTGGGGGGCGGGAAGAGTACCTCGACCTGCTGGGCTTCAATTACTACTACGACAACCAGTGGCAGCTCGAGCCCCACACCACCCTGCGCTGGGCCAATGAAGACCACGACCCGCGCCTGCAGCCCCTGAGCTTTCTGCTCAAGCGCGCTTGGCAGCGCTACGACCGGCCCGTGGTGCTTACCGAAACCAGCCACCCCGGCATCGACCGGCCCGCCTGGATGGACATGATTGGGCGGGAATGCGCCGCGGCCCTGCGCGCCGGCGTGCCGCTGTTTGGCGCCTGCCTCTACCCCATCATCGACCGGCCCGACTGGGACCACCTCGACAACTGGCACCGCGCTGGCCTCTGGGATGCGGATCTGGAAGCCGATGCCCTGCCCCGGCGGGTGCTGTACGAGCCCTATGCCGAGGCCCTACGCCGGGCCCAGCGGGAGGTGCAGCAAGCCCAGCCGGCTACGGTTCAGTTAGCGGAGCTTTCCCTACTTTAGCCCCATGCCCCAACCTACCGCCGCCGACTCCGCCGCCCTGCTTCGCCACTTTGAGCGCTCCTTCGCCGACGCCACTCTTTCCGCAGCTGAAGCCCAGGAATTGCGCCGCCGCCTGGCCGAGCACGGCCAGCAGGGCGCGGCCCTCGAGCAACTCCGCCACCAGCTGTTCAACCTGGCCCGGGAACGGTTCAACTCGTTTCAGGACAAGTCGGTGATTCAGTGGCTGGAAGCGGCCAGTGCCCTGCTGCTGCCCATGGTGGTGCCCTCCGGGGAGCAGGGTGCCATTCCGCACACCGAAGTCTTCTTCAGCCCCGGCGACGCCTGCGTGGACGCCATCCGGCAGTTTATCGGGCGCGCCGCGCACCGGCTCGACATCTGCGTCTTTACCATCTCCGATGACCGGATTACGGCGGCTTTGCTAGAGGCCCACCGGCGCGGCATTGCCATTCGCCTGCTCACCGACAACGACAAGCTCCACGACAAGGGCTCCGACATCAAGCAGCTGCAGGCCAGCGGCATCACCATCCGCACCGACCTGACCGACGACCACATGCACCACAAGTTTGCCGTGGCCGACAACCGGCGGGTGCTGACTGGCAGCTACAACTGGACCCGCTCGGCCTCGCTTTACAACATGGAAAACCTGCTCATCAGCGACGACCGGGCCGTGGTGCGGCGCTACACCGAGGAGTTTGAGCGCCTCTGGGGCCAGATGGCCGATTTCCGCTGAACCGAGCACAGGGTTGGCTCATAACGATGCCGCCTGATCCGCAGCGCCCGAAGGCAGCGCGGGTCAGGCGGCATCGTTATGGCTGGCCGGGTCAGGGCCAACAAACTTACTTGGTGGGTTCCTGCACGGCCGGGGCCTCCGCCGAGGGGCGGCGAATAAGCAGGGACTGTTTGGTAGTAGTAGCCCCCACGGTCAGGTTCAGGTTGTAGTCGCCGGCGGGCAGGCTGGAAAAGTCCAGCGTCTGGTGGTGCTGGCCCGAGGTCTGGCGGCGGTAGTCCGACACTTTTACGGCAATACCGCGCTGGTCGTATAGCACCCAGCCCAGGGGCATGTCCTGGTTAAGCTGGTAGGCCATCTGGAGCACGCCGGTACTGGGGTTCGGATACACACTCATCTTGTTGACGCCAATGGCGGGTACGTTGCCCATGGCGGCCGTCAGCTGCGGGGTGCTTTCCACGACCGGCGTGAGCTTCCACTGCTGGTTTTCCTTGCCCGAGTAGCGCCACTGCTGCAGGCCGCCGTCGATTGAGTCCTTGTAGGTCAGGCCCTTGCGGCTGTGCTTGGCAATGAGCTTGACGTAGCCGTCACCGACGTCTTCAATCTGCCAAATCTGGTTGTTGCCGCTGTAGTAGGGCCACAGTTCCAGCTGAGCGCCGTTGGAGGTGGAGCTGCCCAGCACTTCCAGCACCTTATTACCGCCGGGCACCATCAGGCGGAAGTTGCCGCTGCCCGCATTTTCGATGCGCCACTGCGCGGCCACCCGGGGCCCCGCCTGCTGGCCGGGAATGCGGCCCGTGCGGGTGTCGTCCACCACTTCCAGGGTCTTGCCGTTGGAGCGGGCCGTGAGCGTGTAGAGGCCGGGCGTGACGGTTACCGGCGGGGCGGGCTCGGGCTTGGGAGCTGGCTCCGGCTTGGGCGCGGGGACCGGCTTCACTTTCTTGGCTTTCGCGGCGGGCTCTACCATGGCAACGGCCGGCGCGGGGGCTGGTTTCGCAGCGGCTTTCGGGGCCGGAGTGGCGGGTTTGGGAGCCGGCGCGGCCTTGGGGGCCGCAGGTGCCCCGGCCACTACCGGGTCGGGGGTCATGGGAGAGCCTACGGGGTAGAGGTGCTCGGAAGGAATAATCTGAGCCGCCTGACCCGGCGGAATCCACTGGAGCTCCACGCGGGCGTCGCCTTCCTCGTCGTAATATTCCAGCTTGATGGTCGTCTTTTCGCCCGCGGCTAGGTTCACGCTGCCGCCCACGTTGTTGCCGCCGCCGTTGCCGTCCCAGGTATCGATAACCTTCTTACCGTTCACCCACAGGCGCAGCCCGTCATTGGACAAAATGGAGAAGCTGTAGCGGCCCGTAGCCGGAGCCGACAGCAGGCCTTCCCAGCGGACGGAGAAGTTGTCGACTGGCAGACCGGGCGCCGGGGAGCTCAGTCCCCACTGAAAGTCGACGGTGGAATCGAGGCGCTTAAGCGTGGGCGCGCCAGCCAGGCTGCCGTTGCTGAAATACAGGGCCGTCAGGCCGGTGCCGGCGCTAACCACTGGTGCCACCACTTTGCCAGCAGGCTGAGCAGCAGGCCCGTTCCCGGAGCCGGGAGCAGCCGAAGCGGGGGAGCCCGCCAGCATCCCGCCAGCTAGGCCGAGGCCAAATACAGAGCAGAGTAGAAGGTGTCGCACGGGATACAAAAGGTTGAATGAACGAATCAGGCGAAAGTTACGACAGTTCGGCGCGTGTTGGCGCGGAATTGCCGCAGCAATTCCAACTGTTGGGCGTGCCGATACCCGGACAATATAACTCATTCCGGCCGCATCTGCCGCACGGCGGCCGGGCATCGGGAAGGTGTTGCCCCCCTAACGGCGGGGCCAGGCTCCGGGTTTTTCGGCCAGCCGGTGGCCAAGCCGGCACTTCGTTGCATCTTTGAACAAGATTTTTGCCTGCCCATGTCCGACGCCGCCATTGCCATCCTTCCCTCCGCCCTGGGCCCCATCGAGTTGCGCGGCACCGACGCCGGCCTGAGTGCCGTCAGTTTCCTGGAGGCGGCCGTGCCGGCCACGCCCGCGGCGGCCGTGCCCGCGTGCCTGCGCGAGGCCCGCGCCCAAGTGCTGGCTTACTTCGGGCGGGAGCTGCGCACTTTTGAGCTGCGCACCCACGTGGAGCGCGGCACCGCGTTTCAGCGGCAGGTGTGGGCGGCGCTACTGGGCGTAGACTACGGCCGCACGGCTTCCTACCTAGACCTGGCCCGGCAGCTCGGCAACCCCGGCGCGGTGCGGGCCGTGGGCGCGGCCAACGGGCAGAATCCGCTGGGGCTGGTTTGGCCCTGCCACCGCGTCATTGGCGCCAACGGCACGCTGACGGGCTACGCCGGCGGGCTCTGGCGCAAGAAGTGGCTGCTGGCCTTTGAGCAACCCGCCGCCCAAACCGAGCTGTTCTAGCCCGCCACCGGCGCCCCGACCAGTTTCAGCAGCTCCCGATAAATGATGTTGTGCTGCCAATAGAGCTGCAACACCATCGGGATGTGCTTCTTGCCGGGCAGTACCGTGAACTTGGGCTCCCGGCCCAGCGCCCGCAGCCGCTGCCGAAACTTCTCGCTGCTGCTGCTAATCGAGGGGTAAGTTTCGCCGCCCACAAACAGCAGAAACGGTGGGCTGCCGGCCCCCACATGGTACATCGGCGACACGTCTTTCCACACGGCGGGCTCCCGACCGAAGGGCACCAGGTACTGCTCGTCGCCGGGGTACTGCATCTTTTGCAGATAGTCGTACATGTCGAGGCCGGCGGGGTCATCGAGGATGGCGCCGCGCACGGGGTTGCGGGCCAGGCCGCGGCGGCTGAACAGGCGGTTGTCGGTGGCCAGCAGCGCTGCCAGCCCGCCCCCGGCCGAGTGCCCCATTACAAACAGGCGGTTGGGGTCGCCGCCGTAGTCGGCAATGTGCTGCACCACCCACCCCGCGGCCCGGGCACAGTCGTCGGCCATGGCGGGCACCTGCACAGTGGGCGCCAGGCGGTAGTTGATGATAACGGCCACCACGCCCTGCTTGGCCAGGCGGCGGCCGATAAAGGAGTACAGGTTTTTGCTGCCGCTGTTCCAGCTGCCCCCGTGAATGAATATAACCACCGGCCGGGGCGCCGCGGCGGCTTGGCGCGGGGCGTACACGTCGAGCACGTGGCGGGCGGGGTCGAAGTCGGGGTCGGAGGCGGGCACGTAGGCCACGTCGGTGGTGCGGCGGCTGGGCCGGGCCACGGCATACTCGGTGGCGGCCAGCACCAGCAGCACAACGGCCAGCGCGGCGGGCAGCAGCAGCAAACGAAAGAAGGACATAGCAAAAAAGTCAGGTCGACGGCCGGGCAACAATCCGCCGGCCCGGCATATACCGCCCCGGGGCCCCGCGCGGATTGCCGGGGCTGGGACAAAGGCGGAGTTTTTCGCCAACGCCCCGCCGCAGACTAGGTTGCCGCGGCCGGCGTTATATTTGCCAATACCCGGCCCTGCGTCGGCGCGACTGTTCCTTCTTTTCTTCGTCTTTTTCCCGTTTCATGAAATATTACGTGTTGCTGCTGGCCGTGCTGCTGAGCGTTGGCACCGGGTCGGCCCAGGCCCAGCGCAAGAGCAAGGTCAAAATCAAGAACGGCGGGGCGCCGGTCAGTGCCGCCAACCGCCTGCAGCCGCTCTTCGGCGGAATCAGCGTGGCCCAGGCCGAAGCCCTGGTGGGCGCAGCTTTCCTGGCCGACATTGACCGCAGCTTCTCCTCGCGCCCCGAAGCCAGCAAGTTTTTCTCTACCAAGGGCTACGAGTACTTCACCGAGGGCAAGATTGACACGGCCCGCTACCGCTTCAACCTGGCCTGGCTGCTCGACCAGAAAAACCCCGATGCCTACCGCGGCCTGGGCGTTATCAGCAGCAGCAACCCCACGCCCGACGAGTCCATCAGCCTGCTCATCCAGGGCCTGACCGTGGACCCCAACAACGCGCTGATGCTCAGCGACCTGGGCGCCAGCTACCTCATCCGCTACCAGCAGACTCAGAAGAAGAAGGACTTGGAGCAGGCCATGACCTACCTACAGCAGGCCACCACGGCCGCGCCCACCAACGCCCAGACCTGGCAGGACTTGGCCCGCGGCTATTATTACCAGGGCGAGTATCCCAAAGCCTGGGAAGCCGTACACAAAGGGCAAAATCTGAACATAGCCAGCGTCGACATCGAGTTTATCGGGGAGCTGCAGGCCAAGCTGCCCGATCCGCAGGGCATGTTCAAATAATCCGCGGGCGGCCTCCGTTACGTAGCGGGAGGGCCGTTGCCAGTTCTGGCCCCGCGTTTCACCCCTAGAAGCCTGCCCGTGAAGTATAGTCCCGTTTTGCTCAGCACGCTGCTGCTGGCCTCCTTTTCCGCCCACACTGCCCTGGCCCAGGAAACGGCGGAGCGCCGCAAGCGCCACTACACCGCCCAGGCCCGTCCCTACTACCGCGGCCCGGTTCGGTTCACGCTCGGCGCGGGCGTGGGGCTCTACAACGGCGACCTGGCCGAGAATCTGACCAATAACCTGCCTGGCCCCAGCATCAGTCTGGGCGCGCTCTACATGATGCGCCCCCACTTGGTCGTCGGCGGCGAGTTCACCTATTTTCAACTCGGCGCCAAGGACCAGATACCCGAGCGCGGCATTGCCTTCCAGGGCCGCAACGAGTCGTTGGTGGGCTTCATCCGCTACGAATTCCTGCACGACGAAGGCGAGTTTGCCGGCGCCCGCAGCCCGGCGGCCCTGATTAAGCCCTACCTGAAGGCGGGTGCGGGCTTTCTGCTCTACAACCCCAAATCGTACCGGGGCACCGACCGGCCCCTGCCCACTACCGAATACCTGCCCCCGGAAGTGAACGACTACCCGGCCATGGCGCTGGTGGCCCCGGTCGGGCTGGGGCTGGTGTTCCGCCTTACCCCGCAAATCAATGCCACGGCGGAAGCCGCGTACTACTTCACCTCCACCGACCGCCTCGACGACGTGAGTCAGCGCGGCAACCCCAGCCTGAAAGACGGTTACGGATTGGTCGAGCTAAAGCTCGAATACGCGCCCTGGGGCCGGTAAGCCAAGCGGCCGCACTTACCTCAACCGGCCGACGCAGAACTGCTAAAACGCAAAAAAGGCCCGTCTTACGACGGGCCTTTTCTAGTTGGCGGAGGTAGCCGAAGCTATTCCTTGATGAAGCGCTGGTGGAATACTTTCTGGCCGTCGCTGACGGTCAGCAGGTACATTCCTTTGGCCAGGCCGGCAATGTTGACTTGACCGTTGCCTTCGTAGCGGGCTCCCACCGTGGCGGCGCCGCGGGCATCAAGCACTTGTACCGATACGGCCTCGGCGTTGCCGGGCAGGCTCAGGTGCAGCACGTTGGTGGCGGGGTTAGGATACAGGTTCAGCACCTTGGCCTGCTCGTTGCCGATGGCCGTGCCGCCGGTCAGCGTGTTGGTGCCCGTGATGCCAGCCAGGGCGGCACCGCCAGTGATGTTGACGGTGTAGTCTTCCGTTTCGCCGTAGCTGTAGGAGTTGCAGCTCGTGGTAGCCGAAGCGTCGCTCATAATTACGCGCATCCGGGTGTTGCCGTTCTTGGCCGTGGTCGGAACCGTGAAGGTGCCCGACAGCGTGGCGCTGCTGCTGCTCGAACCGCTTACGACCAGTTCACCGGCGTCGGTGAACACGCCGTTCTGGTTGTAGTCAATGTAGACTTTCCAGTATTCGGTGTAAGCCGTACCGGCGTAGCCAGCCGAGAAGCTAACCGTCTGCGAGGTGCCGGCGCCAATGCTCGGAGCAGCCAGGGCCGTACCGTTGTAGTAGCCACCGTCGGCAGCCGAAGTGCGGGCCAAGGTGCCCAACTTCACGTAGTCGATGTACTCGTAGGCCACGCTGGTGCCTTTCGAAGCGCAATACGTTACGCCGCCGGTTGGCGGAGGAGTGGTGCCGCCGTACGCAGCGCCCACGCCTACGGCGTACCAAGCGTTGGTTACCGTCTGCACCTGGGCCGAGCCAGCCCCGTAGAGGTCGGTGGCAGCTTGGATGGAAGCCGTGCGGGCCGAAGCGAAGGTCGACGAAGCCGTCAGGTACGTGCTTTCGGTGCGGTAAGCAATTTTAGCCGCCGCGTCGATGGTGATGCCGGTCACGTTGAAGGCGCTGCCGATGTCGTTGGTGCCGCTGCCGCCAACGCTTACCAGGTAGAACCAGTAGTTGAGTACGCCCGAGTTGGTGTGTACTCCGCCGTAGTCGTTAGCCGAGGTGGGCGAGGTGGTCGTAGCTCTCCAGTAGGTGCCTTTGTAGGTGTCGGGCTGGCCCTGGGAGTTGGGGTTGCTCATGGAGCGCAGGCCGGGCTGCTGCTTGTCGATGTCTTCGCCAATGAGCCAGGTCGACTTGGTCAGGCCCAGCTTGGCCGCGGTGTACTGCTCGATGGCGGCACCCCAGATGTCGGAGAAGCCTTCGTTCATAGCGCCCGACTCGTTCTGGTAGGTCAGGTTAGCCGTTTTCTCGCACACGGCGTGGCCGATTTCGTGGCCGCACACGTCGAGGGCGGTCAGGGGGCGGAAGCGGGAGGCGCCGTCGCCGTAGGTCATTACCGAGCCGTTCCAGTAGGCGTTTTCGAAGCCCACCCCGTCGCCGGGGGTGTCGTCGAAGTGCACGTAGCTCTTAATTTTGGCGTTGGCGTTGTCGTAGGAGCTGCGGCCGTGCACCAGTTTCCAGTAGTCGAACGTGGCTTGAGCGCCGAAGTGGGCGTCGCCGGCCACGTTGTCGAAGTTGGCGTTGTTGTACTCGGTCCAGCTGTTGTCGGCGTCGGTGAAGTCGACGGCGGCGGTGTAGCTGTTGCCTTTCTTGGCGTTGTAGGTTTCAATGCCTAGGCCGCGGGTGTACTCGCGCAGGCGGTACTGTCCGGCCACGACGGTTTCATTTTCCAACGAGCGGGTGCCGCTGTAAGCCGTGGCGAAGGTAGCGGTGGCGGCCGTGTGCTTGATGATGGCGTCCTGCATTACCACCTGACCGTTTTGGGCGTCCACGTACACATAGGCGCGGCTCAGGGGCTGCTGGGCGTAGATGTTGAACTTCCAGGCCAGCGTGGGCTTGCCGGTTTCGAGGGCATTAACGATAACCAGCTCACCCTGGGGCTTGTAGGTTGCCGCTGGGTTGTCTTCCATCACTTTCAGGCCGGCTTCCTCGCGGGCGTCCTGCCACATGTACTTGGTAGCACCCACAAACGACATGGCGCTTTTCAGGGCCGAAGCGGCACTCAGGGAAGGCGTTACGTTCAGGTTCGTGATGCGCTCAAAGTCGCCGCTGATGCTCTGTACGTTGCCCTGCCGGGCGTGCACGGTGTACATGCCGTGCTCCACTTTTACGCCCTTGTAGTACTGGTCGTATTTTTCATGCACGAACCCCAGCTGGTCGGCTTCCGTTTTAGCCTGCACCAACTGGTCGTCCTTGGTCAGCTGGAGCTGCTCGCGCAGTACCGTCGTGGCTTCGCTCATCTTGTAAGCGTTGCCTTCACTGCGAAACTGCACCATGAAGGGCGTTCCGTTGTCATTGAGCACCTTCGACTGCACGCGGGAGTAGTCCTGCGCGTAAGCACCGGAGGTAGCCAGGCCACCGAGCAACAGCAAGGCTGCAGCTGAGTAATGTTTGGTCATGTAAAGTGTGGTTTGTTGTGGGAAAGAAATGAGCGAAGTGCCCCGGCGAGCCGAAGCGTTTCCAAGGTAGAAATTTTTCAATTTTATTAGTCTTTTCACCGCAATACTTTCAGCATATCACTTCATATCATGCGAATATTTCAAAATATTACTTTCTCTTGATATTCCAGGATTCAGTTGAAATTTCGGTCAAAATGCCACATTCCCGGAATCTACCCGGACGTTGCGTTGCCCTTTCACCCCAAAATCTTACACGTCTTCCCGACCGGGCTAAAACCCCGTTATCTGCTCTGCTATGAACAACCGCTGGAATCTGAAGGGACAAATTGCGCTGGTCACGGGCGCTTCCAAGGGCATCGGGGCGGCGGCGGCGGAAGAGCTGCTGGGCTTCGGCGCCACCGTCGTTGCCGTGGCCCGCACTGCCGCCGACCTCGAAGCCCGGGTGGCCCAGTGGCGGGCCCAGGGCTTCGATGCTCACGCCCGCCCCGCCGACGTAAGCCGCCCCGACGAGCGCCAAGCCCTGCTGCTCGACGTGAGCCGGCAGTGGCCCAAGCTGGATATTCTGGTCAACAACGTGGGCACCAACATCCGCAAGGCCACGGCGGCTTACAGCCGGGAAGAGTTTCAGCACATCATGGCCACCAACCTGGAATCGGTGTTTGGCATGTGCCAGGCCGCTTACCCACTGTTGCAGCAGGCCGGGGGCGGCAGCATCGTCAACGTGGCCTCGGTGGCGGGCCTGACCCACGTGCGCACCGGCTCGCCCTACGGCATGAGCAAGGCCGCCATGGTGCAGCTGGGCCGCAACCTAGCCGTGGAGTGGGCGCCGGACCATATTCGGGTCAACACGGTGGCGCCCTGGTATATCCGCACGCCGCTAGTAGCCGGGGTGCTCAGCAACGAGGAGTTTTTACAGGGCGTACTGGCCCGCACCCCGCTCAAGCGCATCGGGGAGCCGGAGGAAGTGGGCGCCGCCGTAGCCTTTTTGTGCCTGCCGGCGGCGGCCTATATCACCGGACAGTGCTTAAGTGTGGATGGCGGCTTTACGGCCAACGGCTTTAGCTGAGGTGCTTTAGTTGTTCGTTGTCCGTTGTTCGTTGTTGAGTAATCGTTGAAGGACCTGACAACGGACAACGAACAACTCATACCCGACTCAGCGCGGCTTCGTAGCGGGCAAAGGCGTGCTCGTCGGAAGCCAGGTATAGAAAGGGCTCGATGAGCTCCAGCTCCATCAGCAGCAGTTCTCCGTTTACCTCCACCCCATCGACGCGGGCGTAGAGACAGTCGGGGGCGAAGCGGGCCACGAGCTGGTCGGCGGTAGCGCGCAGGTGGGCCGGGGCCGTCACGGGCTCGATGTGGCCGCCCAGGTAGTGCTGCACCCGGAAGTCGCCGGACTTGGGCGTTTTGAGCACGCAGTGGCTGAACTCCCCGCCGAAGTACAGCAACGACCATTCGCCCTGGGTCTGGATCTGGGGCAGAAACGGCTGGGCCAGGAAATCCTCTTCCTGCAGCAGCGCCTCAATCTGGGGCCGCGCGGCCTCGGCTTCGGCCCGGGAAAGGGCAAACGTGTTTTTGGCCCCGCCGCTGACGGCTGGCTTCACAATCAGCCGGTCGGTGCCCAGGTCGGCAAACAGCTCTGCGGGCTCAAACTGCGCGCCGCGGCTCAGCCAGCGGGTGGGCACAATCCGGGCCCCGGCCTGCTCCATATCGGCCAAGTACTTCTTGTCGGCATTCCAGCGCACCCGCGCCACGGGGTTCAGCAGCCGCACGCCGAGGGCTTCGATACGGTCGAGCCAGGCGTAGAACTCCTGCACCCGGTCGAAATAGTCCCACGGCGACTTGAGTACCACCACCTCGTAAGCCAGCCAGTCGACGGCCGGATCGGTCCAGATTTCGGCCGTTACGCGGTGGCCTTGCTGATGCAGGTAGCGGGTGAGCAGGGCATCCTCGTCGTCGACGGTGGGCGCGGCGTACTGGGCCAGACTTTGGCAGGTAACCAGGGCAATATTCATCAAAATACTAATTAGGCAGGGTGAAACGGCAAGGACTGAGTGATGCCGGCCAGCGTAGGCGGGCCATCCTCAGCCCTCCCCATGCGTCGTTATTTACGGCTGAGGTAGTCGGCGGCCAGGGTCGCCAGGGTTTTAACGCCCAGCGTGAGGCCGCTTTCGTCGATGCGGAAGCCGGCGGTGTGGTGGTCGGCGGCCGTGGCCGGATCCTGACCTTTGCTCATACCGCCCACGAACAAAAACAGGCCGGGCACTTTTTCCTGGTAGAAGGAGAAGTCCTCGGCCCCGGTCACGGCTTTCTGCTCCCTCACCTGGGCCGCCCCCGCCACGGCGCGCAGCGTGGGCAGCATCTGGGCCGTGAGCTTTTCGTTGTTGAATGTCACGGGCACGTAGGGCTCGATGCTGACCTCGGCCGTGGCCCCGGCGCTTTCGGCAATGCCCTTGGCAATGCGCCGGACGGAAGCCCAGATTTCCTGCTGCACTGCCGGGTTCAGGGCCCGGATGGTGCCGGTCAGCTCCGCGTCGGCCGGAATCACGTTGTGGCGCACCCCGGCGTTGATGGTGCCCACCGTCACCACGGCCGCGTCGTCGATGAGCTTCACCTGCCGGCTCACGATGGTTTGCAGCCCCAGCACAATCTGGGCCGCCGTCACGATGGGGTCTACGCTGTTCCAGGGGTAGGCGCCGTGGGAGCCTTTGCCGTGCACCTTGATGCTGAACCGGTCGGAGCTGGCCATTTCGCCCCCGGGCCGGTAGCTGAGCGTGCCCACTTCGGTCTGGGCCTGGATGTGCACCCCGAAGATGGCGTCGACCTTGGGATTTTCGAGCACCTTTTCCTTCACCATCAGCTTGGCGCCCCCTTCTTCGCCCGGCAAGGAACCTTCCTCGGCGGGCTGGAAGATAAACTTGACGGTGCCGGGCAAGTCTTTCTTGACTTGGCTGAGCACTTCCGCCGCCCCCATGAGCATGGCCACGTGGGTGTCGTGCCCGCAGGCGTGCATTACGCCCACGGGCTGGCCCAGGTAGGTGGTCTTCACCTTGGAGGCGAAGGGCAGGTTGTTGCTTTCCGTGACGGGCAGCGCATCCATGTCGGCGCGCAGGGCCACTACCGGGCCGGGCTTGCCCCCGCGCAGAATGCCCACCACGCCGGTGCGGGCCACGCCGGTCTGCACTTCCAGGCCCAGGCTTTTGAGGTGGGCGGCAATGATGCCGGCCGTCCGGGTTTCCTGGTTGCCCAGCTCGGGATGCTCGTGCAGGTCGCGGCGCCAGGCCACCACCTTCGATTCCTCCTGAGTGGCCAGCTGAGCAATGCGGGCGTCGAGGGCGGCATTCTGGGCCAGCAGCGGCGGGGCGGCCGTCAGCACCAGGGCCGCGGCGGAGTAGAGTTTCTTCATCGGGGAGTAGCGTAAAAAGCCGGCCAAAAGGTACGATGCGCGGCGGCATTGGCCGCATCCGGCGGGGCAGCGTATTTTTGCCCGATCTTCTCCCGCTTTTTCCCGCCCATGCCGCTTCTCCGTCCGGCTCCCGTTTTGCCCTCCGACTCCCTGCTTTGGCCCGAGGCCTGGGCGCGGCCGGCTTTTCGCCGCACGCTGCTGCTGGGCGTGGGGCTGCTGCTGGCACTGGCGGCCGGCATTCCCCACTTTTTCGCCTTTATCCAGCAGCGGGCCGGCGTCGTGCTCCCCGACCCGCTGCTGGCCGCCCTGCCCGCCCACGACGTGTCCGAGCCCACATTCGGGCTGATTTATTTGGGCATCGGGGCCACGCTCACTTACCTGTTGCCCCGGCCCGCGTTGCTGCTGCGCTGCATCTGGGCTTATCTGCTGCTGCACGCCTGCCGCGTCCTCACGCTCTGGCTCCTGCCCCTGGACCCGCCCGCGGGCCTGCTGCTGCTCCACGACCCGCTGGTGGACCGCTTCTTCTACGGCGGACCCGCGCCCGTAACCAAAGACCTGTTTTTCTCGGGTCACACGGCCACGATGTTTTTGCTGGCTCTGGCCGTACGGCCCCGGGGCGGGCGGTGGGCCCTGCTGCTGGCTACCCTGGGCGTGGGCGCGCTGGTACTGGTGCAGCACACCCATTACACCTACGACGTGCTGGCCGCCCCGCTTTTTGCGGCCGTTAGCTACTGGCTGGCGGGCAAAATAACCAGCCCGGCCACTGCCTCCCCCCTGTCAGTCTGAGCAGCACGCAGGACCGGCCTGCTTCTGCGCTGGTAACTCCTTTCAAAGTAAAAGCCCTTTACCAACGAGTGGTACAGGGCTTTTACTTTAGTACTCCGGGGTTGCAAGGCGAAGGCGGCGTAGGAAGACAGAGCGGCAGAACCCAATCTACTTCAGGTGCTTCTCGTAGATGCCGGCCGCAATTTTCTCGGTCATGGCTTTGGGGACGAAGCTGGTAAGCTTGGCCGAAATCCGGTTCAGGGCCCCGGGAATCACCTCGGCTTCTCCGGCCAGCATAGCTTCCACCCCCGCACGGGCCACTTCGGCGGGCGTCATGGAGAGCTTGGCGGCTTTTTCCTGCAGCCCGGCACTCATGCCGGCGCGGTCGGCGAAGTCGGTGGTGGTGGCGCCGGGGCTCAGGCAGGTCACCGACACCGGGGAGTCGCGCAGCTCGTAGCGCAGGCCGCGGCTGAAGGTGAGCAGAAACGCTTTGCTGGCCGCGTAGAGCGTAAGGGTCGGCACGGCCTGGTAGGCGGCGGTGCTGGCCACGTTCAGAATATACGCCTTGGGCTGCCGCCGCAGCTGCGCCACTAAGTGGTGGGTAAGCTCGGTGGGCAGCAGCATATTGAGCTGAAGCATGTTCTGCTGCTGGGCCAGGGGCAGCTCCTCAAACCGGCCCCACAGCCCGTAGCCGGCAGTGTTGACCAGCACCGCCAGCTCGGTGGTTTGCACGTTGGCCCACTCAGCCAGACGGGCGGCGGCCCCGGGCGCGGCCAGGTCGGCGGCCAGCACCTGGGCTTCTACCCCGTGCTGCTGCTTCACTTCGGCAGCCAGCGCCTCCAATTGGTCTGCGGAGCGGGCCGCAAGCAGCAGATTGTAGCCGCGGCGGGCCAGCTCCAGGGCAATGGCGCGACCAATTCCGCGGGAAGCACCAGTGATAAGGGCGTGGGGCATGTGGTGAGATGGTGAGTTAGTGAAATGGTGAGTTTGATGGTCTGGGGGGCCAGCCGTCGCAAACCGCGCACTTAGCGCCGTCTGAACGACAACTCACCAGTCCACCAGTTCACTATTTCACCAGATGGAGAAACCGCAGGTAGAAGGGCGTGGCGCTGTGGGCATTTTTAGGCTCGTACTTGCCGCTGATGATGGGCACGTACATGACGCGGCGGCGCGACACCTCACCCACCAGCGGGGAGCGGGCCACGCGGTGCCACATGCGGCCGTCGTGCACGGTCAGGTCGCCGGGCTCGGTCTCGACGGCAATTTCGTTCGGGTCGTGGCCCACGTCCTTGTAGTACTTCTTGCGGAAGAGCATCTCCCGCAGGGTCTGGTGGTGGGTGCCGGCCAGCAGGCGCAGGCCGCCGTTGGTGGCCGGCGTGCCGTCGAGGTGGACGCCCACGTTGAGCATGGGGCCGATGCGCTTGCCGTAGAACACGTCGCGCAACGAGTCGGTGTGCCAGCCCATCTGGCTGAACTCCGAGCCCGCCACGTTCACGTAGTGGTTGATAACCAGGCCGTCCTTTTCATTTTCCCCTACCCGCCCGTTGGGGGCTTCGAGCAGGGGAAACAAGGACTTAAAGCGCGGATCCTGGAGCAGCTCGCGCAGCACCGGGCTGTAGTGAGAGGCAAAGGCGAAGCGCTGCACGATGGGCGAGCCATCCACATCTTTGCCGTACTTGATGGGCACGCCGTTGACCTTCTCCACGCCCTCGGCCAGCCACTGGGCCTGCACGTCTTCGGTAGCGCGCAGCACCGTCTGAACCTGCTCCGGGGTCAGGAAGGGGCGAAAATGGAGAAAGCCGTATTTGCGAAAAAACTCCCTTTGTTCCTCCGTCAGGCGGTTGCCGAGGGTGAAACGGGGATAGTCTGAGTGTGGGGACATAGGGCGAAGGCGGTTAGTGAAAAACGCCTCTTGGGGTCAAAGATACGATTGCCGCGGCCGTACGGGTTACAGTCGAGCAACGAGGGTAAGAAGATAGACGCACGACGGCCGCCCAGACTTTAAAACTCGGGCAGCGCGGTGAAGAATGCGTGAATCAACCGCCAAACCGGGCGCAGGGTTTATCCGCGTTGCGTATCTTAGGCCCAATGCGCCGACTTCTTTTTCTTCCTGCCCCCGCCAAACGGACGCCCCGGCTGCTGCTGGCCGGCCTGCTGCTGCTGGGCCTGGGCGCCGCCCAAATCACCACCGCCCGCCTCGTGCCCTTCCGCCGGGGCAGCAAGTGGGGCTACGCCGACCCCAGCCGCCGCCTTGTGCTGCCCCTGCTCTACGACGAGGCCGGCCCCTTCGTGGGCGAGGTGGCCTGGGTGCGGGTGGGCCAGCTCTACGGCTACATCGACGGGGCCGGCAACCCCATTACGCCCGTGCAGTTCACCAAGGCCAGCAATTTCCACCGGGGCCGCGGCACCGTGGAGCTGAACGGCCAAACCTACGACCTCGACACCAGCGGCAACCGCCTGACGACCCCGCCCGACCCGGAACCCGAGTCCGACTTCCTGACCCAGGGCGACCTGACCCACAAAGACGGCAAAGTGGGCTTCCGCTTCACGGTGGGCGCCGCGCAGGTGCCGGCCATCTACGACGAGATTCGCGAAAACTACAACGGGCTGCTGTTCGTGCGCCAGGGGCCGAAGTGGGGCGTGCTCAACGACAAGGGCAAGCCCGTGCTGCCCCTCGAATTCGACGCCATCCAGGCCTCCGAAGCCAACGGCTTTGCCCTGCCCGTAGTGGAGCAGCAGGGCCGCTTCGGCTACCTCGCCGACGACGGCCACCTGCTCGTGGCGCCCAAGTACCAAGCCGCCGAGCCCTTCGTGGAGGGCGTGGCCCGGGTCACGACGCCCGACGGCCGCAGTGGCTACCTCGACACCCGCGGCCGGGAGTTTTTCGAGTAGCGGGGCACGTACTTGCGGCGGGTAGCCTCTAGCTTTTATTCCGCTCCGTACTCAGCAGGCCGATTCTCGACGTGCGTTTGCCCACCGGTAGTCACTGGCCTTGATTCCCGCCATTCCCCGAAAATTTCGCACTTTACCCACCTAACCTCCTACCTAACGTTCCCCCGCGCATGATCTTCACGCCCAGCCCCATGCTGCTCAAGCTGCTCTACACCCGCGGCAGCCTGCACAACACGCCCGAGGGCGTGGCCTTCAGCATCAAAAACCGCCTCGACACGGTGCGCCTGACCCGGATTGACCACGTGCAGCTCGACGGCGTGCAGGTGCCGGCCGAGCAGATTGCCCTGGACCTGGGCGAGGGCGACGTGCGGCCGGCCACTACGCTCAACGCCGACAACGCCGGCTTCACGCTGGCCGTGGGGCAGTCGGCCACGTTTCATTTGGCTACCGACCACCTCAAGGAAGGCATGCACACCGTGCGGGTGCAGTTTGCCGCCGACCCGTTCGGCGACCTGAACGTGGAGGTGGAAGACGCCATTGTCACCACTGCCGACAACCGCACCCGCATTCCGCGCCAGGACCAGGACGACTACTCCGAGGCCGCTATCCAGACCCGGCAGCGCTTCGCCGAGGACTTCACCGGCCAGGAGTTCAAGCACCTGAAGCACTACTCCTTCGACGCCCACGATTTGCAGGGCAACTGTGAGCATTTCACCGGCGTGGCCCAGATTCCGGTGGGGCTGGCCGGGCCGCTGCGCGTGAACGGGGAGCACGCCCAGGGCGACTTTCTCATTCCGATGGCCACGACGGAAGGCACCTTGGTAGCCAGCTACAACCGCGGCATCCAGCTGCTCAACCTCTGCGGCGGGGCCAAGTGCACCATCATCGGCGACGCCATGCAGCGGGCCCCAGTGTTCGTGTTCGACGACGCCCGCGGGGCCCGGGACTTCGGCAAGTGG
Organism: Hymenobacter persicinus; assembly: GCF_004167665.1. GTDB lineage: Bacteria > Bacteroidota > Bacteroidia > Cytophagales > Hymenobacteraceae > Hymenobacter > Hymenobacter persicinus. The sequence continues at coordinate 26,632 of NZ_SEWE01000038.1, read as the reverse complement.
GTGGAAGAAAACATCGATAAAATTCGCCCCGAGGCCGAAAGCACCTCGCGCGTGGCCAAGCTCCAGTACATCGATACCTACCTGAGCAACAAGTTCGCCTTCCTGCGCTTCAACTACAGCACCGGCGACGCGGCCGGGCAGAACATGGTGGGCCGGGCCACGTTTGCGGCCTGCTCCTGGATTCTGGAAAACTACAAGGGCGCCCCCATCCGCCACTTCTACCTCGAGTCGAACTTCGCCACCGACAAGAAAGCCTCCCAGATCAACGTAATGCGCACCCGGGGCAAGCGGGTGGTGGCCGAGTGCGTGATTAAGCGCGACATCCTGCAGCAGCGTATGCGCGTGACGCCCGAGCAGCTGGCCTACCACGGGCAAGTCTCCAACGTGGGCGCGTTTATGTCGGGAGCCAACAACAACGGGGCCCACTCCGCCAACGGCATCACGGCCATGTTCATTGCCACCGGCCAAGACGTGGCCAACGTGTCGGAATCCAGCGCGGGCATTCTGTACTCGGAAGTCACGGCCGAGGGCGACCTGTACATCAGCATCACGATTCCCTCCCTCATCGTGGCCACCCACGGGGGCGGCACGGGCCTGGCCACCCAAAACGAGTGCCTGCGGATGCTGGGCTGCGTGGGCCGGGGCACGGTGAACAAGTTTGCCGAAATCGTGGCCGGGGTGGTGCTGGCCGGGGAGCTCAGCCTGGGCGCCGCCATCAGCAGCTCCGACTGGGTGAGCAGCCACGAGCAGTACGGCCGCAACCGTTAGGCCGTAGCCCGCATTGATTTTTTATCGATATGCCGTTCTTAGCCCCCCTTATTCTATGTCTACTCGCCTTTCTCCCTGGTTGCTGACGGGCCTGCTGGCTGCGCTGCCCCTCGGTGCCGTTTGGGCTCAGACCCAGCCCGCCATGCTCACCCAGCAGCAGGTGCACGCCCTGGCCCAGGGCTACTACACGCCCTACGAGTACAACCGCACCGTCGAAAAAGCGGCCCTCACGCCCGAGCAGGCCTACTTCACCCCCGACTGGCAAACCGGCACGCTCTGGACCGCGGGCGGGGAAAAGCACTCCGTGGCGGCCCTGCGCTACAACATTGCCCTGCGCCTGGTGGAAGTGCGCGACCCGACCACGCCGGCGGGCGTGAGCGTGCTGCCGGTGGGTGGCCTGCGGGGCTTCACGCTGGGGGCCGAGGGCAAGCGGGGCAGCCACACGTTCGAAACCCGGACCGTGGGCCGCAGCGCCGACAGCCGCAACTTCTTCGAAACCCTCACCGCCGGCCCGCTCCAGCTGTTTTTGCTCCACACCATCGACGAGAAAGCCGCCAACTGGATTGCGGCCTACAACATCGAAACCCGGCCGGCTTCGGTCAGCCGCGGGGTGCAGCTGTTTGCGGGCCAGGCCGGCCAGGGCGCGGTGCAGGAGCTGGCGCTGAAGCGCAAGTCGGTGGAAAAGCTCTTTGGGGCCCAGGCTCCGCAGGTAGCCGCCTACGCCGCCGAGAAGAAGCTCGACTACGAGCAGGTACCCGACCTGGTGATGCTGGTTGACTACTTCAACAGCCTGGCCAAAACCACTCAGCCATGAGCAGACAGTTTTTGCCCCTGGTCCTGGTATTCGGCCTGGGTGCCTCGTCGGCGCTGCGGGCGCAGTCGGCCCACCCCAACGTGCTGGTCAGCACCATCAGCAGCCCGGAGGAAACGGCCATTGCCATTAATCCCAAGAACACCCGGGAGCTGGTGGCCGGGGCCAACATCAGCAACCAGTACTACAGCACCAACGGCGGCCAGACTTGGACCTGGCGGCCGCTGAGCTCGCCCTACGGCGTGTGGGGCGACCCGTGCGTGGTGGCCGACACGACCGGGGCGTTCTACTTTTTCCACCTTTCCAACCCCGGCGGCTCAGTCAACACCAGCTTCCCGTTCGTGGACCGCATGCAGGTGCAGCGGGCTGCCACGGCCGCCACGCCCTTCACGTTTCGCGGCTACTTCGGGCTGAACCCACCCAAGCAGCAAGACAAGGAGTGGGTGGCCGTGAACCGCAAAACCAACGCCCTCTACGCCACCTGGACCGAGTTTGACGCCTACGGCAGCCTGGCGTCCACCGACAGCAGCCGCATCGTGTTCAGCAAGTCCCGGGACCAGGGGCTGACCTGGACCGCGCCCAAGCGCATCAGCAAGGTGGGCGGCGACGCCGTGGACGAGGACAACACGGTGGAGGGCGCCGTACCGGCCGTGGGGCCCAACGGGGAAATCTACACGGCCTGGGCCGGACCGCTGGGGCTGACCTTCAACCGCAGCCTCGACGACGGGCTGACTTGGCTGCGCAGTGAGAAAGTTATTGCCAGCGTGCCCGGGGGCTGGGACTTTCCCGTGGCGGGCATTTACCGCGCCAACGGCCTGCCCATCACGGCCTGCGACGTAAGCCAGGGCCCGAACCGCGGCACGATCTACGTGAACTGGAGCGACCAGCGCAACGGCCCCTCCGACACCGACGTGTGGCTGGTAAAAAGCACCGACGGCGGTCAGACCTGGAGCGCCCCGCGGCGGGTCAACAACGACACGGCCGGCCACCAGCAGTTTTTCACCTGGATGACCATTGACCAGGCCACGGGCTACCTCTGGTTTGTGTTCTACGACCGGCGCAACTACCCCGCCAATGCCACCGAAACGCGCACCGACGTGTATGGGGCCCGCAGCACCGACGGCGGCCAGACCTTCCAGAACTTCCGCCTCAGCCAGTCGCCGTTTGTGCCCAACCCGGGCGTATTCTTCGGCGACTACACCAATATCACGGCCCACAACAACGTGGTGCGCCCCATCTGGACCCGCCTCGACAACCAGCAGCTCAGCGTCTGGACGGCCCTGATTGACGTGACGGTGCTGGCTAATAAGAATGCGGCAACGCTGCCCGGCCTGAGCCTGCAGGTGTACCCCAACCCGGCCCGGGAGGCCGTGCAGGCCGCCTTGCAGCTACCCCTGGCGGCCCCGGCCACCGTGCGCCTGCTCAGTCTGGAGGGCCAGCTGCTGCGCACGGTGCTCAACCACGAGCTGATTACGACCGGGCAGCGCCGCCTCACCAGTCCCGTGGCCGACCTGGCCGCCGGGGTGTACCTGCTCGAAGTACAGGTGGGCGAGTACAGCTTGCACCGCAAGGTACTGGTAGCGCATTAGCCGGGCTTACTCCAAACGCAAAGAAGGGCCGCTGACGAGTCAGCGGCCCTTCTTTAGGCTTAAACCAAACGCCTTACAGGGGGTCGGCGGTGACCTTGAAGCGGCTTTCCTCCTGCACCGTGATTTCGCGGGCCGTGGCCTGGCGCACGGTGGCCTTGGTGTAGAGCGTGTAGCTCGGGGCCTTGATGTAGCGGTCCAGCTTCTCGTTGGTCGAGGTCAGCTCGATGCTTTTGGCGCCCCGGGGCACGTCGTTCAGGTAAGCCATGACCACCTTGTCGTTCTGGTCGGTGCCGATGGAAATTTCGATGCTCTGCAGAAAGTCGAAGGTTTCGGTCGTCGGGTCCGTGACGGTGAGCGTGAGTTTGGTCAGCTTGACGTCTTTCACCAAGTCGGCGCTGGTGTTGTTGCTGCGGAAAGTTTCCGAGGCCTTGTTGGTCACGGGCACGGGCAGATTCAGCGTTACGGGCAGCCCGCTCACCAGCGGCGTGGCCGGAATCTTGAAGCTCTGGGTGTCCGAAAACTCGAAGGTCAGCAACTCGTTGATTTTTTTGCAGCTGAACGTGCCGAGGACCAGCAACAGCAGCAGGGGGGCAAACAGGAAGGACTTTTTCATACAAATCAAAGTTGGAAAAACAGCGGGGTCCGCGCCTCTAACGCCAACGCGGCGAAGTTGGTGCGCGGGCGCCTTGCCCAGCAAAAGTTAGTCCATCATGTCGGCGGCCCGGGGCGGCTCGTGCTTGAAGTCCGGGTTCCAGCTCATGGGGTACTTCTCATCGAGATAGGGCAGGGCGGCTTCGGTGAGGTAGAGTGGCCGGAACGTGTCGACCATGACGGCCAGCTCGTGGGTTTCCTTTTTGCCGAGGCTGGCTTCCACCGTACCCGGGTGCGGGCCGTGGGGAATCCCGCTCGGGTGCACCGTGAACGAGGCCAGATCCACGCCGCGCCGCGACATGAAGTTGCCCGCCACGTAGTACAGCACCTCGTCCGAGTCGACGTTGGAGTGATTGTAGGGCGCCGGAATGCTCAGCGGGTGGTAGTCGAACAGGCGGGGCACAAACGAGCAGATGACGAAGTTGTGGGCCTCGAAGTGCTGGTGCACGGGCGGCGGCTGGTGCAGGCGGCCGGTTATCGGCTCAAAGTCGTGGATGCTGGTGGCGTAGGGGTAGAAGTAGCCGTCCCAGCCCACCACGTCGAAGGGCGAGTGGGCGTACACGAGCTGGTGCAGGTAGCCCTCCTTCTTGATCTTGACCAAGTATTCGCCCGACTCCCGCACGTCGTCCACGATCAGCTCACTCGGCGGGCGGATGTCCCGCTCGCAGTAGGGCGAATGTTCGAGCAGCTGCCCGAAGTGGTTGCGGTAGCGCCGACAGGTTTCGATGGGGCTGAACGACTCGATAATCAGCAGCCGGACCGGGCCCTCGTCGAAGTGGAGCTGGTGGATGATGGTGCGCGGGATGATGACGTAGTCGCCGGGCTCGAAACGGACCACGCCCAGCTGGCTCCAGAGCTCCCCGCTGCCCTCGTGTACGAAGATGACCTCGTCGGCCAGGGCATTTTTGTAGTAGTACTGCATCCGCCGCTCGGTGGGGTTGCAGATGCTCAGCGTCACGTCGGCGTTGCCAAGCATGGTCTGCCGGGCCGCCAGATAGTCGCCGCCGGTGGTGGTTTGGGCCAGGGTGCGCAGGTGGCTGGGCGCCAGGGGCCGGTCTTTGAGCAGCTTGGGGCCGTAGGGCACCGGCTCCCCCACCTGCTTGATCTGGGTGGGCGGGTGAATGTGGTAGAGCAGGGACGAGACGCCGTGGAAGCCCAGCGTGCCCACGAGCTGCTCGGCGTAGAGCGTGCCGTCGGGCTGGCGGAACTGGGTGTGACGCTTGCGCGGAATCTGGCCGAGGCGGTGGTAGTAAGCCATGCGGAAGAAGCTTTTTCGGGTGGGAAAACGGGCCGGGTTGGAATGTGAAGGTACGCAGCCGCGCCAAGAAACGGATGAGGCCGCCGGCGGGCCGGGCATGAATCCTGGTGGCGGCCCGGCGGCCGAAGCGTCAACTCCGGGGCGGCATCCCGACTGAAAACTTATTTCGGCGAGCAGCTTACTCGGCGTTTAGCCGGCACAACCGGAATGCGGCCAACTGGTATCTTTAACGGCATGAGAAAATCCGCTATCCTGCTGACCTTATCCTTATTAAGCAGCTGCCGCGCCTTCGACCCCGGCCTGCTCAATCCCACCGCTGAAACCCTGGCAAGTCGCCTGCCCACGCTCACGCCCGAAGTGCAGAGCCAGCGCCTCGCGCTCAGCCTCGACCCAATGGCCGTGCCCACCGACGTGCGCACGCTCTTTGAGCGCGAAACCCGTGAGGTGCTGACCGAGCCCTACGGCAAGCCCCGGGGCTTTCTGGTACTGCGCACCCGCCGCGTCAGTGCCCGCGCCGGGCTGGGCTTCGCCGCCGTGTCGGGCCTGACACTGGGCGGGCTCAACCTGTTCGGCTTTCCCTGGGCCCGCTACCAGTACGTGGTGGATGTGCAGCTCGACGTGCTCAACCTGAAGCGGGAACTACTGGGCTCGTACCGGGGGCAGGGCCAGGCCAAAGCTACCGCCAGCCTCTACAGCTCCACCAACTACACCCAGCCCGACCGGGTTCTGTACCTACAGTGCGTCCGGCAGGGCCTCGACCAGATTATTCTCCAGTTGCGCCCCGAAACCGCCCGGCTGCAAGCCGCCTTGGCGCTCTAAGCCGAGGGGCGGCCGGACTAAATAACTCCCGGCGGGCACTCCCGCGCCTTCCCGTGTGTTGCCAACAACTGCGGCCACCTTTCCGGCGGCCGGCAAAACCGCTGTACCTTGCGGCCCAATTGGTTAGCCGCCCGGCTTGCTGCTGTCTACTTTTTCTCTACTTCCGTGCTCTTCCCCGCTCTCACCTGGCCCCTGCTGCTGGCCTTTGCCGCCGGCAGCCTCGCCCCTTCCGACAAAGCCCCGGCCGCCGCGCCCCTGCGAAGCCGCACGTTCTCGTTCGACTACACCGCCAAGGTGCACGACCTGCCCGCCGGCGCCAAGCAGCTCGACCTCTGGCTGCCCGTACCCCACCCCGACAAGTCGCAGGAAATTGATAGCCTGAAGATTACCTCGCCCTATCCCTACGAAATTCTGACCGGGCAGTATGGCAACAAGGTGCTGCACCTCAAAGTGAAAGACCCGCAGCCGGCCGGCTTTTCGGTCACGATGGAAGTGCAGGCCGAGCGGCGGGAGCACGTCAACCCGATGCTGAGCCCCGAGCCGGCCCGCAAGGCGCCCAAGGAAGCTGCCGACCCCAACATGCAGCGCTGGCTTCAGCCCGACAACCTGGTGCCCCTGGACCCCAAAATCAAGCTCTGGGCCCAGGAAGTGGTAGCTAAGGCCAACGCCAAAACGGATCTGGAAAAGGCCCAGGCCATCTACAACCACGTGGTTAGCACCGTCAAGTACGACAAGACCGGGCAGGGCTGGGGCCGCGGCGACATCTACTACGCCTGCGACGCCCGCCGCGGCAATTGCACCGACTTTCACGCCGTGTTTATCGGCTACTGCCGGGCGCTGAACATCCCGGCCCGCTTCAGCATCGGCTTCCCGCTGCCCGCCGAGCGCGGCACCGGCGAGGTGAAAGGCTACCACTGCTGGGCCGAGTTCTACACCAAGGAAACCGGCTGGGTGCCCGTCGATGCCTCCGAAGCGGCCAAGGACCCGTCGAAGCGCACCTACTTCTTCGGCGCCCACGACGAAAACCGGCTGGAATTCTCCCGGGGCCGCGACCTGACCCTGAACCCGCAGCAGCAGGGCTCCCCGCTTAACTACTTCATCTACCCCTACGCCGAAGTCGACGGTCAGCCCTTCGCCAGCGTCGACAAGCAGTTTCTGTACAAGGACCTGACCGGCGGCAAGAAGTAAACCAATCCGTCAGCTCCCGTGGTATGAACAAAGAAGGCCGAAACGCACGTTTCGGCCTTCTTTGTTATCATCTTGTTCCTGTTTTACTCCTGCTTCAGAGTAATGCCCTGCATCAGGGAGGCGTTGCCGTCCGTAACGGCGTGGAAGGCCTGCTGGAGCTCGTGGTCCTGCTCGCGCAAGACTTGGTAGTAGGCGGTTTTGCCGTAGGCGCTGCGGGCAATGTGGGCCTTGAGCTGGTTGCGGACCACGGCCGTGCACCGGCGCAGGCCGGCCGCGTCGGCCGGAATGCCGTCGGTGCTGGCTTTGGCGGCCAAGGCCTGGAGCTGGGCGTCGGAAATGCGGAAAGTGGCGTTGAACTGCTCAAAGCGCAGGGCTTCAAGCTCTTCGCGGTGGTCCTGGTAGAAGTTCAGGGCAAATTCCCGGACCAGGTTGTGGCTTTGCAGGCGGGTGTAGTAGGCCGAGTACGCCGACGTGTCGCGGGGCACGAACAGGTCGGGCATGATGCCGCCGCCCCCGTACACGGTGCGGCCCCGGGCGGTGCGGTAGCGCAAGGAGTCGGCGAAGTGGATGCTGTCGGCGTGGAAATACTCGCCGTGCTTCATGCGCTGGCTGAGCTCCTTCTCGTAGTCGGCCACCCCGCCGCGGTAAGATTTCTGAATCGAGCGGCCCGAGGGCGTGTAATAGCGGGCAATGGTCAGGCGCAGCTCCGAGCCGTCGTTGAGGGCAATGGGCTGCTGCACCAGGCCCTTGCCGAAGGTGCGCCGGCCCACCACCAAGGCCCGGTCGTGGTCCTGCAGGGCGCCGGCCAGCACTTCCGAAGCCGAGGCGCTGCCTTCGTCCACGAGCACCACCAGCGGGCCGTCTTCAAACTCGCCCAGGGTGCGGGAATAGGTTTGGGTGTCGTACTGGTCGCCCTTACCTTCGGTGTAGACGATTTTCTTGGTGCCGCTGATAAACTCGTCGGCCAGCTTGGTGGCCCGGTCGAGGTAGCCCCCGGGGTTGCCGCGCAAATCGAGCACGAGGCGGGTCAGGCCCTGCCGCTTCAGGTCGCCGAGGGCTTGCTTGAACTCGTCGAAGGTGCCGCTGGCAAACCGGCTCACCTTGATGTAGCCGGTTTCGTTGTCCATCATGTAGGCCACGTCCACCGACGAGTTGGGAATCCGGTTGCGGTTGACGGCCACGCTCATCGGCTTCGACTGGTGGCGGCGCTTCACCAGCAGCTGCACGCTGCTGCCGCGGGGGCCGCGGAGCTTGCCAAACATCTGCTCGTTGGTGATGTGCACGCCCGACACGGCCTCGCCGTTTACGGCCAGGATTCGGTCGCCAGGCTGCAGGCCGGCCAGCTCGGCGGGGCCGCCGCTCAGGGGCGAAACCACCGTCACGGTGTCGTGAAACAGGTTGAACTCCACCCCCACGCCGTCGAAGTCGCTTTGCAGAAAGGCGGAGGCCTGCTGCTGCTTGGCCGGGATGAACACCGAGTGCGGGTCGAGCCGCTCCAGCATGCGGGTAATGGCGTAGTCGGACAGGGCTTCGGCGTCCACGGAGTCCACGTAGTCGCGGTCGACGTAGCTCAGGATTTCCTTGAACTTTAGGTAGCCCCGGGCGGTACCGTCGGGGTTTTGCTCCGACGGGCGGAAGGGGTTGGCCCCCAGCAGCACACCGCAGGCCAGCACCAGCGCCAAAAGCAGCGGCTGCCGGATCTGGACTCGCGAGGTACGCGGGGCCGGAGAAGGGGCAACAGCAGGAAGCAGCGTCGGAGCTTCGTTCGGCTCGTCGGTCATAAGCAGTTGAGACAGTACTAGTTCAGTCGATACTACGCGCCTTGGGGAAAAGTAATCCTTCAAAAATATTGAAACTTTTCCAAGAAAACCAAGCCATACATCTGAGCATATCAATTTTCCAATAACAGTGCAATTTATTATTTATTAAACGCAATATTTGGCCGCTTTTACCCAAATAAAAGACGCCGAAAACAGCTTATATAAAAATATAAGTGAAAGATAATTTTATGATTTTACGAAGATACCCAACGTTAATCTCCCGGTGGTTTGGGCGCCAGAAAACGACGACCGGGTGGCCCGGCGGCCCGGAGCAAATTCACCTTTCCTTCTGCTGTCGTATCTTTGGGGCAGCAGCCTTCACCCGTGCCGGGCGCGGCGTAGTTGTCTTTTCTTTTCTCTTTTGCAATGGGCCGAATTCTTGCCATCGATTACGGCAACAAGCGCGTGGGGCTGGCCGTGACGGACCCGCTCCAGCTCATTGCCTCCCCGCTGGAAACCATTCACAGCCAAGACTTAGTGGCCTACGTGAAAAAATACCACCAGCAGGATCCGCTTGAGGCCCTGGTCGTGGGAATGCCCCGCACCTTGCTGAACGAGGATACCAACGTAACTAGCGCCGTCGTCGGATTGATCCGTACGCTGCGCCGGGAGTTGCCCGAGCTGCCCGTGCACGAGATAGACGAGCGGTTCACGTCCCGCATGGCCCACGCCGCCATGCTGGCCGGAGGGCTGTCCAAGAAAGACCGCCGCGACAAAGCCACCGTCGACCGGGTGAGTGCCGCCCTGATTTTGCAATCCTTCCTCGAATCCCGATGATTTACCCCATTGTAGCCTTTGGCGACCCGGTGCTGAAAGCCCACGCCAAAGACATTCCCGCCACGATGCCCGCCGACGAGCTCCAGCAGCTCATTGCCGACATGTACGACACGATGTACCACGCCAGCGGCGTCGGGCTGGCCGCGCCCCAGATCGGCAAGAGCGTGCGCCTGTTCGTGATTGACTCGACGCCCATGATGGACGACGAAGACGAGGACGGCGAAAAAGTGGAGCTCGACCCCACCGAGGCCCCCGTCAAGCGCGCGTTTATCAACCCGGTGATGGTGAGTGAAACCGGCGAGGAATGGGGCTTTGAAGAAGGCTGCCTGAGCATTCCCGGCGTGCGCGAGATGGTGTACCGCCACGAAACCATCGTGATTCGCTACGAGGACGAAAACCGCGTCCAGCGCGAAGACACCTTTTCGGGCATGACGGCCCGCGTGATTCAGCACGAGTACGACCACCTGGAAGGCGTGCTGTTTACGGACCTGATTTCGGGCTTTAAAAAGCAGCTCATCAAGGGCAAGCTCACCCGCATTACCAAGGGCGACGTGAACGCCGACTACCGCATGCGCTTCGTCGGCCAGGGCCGGCGCTAGGCGCCACCGGCTTAATTGCTAAACTCGTCTGTCGGGCTGCTGCGCAGTGGTCGGGCAGACGAGTTTTTCTTTACCTTCGGAGCCCGCTGAATTTACTTATTGGCAGTACCTATCAACTACTTACTTATGAGAAAATCGTTACTCTTCGGCCTGCTGGGCCTGCTAGTGCTGTTGCCCCACCAGCCCCGGGCCTGGGGCTTTTTCGGGCACCGGCTCATCAACCGGCTGGCCGTGTTTACGCTGCCGCCCGAAATGGTCGGGTTCTACAAAACCAACATCGACTACCTGACCGAAAACGCCACCCGGCCCGATTCCCGCCGGTCGGTGGTGCCCGGGGAGGCCCCGCGCCACTTCCTCGACGTGGATGCCTACGGCGACTCGGCCCTGACCCGCCTGCCCCACAGCTGGACTGACGCCGTGGCCCGCTACGGCGAGGACTCGCTGCTGCGCCACGGCATTGTGCCCTGGCAGGTGGCGCGCATGAAGTACCAGCTCACCGAGGCCTTCCGCACCCGCGACGCTGACAACATCCTGCGCCTCTCGGCCGACATGGGCCACTACATTGCCGACGCCTGCGTGCCCCTGCACACTACCCGCAACTACAACGGGCAGTTTTCGGGGCAGCGCGGCATCCACGGGTTCTGGGAAAGCCGCCTGCCCGAGGTGCTCAGCAGTGGCTATGACTTCTTCGTGGGTGCCCCCACCTACCTGGAAAAGCCCACCGAAACCATCTGGCAGACCGTGGGCCGCTCCCACGCCGCCCTCGACTCGGTGCTGCGCTTCGAGAAAGAATTGACCGGCAAGTTCTCCGAGGACCGCAAGTACGGCTTCGAGGAGCGCGGCAACGCCACCGTGCGCGTCTATTCCCGCGACTTTACCACCGAGTACCACCAGCGCCTCAACGGGCAGGTGGAGCGGCAGCTGCGGCTGGCCGTGCACCTGGTGAGTTCCTACTGGTACACCTGCTGGGTGGACGCCGGCCAGCCCGACCTCGACAAGCTGCCCCAGGCCGCCTCCGAAAGCGAGAAAAAGCGCCTAGCCCGGGAGGCCCTGGAGCTACGGAATGCGCCGGCCCAGGCGGCGGTACCGGGGCACGAGGACTGAGGATTCTCTGGGACCTTACGCCTTGTAGCAAGCTACTTCGGCCTGCTCCTGATTTCTCCCGGCCTTATCGAAAAGCAGCGTCAATTGTATTTCAAAGGCTGGAGCTGCTATTTTCAGGTTCCACTCACGAGGAACTGAGGGTATGTTTTCAGCTAGCCTATCCAAGAATTGATACCAGCCAGGCGTTGACTCTGTGAGCGTCAGGCGCGTTTCCTTGCTGAAAAACAGGTCCAGGCAGATTTCGTCCGTGGTATACAGGTCTACTTTGTAGCCGAAGGCCGTTTCGAGGTCCGTCCACTTATGATACCCTACACCTGACTTGGTTGCGTACTGAAATCCGCTTTCATCATACGCAAAGCCGCCCAGCGTTATCTGAGCTACCCCGGAATAGTCGGTTAAAACCTGTTTATTCAGCGCCGAAGCTGAATGATGCTTCAACATCCATTTCCGCAGCAGCTTAACAGCCTTGAACCTAGCCTGACGCATTGACTTGGAGAGCGAATCAGAAGAACTATAAACCTATCGAAGGTATTCGCTTTGCGTGCAAGTAGTCCAATGGTTCAGCTTTTGCCGTATGCCTTGCGGCGCAAACAGTAGCGCCGATCATCCTCTTGCTCCATGAAATCCCTCTACACCGTTCTGCTGCTCACCATTTCCAACCTGTTCATGACCTTCGCCTGGTATGGGCACCTGCAGTTCAAGAAAATCACCTGGCTGCACGGGCTGGGGCTGGTGGGCGTGATTCTGATTAGCTGGGGGCTGGCGTTTTTCGAGTACGTGTTTCAGGTGCCGGCCAACCGCATCGGGTTCGAGGAAAACGGCGGGCCCTTCAACCTGTTTCAGCTCAAGGTGATTCAGGAGGTCATTTCTTTGTCTGTGTTCACGCTCTGCGCCGTGTATGTGTTCAAGACCGACAAGCTGGGCTGGAACCACCTCGTGGGCTTCGGGCTGCTGATTGCCGCCGTCTACGTCATCTTCAAAAAGTGGTAAGCCGGCAACTGGCCGGTGGGGCGTAGCTTTATGGGTGCCGAAAGTCTGGCCCTTATCCGATACTTCGCCTTCTATTCTTGCTTTTGATGACCAAGCTTTTTTATGCGCTGCCCCTGGCAGTCCTGTCCCTGGGTGCCCGGGCCCAGGCCCCTACGCCCGCCGCCGACACCACGTTTTGCGTCATCGACAAGACCCTGAGCTTCGGCTGGGGCACGCTGCGCTTCGCCGACGGCCGCGCCATCCAGGCCTACCTGCCCATTCCCACCCAGTACCCGGGCATCGACTATCCGTTTAATTATTACTTCCGGCTGCCCAACCGCAAGCCCACCCCACCCCGGCAGACGGCCAAAGTAGAAGACGTGCTCAGCATGACAGCGGGTCCGTATTACTTTGAAACGATGCGCTTGGTCGGCACGAAAAAGCCAAAGATTCTGGCCGAGCGGGTGGCGGACGGGGCCGTAGAATTGTTTCTGCAGGCCGAGCAGCAGCGGGCCCCGCTGCCCATCCCGGTGCCCGGCGCCATGCTGCACACGGCTATTCCTTACACCAACAGCCACTTTTTCATTCGGCGGCGCGGCGGCGCGCTGGCCGAAGTAGACCGGGGCATGTTCAACGCCCAGGTAAGCCAGTTACTGATGGGCTACCCGGAGCTGGCGCAGAAAGTAGCCCGGCAGGAGAAAGACTACCACTACCGCAACTTGGTAGCCATCATCACGGAGTACAATGCTCACCTGGCGGCCGGCCCGGGCAGCAAGCCCTAGCGGCGCTGCGCACCTGAAGAAAAATTAATCCGGTCTTCAGGCCGGCCTCAGGGCGGGGGCGCAGCTTTGTAGCATCCTTCGGGAACAACCCCGCGGGCTTACCGACTCACTGCCATGTTTTTCTCCCCCAAATCGTTGAGTGTCCTGACCCTGGCCGCCCTGCTGGCCGGCCCGGCCCTGGCCCAGCAAACCACCACGACCACTAAAACCAAGACCAAGCGCAGCGCCGCCAAGTCGGCCGCGGCGGCGGGGGCGGGGGCGGCCGCCCCGGCCCTGCCCGACGGCACCCCGCCCCCGCCGCCCGTCCCCGGCCGCGGACCCCACGGCAAAGGTCCCCACGGCCCGGCCGGCCCAGGCCGCCCCGGCGAAGACCGCGCCCTGCAACCCGTGCAAAGCCTGAGCGGCACTCTGACTCGCTACGTCACCAACCCCGAAGGCCTGTACGACGGCTTCGTGACCACGCTCAACGGCACCGAAACGACTGTTCACTTTCCCCTGCACATGGCCAAGGCCGTGATGGCCGCCGCCAAGCCGGGGCAGACCATCAGCTTCGGGGCCGTGGCCGGCCGCCGGGGTCCTGCCGAAGCCGGTACCGCCACTGCCCAGCCCGCCGCCCGTCTGGAGCTGGTGAGCGTGCAAAACGGTAGCACACCCCTGCTGATGCAGCGCCCGGAGCGGCCGCGCGACCCGGAGGCCACGGCGCCGGCGGCCACCACTTGGAACGGCCGCATCAGTGAGCTGCGCCGTGACGACCGAGGCCAGGTCCGGGGCCTGGTGCTGACCGACAACACCCTGCTACTGCTGCCGCCCCACGTGGCCATTCAGCTCGGCGACAAGCTCAAGGTGGGTGAAACGGTCCAGGCCACCGGCTCGGCCCTCACCCTGCGCGAAGGCATGGTCGCCGCCACCGACGTACGCCGCGTCCACGCCCAGACCCTGACCGTGGGCGGCGTGCAGTACCTAGTGCACTAGCAGTTGGTAAAAGAACGACGTCATGCTGGGCGAGGCCGCGGCATGGCGTCGTTTTTTCTGCTCCTGACCCCACCTATCCGTTTTTTCGTAGCTGAGCGGTATGCGCATTCTGTTGATTGAAGATGAGGTTCGGCTGGCCAGCTTTGTGCAGCAGGGCCTGAGCCAGGCCGGGCACGTGGCCGACGTGGCCCACAGCGGCCCCGAGGGCCTGGAGCGGGCCGCCACCACGGCTTACGACGTGATTCTGCTCGATATGATGCTGCCCGGGCAGAATGGCCTCGACGTGCTGCGCAACCTGCGCGAGTTTGGCCTCGCCGCCGTGCCCGTCATCATCCTCAGCGCCCTGGCCGACACCACCCACGTCATTCGCGGCCTCGACGCGGGTGCCGTGGACTATTTGCGCAAGCCCTTCGAGCTGGACGAGCTGCTGGCCCGCCTGCGCGCCGTGGACCGGCAGCGGGCCCAGCCCGGGGCCGCCCCCCTGCGCCTGGCCGACCTGGAACTGGACCCGCTGCACCGCGCCGTGACCCGGGCCGGGCAGCCGGTGAGCCTCACCAACCGCGAGTTTGCCCTGCTTGAGCTGCTGCTGCGCAACGCCGGCCGGGTGGTGCCCAAAACCCGCATTGCCGAGAAAGTCTGGGAAGTAGACTTCGATATGGGCTCCAACGTCATTGAGGTGCATGTTTCCCAGCTCCGCCGCAAACTTGACAAAGCCTTTCCTGAGCTTCCGCCCCTGCTCGAAACCGTCGTCGGCCACGGGTACCGGATTAAGAACTAAGAATGTGAACCAGGTTAAGGAACCGCAATGCTGGAAAAGGAACGTCATTCCGAGCTTGTCGAGGAATCTCGCGTGCTGCCGTATGATTGGTAATCCAGCGGCAGCACGCGCGACGTTTCTGTTTCGCTCAGAACGCCATTCCGTTTGCCTTCAACATTCAGCACTCAACGAAAATGCTCCGCCCCGCCTCCCTGCGCGCCCACCTGCTGCTTGCCTTCACGGCCGTGGTGCTGCTGACGACGCTGCTGGGCGGAGGCTGGCAGTACCGGCGGCTGCGCACCCTGCTCACGGCCGCCGACGACGACCGGCTTCGGGCCCGCGCCGCCCTCTTGCTGGCCCGCACCGACCTGAGCGGAGCCCTGCCCGTGCTGCCCCTGCCCGACCAGACCGGCGAAACCATGCGCGTGCTCTACCAGCGGCCCGGGCAGCCGGCCCTGGAGCTGTTCCGCTCGGCCCGTTGGCCCCACTCCCGCGCCCGGGGCTGGCGGCAGGTGCGCGTGGCCCGCAGCCCCGGCCTGTTTCCCGACGACCAGCTTACGCTCTGGCTGGCCCATCCGGCCGCCCCCCTCAACCACGCCCTGGCCCAGGTGCGCGCCGGGCTGGCGGCGGCCGCGGCGGGCAGTCTGCTACTGGCGTGGCTGCTGGCCCCGGTGCTGAGCCGGGTGGCTCTGCGGCCCCTGCGCCGCATCAGCCGCCAGGCCCGGAGCATGGGCAGCAGCGCGGAACTGGCGTCCCTGCCCGTGCCCGCCACCGGCGACGAGGTGCAGGAGCTGGCCGAAACGCTCAACCAGCTGCTGACCCGCTTGCGCGAGGGGGCCCAGCTCCAGGACAACTTTCTGGCCGCCGCCGCCCACGAGTTGCGCACCCCGCTGGCCACTTTGCAAACCGGCCTCAGCGTGGCTGCGCAGGCCCCCGACCTGCCCGCCGCCGCCCGCGTCCAGCTCGCCGGGCACCAGGACGAAATTCGCCGCCTGAGCCGGCTGGTCGACGATTTTCTGCTCGTGAGCCGGCTGCGGGCCGGGGCGTTGCCTCTCACCCTTCAGCCCCTGGCTTTTGAGGAACTGGTGCTCAGCCTCGCCGACCGGCTGCTGCCCCGCTTCCGGGCCGCCGGCCGCCCTCTGCTCCTGCACATCGACGAAAATGCCCCCGGCTTCCGGGTGCAGGCCGACGCCGACAAGCTGACTACCATCGTGCTCAACCTGCTGGAAAATGCCCTGCGCCACGCCCCCGCCGGCGCGGCCGTGACGGTAACCGTGGACTGCGCCGCGGATTCCGGCTGGCCCACGCTCACGGTCACCAATCCGGTGCGCGCCAGCCTCGGCGACCTTTCCCGCCTGACCACTGCCTACTACCAGGCCGACGTGCTCAGCGAGGGGGCGGGCCTGGGGTTGTGGCTGAGCAGCCGCCTGGCCGAGCTGCACGGCACTACCCTCCGGCTAAGCGAACAAGACGGCATTTTTCATGCTGCCCTGGCCCTGCCGCCGGCACCCTGATCGGGCTCCGGTGGCCGGGAATCGGGTTTATATTACGGTTGAGCTATATCCGGCGCAACTCCCCCTTGCGCCTTGCGTAGGAAAGCCGCTGCCCTGTTCGGGGCCTTACTTTCCCACCTATGCGCAAACTCTACTGCTGGCTCCTGCTCCTGCTGGTTTCGGTCTTTTCCATTTCTCCCGTTTCGGCCCAGAAGGTGGGCCTTGTTCTCAGTGGCGGCGGCGCCAAGGGCCTGGCCCACATCGGCGTGCTGAAAGTGCTGGAAAAGAACCGGATTCCGATTGACTACATCGTCGGCACCAGCATGGGCGCCATCGTGGGGGCCCTGTACGCGGCGGGCTACTCGCCCCGGGAAATCGAGGAAATCGTGGTTAAGCCCGACTTCCAAAACTGGGTGTCGGGCCAGCCGCTGGAAGACAAAGTTTACAACTACTACGACGCCGAGCCTACGCCCGCGGCCCTGCACCTGCGCCTGGCCGTCGACTCGACCCTGAAAACCCGCGTGACGCCCAAGCTGGTCAACGACGTGACGCTGAACTACGTGCTGGCCACCATGCTGGCTCCGGCCGGCGCCATTTCCGGCTACGACTTCGACAAGCTGATGGTGCCCTACCGCAGCGTGGCTTCCGAAATCTTCACCCGCGAAAAGGTGGTGCAGCGCAATGGCTCCCTGTCGGACGCGGTGCGCAGTTCCATGGCCTTTCCGCTGGCATTCCGCCCCATCCGGGGCCTCGATGGCCGCTACCTCTTCGACGGGGCCGTGGTCGACAACTTCCCCACCGGCGTGATGCGCCAGGAATTTAAGCCCGACATCATCATCGGAGTGAACGTGGGCGACGTGGCCTTCAGCAAATACCCCAAGGACAAGGACGACCAACTGCTGACCAGCACCCTGATTTTTCTGGGTTCCAACGTGGCCGATACCGTATCGGTGGGCAAGAACGGCATCTTCATCCAGCCCACCCTCGGCGACATCACGGCCGCCGACTTCGGCAAGGTCAAGCAGCTGATTCAGCTCGGGGAGCAGGCCGCCGACCGTAAGCTCGACCTGGCGCTGAGCCGGATTCCGCGCCGCGAAGACACGCTGGCCCTGCAGCAGCGCCGCCGGGAGTTTCAGAACCGGGCCCCCAAGCCGGAGTTCAGCCAGATAACCGTGCAGGGTCTGCCGCGGCAGCAGCAGGACTTCGTACGCCGCTTTTTCCAGAAAAACGGCTCCAGCTACTCCCCCGGCGACATTGAGGAAGGCTACTACCGCCTCGTCAACAACGACTTCTTCAACAACGTGTACCCGCGCATCCGCTACGACCAGAAGCAGAAGGGCTACGTGCTGGGCATCGACGCGCGTCAGAACAGCAACCTGACCACCGACCTGGGCGTGCTGCTCTCGACCCGCTCGATGAGCAATTTCTACCTGGGCCTGGCCTACCGCTACCTCAACCGCTACCTCTACACCGTGAAGGCTGACGCCACCATCGGGCGCTTCTACAACGGGGCCCGGGGCTCGTTCCGGCTCAGCATTCCGGGCCGCACGCCGCTGTACTTCGAGCCCACGGTCACGTTCAACAACTTCAACTACCAGGACACCGGCGGCCTGCTAGGCTCCTCGGCCCAGAACACTCAGCTCCAGCAGCGCGACGTGAAAGCCGAGTTGCAGGTGGGCCTCAGCCCCAATTTTCGCAGCCGCTACACCCTGACGGGCGGCGTGTTCACCAACCGCGACCGGTACGCCAACACTGCCGACATCAGCTCTAACGCCATCCTCGACCAGGACCGGCTCGACGGTATCACGGCCGCGGCCCGCTTTGAGCGCAACTCCCTGAACCGCCGGCAGTACGCCGTGAGCGGGCGGCGGGTGGAGCTGACCCTGCGCGGCGTGACGGCCCAGGAAACCTACGAGCCCGGCTCCACCGCCGTCGGCCTATCCAAGCTGACCCGTAACCAGCAGTTTGTGAAGGTTGACCTGTTCAATGAGCAGTACTTCACCTTCAATAAAGTGGACTCGGTGGGCAGCCGCGTCAACGCCTGGGGCTACATGTTCCAGGCCGTTGCCACCACCCAGGGCGAGTTTGCCACCTACCGCGCCTCCCTGACCATGTCGCCGGTGTTTCTGCCCCTGCCCGACTCCCGCACCCTGTTTCTGGACCGCTACCGCGGCACGGCCTACGCCGCCACCGGCCTGCGCTACGTGCGGGCCATTGTGGGCTCCCTGGAATGGCGCACCGAAGCCTACGTGCACCTGATGGTGCGTCCCTTCGAGCGGCAGGCTAGCAACGAGCTGCTGGCCGGGCGCGGCCCCACCTTTAGCCGTCCCTACTTCACGGCCATGACCGGCTTCGTGTACCAGACCCCCGTCGGCCCCGCGGCCCTGCAGTTCATCCGCTACGACGACCCCAACCACCAGTTCGGCGTGTTTGCCCACATCGGCTACGTGCTCTTCCGCGACCGGTCCCTAGACTAGGTGGTGAAATGGTGAGCTGGTGAAATAGTGAGGTTGACGTTCGGGCGGCGCTACTGGCGCGCCTGGAACGTCAACCTCTTTGTTGTAGTAGCGCCCTAGCTACTTGGCGGAGGCGGCTTGGGACTTGACCGGGGCGGCTTTGGCTACTGCTGGCTCGGGCAGGCGCTGGGAGGCAAACTCCCGCAGCAACCGGGCCACGTCCTGGGGCGCTTCGTAGGGCAACAGGTGGCCGGCGCCGGGCAGGATGGCCAGGGGCGTGCCTTCGGGCAGGTGGGGCAGGGTTTCGAGCCCGTGCACCGAGGGCGACATAATCGGGTCGGAGGCGCCGGCAATAATCAGGCAGGGGAGCTGCAGGCAGGCCAGGCGGGCCACAATGTTTTCCCGGCTGCCGTGCCGCATCCAGGCTTCCCAGGCCGCTTTGGTGCTGCGCAGGCTGTCGGCCACAATCTGCTGGTGGGCCGCTTCCGGCACGGGCAGAGTCACAATCTTGCGAAACGTTTTTTCGGCCTCAGCGCGCTTGCCCCAGGCTTTGAGGCTGGCCTGCCGGTCTTCGTCGGTCATGGGCTCGGGGCTGGGCGGCGACGGATTCAGCAACACCAGCCCGACCAAGCCCGCGGGCTGCCGGGCCGCCACGGCCATGGCCATCTTGCCACCCATGCTGTGGCCCACCAATACGTAATTGCTCAAGTGCCGGGCCCGGATCTGCTCCTCCACCTGGTCGGCGTAAGCATCCACGGAGTAGCCCCCGGCTGGTGGCGGCGCTTCGCCGAAGCCGCCCAGATCGAGGCCCAGCACGGCGAGGTCGGTGGGCAGCTCGGCGGCCACGGCCTGCCATTCGAGGCCGGAACCCGCCCAATAGTGCAGACAAACGAAGGTGAGCGGGGCAGCGGACATGGGACGGATACAGGTAAGGCCGCCGCCCGGTAGCGGCGCGGCTCCAACCTCAACCATTGGCCGGCCGAAAAGTCTGCTACTTCCACCGAATTTTCTGCCCCGCCCGGCCCACCTGCAGCTGAGGCGGCAGCTTGGCCAGAATGACGTCGCGCAGGGTGTGCAGCAACGGCAGCCGTACGAAGCCGTGGTGCACCACCAAACTCACTTCGCGCACCGGCTCGGGCGCGGCAAAGCGCTTCACCATCGGACTATCCAGCTCCTGCTGCACCGACAGCTCGGGCACCAGGGTGTAGCCGTGGGTGCGGCGCACCAGCTCCTTGAGCGTTTCGATGGAACCGCTTTCGTAAGTGTAGGGCCGGGCCGCCGTCGGGGCCGGCGGATTGCAGAGGTTGAGCACCTGGTGGCGGAAGCAGTGGCCCTGCTGCAGCAGCCAGAGCCCCTCGGCGTCGAGGTCGGCGGGGTGCAGCTCGGCTTTCTGGTAGAGCGGGTGGCCTGCCGAAACGTAGCCCAGAAACGGCTCTTCTAGCACCGGAATTTCGCGCAGGCTCCGGTCGTCGAGGGGCGTCACGAGCAGGCCGACATCGAGGGTGTGGTCTTTCAGGCGCTGCATGATCTGGGCCGACTGCAGTTCTTCGACGTGCACGCGCAGCTGGGGGTGGCGCGCCACGAGCTCGACCAGAAACAGCGGTACGAGGTAGGGCGCCAGGGTCGGGATGATGCCTAGGCGCAGCTCCCCCACTACGTCGCCCTTCTCGAGCTGCACCACTTCGCGCAGCTGCTGCACCTCGCGCAGTACCTGCCGGGCCTGGAGCACAACTTTGGCCCCGGCGGCGGTGGGCTGCAGGCCCTTGCTGGTCCGGTCGAAGAGCAGCAAGCCCAGCTCTTCCTCCAGCTTTTGCACCTGCATGCTGAGCGTCGGCTGACTGACGAAGCATTTTTCGGCGGCCAGTACAAACTGCCGGTGGCTGTCGAGGGCCACCAGGTATTCGAGTTGCTGCAAAGTCATGGCGCAATATAAACAAGCTCTATACCTTTATCACAATTATCGATTTTCATTATAACTACGCAAGCTCAACCTTTGAGCCCAGCTAAGCCCGCCGATTGGCCGGTACCGGAGCTGGCAGTCCTTCTTTCTTTACCTCACCCGCTGTTTACCATGGAAGAATCCACCCAACCCAAGAAGCTGACAACGGCCGCGGGCCGCCCGATTTTTGACAACCAGAACACCCAGTCGGCCGGGCCGCGTGGGCCGCTGCTGCTCCAGGACTATTTCCTGCACGAGAAGTCGGCCCACTTCAACCGGGAGCGGATTCCGGAGCGGGTGGTGCACGCCAAGGGCTCGGGCGCCTACGGCACGTTCACCGTCACCCACGACATCACCCACCTGACCCGGGCCAAGCTGTTCGGGAAGGTCGGCAACCAGTGCCGCATGTTTGCCCGCTTCAGCACCGTAGGCGGCGAAAAAGGCTCGGCCGACACGGAGCGCGACCCCCGCGGCTTCGCCCTGAAGTTCTACACCGAGGACGGCAACTGGGACTTGGTCGGCAACAACACGCCGGTGTTCTTCGTGAAGGATCCGCTCAAGTTCATGGACTTCATCCACACCCAGAAGCGCGAGGCCCGCTCCAACCGCAAAAGCCCCACAATGATGTGGGACTACTGGAGCCTGAACCCGGAGAGCCTGCACCAGGTCACGATTCTGATGTCGGACCGGGGCACGCCCTACGGCTACCGCCACATGCACGGCTACGGCTCCCACACCTTCTCTTTCATCAACGCGGCCAATGAGCGGACCTGGATCAAGTTTCACTTCCGCACCGAGCAGGGCGTGAAAAACTTCTCCGACGAGGAGGCCCGCCTGATGAAGGCCGAAGACGCTGACTTCGCCCAGCACGACCTGGTGGACGCCATTGACAACGGCCAGTTTCCGCGCTGGAAGATGTTCGTTCAGACTATGACCGAGGAGCAGGCCCGGGACTTCCGCTGGAACCCGTTCGATTTGACCAAGGTGTGGCCCCAGGGCGAGTTTCCGCTCCAGGAAGTGGGCGTGATGGAGCTGAATGAAGTGCCCAACAACTACCACGCCCACGTGGAGCAGGCCGCGTTTGCCCCCGCTCACGTGGTGGACGGCATCGGCTACTCGCCGGATAAGATGCTCCAGGGCCGTATTCTGAGCTACCCCGATGCCCAGCGCTACCGGCTCGGCGCCAACTACGAGCACCTGCCGGTGAATGCCTGCCCGTTTGGCTTCTCCAACTACCAGCGCGACGGCCGCATGGCCCTCGGCGACAACGGCGGTCCCGGTCCGAACTACTTCCCCAACTCCTTCGACGGCCCGGTGGAAGACAAGAGCCAGGGCGAGCCGGCCCAGGCCCTCGACGGCTTCGCGGCCCGCTACGACCGGAACGAGGGTCCCGGCCACGACGACCACTACACCCAGCCCGGCACCCTGTTCCGCCTACTCGATGCCCAGGCCCAAAAAAACCTCATCGACAACATCGTGGGGGCCATGAGTGGCATCGAGGGCCCGAAGAAGGACCTCATCATCCAGCGTCAGCTCTGTCACTGGTTCCGCGCCGACATCCGCCTGGGTATGGCCGTGGCCAAGGGCCTGGGTGTGGACGCCGAGATGCCCGCCCAGCACGCCCCGGCCGCGGTGTAGAGGCCGCCTTGCTTTTCGGGCACCAAAAAAGCCAGCTTCGGGGGGAGCTGGCATTTTTGCGTATCGGGGTGGGCAGTTATTTCTTCTGGAACGTGAGCAGGAACCCATCGAACACATCTTCCCGCAGCACTAGCTCCGCGGAAGACAACCGGTCTACCAAGTAGCGCATCGAATGCTCCAGGGTGCCCGAGGGAGTCACAATCCGGTAGTTGACCGTAATAATGTCGCGCTGGTCGTTGTAGAGCAAGCTGGTGCCCTGGCCGCGCACGTAGGTGGCGCGCTGCACTTCCTGGCCATTGTCGTACTGAATAAAGGTGCCGTCGGCCCGGAACACGTACTTTCTGGTGACGCCCGTGGTAGCCGGCGTGGTAATCTGCTTGCCAGTGATGCCGCCCACGCTGGAGGTCCATTCCCAGTCCGTTTCCAGCGTCGCGGGGGCCGGGGCTTCCACGGCGTCGTTTTTCTGGCAGCTCACGCTGGCCGCCGACAATCCACTCAATACAAGGTAGAATACTAGCTTTTTCATAAGGCAACCAGATTAGGTAAGAGGAATAAGAAAGCACGGCCACGGCCATCTACATGAGCGCGGCCGCGGCGCGGAGGTTGCATTCCGGCAATAAACTATCGTCTTCGGGAAAGAGCGAAACGCTAGATTTCCACTTTCAGCGTGGCCGGCTTGCGGGTTACTTCAAACAGCTCGCCGTGGGGCACGATAGTAATCTGACCGTATTCCTGGAGCAGCATCTTGTATGCCTCCGCCACTGGGCGGGGCTTGCGGTCCAGGTCAAACAGCCCGCAGGCGTTGACGCGGCCCAGCTTTTCGCCCAGCCCGATGTGCCAGTCGACTTGGTCGATGAGCGAATACCAAGTGAAGCCCAGCACCGGCACGCCCTCCTTACGCATGCGCAGGATGTTGACCCACTGCTTCCAGAGCCAGGCCGGGGCTTCGTTGGCCTCGAAGACGTTGGTTTCGGTGTGCATCACCGGCTTGAGGTAGCGCTGGTAGTAGTCGTGGGTGATGTTGTACCAGCCCAGAATGTCCATGCTGGTTTGCCAGGTGCCGTCGGGCAGCACTACCTTCTCGTTGCGGCCGTAGTAGTCGTTGCCCATAATCTGGTAGCCCGGCGGCTCCCCGGCCATAAACCAGTCGTACTCGCGCCGGGTCAGGCCATTGTCGAGCAGGTAGTTGAGCACCTCGGCGTCGGGGTGGTGGGCGTAGAGCAGGTCCAGGGCCAGAAAGCGCAGCTTGTTTTCGATCTGGATGGCGGGCGTGTGCGTGGCGCGCAGCTCATGGGTGAACTCGGCCGACTCGCTCTGCACGATGATGCAGTCGGGCCGGTGCTGGGCAATCTGCTGGGTGCCCATGATGCTGGCCGCCACCGTGTGCTTGAGCGCCGTCACGAAGGCCTTGTCGGACTTCAGCTGCTCGTTCCAGACCCCGTCTTTGGCGCTGAGCTTGGCCGTGACGTAGATTTCGTTGACGGGCGTGTAGTAGCGCACCCAGGGGTAGCGCTTGGCCACGGCCCCGGCGTACTCGGCAAAATGCACGGGCAGCTCCGGGTTCTGAAAGTTGCCGATAAAGTCGGGCACGCCGAAGTGCATCAGGTCCAGAATCGGGGTGATGCCCAGGCGCTGCATTTCGGCCATGGCCAGGTCGGCAAACTCCCAGTCGTACTTACCCGGGGCCTTCTGAATGTTGTAGTAGGGCAGGCCATAGCGCAGCACCTTCAGCCCCATTTCCTTCACCAGGCCCAGGTCTTCCTTGTAGCGGCCGTAATGGTCGCACTCGGCCAGCAGGTCGCGGCGGGTTTTGCCGTGGTCGATGGTAGGGTAAGAGCACTCGATGCCGGTGGCAAACATGAAGTTGCCGGCCTCGCCGGTGGGCAGGCCGCTGCCGTCCTTGCCGCCGGCGCCGCCGTACTCATCCCCGGCGTAGCCGCCCTCGCCGAAGCGGTCCTTAATCTGGGTTAAAAAGCTCTTAGCCATAGCCATGTAGTTATATCCCGAACTCGCGCAAGACGGACGGGAGGTTGCGCTTTACTTGAGGTTTTCCAGGAATTTGTCGGCCGTGCGCAAGCTCAAGGCCATAATTGTTAGGGCCGGGTTTACACTCAGCGCACTCGGAAACACGGAGTTGTCGCAGATGTAGAGGTTGGGCACGTCGAAGGCCCGACCGTTGGCATCCACCACCGCGTCGTCGCCGCTCAGTCCCATCCGGGCCGTGCCGATAACGTGGGCATTGCGCGCAAACGACCAGATATCGGTGGCCCCGGCGGCCTCCCAGATCTGGCGCATCAGTTTCTCGGCGTGGTCACTCAGGCGCTGTTCGTTGGGCTGGGTGGTGAAGTGCAGCCGGGGCTTGGGCAGTCCGCGGGCGTCCTTCTCCTCGGCCAGTTCCAGGAAGTTTTCGGCCGCGGGCAGGCAGTCACCCAGGATGTTGATGCCGGCCACGTGGTTGTACTGGCGCATGTAGGCCCGCAGCTTTTCGCCCCAGTAGCCCCGGCCCCGGGCCACCTGCCCGGCAAACGTGACGGGCATGATGCCAATGCTTTGCAGCAGGTAGCCCCCGGCGAAATCAGCACCTTTGGGCCGGTGGGTGTCCTCCGAAATCAGGGCGCCAGGAATGCCCTTGAAGGGGCGCACCGATTCCTCAAACGTGCCGAACACCTGCACGCCGGGGTGGGCCATGAAGTTGCGGCCGACGTGGCCGCTGCTGAGGGCCAGCTCGTTGAGCAGCAGCAGGCGCGGCGTTTCGATGGCGCCGGCGCACAGAAACAGGTGGCGGCAGCGCTGACGTAGCTCCGTGCCGTTTTGCTGGTACACCACGCCCGTCACGCGGCCCGAGGCGTCGCGCTCAATTTCGGTGACGTAGCTGCCCGGCCGGATTTCGGCGCCGTGGGCCACGGCCAGGGGCAGAAACGTGACGTCCATGCTGGCCTTGGCGCCGGTGCTGCACCCGGCCTGGCAGAAGCCGCGGTTGGTGCAGGCCTCGCGCCAGCCCACGCCCTCCTGGTAGTAGCGCGCCGACAAAGCCGCGTTGGCCGCCGGCGAGGTGCGGATACCAAGCTTTTCGCAGCCCCGCTGCATGAGCTGGGCGGCGCCGTTCAGGGGCAGCGGAGCCAGGGCGTAGCCTTTGCGACGGGCGGGCCCCCAGGGGTAGGGAGTGGGCCCCGAAACGCCCAGAAACTGCTCTACTTCTTCCAGGTAGGGCTCCAGCTCCTCGTAGCCGAAGGGCCAGTCCTGGCCCACGCCGAAGTCGCGGTGCAGGTGCAGGTCGGCGGGCTGGGGGCGGGGCGTGTAGGCCGTGTAGTGCAGCGTGGAGCCGCCTACGCCGGTGCCAGAGTTGTTTTTGCCGTAGGCCAGCGGGTTTTTGCCCGCCGACAGCCGCTCGTCGTTCCAGAACAGAAACTCCTGGGCTTTTTCGTCGGTGGCGAAGTCTTTCTTCGGGTCGTGCCAGGGGCCGGCTTCCAGCGCCACCACCTTCAGGCCGGCCATGGCCAGCCGGGCCAGCAGCGGGGCCCCGCCGGCGCCAGTACCGATAACCACGCAGTCGACTTCGTCGGGCGTCACCGGAATTTCCAGCTTTTCTTCCAGCTCAGTTGGGGCCGTAGGGGCGGCCGCTTCGGCCAGGATACTTTGCAGCAGCGGGTCCTGCACTTCGGGCTTCACGGGGTCGAGTACCCCTTCTTCCAGCGTTTCTTCGTCGGGCATGTGGTGAAATTGTGAAATGGTGAGGTGGTGAGGTGGCAGCAGGGTGAGAAGTGAATCGTTCGTCATACGCCGACAAAGGCAGCAGAACAACTCACCGTTTCACAACTTCACCATCTTACCGCTCTTCCGGCTCCCGGTCTTCTTTTTCGTTGAGGCCAATTTTCGCCCAGCCGGGTACGTCGGCCATTCCCACGTAGCCGATTTCTTCCTGGGCCAGCGGGTGGGCATAGTAGGTTTCGGTCATCTCGGCCAGCATTTCCTCGAAGAAGCGGGGGGCAGGCACGGTCTGCCAGATGTCGCCGGGGGCGGAGCCGGCCTGCACGGCGTGGAGCACCGCGTCCTGCTGCTCGGGCGCCAATTCCAGAAAGCCGCGGCCGTGGAGCAGCTCCGCGCTTTGATTTAGCCCCCCCAAACCCAGCCGAAACGCCTCCCGGTCGGGTGGCAGCGCATCGTAGCGCCAGCCGTCAGACAGCCCCTGGAGCAGGCGCTGGTCGATGGCGGCGGCCAGCTCAATGGGCTCGGCGCGGTCGG